>NZ_CP183979.1:2533520-3166900 GCF_049913155.1 Arthrobacter sp. R-11 | reverse complement strand
GTGGCGCCGATGGCGGTGCGTCCCATGCCGAGTGCCACGCCGACAGGCAACGCGAGGATGACGGTTCCGAAGATGTGGCCAACCTCCTGGAGCAGGATGGCCGGGCCGAGGGTGGTCAGCTTGGCCAGGGAGGGGCCCACGTGGGTGCCGAGTGCGGCCAGGAACATCACGATGCTGACGTTCAGCAGCACCGAGGCGACCGCACGGCTCTGGCCGGACATGGGGCGGACCTTCTGAACGCCGATGATGGCGCCGATCAGCACGGCCCACAGCACCGGCATGAGCACGATCGCCGCGTTGCCGAGCGGGATCTTGTGCGTGCCGGCCAGGATCGCCACGGCGCAAACGATGGTGGAGAGCAGGATCATCGCTGCCCATTGCCGGGCGCTAGGGGTGAAGAGGCTGCTCGAGCGGTCGTCGACCTTGACAGCGCGCTCATCCACCTCCGCAGTGGTTGTGGACTGGTTCTTCATTGGGGGTGCATCCTTCGTGTGCTGGGGAGGCGTGGCGTCCGCGGTCACGCCATTTGGTATACCAAAAATGGTAAGGTGGATCACGAAGCAATGCAAGGCATCTCACAAAGTTAGCCGGTAAGCCCCTAAAGAAGCGGGGCTTGCGTGTGCTTGCGCAGGGCGCCGGCTGATGCAAGATTCCGACCTGGAATACCGAAGACTGTTTTCGATTTGGAGGATTCATGATTACCCGACTTTCTGCCCGCTACGTGCTGGGCTATGACGGGACACGGCACGTGATGTTCCTGGACGGGCACGTGGTGATGAAGGACAGCGAAGTCATCTACGTCGGCACCGGCTACGAGGGACCCGTCGACGAGTCCCGGGACTTCGGGCAGAGCCTGATCGCTCCCGGCCTGATCGACCTGGATGCCCTGACCGACATCGACCACATGATCTTCGACTCCTGGCCCAGCGACGAGACTGGCCCGGGCATGCAGTGGTCCGAGGACTATTTCCACAACCGCCGGCGCGACGTCTTCACCCGTGAGCAGCGGCAGAACGTGCGCAAATTCGCCCTGGCCCAGCTGGCCCTGCACGGGGTGACCAGCTACATGCCGATCGCTTCGGAGATCCACAGCTCCTGGGCCGAGACCTTCGAAGAACTCCAGGGCATGGCGCAGACCAGCATCGAACTCGGCCTACGCGGTTTCCTTGGGCCGGCGTACCGTTCGGGCATCAACGTCACCGACAGCCACGGCGAACGGGTGATCCTGTTCGACGAGGAGGAAGGGCGCAAGGGCTTCGCCGATGCCGTACGCTTCCTTGACTACGCCGAAGAGCTGGCGCACCCGCTGGTCACCGGGGTGCTCCTGCCTTGCCGGATCGAGACCCTGACGGATGAACTGATGCGCAAGACCGCCGAACTGGCCGTCCAACGCAACGCCCTGGTCCGCCTGCATTGCCTCCAGCAGCCCACCGAGGACGGATTCCTGCTCAAGCTCACGGGACGCACGGTCCTGGAGCAGTTGGTGGACACCGGCCTACTGGAAACCCGGCTCCTCATTCCGCACGGCGTCGTCATCGACGGCACCGATCCCGCCTCAAGCGCGGAGGGCGGCCCGCTGGAGCTGCTGGCCCGCCACGATGTCAGCATCATCCACTGCCCGCTGACCTCGTTCCACTACTCGGGGATGCTCAGGTCCTTCGACGCCTTTGCCGCGGCCGGCGTCAACATGTGCCTGGGCACGGACTCGTTCCCGCCGGACCTGATCAAGGGCATCGACGTCGGAACCCACCTCGCGCGCATCGCCGAGGGCCGGCGCGACGCCGGCAAGGTGTCAGACTTCTTTGACGCCGCCACCCTCGGCGGCGCCAGGGCCCTGGGCCGCGAGGACCTCGGGCGGCTGTGCCCAGGTGCGCAGGCGGACATCATGGTGGCGTCGCTGGGCGACTTCCGGGACGGCGCCGTCGAGGACCCGCTGCGCACCCTCATCCTGAATGGCTCGGCACGCAATGTCACCGACACCTACGTGGCAGGCCGCCCAGTGGTGGTCGATGGCGCAATCCCGGGCATTGA
Source organism: Arthrobacter sp. R-11 (assembly GCF_049913155.1). Classification (GTDB taxonomy): domain Bacteria; phylum Actinomycetota; class Actinomycetes; order Actinomycetales; family Micrococcaceae; genus Arthrobacter. The sequence goes on along the minus strand of NZ_CP183979.1, from coordinate 3,164,869 downwards.
CCTGGCCGGACTGCGGGCGGAGGGCCAACGGCTCTTCGAGCAGATGGTGCAGGCCTACGGCGAACGGGACTACCGCCGTCGGGATGCCTCCGAGCTCTTTCCCCCGGTCTACGCAGCGGGGGCGGAAGTTCGTACCGGGGCTGCGTGGGTTTGAACCGCTGAGAGGTCCAGAAAGCCCGACGGCGGTGGGCAGGTTCGAGGCAGGAACGGCCGATGGGTTATCGGACACGCCCCTGCCCGCATCGACCTCCTTGAAGTGAGCTTGACAGCATGCGGTGAGCTTGCCAGCATGCGGTGACCTTGCCTCCTTGAGCTGCCGTCTTCGGAGCTGCCTCCGGCAGCTGCTCAGAACGGCGGCGGATCAGGCGCCTTGCCTGAACTCGGCACAGATCCCGAACTCGGCACAGAGGGGTTCGCGGTGCCTGCCGTGTAGCTTGCAGGCGTGGGTGGGTGGTCTGGGTATTTCCGGCCGCTCGGGCTGGTCCATTCCAGGACCGCGGCCCCGGTTTGCCGGATCTTCCAGCGGGTGTGGTGTTTGAGCATGTGGTGGCGCCTGCAGAGCCCGGCGAGGTTGCCGGTTTCCGTGGCCCCGCCGAGTGCGGCGTCGTGGGTGTGGTCCAGGTCCAGTTCGCGGGCTTTGATTCCGCAGCCGGGGAAGCGGCACCTGCTGTCCCGGGCGGTGAGGAGGCGTTTGAGGTCCTCCCCGGGCCGGTACCTGTCCACGGCCAGGACAGCGCCGTTGATGGGGTCGGTCAGGACCCTGTTCCACGCGGTGGCCTGTCCGGCGAGGATCCGTGCGGTGGCGGGGTCGATGGGGTGTTGCCCGTTCAGTTCGGCCGGGACGCGGGTGCTGCTGCTCGCTGCGGCGTGGCCCGGAGCGGTCTTGCCTGCGGCTGCGTTGCCTGCGGTCCGGACCGTCTCGCCATCGATCAGGGTCAGGACGGGGACCGTGACGTCCACCCGGGCCGTGATCAACGCCAGCAGGCCGTCCGGGGTGTCATGTCTCGTGGGGGCGCCGCACAGCAGCAGCTCCGCGAGGAGGTCAGCACGAAGCTGGTCGGTGTTCCGGCTCGCTTCAAGGCTCCGGCCCGGCGAGGCGGGGCCGTCGGAGGCCTGCTTTGCCGTGGCTTCGGCATGTCCTTGGGCCATTTGGGTCAGGCGGTCGTGGATGCCGTACGCCACCGCCGCCGGCAGGACGGCGGCGAGTTCGGCCATGCCGTCGGGCAAGGACGCCACCATGACATGGCGTTCCGCAACAGCCCGTTCATGCCGGGCAGCAAGGGGTTCTGGCTGGGCCTTCTCGGCCTCGCGCACAGCCAATCTCCGCACCCGGCCGGGCGCCTGCTGTTCGGCGCAGGGCACCACGGCCGCCTCATACCCGGCGAGGGCAGCGGGGTGATCCAGCCCCGCACCGGCGTCCTGGATCACCCGGGCATGTGCCAGACTGATCCGGCCCTGCGCGAGGGCGCCGAAAGTGGCCGGGAAGCGGTCCAGAAGCTCCACCGCCTGGCCCATCTGCCGCTGCACGGTACGGTCGTTCGCACGGGTGGCCGTCGCGATCTCGGCCGCCACCGCACGCTGGGCCAGCTCCGCCGAGCGTGAATCCCACCCCGCCGTCATGAACCCCGGCCCCGGGCCGTCGTCGTCGTTCATCACCTCCGCCAGCCGGGACGCCATGGCGAGCGTCAACTCCCGCAACGCCTGCAAAGCGGCGATCGCTGACTCCAAGGACTGAAGCGTGGAGACCATCCCGTCCAACACCAACAAGGGATCGGACGCCGCGTCAGGTTGCGGCGCCCTCCCGCTCAAGCCGGTGGTGATCTCCATGAATCCATCACATCACCGAGCTACGACATTATTAGCGGGTGCCCGCTCTGCCCGGCTCAGGCCCCGGCCGCTCCACTGGTCCAGCCCCTCGCCAACACCGCCGCCGCAGCAGCAGCCTAGAAGAGCCGCGTCAGAACAACCCGACCGCATTCCCGTCCGCGTCCACGTCCATCCGCATCGCGGCCGGTTCCTTCGGCAGGCCGGGCATCGTCATGACCGCGCCGGTGAGGGCCACGATGAAGCCGGCTCCCGTTTTCGGGATGAGGTCCCGGACGTGGATGGTGAATCCCTTGGGTGCGCCGAGCACGCTGGCGTCGTCCGTGAAGGAGTACTGGGTCTTGGCCATGCACACGGGAAGGCCGGCCCAGCCGTTCTTCCGGATGTCCGCCAGGCGCTTCTGCGCCGGGACGGAGAACTCGACGCCGTCCGCACCGTAGATCTCTTGCGCAATTGTCCGGATCTTGTCCTCCACGGACAGTTCCAGCGAGTACAGGTACCGGAAGGACGACGGCACCGCGATCGCCGCGGCGACCTTCGCCGCGAGCTCATCACCGCCGTCGCCCCCTCCGCCGCGGCCCCACACGTCGGCGACGGCGGCCTGGACGCCTTCGCGGGCGCACCAGGCTAGGAGCCAGTCAAGTTCACTGGCGGTGTCGCTGCCGAAGCGGTTGATGGCCACCACGGGCGTGATCCCGAACTTCTCCACATTGTGCAGGTGCCGGCGCAGGTTCTCGACGCCGGCGGCCAGGGCTTCGGGGTTGGCCTCCGTGAGCCGGTCCTTGGGGACGCCGCCATGCATCTTCAGTGCCCGGATGGTTGCCACCACCACGACGGCGGCCGGCGCCACATCGCCGATCCGGGCCTTGATGTCCATGAACTTCTCGGCGCCGAGGTCCGCGCCGAAACCGGCCTCCGTGACCACGATGTCGGCGAGCTCCCGGGCCGTGCTGGTAGCTATGAGCGAATTGCAGCCGTGGGCGATGTTCGCGAATGGCCCGCCGTGCACCAGCGCAGGCGTTCCCGCGATGGTCTGCACCAGGTTCGGCTTGATGGCGTCCTTCAGCAGAAGCGCCAGGGCGCCCTGGACGCCGAGGTCGGCCACGGTGACGGGCGTGCGGTCGAAGCGGTAGCCGAAGGTGATCCGGCCCAGGCGTTCGCGCAGGTCAGCCAGGTCCCGGGCCAGGCAGAACACGGCCATGATTTCCGAGGCCACGGTGATGTCGAAGCCGTCCTGTCGCGGCACGCCCTGCACAGGGCCGCCGAGCCCGATCACCACTTCGCGCAGGGAGCGGTCGTTCATGTCCATGACCCGCTTGAAGGTCATGCGCCGGGGATCGATGCCCAGTTCGTTGCCCTGGAAAATGTGGTTGTCCACGAGAGCCATGAGGGCGTTGTTCGCCGCGGTGATGGCATGGAAGTCGCCGGTGAAATGCAGGTTGATCTCGTCCATCGGCAGCACCTGCGAGTAGCCGCCGCCGGTGGCGCCGCCCTTCATGCCGAGCACCGGGCCAAGCGACGGTTCCCGCAGCGCAATCATCACCTTGTGGCCGGCCCGGGCCAGCGAATCGGCCAGGCCCACGGTGGTAGTGGACTTTCCTTCGCCTGCCGGCGTGGGGGACATCGCCGAAACCAGCACTACCTTTCCCGGGGCCTTGCCCGGCTGCGGCCTGAGCTTGGCGGGATCGATCTTGGCCTTGAAGCGGCCGTAGAGTTCCAGGGCTTCGGGCGGGATTCCGGCTTCCGCGGCGATGTCCCCGATCGGCCGGAGCGTCGCGTTGAGGGCGATCTCGAGATCGCTCATGGTTCCAGACATCATCGTCCTTCCAGTCCGCCGGACTGTGCCCGGCTTCCAGGTCTGCCCGGCATCCGGGCATGCCTGGAATCTACCAGCAGCTACGGGCCGGACGGCCCAGGGGCACGCGCCCGCTTACGCCTGCGGCCGCGACCGCTCACGCCTGTCGCCGCGCCCGCTGAGGCCTGCGGCCGCACGCGCCCGCTGAGGCCTGCGGCCGCACGCGCCCGCTCAGGCCTGCGGCAGCAGCAGCCCGCCCACCGCGGCCTGGTAACTGTCCAGGCTGCGCAGCGCCGTCCGCTGCCAGCCGAAGTCCTCGGCGTGGACCGTGGCGGCCCGGCCCATGTCCTGCCGGGTCTGCGGGTCGTCGTACAGGGCTTCGAGGGCGTCGGCCCAGTCCGCCGGATCATGCCCGTCGACCAACAGGCCCGTTCGCCCGTGCTGCACGGCACGGCTCAGCCCGCCCACCTGCGTCGCCACCACCGGGGTGCCGCACGCCTGCGCCTCCAGTGCCACCAGCCCGAAGGACTCACTGTAGGAAGGCATCACCACCACGTCCGCCGAACGGAACCAGCCCGCCAGCTCCGGCGCGTCCACCGGCGGCCGGTGCGTGACGACGTCGTCCAGTCCAGCCTCGCTGATGATGGATCGGAGGTTGAAGTCCTTCGCCCCGCTCAGGGCACCCAGGATGGTCAGTTCGAGATCGATGTCCGGGCGCCGTGCCCGCAGCAGCGCGACGGCGGCAAGGAAGACTTGCGGTCCCTTCAGGCGTTGGATGCGGCCGGCGAACAGCAGGTGGAAACTTCCCGGCCGTACCCCCAATTCGCGCCGGGAACGGCTCCGGAACGCCGGGGTAAACACGGACAGGTCCACACCCGGCGGGGCCACGTCGATCCGGTCGAAGTCGGCGTGGTAGTGGGACACCAGTTCCTCGGCTTCGGCCGCGGTGTTGGCAACCAGCCGGGCGGCGCCGTCGACGATCCGCTGCTCGCCCTCCTCCCGGCGGCGGGGCTCCGGGCGCTCGCCGGAGGCCAGGACCAGGTTCTTCACCTTGGCCATGGTGTGCATGGTGTGCACCAGCGGAACGCCCCACATGCGGGAGAGTTCCAGCCCAGCCACGCCCGAGACCCAATAGTGCGAATGGACGAGGTCGTAACGCCCGTGCGGCTGGCGCTGGCGGATCTTTTCGATCTGGACGACCATGGCGTGCAGCAGCTCGGGGAGGTGTTCCTTGGGCAGTTTCCGGGCAGGGCCCGCAATCACGTTGTGCACGCATACTCCGGGCGCCGGGTGCTCGATGGCGGGCTGCCCGTCCACGGTGGACCGGGTGAAAATCTCCACTTCCACACCCTCGTCTGCGAGCGCCGCAGCCAGGTTGCGGATGTAGACGTTCATCCCGCCGGCGTCGCCGCTTCCGGGTTGTTCCATGGGGGAGGTATGGAGGGAGAGGAAGGCCACACGGCGGATCAGGGACACGCCACACCTCCTGCACCGACACACTCTGCCGCAGGCGGCGAAACCGCACCCCTGCCGAAGAAAACACTACTCCTGCCACCCGCGGCGGCGTAGTCTGCCGTGCATGGAGGCACGCCGGGAACATAACGGCCGGGAGCGTTTTGATCCCCTCGCCGCCGTGCGGCCTGCCGGAGCAGCGGACGACGGCGGCTGCGACCTGCTGCTAAGCGGCACCGTTTTCCAGGACATCATTTTCACCGGGCTGGGGCAGCGCCCCGAGCCAGGAACCGAAGTGTGGAGCCAGGGGATGGGGAGCTGCCCGGGCGGGATCGCCAACCAGGCCATCGCCGCGGCCCGGCTCGGGCTGCGTACAAGCCTCGCGGCGGCCTTTGGCGACGACGGCTACGGGGAGCTGAACTGGCGGATCCTCGAAAGCCAGGAAGAGGTGGACCTTTCGCTCTCCCGGCGCTTCGAGGGCTGGCCGTCCCCGGTCACCGTGTCCCTGTGCGTCGAGCAGGACCGTTCGATGGTCACCCACGGCCTGCCCGCACCGTTGAATGGCTCGGAACTGATCGGCACCCCGCCCAGGGCGCTCGCCGCCGTCGCCGACCTCGCCGAGGAAGCCGAGCCCTGGGTGCTGGCCGCGCACCGGGCGGGTGTGAAGATCTTCGGCGACGCCGGCTGGGACCCGAGCGGCGCCTGGTCGGGCAGGCGCCTGGAACAGCTGGGGTATTTCCACGCCTTCATGCCCAACCAACGCGAGGCCATGGCGTTCACCGGAACGGACAACCCGTGGTCCGCGCTGTACATCCTGGCCGAGCGGGTCCCCGTGGCGGTGGTGACCCTGGGCGCGCAGGGCGCCATGGCGGTGGATTCCGAAAGCGGGGAGGAGGAATGGGTGCCGGCCCTGCCGGTGACAGCCCACGATCCCACCGGGGCGGGGGACTGCTTCGGCGCCGCCTTCATCGTCGGCTGCCTGGCCGGCTGGCCGCTGGGAGACCGGCTGCGCTTCGCCAATCTCTGCGCCTCACTGTCCGTGCAGGAACTGGGCGGCTCTTTCTCGGCTCCGGGCTGGGGGGACATCGCCGACTGGTGGCACCGGGCCAACGCCCGGCCCGAACGCCAGTCCAGCCAGTGGCTCCGGCGCTTCTCCTTCCTCGAGGACATTGTCAGCAGGGTCCCTGACGGGGCGCTCCGCCGCTCCGAGCTGCGCCCGCCGTCAAGCGCGCTCCCGGCCCAGCATTAGAATCGTTGGGTGAGCTACGAAGTTTCCGGAGGCACTGATTCTCCAACCCCCTCCGTCTTGGAACGCTCGGCCGTCATCGATCTTGAGGCCATCAGGCATAACGTCCGGCAGTTCGTGGCCATCGCCTCCCCTGCCAAGGTGATGGCCGTGGTGAAGGCCGATGCCTACGGCCATGGCGCGGTCCAGGTGGCCCGCGCGGCCCTCGACGCCGGCGCCCGCTGGCTTGGCGTCGCCCACATCTCCGAGGCCCTCGGGCTCCGTGCTGCCGGCATCGACGCACCGCTGCTCGCCTGGCTGCACACCAGCGAAAGCAACTTCGCCGCGGCAGTGGCCGCCGGCGTCGACATCGGGATCTCCGGCTGGGAACTGGACGCCGTGGTGGCCGCCGCCCGGGAACAGGAGCGTCCCGCCCGCATCCACCTGAAGATTGATACCGGCCTGGGCCGCAACGGCTGCACCATCGACGACTGGGACAAGCTGCTCGGCAAGGCCATGGAGCACCAGGACGAGGGCCTGCTGCGGGTAGTTGGCATCTTCTCGCACCTCGCGGTGGCCGACGAACCGCACCGCCCGGAAACGGACGAACAGCTTGCCGTGTTCCGCGAGGCGCTCGCGATGGCCGAGGATTCCGGCGTGGACCCCGAGGTGCGGCACATCGCCAACACCCCGGCCACGCTGTCCCGGCCGGACTCGCATTTCGACCTCGTCCGGGTGGGCCTGGGGCTGTACGGGCTTTCGCCGTTCGATGGCCAGCCTTCTTCCGAGCTCGGCTTGCGCCCGGCCATGACCGTGCGCACCCTGCTTTCCAACTGCAAACGCGTCCCGAAAGGCCAGGGGGTGTCCTACGGCCTGAAATACCGCACGGAAGGCGAAAGCTCCCTGGGACTCATTCCGCTGGGCTATGCCGACGGCGTTCCCCGGGTGGCCACCGGGGGGCCGGTCCGGATCAAAGGCACCAGCTACCCGGTGGTGGGACAGATCGCCATGGACCAGATGGTGGTCGACTTCGGCGACCTGGACCCGGAGCAGGCCGCAGCGCTGCCCGGCTCGGAAGTGGTCATGTTCGGTGACGGCGCCGACGGCGGCCCGACGGCGGACGACTGGGCCGCGGCGGCCGGCACCATCAACTATGAGATCGTCACCCGCATCAGCCCGCGCGTTCCGCGCAGCTATGTCAACGAACTCGCGCCGCTCGAAGAGGCAGCATTGTGAGCATTGAAAACCCGCTCGGCCAGGAAAGCGATGCGCTCTGGGAACGCTCGCTCGCCATCCCGACGGCGGACGGCACGCACGCACTCGGCGCCGCCCTGGGCCGGGTGCTGGAGGCCGGGGACCTGCTGGTGCTCACCGGGGAACTCGGCGCCGGCAAAACCACCTTCACCCAGGGCCTCGCCGAAGGCCTGGGAGTGCGGGCGGGTGTCATCTCGCCCACCTTCGTGCTGGTGCGGATCCACCCGAACCTGCCCGGCGGCCCGCGCCCCGGCGGCCCGGACCTGGTGCACGTGGACGCCTACCGCCTGGAATCGGCAGCCGAAATCGACGACATCGACCTTGAAAACACCATGGACTCGTCCGTGACGGTGGTGGAGTGGGGCCGCGGCCGCGTCGAGCACCTGGCCGAGAGCCGCCTCGACGTCGAACTCCACCGGGCTGTCGGCGGGGCGGCTGTCGGCGGGCAGGCTGTCGGCGGGCAGGCTGCGGAACCCGCGGCGGACGCCGTCCTGGACTTCGACACCGACGACGATGACGAACCCCGCACCATCGTGTTCCGCGGCTTCGGCCCCCGCTGGGCCACCATGCCCGATGTCCTCGCCCCCGCCGTTCCGGAGGAGAACAACTGATGCTGATCCTGGCCATCGACACCTCGGCCGTGGCAAGCGCCGCCCTCATCTCGGACGACGCCATGGAAGGCGTGGTGGATTCCTTCGCCACCGAGGACACCCGTAGCCACGCGGAGGTCCTGGCACCGGGCATCGAGCAGCTTCTCGCCGATGCCGGCATCAGCGGCGCCGACATCGACCTGATCGTCACCGGCGTCGGCCCCGGCCCCTTCACCGGGCTGCGCTCCGGCATCGCCACAGCCCGCACCCTGGCCTTCGCCTGGAACAAACCTCTCCGTGGACTCATGAGCCTGGACGCGATCGCCCTCGAAGTGGCCGAGTCCACCGGCGCTCCCACAGAATTCCTCGTGGCCACCGACGCCCGCCGCAAGGAGGTCTACTGGGCCCGGTACACCCTGCGCGACGGCCAGCTCCCGGAACTCGTTGACGGCCCCCACGTCGGTTTCGCCTCCGCCCTGCCGGAGCTTCCCGTATACGGAGCCGGCGCCGGAATCTACGCCGACGTGGTCAAGGCCGATGAGGACTTCAAGGACACCCAGCCCAGCGCGGCGTCCCTCGGCCAGTTCGCCCTCGCCCTGCTGTCCGCCGGCCGGGAGCTGCCGGACTCCACCCCGCTCTACCTGCGCGAATCCGACGCCCAGGTGCCCGGCCCCAGGAAGCGTGCGCTGTGACCGTCCCCGAGGAGTTCCTGAACACCGCGGCCCTGCCGGACGGCGTGGTGCTGCGGGACATGGCCGAAGGCGACCTGGCCGCCGTCGAACAGCTGGAACGGCGCCTGTTCCCGGTGGACGCCTGGCCGCTGCAGATGTTCATTGACGAGCTCTCCCAGCCGGAGACCCGCCGCTACGTTGTGGCGGAGGCCGACGGCGGGATTGTTGCCTACGCCGGGTTGATGTGCGTCCAGCCCATCGCGGACATCCAGACCATCGCCGTGGTCCCCGAGTTCGAAGGCCGCGGCATCGGCTCAGCCGTGCTGGCCGAACTAATCGCCGAGGCCCGCCGCCGCGGCGCCGACGACGTCCTGCTGGAGGTCCGGGCCGATAACCCCCGCGCCCAGCAGCTCTACCTGCGCTTCGGTTTCGAGCAGATCCACATCCGGGCCCGCTACTACCGCGACGGCACGGACGCCCTCATCATGAGGCTGCCGTTGCTTGAAGCACCAGCTACAGAAGGACCCACCACAGAAGGACCCACCGCGTGAACCCCGCACCCGCCAGCGAACCACTTGAGGCCGGTCCGCTCGTCCTCGGCATCGAATCCTCCTGCGATGAAACCGGCGTCGGCATCGTCCGCGGCACCACCCTGCTGAGCAACACGGTGTCCTCCTCCATGGACGAGCACGTGCGCTTCGGCGGGGTGATCCCGGAAATCGCCTCCCGCGCCCACCTGGACGCCTTCGTGCCCACCCTGCAGGAATCGCTGCACACCGCCGGCGTCACCCTTGAGGACATTGACGCGATCGCCGTGACCTCCGGCCCCGGCCTGGCCGGTGCCCTCATGGTGGGTGTCTGCGCCGCCAAGGCGCTCGCCCTCGCCAGCGGCAAGCCGCTGTACGCGATCAACCACCTGGTGGCCCATGTGGGCGTCGGGCTGCTGGATATGTCCGAAAACCGCATGCCCGAAAACCGCCTCCCGGAGAATCTTGGTGCCCTGCTGGTTTCCGGCGGACACACCGAGATCCTACGGATCCGCAGCATCACCGACGACGTCGAGCTGCTGGGTTCCACGATCGACGACGCCGCCGGGGAAGCCTACGACAAAGTCGCGCGGCTCCTGGGGCTCGGCTACCCGGGCGGCCCGGCCATCGACAAGATGGCCAGGACCGGAAACCCCAAGGCGATCCGCTTCCCGCGCGGTCTCAGCCAGCCCAAGTACATGGGGACCGCGGAGGAACCCGGCCCGCACCGCTACGACTGGTCGTTCAGCGGACTCAAGACCGCCGTCGCGCGCTGCGTGGAGCAGTTCGAGGCCCGCGGCGAGGAGGTCCCGGTGGCGGACATCGCCGCGGCCTTCCAGGAAGCGGTGGTGGACATCATCACCTCGAAGGCGGTGCTGGCCTGCCGCGAGAACGGCATCACCGAACTGCTGCTGGGCGGGGGAGTGGCGGCGAACTCGCGGCTGCGGGAACTGACCGGGCAGCGCTGCCGCTCGGCCGGCATCACGCTTCATGTTCCGCCGCTGCAGCTGTGCACCGACAACGGTGCCATGGTGGCCGCCCTCGGTGCCCAGCTGGTGATGGCCGGCATCGCCCCGAGCGGGGTTGCCTTTGCTCCGGATTCCTCGCTCCCCGTGACCACGGTTTCGGTGTAGGGTCAGCTGATCTTGCGCCGATAGGCGGACATCGCGAAGGCGTAGGCGAGGACCAGGATGCCCAGGCACCAGGCCAGCGCAATCCAGAGCTCGTTGCCGACCGGCTGCTGCGCGAACAGCGCCCGGATGGAGTTCACGATCGAGGTCACCGGCTGGTTCTCGGCGAACCATGCCACCGGGCCCGGCATCGTACCGGTCGGCACGAACGCCGAGCTGATGAACGGCAGGAAGATCAGCGGGTAGCTGAACGCGCTCGCGCCGTCGACGGTTTTCGCGGAGAGCCCGGCGATCACGGCCAGCCAGGTCAGGGCGAGCGTGAACAGGACCAGGATGCCTGTGACGGCAAGCCAGGCGCCCACGGATGCCCCGCTGCGGAACCCCATGATGAGCGCGACGCCGATGACCACCGCCACCGAGGTAAGGTTCGCGACCAGCGAGGTGAGCACGTGCGCCCAGAGCACGCTCGAGCGGGCGATCGGCATGGACTGGAAGCGCTCGAAGATGCCGCCCTGCATGTCGAGGAACAGCCGGTAGGCCGTGTACGCGATGCCTGAGGCAATCGTGATCAGCAGGATGCCGGGGAGCATGTAGTTGATATACGAGCCATCGGAACGGGCGTTGATGGCGCCGCCCAGCACGTACACAAACAGCAGCATCAGCGCTATCGGGGTGACCGCGGTGGTGATGATCGTATCGGGGCTGCGGAGGATGTGGCGCAGCGAGCGGCCGGTCAGGACGCCGGTGTCGCTGAGGACGTGGGTGCTCATCGTGATGCCTCTTTCTCTTCCCGTTCTTCAGCCGTTCCGGCTCCTTCATCGGCCCCGACGAGCGCCAGGAAGACGTCTTCGAGGGAGGGCTGCTTCTCGACGTACTCAACTTCGGCCGGCGGCAGCAGCCGCTTCAGCTCGTCGAGCGTGCCGTTCTGGATGATCGTTCCTTTGTGCAGGATCGCGATGCGGTCGGCGAGATGCTCGGCTTCGTCGAGGTACTGCGTGGTGAGAAGCACCGTCGTGCCGTTCTTGGCGAGCTCCTTGACGGTCTGCCACACCTCGATGCGCGCCTGCGGATCGAGCCCGGTGGTGGGCTCGTCCAGGAAGATGACCGGCGGGTTGCCGATCAGGCTCATCGCGATGTCCAGCCGGCGCCGCATCCCTCCCGAGTACCCGGCTGCCTTGCGGCCCCCGGCCTCGGTCAGCGAGAAGCGTTCGAGCAGCCCGTCGGCGATGGCGCCCGGGTCCTCCAGATGCCGGAGCTTGGCAACCAGCACCAGGTTCTCCCGGCCGCTCAGTACCTCGTCCACCGCGGCGAACTGCCCGGTCAGGCTGATCGAGCCGCGCACCTCGCCGGGGTCCGCGTCGATGTCGAAGCCGCGGACCGTCGCGGTTCCCGCGTCGGCCTTCAGCAGCGTCGAGAGAATGCGCACCAGCGTGGTCTTTCCCGCCCCGTTCGAACCGAGCAGGGCGAAGATGCTGCCGGCGGCCACCTCGAAGTCGACGCCGCGCAGCACGTGCAGCTCCTTGTAGGACTTCTCCAGGCCACGGACCCGGATCGCGGTCTCAGTCATGGCCGGCCTCCTTTCTTTTCGCGTCCTTGACAGCGTCGATGAGGCGGGCGCGCTCCTTGTCGATCCAGCGCTTGCCGCCGTACGCCTGGGCGAAGGCCTCGGCGAATTCGACGGGATCCTCGCCGACGATCTCACCCACGGGCGTGCCGTCGACGGCGGCGCGCTCCCAGAGGTCGGCGAAGTCGGCGAACATCTGCACGATGGTGTCGCCGTCGGTGACGCCGCCGTAGTACATGAGGTACCGGTTGAAGGCGTTCGCGGCGGTGAGGTAGGGCTCCGGCAGCGCATCCAGGCGCGCCTTGGCTTGCTTGTACTGCTTCTTCTGCTCGAGCGGGCCGGTGAGTGCTTCGATCCATTTGGCGGCCATGGTCAGTTCTCTCCCTTGCTTGGGTCGATACTTTGGAGCTGTTCGATGCGTTCTGCGAGGAAGCTCCACGTCCTCCAGAACTCTTCAAGTTCCTGCTTGCCCTGCTGGTTGAGTGAATACACCTTGCGCGGCGGTCCTTTTTCGGACGGCCGCTTCTCGACGTCGACGAGCCCCTTCTGCTCGATCCGCACCAGCAGCGCATAGACGGTGCCCTCGGCGATGTCGGTGAACCCCTGGTCCCGGAGCAGGGTGGTGATCTCGTAGCCGTAGGCCGGTTTCCCGGTCAGCAGGGCGAGGACGATGCCCTCCAGCGTGCCCTTGAGCATCTCGGTCATCTGCTTGCCCATGCGGCCACCTCCTAACTACTTGGTGTTACTAGCTACTAGTACTCAGTGTTACTAGCTACTAGTACATAGTAGCGCTAAGTAGTGGAAGCGCAAGGGGTCTTAAAGCCGAAGTCGCCGGAGGCCTGCGGGGTCGCTGAAAAGTTCCGGCGACCGGGCAGTTCTCCGGCGACTTCGGCGTGAGAGAGAGGGGGTGAGCGGGCTTAGCCGGCGCGCATCTGCTGTACGAGGTCCAGGACCACCGCCTGCAGGTCGCCGTCGTGCTCTGCCGCGACGCGGCGCTGGCGCTGGTAACCGGCGCCGCGGGCGATGATCTTCGCGACGTCGGCCAGCTCCTCTTCGCAGCCGAGCTTCGCAGCGACGGGGGCCAGCCGGTCGAGGGTCTCCCTGAGGTGCTCCGTGACCAACTGCTCGTTGCCTTCGGCGTCGAGGATGATGATGGCTTCCATGCCGTAGCGCGCCGCGCGCCACTTGTTCTCCTGGACGTGCCATGGCGGCATGGTCGGAATGGTGCCGCCGTTGTCCAGGATGGTGGAGAACTCGTGCACCAGGCATTGGGTCAGCGCGGCGATCGCGCCGACCTCCTCGAGGCTGGCCAGGCCGTCGCAGATGCGCATCTCGATGGTGCCGAGGTTCGGGACGGGCCGGATGTCCCAGCGGATCTCGGACAGGGTGTCGATCACCCCGGTGGTGAACATGTCCTGCACGTAGGACTCGTATTCGGCCCAGTCCGGGAACTGGAAGGGCAGGCCGGCGGTGGGCAGCTGCTGGAACATCAGGGCGCGCTGCGACGCGTAGCCGGTGTCTTCGCCGCCCCAGAACGGGCTGGAGGCGGACAGTGCCTGGAAATGCGGGAAGTAGTTGACCAGCCCGTCGAGGACGGGAAGGACCTTGTCGCGGCTGTCCAGGCCTACGTGGACGTGTACGCCGTAGATGACCATTTGGCGGCCCCACCACTGGGTGCGGTCGATCAGCTTGGCGTAGCGTTCCTTGTCCGTGACGGGCTGGAGCTGCGGGGGGCTGAAGGGGTGGCTGCCGGCGCAGAACAGTTCCACGCCCATGGGATCGGTGACCTCGCGGACGGCCTTCAATGAGCGGGCCAGGTCGTCTTTGGCTTCCCGGACCGTGGTGCAGATTCCGGTGACGAGTTCCACGGTGTTCAGCAGCAGCTCGCGCTTGATGTGCGGGTGCTCGTCGTCCTCGTTCAACTCGGGGTGCTGGGCGGCGACGCCGCGGAGGACTTCGTTGGCGACGGAAACCAGTTCGCCGGTGCGCGCGTTGACGAGCGCAAGCTCCCATTCCACTCCCAGGGTCGATTGCCTGGATGAAGCGAAATCAATCTGCACGAAGGTCCCCTCTAGTGTGTCCAAGTCCCCCGGGCGATGCCCACTGTGGGGCCCCTCAGTGGATGCTCCAAGTCTAGTGCAGCGCTTGCGTGCCTCCGCCGTAAGGAGAAACATGGAGACAACCACAGGTCCTTGCTAATGAGAATGATTTGCATATAGGCTGAGGCAATGCATCTTTCCGTTGTCAGTTCCCTGGACAGCCGCTGCCGTGAAGCCGCGGCCGGCCGGCTCGACCAGGGGCATCCCGATTCCGTAACCGTCTTCCACGACCTCCTCGATGGTTCCGTCGTCCTGCGCCGGGTCTTCCGCGGTGGCCGGCTGCTGGAGCAGGCGGAAACCGTGCTGGAACACGGGTGCCTCAGCTGCACCGTCAAGCTGGACGTCGTGCCTACGGCGGAGCGGCTCGCCGGCCTCGGGTACGGGCATGCGGTGCTGGCGCTGCCGCCGGGGGTGTCCGTGGAGATGGCCGTGGCGGAGCTCGGCCGGGGCCTTGGCAGGGAAGCGGTCGTCGACAACGCCGTCCTTGCCCTCGACCCCGCGGAACTGGAAGACCACATCTGGGACAAGCACACCCTCTACGAATCCGGGTTCACGGCCATGCCGGACGACGAAAGGACCAGCGGCGAATTCCTGGTGGGGGAGCTCGCCCACGCGGACACCGTGCTGATCCATCCCGGGCTCGGCGCGGCGCTCGACGGCAATGAGCGGGAGGGCAGCGAGCCATGGCGGCAGGGCACGGAACTGCTGGCCCAACTGGCGCCGCACGCCGCCGTGGTCGGGCGTGCCGAGACGTTCCGTCCCGGTTGCTATGACGGCCGTGAAGCAGCGGCGCGGACCAGGCGCGGCTCGGTGCGCATCCCGCTGGCCAGCGAATCCGGCAGCTTCCGCACGGTCCTCCACAAGGTTGAGCGCCCGTTGCACCCGGGCCGCTTCCGGGCGGCGCTGCCGCAATTGGCCGCAGGTTCCCACTGGATGCGCGGCCGGCTGTGGATCGCGTCGGCGGCCCGGACCCGGATCGCCGTCCAGGGCGTCGGGCCCCGGGTCTGGATGGAAAGCACCGGCCAGTGGATCGCCGACCGGCCGGAGCCGCTGCCCGCCGGAATGTCCGACGTCGACGCCGCCCTTGGCTGGCATCCGCGGTTCGGCGACCGCGGCACCGTACTCGCGGTCACCGGACGGGGCGAGGATGTGGACGCCGAAGAAATCCGCGGGCTGCTGGACGGCTGCGCCCTCAGCGAAGAGGAGATGCTGCGGGACTTCCGGGAGCTGGATGACCCGTTCGAACTTGAAGCCACCCTGTAACAACCGCAAGAGAAGGAGAAACATGAAGGTCAGGAATTCGCTGCGCGCACTCAAGAAGGTTCCGGGCGCACAGGTGGTGCGGCGCCGCGGGAAAACCTTTGTCATCAACAAACTGAACCCGCGCTTCAAGGCCCGCCAGGGCTAGCCGGACTGTCCGGGTAACGGCCGGTGCCTCCGATCGCGGGGGCACCGGCCGTGGCAGTGCGGCGCCCCGCCCAAGTTAGGCTGGGGCGCAGAGCCCCTGCCAGACGAAGGAAGTCCCCATGCCGATCCTGAACAAGGACATGACCCTCTGCATCTCGCTTTCGGTCCGCCCAAGCAATAACGGGACGCGTTTCCACAACTTCCTGTACGAGGAACTCGGCCTGAACTGGATCTACAAGGCCTTTGCCCCCACCGACCTCGCGAATGCGATCTCCGGCGTGCGGGGCCTGGGCATCCGCGGCTGCGCAGTGTCCATGCCGTACAAGGAAGACGTCATCGCCCTGGTGGACCGGATGGACGCCTCGGCCTCGGCCATTGACTCGGTCAACACCATCGTGAACGACTCCGGCGTGCTGACCGCCTACAACACCGACTACACCGCCATCGCCCAGCTGATCGAACGCAACGCCATCAGCCCGGACTCGTCCGTGCTCCTGCGTGGTGCGGGCGGCATGGCCAAGGCCACCGCGGCGGCCTTCCGCGACGCCGGATTCACCAAAGTCACCATCGTGGCCCGCAAGGAAGAAGCCGGCCGTGCGCTCGCGGATCTCTACGGTTTCGCGTGGCAGGCCGAGCCGGGTGACAGCACCGCGGACGTTATCGTCAATGTCACGCCGATCGGCATGGCCGGCGGACCCGAGGCGGACGCCCTGTCCTTCCCGGAAGCGGCCGTCACAGCCGCGCAGGTGGTGTTCGACGTCGTCGCGCTCCCCGCCGAAACGCCGCTCATCAAGGCCGGCCGCGCCGCCGGCAAAACGGTGATCAGCGGCGCCGAGGTCGCCACCATCCAGGCCCTCGAACAGTTCGTCCTGTACACCGGTATTACGCCGAGCGCCGCCCAGGTGGCCGCAGCCGAAGCATTCGTGCGGGAGCAGTAGCGCGGGGCCCGGCGCGTCAGACCGGTTCGACGACGACCGGTTCGACGACGACCGGTTCGACGACGACGGCGGTCCGTTCGTCGCCGATCCGCGTCAGGACCAGCGTGGCGGATTTGCCGGCCTTGCCTTTCGCTGCCGACTTGGACTTCGCGGAACCACCGCCGGGCAGCAGTTGTTTCCGGAGCTCTTCTGGCGTGATGGAGACGCCGCGCTTCTTGATGTCCAGGGTGGTGATGCTCTGTGCCTTCACCCAGGCCTTGAGCGCCTTGACGTTCAGCGGCATCGTCTCCAGCACCTTGTAGGCGCGGGCGAACGGTGTGTCCACCAGTCCGGGAGCACAGATGTACGCGATGTGTTCGTCCAGCAGGTGCCCGCCCAGGCGGAGTGCGACGTCGGCAACCAGCCCCGCGCGGATCACCGCACCGTCCGGCTCGTAGAGGTAGCCCTCAACGGGCCCGACGGCGGGGACCGGGCCGGCGTCGAAATCCTCGCCGCTGGTGATCTCGGCGGCGCCGCGCGGGCCGAGCAGCAGGGCGGCGCGGCGGATTCCGGGCCGGGCCACCTTGTTGAACCACAGGGCCACCTCGGTGACGTCGCCGGCCACCGAAACCCACTGCGCCTCGCAGTCCGCGGGAACCGACTCGTGCGGCATTCCGGGCCCCATCTTGACCCCCACAGACTTGCCGGATGCGGCCAATGACTCCACGAAGGACAGGGGTGGGGAGAATTCCTCCGGGTCCCAGATCCGGGTGGTGCCCGACGTCGAGGTGGTGCGGCGTGCCGGGTCCAGCCACACGCCGTCGATCCCGTCCAGGGGCACCGAGGTGGCATCGGCATGGACAACGGAGGCGTGCGGGAACGGCATCAGATTGATCGTGGCACAGGCCGCCGTGGCTTCGTCGAGCTCGACGGCCGTGACCGGGATGTCCAGGGACGCCAGCGCCATCGAATCGGCGCCGAGCCCGCAACCCAGGTCTGCTACATGTGAGGTGCCTGCTGCGGCGAAGCGTTCGGCATGGCGGGCGGCCACCGTGAGGCGCGTCGCCTGCTCCAGGCCGGCCTGGGTGAAGAGCATCTGCCGGGCGAATTCGCCGAACTTCGCTTCCGCCCGGGTCCGCAGCCTCGACTGCGTGAGGACGGCGGAGACCAACTCGGGGGAGTGCCCGGCCTTGCGGAGGCCCGTGTTCAAGGCCAGGGATTCGCTCTCGCGGTACGGGCCCAGCGAGGCGAGCAATTCCCAGCCTTCCGTGGTCAGCAAGGGGGCAATCTGGTCCTGTGGGGCCGCGGCATCCGGCGCCTGGGGGCTGTGGGGCATGCCCTCCAGCCTACTTGCCGGCTTGTGGGGTTTCTCCCTCGCGTCCTCCCGCACCCGGGCGGCGGTACTGCCGGACGGCTAGGGTTGATTGCATGGAAGACAGCATCAGCCGCCAGCCCGAAGACTCCACACCGACTCCCCGCCGGGGCAGCAGGATTCCTGCCCGTCTGGCCGTCTACGCCCGTCCCGCCGTGATCGCCGGAGCTGCCGTCGCCGTCGTCTGCATCGTCTTGCTGATCATCGTCTTCTTCCTTGATTCCTTCAATGCCGCCGCCTATTCAATGACCGGCAAGAGCGTCCAGGATGCCACCCAGGAGGCCAAGGACATCCGCGAAAGCTACGCGGGGGTCCGGATCGGTGCCCTCGTGGTGCTGGTCCTGTCCGCCCTTGCCGCCCTCGCGGGCAGCGTCGTGCTGTACCTGAACCGCACTGCCGTGCAGGAAGGCGACGAGGACAACGGCGAAGACGTGGACTTCGAGGACCTCGCCGGCCAGTAGCCGTGAGGCGGCACCCTGTTCACCCAAGGACGAAACGCTGGCACTCACCTTGACCGAGTGCTAACGCTTGCATAGAGTCTGAGTTAGCACTCTCCCATGGAGGGTGCTAATCATGCCGCAGGCACTTGCCGGCACCGCGACGACGGCAAGCCCGCCAAGGCACCCCTGGTTTGATAGTCCACGTACTACCTCACGTAAAGGAGAGATCCGAGTGTCGGTCTCCATTAAGCCTCTCGAGGATCGCATCGTTGTCCGCCCGCTCGAAGCAGAGCAGACCACCGCTTCCGGCCTGGTCATCCCGGACTCCGCCCAGGAAAAGCCGCAGGAAGGCGAAGTTGTCGCAGTAGGCCCCGGCCGCTTCGATGACAACGGCAACCGCGTGCCCGTCGATGTCGCCGTCGGCGACGTCGTCATCTACTCCAAGTACGGCGGAACCGAAGTCAAGACCGGTGGCTCCGAGTACCTCGTGCTGTCCGCCCGCGACGTCCTCGCGATCGTCGTCAAGTAACTCCCTGGACCCCGCACCGTAGGCCGGACCGGATTTCCGGCCGCCCGCGGTGCGGGTTTTCCGTCTTGAAAGGACACAACCATGGCAAAGCAGCTTGCGTTCAATGACGCTGCCCGCCGCTCGCTCGAAGCCGGCATCGACAAGCTCGCCAACACTGTCAAGGTGACCCTTGGCCCGCGCGGCCGCAACGTCGTGCTGGACAAGAAGTGGGGCGCCCCCACCATCACCAACGACGGTGTCACGATCGCCCGCGAAGTCGAGCTGGACGACCCGTACGAAAACCTTGGCGCACAGCTGGCCAAGGAAGTCGCCACCAAGACCAACGACGTTGCCGGTGACGGCACCACCACCGCCACCGTGCTCGCACAGGCCCTCGTCAAGGAAGGCCTGCGCAACGTAGCCGCCGGCGCTGCTCCGGGCGAGATCAAGCGCGGCATCGAGGTTGCGGTTGAGGCCGTTGCCGCACGCCTGCTGGCCAACGCCCGCGAAGTCGAAGGCAGCCAGGTCGCCAACGTCGCCGCCATCTCCGCCCAGAGCGAAGAGGTCGGCGAGCTCCTGGCCGAGGCTTTCGGCAAGGTGGGCAAGGACGGCGTCATCACCATCGAGGAATCCTCCACCACCCAGACCGAACTGGTCCTCACCGAGGGCATGCAGTTCGACAAGGGCTACCTGTCCCCGTACTTCGTCACCGACGCGGAACGCCAGGAAGCAGTCCTCGAGGACGCCCTCATCCTGATCAACCAGGGCAAGATCTCCTCGCTGCAGGAATTCCTGCCGCTGCTGGAGAAGGCCCTGCAGGCCGCCAAGCCGCTCTTCATCATTGCCGAAGACATCGACGGCGAGGCCCTGTCCACCCTGATCGTGAACCGCATCCGCGGCACCCTGAACGTCGTGGCCGTCAAGGCTCCCGGCTTCGGCGACCGCCGTAAGGCCATGCTCCAGGACATCGCCACCCTGACCGGTGCCCAGGTTGTCTCCCCGGAGCTTGGCCTGAGCCTGGACCAGGTGGGCCTGGAGGTCCTCGGTTCCGCCCGCCGCATCACGGTCACCAAGGACAACACCACCATCGTCGACGGTGCAGGCTCTGCCGAAGACGTCGCCGGCCGTGTTGCCCAGCTGCGCGCCGAACTGGCCCGCACCGATTCGGACTGGGACCGCGAGAAGCTGCAGGAACGCCTGGCCAAGCTGGCCGGCGGCATCGGTGTCATCAAGGTCGGCGCAGCCACCGAGGTCGAACTCAAGGAAAAGAAGCACCGCATCGAGGACGCCGTGTCCTCCACGCGTGCCGCCCTTGAAGAAGGCATCGTCTCCGGCGGTGGCTCGGCCCTCATCCACGCCCTCAAGGCACTGGATACCGACCGCCAGGTCAACAAGCTGGAAGGTGACGCGGCTGCCGCCGTCGGCATCGTCCGCCGCGCGCTGACCCAGCCGCTGCGCTGGATCGCCCAGAACGCCGGCTACGACGGTTACGTCGTCGTCGCCAAGGTGTCCGAGCAGCCCGAGAACCACGGCTTCAACGCGAAGTCCGGTGAGTACGAGGACCTGATCGCCGCCGGCGTGATCGACCCCGTCAAGGTCACCCGCTCCGCACTCCGCAACGCTGCTTCCATCGCCGCCCTGGTTCTCACCACCGAGACCCTGGTCGCCGAGAAGCCGGCTGAGGACGCGGACGCACACGCAGGCCACAGCCACTAATACGGTCTGTTCCTGAAGCAAAGGAAGGCCCGGTTCCCCCATGGGAACCGGGCCTTCTGTGTTTCCCCAGCTATTTGCCCTGCGTGGGCGTGGCTGAGGGGCTTGCCTTGCCTGCCGGGGAGGACGGCGAGGGAGTTGCGGACGACGACGCCGCCGGGGTTGCGTTGTCCGTCGCCGAGGGGCTCGGGGCAGGGGAGACAGGAGTTGGCTCCGCGCTCGGGACCGCCTCGCCGTACCGGTCCATCGGCGGGCCAAAAGGCTCACCCGGCTGCGCACCGGCGGGAAGCTGCTGGGGAGCGGTGAAACCGTCCGGAAGCGGCATATCGAGCGGCGAGCCGTCCTGATCGTAGAACCGCACGTCCCGCAGGAGGGTTCCGTCCTTGTCATAGACGAAGACGTGCTCCACGCTGGCGCCGTTGACGCTGAGCGGGGGAATGTAGCCGGAGTTGTTATCGGCCGGCGGCGGATTGTAGGCAGGCGTCAGCAAATGAAGAGCAGTGCCTGGCAGGATCATGATGATGAAGGTGACGCTTAGCGCGCTGGCTGTCCAAAGGGTCCGCCGCAACCAAGCGCGCTGAGGCTTTGGGCGGCTTCCCCAATGGACGCTGAGGACTATGAGCAGCAGCAGAAAAGCCCAACTGGTGAAGCCTCGGGGGATGTATGTGAAGGATCTGCCGTTGAACGGAATGCTGACAATCTCGAAAATTGCCCAGGCCCGCAACAGCCACCACACTGGGCGCAGCTTGATCAGGAATTCAAGCACGGCGTTGGACGCCGGATGCGCCCGGACCTTCGCCAGGAAGTCTGTCCCCGCCTTCCGGAAACTGTCCCGGATTCCGGGACCCTTCTTTTCGGCACCCGCGGCATTGCGCTCGGGCAGTCCGGCGGAACTGCGGAGCTCGGCGGCGTAGTCCGCGGGGGAGAGGGCCGGCACGGCTCCGGACTCCTCGAACTGTTCCATGAGGTCGGCTTCGAGGCCCTCGGTGAGGTCTTCGACGTCGCCGGCGGGGAGGTCGTCCAAGCCGCGTCGAACGGCTTCCGCATAGGCCGCGACCAGGGCCGGGACGGTCTGGGAGCTGGTCATTTCTTGT
The DNA here is from genome assembly GCF_049913155.1 of Arthrobacter sp. R-11. GTDB lineage: Bacteria > Actinomycetota > Actinomycetes > Actinomycetales > Micrococcaceae > Arthrobacter. The sequence continues at coordinate 3,143,287 of NZ_CP183979.1, read as the reverse complement.
CCTCCAAAGTCTCGCTGCGGTTCGGAGCGGAAGGGTTCGGGGTGGTGTTCAGGGTTGGAAGGGGCTCATCGGAGAGCAGCCGGTCCATGCTCCTGGCGAAGTCCTGCCAGCCCTTGCTCTGCAGGGTGAGGACGGACCTGCCGTGGTCGTTGATGCCGTAATACTTGCGGTGGGGACCGCCCTCGGAGGGCACCACGTAGCTGGTCAGGGCGCCGTTGGCGTAGAGCCTGCGCAAGGTGCCGTACACCGAGGCGTCCCCCACGTCCTCCAGGCCTGCCGCGCGAAGCCGCCGGACGACGTCGTACCCGTATCCGTCCTCGCGGTTCAGTACCGCCAGCACCGCCACGTCCAGTACCCCCTTGAGGAGTTGCGTCGAATCCATGGTTTCTCCAGTCGCTTGCTTGTATGCACCAGACACTACTATGCAATGCGTAATAGTGCGCAAAGCAAAGCATGGCGCGCCGCCGGACCGGCACGAGTGCCACAGGGCCTCGACCGACCTTCCTGCGGTGCTCAGTCTGCTTGGGATTCGCCCCTACAGGTAACGGATTGGTAACCTTGGGGGGTCAGGGTTACGAGCGTTGAGGAATCTGTACAGGTCATGACTATGGGAAACGCGGCACCGCAGGCTGCCTCCAAACAGGGCGGCCCGGGGGCGAAAGGCAACTTCCGTCCTGAGGTCCAGGGACTTCGAGCCCTGGCAGTCCTCATGGTCGCCAGCTACCACATCTGGTTGGGCAGGGTTTCCGGCGGCGTCGACGTGTTCCTCCTGGTCTCGGCCTTTTTCCTGACCCTGTCCTTCACCAGGAAGCTGGAGGAGGGGCGGGAGCTGCGGCTCCTCGGGCACTGGCTGCACGTCTTCAAGCGCCTGCTTCCCGCGGTTGTGGTCGTGATCCTCGGGGTCCTCGCGGGAATGTGGATCCTGGTCCCGCAGACACGCTGGGGCGGCCTGTTGGATGAAGCCTGGGCCACGCTGTTCTACCGGCAGAACTGGCAGCTGGCCGATGCCGCCGTCGACTACTACGCGCAGAACCATTCCGGCGCGAGCCCGCTGCAGCATTTCTGGTCGCTCTCCATCCAGGGCCAGGTCTTTGTCCTGTGGCCGATCATCTTCGCCGCCGTGGGCATCGCGGTTCCGCTCCTTCGCAAGGTGCCGTTCCGCGGAGCGCTGGCGCCCCTCGGGCGACCAAGCCACCGCGGTGTCCTGGTCATCGTGTTCGCGGCGGTGTTCGCTGTGTCCCTGGCCTACTCGGTGGACCAGACGGCGAGCAACCAGGCTTACGCGTACTTCGACACCCGGGCGCGGCTCTGGGAATTCGCCCTGGGCTCGCTGCTGGCGCTGGCCCTGCCGTACCTTTCCCCGCCCCGCTGGTTGCGGGTGGTGCTGGGCTGGACGGGCCTCGCCGCGATGCTGTCCTGTGGCCTCCTGCTCACCGTCGACAGGTCCTTCCCGGGCTTCGTCGCCCTGTGGCCCACCCTTGCCGCGGCCGCCATCATCGTTGCCGGGCAGAGCGGCAGCCGCGTTGGCGTGGACCGCGTGCTCGGCTCCAAGCCGCTGGTCTGGCTGGGTGGCCACTCCTATGCGCTCTACCTCTGGCACTGGCCACTTCTGGTCTTCACCCTCCTGGCCACCGGCCTGGCCGCCCCGGACCTATGGCTTGGCCTCGGCATCCTCACCGTCTCCCTCCTGCTGGCCGTCGGAACCAGCCGCTTCGTCGAAGCTCCCGTCCGCGAGTGGAAGTGGCCCAAACTGCGCACCTGGCGCACCGCCGTCGTGATTGCCGCATGCGGCACCCTGCTCGCGGTGCCGCTGAGCGCCTGGCAGGGCATGATCGCCGCGGAGAACGCGGCCATCGCCGCCCAGCCCAAGGAACTGACGCCCGGCGCGGCCGCCCTGAAACCGGAGAACGCCGGGAAGCCCACGCCTGAGGCCAGGATCATCCCCGGCCCCTCCGCGATGGACGACGAGTGGGCACACGTGGACGGACTGTGCACCGGTGCCAACGTGCCCACCGACCCTTTGCTCCAGGGCTGCCTGCAGATCAGCCCGGCCGCCAAACCCACCAAGCACATTGTGGCGCTCGGTGATTCGCACGCCCAGCAGTACATGGCCGCGCTCGGGCCCATCGCCAAGAAGCACGGCTGGGAAATCGTCACCCTCTTCAAGGGCAACTGCCGCTTCGGCGCTGAGTCCCCGGAACGCCCCCAGGACTGCAACGACTTCAACAAGGCAAGTGCGGCGTACGTGCTGGAACACAAACCTGACGCTGTGTTCACGGTGGCGTCCCTGACCCACGTCGAGGCGCCTTTCGAAACCGAGGTCCCCGGGTACCTGGCAGGCATCAAGCCCTTTGCAGACGCGGGAATCGACATCGTGGGCATCCGCGACAACCCGCGCTTTGCCATCAACATGCCCGAATGCGTTCAGAAAAAGGGCCCGGACTCGCCGGACTGCAATACCCCGCTGGAGAAGTCCCTGGCCGCGTCCTCGCCGCTGGACGACTACCGCGGCAAGGTGAAGGGGCTCTACCTGATGGACATGAGCGACTTCATCTGCGCCAAGGGCGTCTGCCCCGCCGTGGTCGGCAACGTGTATGTCTACAAGGATGAAAACCACCTCACACGCACCTACGTGGAGACCATGATTCCCATGTTCGAGCGGCGGCTGCTGGCCGCCACCAAATGGAAATAACGGTCTGACGGCCAGATACCGCCCGACGGCGGCAGACGGCCGGGTGCGCTTGCTCACATTGCCGCCGTGGAATATGGGGATCGTCCGCAAGGTTCTAGTATTTACTCAATACCTGCCCCACCTCCTGCACAGGCCAGTCCCGTAATGACGGGTTGGTCATCTGTTGCAACCCCTACCCTTTAGACCCCACGAAACACGGTAAGAGGCGCACTCATGACCCAGCCCGAACACGATCCCTTCGGCTTCGTAGGCCTGACCTACGACGACGTCCTGCTCCTGCCGGGCCACACGGACGTCATCCCGTCCGATGCAGATACTTCCTCCCGCATCTCCAAGCGCATTACAGTCCAGACCCCGTTGCTTTCGGCCGCGATGGACACCGTCACCGAGTCCCGCATGGCAATCGCCATGGCCCGCCAGGGCGGCCTGGGTGTCATCCACCGCAACCTCGCCATAGCGGACCAGGCCGACCATGTGGACCGCGTCAAGCGCTCCGAATCCGGGATGATCACCAACCCGCTGGTCATCGGCCCCGAGGCCAGCCTGCAGGAACTGGACCAGCTGTGTGCGCGCTACCGGGTTTCCGGCCTGCCGGTCGTCGACGCCGACAACCGCCTGCTGGGCATCATCACCAACCGCGACACCCGCTTCGTTCCGGAGAGCGAGTACCCGTCCCGCCTGGTCAGCGAAGTCATGACCAAGATGCCCCTGGTCACCGGCCGCGTGGGCATCAGCCGCGAAGAAGCGTCCGACCTGCTGGCCAAGAACAAGATCGAGAAGCTCCCGCTCGTCGACGAGCAGGGCCGCCTCCAGGGCCTCATCACCACCAAGGACTTCACCAAGGCGGAGCAGTACCCGCTGGCCACCAAGGACGAGGAAGGCCGCCTGCGCGTCGGCGCCGCCATCGGCTTCTTCGGCGACGGCTGGGAACGCGCCATGACCCTGATCGACGCCGGCGTGGATGCGCTCTTCGTGGACACCGCCAACGGCCACTCCCAGGGCGTGCTGGACATGATCGCCCGCCTGAAGGGCGAGAAGGCCGCAGCGCACGTGGACATCATCGGTGGCCAGGCCGCCACCCGCGAAGGCGCCCAAGCACTGATCGATGCCGGCGCAGACGGCATCAAGGTGGGCGTGGGCCCGGGTTCCATCTGCACCACCCGCGTGGTTGCCGGCGTCGGCGTCCCGCAGATCACTGCCATCTACGAATCCGCGAAGGCCGCCATCCCGGCCGGTGTTCCGCTGATCGCCGACGGCGGCCTGCAGTACTCCGGCGACATCGGCAAGGCCCTGGTCGCCGGCGCAGACACCGTGATGCTCGGCTCCCTCCTGGCCGGCTGCGACGAGTCCCCTGGCGACCTCATCTTCGTCAACGGCAAGCAGTACAAGAGCTACCGCGGCATGGGCTCCCTCGGTGCCATGCAGTCCCGCGGCAAGAACACCTCGTACTCGAAGGACCGCTACTTCCAGGCCGACGTCTCCGGTGACGACAAGCTCATCCCCGAAGGCATCGAAGGCCGCGTCGCCTACCGCGGACCGCTGTCCTCCGTGGCCTACCAGCTGGTCGGCGGCCTGCGCCAGACCATGTTCTACACCGGTGCGCCGACCATCCCCGAGCTGAAGGCCCGCGGCAAGTTCGTCCGCATCACGGCCGCGGGTCTGAAGGAATCGCACCCGCACGACATCCAGATGACCGTCGAGGCGCCGAACTACGGTTCCCGCTGACGGACCCCGCCTAAGCGGCTGTTCCCCGTGGAGAAATCCGCGGGGAACAGTTGCTTAAGCGTGCAGCGGATAGGCTGGTGCCATGTCTGAAAAGCCCGCGGAACCGCGGCACCCGGCCTCTGTCCGGCTAAGCAAGGACCCACCCCGCAGGCTCGCGCTCCGGCCGTACGCCCGCGCCGTCGGGCAGGTTCTCAAGGTGAGTTTCCAGGCCTCGCCCGCCGCGGTCATCATGAAGGTGGCCGGGTCGCTGGTTTCGGCGCTGCTGCCGCTCGTCACCACCTACTTCGCCTCGCTCACCACGACGGCGCTGGCCGCCGGCTATGCGGGAGATCCCGACGCCGGCCCGCGGGCCGTGCTGTATGTCATCATCACTGCGGCGCTGGGACTGTTCTGGGGCGCCTTCAGCAGTGTGGACCGCTACATCCAGCAGCTCATGAGCTTCCGGGTGGGCGCCATTGTGGGCGACCAGATGTACGAGCGCTTCCTGGGATTGGAATTCTGGCGCTACGACGACAAAGAGACCGTAGACCTCTACGACCGTGCCAAGCGCTTCTCGGATTCCTATGCGCGGGTGCTGGACCGGATCGCCGCCATCTTCACCCAGTTGGTCTCCGTGGTGCTGGCCGTCGGGGCGTTGCTCCTGGTCAGCTGGTGGATCGCTGCCATCGTGCTGGTGGCCATCGTCCCCAGCGTGTACCTGCAGTTCAAGCTGTCCCGGGAACAGATTGCCCACTGGAATACGCAGGTGGATTCCCGCAGGCAGCGGCGCATGATCGAAACCAACCTGCTCCGCCCCCAGCACATCGCCGAGATGCGCCTGTACGGGATCGTCGGTTTCCTCATGGAACTGCGTTCGCGCCTGCGTGACGCCGATGAGCGGCGCCGACTCGACTTCCAGAAGCGCTACATTCCCAAGCAACTGGCGGCGGATGCTTTGCAATACGGTGCGGAGGTCGTGTCCTTGATCTGGGTGGTGGGGCAGATCATTGCCCGGGCCCAGCCGGTGGGCCAGTTCCTCTATGTGCAGCAGATCGTCAGCCGGGCGCTCTCCACGGCCAGCAACCTGGTTTCCTCGCTGAGTTCCATCGACGAGGACCTCGCCAACCTGAAGGACTACGAGCTCTTCCTGACCCTTCCAGTGCACTCGCGCAGGGCCCCGGCGCTGGCTGCCGCGCCGCGGACGGTCGAGCTGCAGGACATCCGCTTCAGCTACACCGGAAGCGACATCGAGGTCATCAAGGGCATCTCCCTCACCATTGAACAGGGCCAGCACATCGCGGTCGTGGGGGAGAACGGCGCCGGGAAGTCGACACTCATCCGGATCCTGGCGGGGCTGTACAGCCCCGACTCGGGGCAGGTCCTGCTCGACGGCGTCGACCTCAGCACGCTTGACGTCAAGAGCTGGCACCGCCACCTCGCTGTCCTCAGCCAGGAGTTCCTCAAATACGAATTCGCCACGGCTGCGGACAACATCTATTTCGGTGATGTCGAAGACCCCCGCGACAACGCCCGGGTCAGCAAAGCCGCGCATGACGCCGAAGCCCTGGATTTCATCAACAAGCTGCCCAACGGCCTCGACAACCATGTGAGCAACTGGATGGAGGATCCGAGGGGACGCAAGGGCAGCGGCTTGTCCGGCGGCGAGTGGCAGCGGCTCGCCATGGCCCGGAACTTCTACCGCCGGGCCTCGTTCATGGTCATGGACGAACCTACGTCCGCGATCGATGCCCTCGCCGAACACCGCATCTTCACCCGGCTCTTTGCCGACCGCAGCAGCACGATCATCGCCATCAGCCATCGCCTGGCGACCATCGAAAAGGCTGACATCATCTACATGCTCGAAGACGGCCGGATTGTGGAGCAGGGGACCCACAAGGAACTCGTGGCCCTGCGCGGACGGTACTTCCGGATGTTCGAATCCCAGCTCAGCTTGGACGGGAGCACCCGGGACGAGGGTTGAGCTCCGCAGCAGGAAAGCGCGACGGCGGTGCCCCCTGTGGTGGGGACACCGCCGTCGTCGTCTTATGCAGCGGGGGTTTTGCAGCTGGAGTCGACTCAGCCTGCGGTCAGGAGACTGCCACCGAGGTGTCGTCCAGCTGGAAGGTGGTGGAGTAGGAGTAGTCCTCGGTGCCCAGGAACCGCACGGTTACGGTCTTGCCCTTGTAGGCGGACATGTCCAGCGTGCGCTGCACATAGCTGCTTCCCTTGTCCTTGTTGGAGTAGGTGGCCAGCGTCGTGGTGGTGGCGCCGTCGATCACCTGGACCTTGAGGGTGTCGTAGGCCGTGGTGGTTCCTTCGTTGCTGAGGATGCGCAGGTAGAAGGACAGCGAACCGGCGCCGCTGCCCGTGGGCACGGTCACCTTCTGGTCGAGCGTGTACGTGGTGGACTGGCCCCAGCCGTTCAGGGCCGCGTAGCCGGTGCCCGTGCGGGCGGAGCTGCCGCTCTCAAAGGTGTCGCTCTTGTTGGAGGTCCAGGAGGCGGCGCCGGATTCGAAGCCCGGGTTCAGCAGGACATTGCCCGACGGCGGCGGGGTGCTTCCGCCGAGCAGCGCCAGGGTGGCTGCCGCGTCGGAGAGTCCGGCGCCGCAGCCGAGGGTGCACCCGGCGGGCATGGGGCGGGTGCCCTGCTTGAGGGTTGATTCGACCTGGGCCGGGGTGAGCGAGGGGTCTGCAGCCTTCATCAGGGCTACGAGGCCGGCGACGTGCGGGGTGGCCATGGACGTGCCCTGGTACCAGGCGTAGCCGGCGGCGGCCGGGGTGGTGGTGCCGGTGTTCAGGGTAGAGAGGATGCCGCCACCGCTCTGGCGCGCATCGCCGCCGGGGGCGGTGAGGTCCACCACGCTGCCGTAGTTCGAGTAGTAGGACAGCCCGCCGCTGTTGTTGCTGGCGGCGACCGTCACCACGTTGCCGCAGTTGGCAGGCTGCGAGGTGGAGGCGTTGGAAGCCTCGTTTCCTGCGGCCACCACCACGGTGGTACCGCGGTTTACTGCGCTGTTGATGGCGCTCTGGTAGGTGGAGGAGCAACTGCCCGAGCCGCCGAGGCTCATGTTGATCACCTTTGCCGGGTTGGCGTTGGCCGGTATGCCGGAGACAGCGCCCCCGGAGGCCCAGACGATAGCGTCGGCGATGTCCGAGAGCATGCCGCCGCATTTGCCCAGGACACGGACGGGGACGACCTTCGCATCAGGGGCGACACCGGCCACGCCGGTGGCGTTGCCGGTGACCGCGGCGATGGTGCCGGCTACGTGCGTGCCGTGCCAGGAGGAGTTGGAGCTGCTGGCGTCGCCGCATTCCCCGCTGGCGTACCAGTCGCCCTGGTCCTGCGGGTTGGCGTCGCGGCCGTTGCCGTCGCGGGCGGCGGCGGAGTCGGCGATGAAGTCATAGCCGGGGAGGATGTTGGCGTCCAGGTCGGGGTGGGCCGTGATGCCGGTGTCGATCACGGCCACGACCGATCCGGAGCCGGTGGAGGTGTTCCAAGCGCCCGGGATCCGCATGCCGTTGGTGCCGGTGAAATCCCATTGTTCGCCGTAGCGGGGGTCGTTCGGGGTAAGGCTTGCCCGCATCCGCGCATCCGGCTCGACGTACTCAACGGCGCCGGACGCCGCCAGCCCGGTCATGAACTCCTGCGACTGCTGCGCATCCAGGGGCCTTGAGCTGGCGATCAGCGTGGCGCCGGTGGCCAGGCCGCGGACTTCATGCGGCGTGATGCCAAGCTCCTTGGCGACCTTGCCCCAGGCGTTGGCACGGGCAGCTGCCGTGGCACCCCGGGCTCCGGCCTTGTACTGCACGATGAACTGGGAATACTGCTCACCTGCTTGCAGGTTCCCGACGGCGGCCGTTCCTGTTCCGGGGTCGCTGGTGGATGGCGTGGTGGCACCGGCGGGGGCGGTGCCGAAGGACATCAGGCCGGCCAGCACGGCGGCCGACAATGCAAGGCCGCTGTATTTCCGGCGGCTCCAAATGGTGTTCTCCATGGGGTTCCTGTCTCCGGGCGAGTGTGGTCCCGGGCGATGAAAAGTGGAGTCGGCGCAGAGGGTTTCCGCAACCGAGAGAAATCTATTGGTACATTTCAAGACTTGTAAATACTTCTTTCAGATTTTGTGAAGTCTTTACTTGATTGGTCGAATCGGTTCCCTGAAGGGGGTCCAGTAAAGTAGAGCCCGTGACTTATGAGATTGAGATTGGCCGTGGCAAGCGTGGGCGTCGTGCCTACTCCCTGGATGACATTGCGATCGTCCCCAACCGCAGGACCCGCGACCCCAAGGACGTCTCCGTCTCGTGGCAGATCGACGCATACAAGTTCGAAATGCCGGTGATCGCCGCCCCGATGGACTCGGCCATGTCGCCGGAAACGGCCATCGCGCTGGGCCGCCTCGGCGGCCTGGGCGTGCTGGACCTCGAAGGCCTGTGGACCCGTTACGAGGACCCGCAGTCCGTCCTGGATGAAATCGCCGCTCTCGCCGACGAAACCGCCAGCCCGGCCGTCACCCGGCGGATGCAGGAGCTCTACAAGGCACCCATCCAACCCGAACTGATCACCAGCCGGCTTGCCGAGATCCGCGCCTCCGGCGTCACGGTGGCCGGCTCCCTGACGCCGCAGCGCACGCAGGAGCACTACAAGACCGTGGTGGCCGCCGGCGTCGACATCTTCGTCATCCGCGGCACCACCGTGTCCGCAGAGCACGTCTCCAAGAACCACGAACCGCTGAACCTGAAGAAGTTCATCTACGAACTCGACGTCCCGGTGATCGTCGGCGGTGCCGCCGGCTACACCCCGGCACTGCACCTCATGCGCACCGGTGCTGCGGGCGTCCTGGTCGGCTTCGGCGGCGGCGCCACGACCACCACCAGGCGGGCTCTGGGCATCCACTCGCCGCTGGCTTCGGCCATCAGCGACGTCGCCGCGGCGCGCCGCGACTACCTCGACGAGTCCGGCGGCCGCTACGTGCACGTCATCGCCGACGGCGGCATGGGATCCTCCGGTGACATCGTAAAGGCCATCGCGATGGGCGCCGACGCCGTCATGCTCGGCAGTGCCCTGGCGCGCGCCGAAGAAGCACCTGGCAAGGGCTGGCACTGGGGCCAGGAGGCCCACCACCTCGAACTGCCGCGCGGTGACCGCGTCAACGTCGGCACCGTCGGCCCGCTCGAGGAAGTGCTCTTCGGCCCGGGACACCACACCAACGGCACCTCGAACCTCATCGGTGCGCTGCGCCGCTCGATGGCGACCACCGGCTACTCGGACCTGAAGGAATTCCAGCGGGTCGACGTCGTCGTGTCTCCGTACCTCGGCTAAGCCGCCCGGCCAGGCCAGTACGGCCCTGCCCAAGCCCGCACTCAGCAAGTAGTCTGGGGGGATTGACGGGCTGAAGGCGATGGGAGGCGTCCAATGGGCAGGGCAGCAGGTGCTTCGCAGGCATTCAACGCACCGGACGGTGCACTGAGTCCGCAGGCGAGGGCCGAATCCATTGAAGTGCTCAAAGGCACCATCGAGGCCGGCCGGGAACTGGACATCCTCATTGTCGGCGGGGGAGTGGTCGGTGCCGGCGCGGCCCTGGACGCGGTGACCCGCGGCCTGTCCGTGGGCATCGTGGAGGCCCGCGATTGGGCTTCGGGGACGTCCTCCCGTTCGTCGAAACTGATCCACGGCGGCCTGCGCTACCTTGAGATGCTCGACTTCGCCCTGGTCCAGGAAGCCCTGCAGGAGCGCGGCCTGCTCATCCAGCAGATCGCCCCGCACCTGGTCCGCCCGGTTCCGTTCCTCTACCCGCTCACGCGGCGATTCTGGGAGCGGCCCTACGTGGGTGCCGGCATCTTCCTGTACGACACACTCGGCCTGACCTCCGGGCACAGCCGCGGAGTGCCCAGGCACAAGCACTTCTTCCGGCGCGGCACCCTCCGGGCCGCGCCGAGCCTGAAGAACGATGCTTTCGTCGGGTCCATCCGCTACTACGACGCGCAGGTGGACGACGCCCGGCTGGTGGTCAACGTCGTCCGGACGGCGGCCCGCTACGGTGCGCACGCCGTGAACCGGATGCGCGTGGTCTCCTTCCTGCGGGAAGGCGAACGGGTGGTCGGGGCGAAGGTGGAGAACCAGGAAGACGGCAGCACCTTCGAGATCCGCGCCAAGCAGGTGGTCAACGCCACCGGCGTCTGGACCGATGAAACACAGGCCATGGTGACCGACCGTGGCCAGCTCAAGGTGCGTGCGTCCAAGGGCATCCACCTGGTTGTTCCGCGGGACCGCTTCCAGTCCACGGTGGGCCTGATCCTGCGGACCGAGAAATCCGTGCTCTTCGTCATCCCCTGGGGCCGGCACTGGATCATCGGCACCACGGATACCGACTGGAAGCTGGACAAGGCGCACCCGGCGGCTTCATCGAAGGACATCGACTACGTGCTTGAGCGCGTGAACAAAGTGCTGAAGCGGCCGTTGACCAGGGAAGACGTCGAGGGCGTCTACGCCGGCCTGCGGCCCCTGCTGGCCGGTGAGAGCGATTCCACGGCCAAGCTTTCACGCGAGCATGTGGTGGCGCACCCGGTTCCGGGACTGGTGGTCGTGGCCGGCGGAAAGTTCACCACCTACCGGGTCATGGCCAAGGACGCCGTGGACGAGGCCACTCGGGCCATGGACGAGCGCGTTCCCGCCAGCTGCACCGAGACCATCCCGCTGCTCGGGGCCGAAGGGTTCAAGGCCGCCTGGAACCGGCGCTCCCGCATGGCCGAGGAGTCCGGCGTGCACGTGGCCCGTGTGGAACATTTGCTGAACCGCTACGGTTCCATGGCCACCGACGTCCTCGCGCTGATCAAGGAACTGCCCGAGCTCGCCGAGCCGTTGCCGGGCGCCGATGACTACCTTGCCGCCGAGGTGGTCTACGCCACTACCCACGAAGGTGCCCGGCATGTGCATGACGTCCTGACCCGCCGGACCCGCATTTCAATCGAGGCGTGGGACAGGGGAGTGTCCGCGGTGCCCGTAGTCGCTAAGCTGATGGGTGAAATCCTCGGCTGGAGCGATGTGCAGCGCGAAGGCGAAATCAAGCACTACCTTGCCCGCGTCGAAGCGGAACGGCTCAGCCAGGAGCAGCCCGACGACGAGTCGGCGGATGCTGCACGGATGGGGGTGGATGACATCGTTCCCTTGCGCTGAACCCGGCGCGGGGGGCGGCCATGCCCGGGGGAGACGAACACTGGAGGGAATCACTTTGGCGGAAACATTGGACCCGTATGATGCGGACTTGACCACACCGGACCTGGTCATCCTCGAAATGGAAGCCGCGGACAAGGGTGAAGCCGCCGCGCAGCTTGCCGAACGCCTCCACGCCCATGGCCGTATCACCGACCTCGACGGTTTCCTGGGCCAGGTCAACGCCCGCGAACACCAGATGGCGACCGGCCTGCCCGGGGGCATCGGGCTGCCGCACGCCCGCAGCGAGTTCGTGTCCCGGATTTCCATCGCGGTTGGCGTCACCAAGTTCGGGCACGCCCTGGACTTCGGCGCTGCGGACGGGCCCGCCACCCTGGTCCTGCTGATCGCCACCCCGCCCAGCTCCTTCTCGGACCACCTCGAGGTCCTGGCCACCATGGCCCGCTCACTGTCCAAGGAATCCTTCCGGGAATCCCTGCGACGCGCCCACGACCCCGAAGTCATCGCTGAACTGATCAACTCCAGCCTGGTGTTCTTCGACCACTAGCGTTTGGACCCGGCTGCCGGGCGCCAGGGGCTGGCTCCGCAGGCCCGTTTAGCTGTTCTACAGCCTGACGAAGTACGGTTAAGGGGTGTTGAAAACCGCTCTGAAACCCCGCTGGATCGCAGGGCTTGTCTTTGCGCTCCTGCTTTCCGGGGTGTTCGTGCTGCTGAGCCAGTGGCAGTTCGGACGGTCCACCCAGAGCGAAGTCCCGGTGTCTCCGCAGATCGAGGAAAGCAAAGCGCTGACCACCGTCCTGCAGCCCGGCACCTTCTTCCCCGGTTCCGTCGCGGACCAGATGGTCAGCGCCACCGGCAGTTACGACCCCGCCAAGCAGGTCCTCGTGGAAGGGCGGCTGAAGGACGGCAAGAAGGGCTATTGGGTCGTTTCGGCCTTCGCAGTCGACGGCGCACCCGCCCTGCGCGGCGCCGGCGCCTCCGCGAAGACCTGGATCCCGGTGGCCCGCGCCTGGGTGGCGGAACCCGGCCAGGCCGGCCCGCCGCCGTCGGGCACTGTTGAGCTGACGGGACGGCTGCTTCCTTCGGAAGCGCCTGTGCCGAACGTCGACGCCGGTGCGGGGCGCGCCTCTGCGGTCTCGGTAGCCGAACTCATCAACCGCTGGGACGTGTCCAGCTATCCGGGGTTCGTTGCCGCCAGTGCCGAAAGCAGCGGTGGCAAGGCCGTTGAACTGCCCGCGGACATGAAGGCACTCAACATCCCGGCCCAGCCGCCGGCACAGCAAATCAACTGGCTGAACCTCTTCTACTCCGTGGAATGGGTGGTCTTCGCCGGTTTCGCGCTCTACATCTGGTGGCGCCTGATGGCCGACGACTACCGCCGCGACCTCGAAGAGGAGGTCCCGGATGACGACGGCCAGGACGACGAAACGCCAACAGCAAGCGATCCAGAACAAAAGGTGCAGCCATGATTGAGCCGAAACCGGCAATCCCCTCAGAATCCGGTGCCTCGCAGCCCGGCGCCACGGACGGCCGCCCGGCCGCCAGGAAGCGCCGCTTCGGCGGGACCGAAGCGCAGATCCGCTCGGCGCTGAAGTTCTACAAACTGATGGCCTACCTCACCGGCATCATGCTCCTGCTGTTGTGCGTCGAGCTGATCGCCCGCTACGTGTTCGGTGTATCCCTTTACGCCGGCGGCACGGACGCACTGACCGGCCGGCCCTTCGGCTTCGGCCTGGCAGGCTCCGACCCCAAGGGCGTGATCGGCGGTGTGAACCTGTCGGTGATGGTGCTGATCGTCCACGGCTGGATGTACGTGGTGTACCTGATCTCGGACTTCCGCCTGTGGTCCCTCATGCGCTGGCCGTTCACCAAGTTCATCCTGCTCGCCCTGGGCGGTGTGGTGCCGCTGATGTCCTTCATCGTGGAGAAGAAGTTCCACGCCGAGGTCGAGGCCGAACTGGCCGCCAACCCGCAGGCTTCCAAGCGCTACTGAGCCCCACCCGGTGTGAGATTGCTGACGTACGACCCGTTTTGGGTGTCCGTTGGCGGGACTGGAGATGCACCGGGGCAGCCGGGCAAAGTAGGCTGTTCTGGTGACTACTCCCACCGCGCCCCAGACTTCCCAGAAGCCGGTGCTGGTTGTTGACTATGGTGCCCAGTACGCGCAGCTGATTGCCCGCCGCGTCCGTGAAGCAAACGTGTATTCGGAAATTGTTCCGCACACCTTCACCACCGAGCAGCTCCTGGCCAAGAACCCGGCAGCGATCATCCTTTCCGGCGGCCCCTCCAGCGTTTACGCCGAGGGTGCTCCGAGCGTCGGAGCCGATCTGTTCGAGGCCGGCGTTCCCGTCTTCGGCATCTGCTACGGCTTCCAGGCGATGGCCAACGCGCTGGGCGGCAAGGTAGCCCAGACCGGCCTGCGCGAATACGGTGCCACCGAAGCCACCACCGTGGGCGCCGCGCGCTCCATCCTCGAGGGCACCCCGGAGTCCCAGAACACCTGGATGAGCCACGGCGATTCCGTGCACGAAGCACCCGCAGGCTTCGAGGTCCTGGCCACCACCGCAGGTGCTCCCGTGGCGGCGTTCGCCAACGAGGAAAAGGGCCTCTACGGCGTCCAGTGGCACCCCGAGGTGAAGCACTCCGCCAACGGCCAGCAGGTCTTGGAGAACTTCCTCTTCAAGGGCGCCAAACTCGAGCCCAACTGGACCACCGGCAACATCGTCGAAGAGCAGGTCGAGCGGATCCGCGAACAGATCGGCGACGCCAAGGTCATCTGCGGCCTGTCCGGCGGCGTTGACTCCGCCGTCGCCGCCGCGCTGGTGCAGCGCGCCGTCGGCGACCAGCTCACCTGCGTGTTCGTGGACCACGGACTGCTGCGCGAAGGCGAGGCCGAGCAGGTCGAACGGGACTTCGTCGCCGCCACCGGCGTGAACCTCTACGTGGCCAACGAGCAGGAACGCTTCCTGAACGCCCTGGCTGGCGTGAGCGACCCCGAAACCAAGCGCAAGATCATCGGCCGCGAGTTCATCCGCGCCTTCGAGGAAGCCGAGCGGGCCATCATCGCCCAGGCTGCCTCCGAGGGGGAGAGCATCAAGTTCCTCGTCCAGGGCACCCTGTACCCGGACGTCGTCGAATCCGGCGGCGGCGAAGGTGCGGCAAACATCAAGAGCCACCACAACGTGGGCGGCCTTCCCGAGGACCTGCAGTTCGAGCTTGTCGAACCGCTCCGCGCCCTGTTCAAGGACGAGGTCCGTGCGGTCGGTGCCCAGCTCGGCCTGCCCCAGGAAATCGTTGGCCGCCAGCCCTTCCCGGGCCCGGGCCTCGGCATCCGCATCGTCGGCGAGGTCACCAAGGAACGCCTGGACCTGCTGCGCAAGGCCGACGCCATCGCCCGCGCGGAACTGACCGCCGCCGGCCTCGACAACGAGGTGTGGCAGATGCCGGTCGTGCTGCTGGCCGATGTCCGCAGCGTCGGTGTCCAGGGCGACGGCCGCACCTACGGCCACCCGATCGTGCTGCGCCCGGTGTCCTCCGAAGACGCCATGACCGCCGACTGGTCGCGACTGCCCTATGAGCTCCTGGCCCGGATTTCCAACCGGATCACCAACGAGGTTGACGGTGTCAACCGCGTGGTGCTCGATGTGACCAGCAAGCCGCCGGGAACCATCGAGTGGGAATAAGGTCCTGAGTGGCCGGCCTCTTCCGGGAGGCCGGCCACTTGCTTTTTCCGGCTGAATCACGGGGAATTTGCCCGGCGGCCAGTGTTGCGGTCCCTCAGGCCCGGCCGTTTCCGGCTACCCTCGAAAGTATGCCGATTTGGTCCAAGTCGTCTCAAGCCAGTACAGAAAAGAAGGCAGCGGTGTCTGTAGGTCATAGCCAGGAGGAGAGCTCCCCGGAGCTCAGGAAATGGCTCTCCGGGCTGAAATCGGTAACTGGCGCGGACACCATGCTGCGCTTCGTGAAGACCCCCGAAGGATCAATCGACCTCAGCAATGGCCATCCCTCCGGCCTCGCCCAGCTCCTGGCCGGACGCCGTACCCGGCTCTCGACGCTGATCCGTGACCGCCAGCAGTACATCGTGGCCGCACGGGCAGCGCGCAACCTGCGCTCGAAGGTCTTCGAACTGTCAAATGACCGCGGCGTCGATGCAGGCTACCTGTCCTGCGGAACCGTCGTCTGGACGTCCGCCGTCGGCGGGAAACCGCAGCGTGTTTCCGCCCCCGTGATGCTTGCCGGCATTTCCCTTACCGCACGCCCCGGCGAGGACGACTACGAACTCCAGCTCACCGAGCAGGCCGCCATCAACCCTGCGCTGGTCCGCCACCTGAAGACCGTCCACGGCATTGTGTTCGACGCCGCCGCGGTGGGCCGCATGGCGTACAACACGGCCAGGCTGGACCCGCTGCCCGTCCTGGACCGGATCGGCACGCTGGTCAAGCCGATCCACGGCGCGGAGGTCTCCCCAAACCTCCTCGTGACCACTCTTGCGGACCTCTCCGGCAACCTCGACGATCCGTGGATCAACGAAGGCAACACGATCGTTGCCTCGTTGGCGGAACGGGCCAACGGCGGGGAGGTTGTGCCGCCTCCTTTGCAGGCCGGCCGCTTCCCGGGCCTGGACGAACGCGACCCCGCCGACGAACTCCTGCTGCTGGACGCCGATACCGACCAGCAGTACGTCATCGATGCAGCCCGCGCCGGCGATTCCCTCGTAGTGAGCACCCCGCCCGGCAGCGGCCAGACGCAGACCGCGATCAACACCATCGGTGCATTGGTCGGGGAAGGCAGGTCAGTCCTGGTCGTGGGGGAGCGACGGACCAGCCTCAACGCCCTCGCCAGCGGCATGGAGGCCCTCGGCCTCGAGTCCCTGCTTTTCCGGCCGGGGAACGGTGTTCCGGCGCAGCAGCTCAAGACCCAGCTGGTGAGCGCGATCATCCGCAACGAAAAGTCCCTTGAACCGCAGCTCAGCAATCTGCACGAGACCCTTGTCGAGCACCGGCACGCGCTCATGGACCACGTCGCGTCCCTGCACAACGTCCGCGAGCGGTGGGGATGCTCCCCCTACCAGGCAATGCAGTCCCTGGCGGAGCTGACCGCAATCCACCCCGCCCCCGCCACCACGGTCCGCCTGAAGCGCAGCGTCCTGGACAGCATCAAGGACCGCGAGGAACTGGCCGGACGCCTGCGCCGCGCTGCGGAACTGGGCAGCTTCAGCAGCTCCGCGGTCAACAGCCCCTGGTACGGCGCCCGGCTGGTCACCCGCAAGGAAACCGAGGAAGCGCAGCAGCTTGCCCGTGCCGCCCACGAACAGCTGCCGGTCCTCCGTGAACGCATGGTGGCACTCGCCGGGCACTCGGAGATCAGGCTGGGAAGCACCTTCGCCGAATGGGGAGCCCAGCTGGAGCTGCTGATGGCTGTCCGGGAAAGCCTGGACAAGTTCACCCCGGACATCTTCGACCGGCCCGTCCACGACCTCATTTCGGCAACGGCCTCCTCGGCATGGCGGCGCGAACGCGGCCTGGAGATGCCGTCCATGCAGCGTTCGCGCCTGCGCCGCGTGGCGAAGGAGTACGTCCGGCCCGGCGTGCACATTGCTGACCTGCACAGTTCCCTGGTCCTCGTGCAGGAACAGCGCAGCCTCTGGGCCGGCTATGCGACCAGCCAGCGCCACCCGGCGGTACCGTCCGGGCTCGCGGAGCTCGGCAGCGCCTACCGGGATCTCGACCGCGAACTTGTCCGGCTGGGCACGTGCCTCAAGCACACCCGCGACGGCGGCAAGCTCCACGAGACGCCGTACGGCGAGCTCATGGCGCGCCTGGAATCCCTCGTGGCGGATACCGAGACCCTGGAAACACTTCCCGAGCGCACACTGCTCGTCGAGAACATGCGGGAGCACGGCCTGGGTGAACTGTTGGCCGACCTCGCCGCACGCGAGGTCGGCCCGGAGTCCGTCGCGGCGGAGCTCGACCTGGCCTGGTGGCAGTCCGCGCTTGAGGCCATGATCAGCGGCGATGACTACCTGGCGATGTCCGACGGCGAATCCCTGCGCAAGCTCGAAGCGGAGTACCGCCTGGCAGACCAGGCCCACGTGGCTAGCGGCGCCGCACGCCTCCGCTGGCAGCTCGCCGAACGGTGGCGGGCGGGTATCGCGGAACAGCCGCGGCAGGCTGAACTCCTGAGGAACCTCATCAAGGACGGCCGGATCACCCTGCCCGCGCTGAGCGCGCAGGCACCGGACCTGGTGCCGCTTCTGGTGCCCGTCTGGTCGCTGAGTCCCCACCTGCTGACAGGCCTGCTGCCCGTCGTGCAGTCCTTTGACGCGGTCGTGATCCTCGATGCAGCGTCGACCTCCCTCCAGGCGGCACTTCCCGCGATCGCCCGTGCCAGGCAGGTCATCGCGTTCGGCGACCCGAAGACCGCCGTCGCACGCAGCTTCAGCGTGGCGGTCGAACCCCGGTTCCCGGGCACGAACGGCCAGGAAACGGTGGACAGTGCCTTCAACGCGCTGGCCGGCGTCCTGCCCACCTGGCAGCTGAACTGGATCTACCGCGCCGTGGACGAGGACCTCGTCCTGCAGCTGAGCAAGAACCACTACGACGGCAGCCTGCGCCGGCTGCCCGACGGACAGTCCGTCACCGGGCTCGACCGGTCCGTGCTGGTCGAATACATCCCGGACGGCACGGGCCTGCCCAGCTCCGACCACGAAGGGGTCGAGTCGGTGGCGGCCGAAGTGAATCGGGTGGTCGACCTCGTGTTCGAACACGCGAGCCTGCGCCCGAGGACCTCCCTGGCTGTCGTGACGGCAAGCCTGCGGCACGCGGCCAGGATCGGTGAAGCAATCCGCCTCCAGCTGCCGAACTATCCGCTTCTGGCCGGTTTCTTCGGTGCCGGTCCGGAATCGTTCCGCGTGGTGGACCTTGAGCGCGCACAGGGCCTGGTCCGGGACCACGTGATTTTCTCCCTCGGCTATGGCCGCACCCCGCATGGACGCGCCCTGCACAGCTTCGGGCCGCTCTCCGTGGAGGGTGGCCGGAACAAGTTCGCCCTTGCCATGACCCGGTCGCGCAGGTCCCTGCACGTGCTGAGCTGCTTCCGTCCGGAAGACCTCGACCTTGACCGTCTCTCCCACGGTGCCGTGGATTTCTATGAGCTGCTGGACCGCGAAGTCTCCGGGAACTCCACGCTCGGCACGCCGGCGATCAGGGCTGCCGCCAGCGAGCAGGCGCTTGGCGAGGATCCCCTCGTCGCAGACCTGGGCGAGCGCCTCCGGGCGCGCGGTGCACGCGTATGGCACCACTATGATGGCGCCCTGGACATCGCCGCCGCGGCGGACCCGATGCTCACCATCGGACGGGACGACAGCGAACTGCCCACACCCGTGGCCATCGAATCCGATGGTACGGAGCGTTACCGGCGCATGAGTGTCAGGGAGCGCAGCAGGCTCCGCCCCCAATTGCTCGAACGCATGGGCTGGCGCTACATGTCCCTGTGGACCATTGAAGTCTTCACTGATCCGTCCTCCTGCGCCGACAGGATCGGCTCCTACCTCGGACTCGAAACAGCTGCGAGGCCGTACACGGAGAGGGAGCAGGGCTTCCTTGACCTTCAGGCTGACGATCTGGAGGCCGGAGACCCGGCCGCCGGTGAGCGGAATGACGGACAATTGGAACCGGACCACACGCGGTCCCCGGGAACGGACGCGGAAGCGCAGGCAAGCCCGGAAGAGCAACAAGAAGCGGAGTAGTGCACCATGGACGCCGAAGCCCGGGACGACAAGAAGGACCAGGGCAGCCAGCAAAGGCCGTCGGCCGGGAAATCCAGCGCGCGGCGGAAGCCCTCGCCCGAGGGGATCCTCCCCAAGGTTGCGTCGGAAGATGAACCTCGCGGCTGGGGCGACGATGGCGGTTACGACCATGATGCGTGGCTGAAGGAGCAGAAGCCACCGCACTGGGGCTGAGCTGCAGCGGGCTCACGGGCCCGCTGGAGCCGCTGGGCGCGCGGAGGGAACCAGCACGAAGAACAGCTTTCCGCGGGTTGAGGCCCCGGCGAGTTTTTCGGCCTGCGCCGGATTGGCTGCGACCACCAGGAGTCCCTCGGTATCCGGCGTGCCCAGCCAGTCTCCGGTCTTGCCGCCCTGCGCCGAGGTCCAAAGCACCGGCACTCCCGCGGCGAGGGTCTCCGGTTTTCCGCCTGTTCCTCCCAGCCCATCCGAAGCGGTGAGCACAATGTTGACCAGTTGCCCGGCCGAGACGAGCTGGATCGATGAAGGATCGGCGAGCCGGACAGGTACCGCGGCCGCTCCTGCTCCGGCGCCGGTGAGGAGACCAGGGCCCAGCAACTGCGCTTCCGTGGGGATCTGGCCGCTGTTGAGCGGAGCAGCGAGCGGGCGGCCCTGGACATCCTGCCAGTCGCTCAGGGCTCCGGCCGGAACGATTTCAGGAGGAACCGCCCGCGGAACCAGGTCTGTCTTGCCGACCGAGAGCCCGGCCGGAAGGTCCCGGGCTGCCACCAGGACCTGGATCTTGTGTTCGGAGGCAGGGGTCAGCTGATGGACCGCGATCCCTGCAGCGAGGCAGAGCAGCAGGGCGACCGCAAGCCGCCGGTTCCGCAGCAGCCACGCTCCCGCCCGGGCAGGAAACGGACGCCGGACAGCAAATTGGCGCGTGGAAGGAACTTGGCGCCGGGCAGCGGACGGACGGGAAGCCCGAGTATAGCCGGAGCGTCCGCGGAGGAACCTGGGGGCTGGTTTGGCTGGCATGAAGCCACGCTAACCAGAGCGCGCCGGCGGCAGAACGGGCAGGTCGCGCTATGTGGACAAAACCGCCATGTGGAAAACCCGGGACGTGGGAAGCCCCAAACCTGGGGAACCGGGGAAGGGATCGGCTTAGCTTGCTGCGGCAGCAGCGGCCGGGGCCGGGGCAGTGGGGGCTGCGGGCGCGGAAGGCGCCGCGGAAACGGTGCTGCCCTTGGAATCGCGGGAGTCGGTGCGGTAGAAACCCGAACCCTTGAAGACCACGCCGACGCTGTTGAACTTCTTGCGCAGCGAACCCTGGCACTCCGGGCACTCGCTCAGCGAGCTGTCCGAGAAAGCCTGGACGATGTCAAAGGCGTGGCCGCAGTCCTTGCAGGCGTAGGCGTAAGTGGGCACTGGTGATCCTCCTCAGGGACAAACATCAGGTCCTGTCCGCGTCCGGAACCTTCGTGGTTCCTTAGCAGTCTCAGGGCCTGAGTGCCAATTCTATCATCGACGGGGGCCGGGCCCGCCAGTGTTTGTGGCGCGGACAACACCGGCGGCCGCCTCGGTGCTGCCGGACCGGGCAGGTTCAGGACCCCGCGAACCGTACTTCGCCGTCGGGGGTCAGGGCGCCGGCCACCGGCTTGTCGAAGGGCTCGGCCGGAATGGTCCCCGCGGGCAGGACCTCCCCGGCGTAGACGACGGCGACGGCGGGGGGCCGCTGCCCGGCGGCGTCCAGCCTCGCAAGGAGGCGGTCGTAGTAGCCGCCGCCCTGGCCGATCCGGCTGCCGCTGCCGTCGACGGCGGTGGCCGGCAGGAAGATCCCGTCCGCTCCGGCGACCACCGAACCGTCCAGCCGCTCGCCGTCGGGTTCATCGATCGGAGCGAAACGGGAACGGTGGAAGGCCGTGCGTGGGGTCCATTCCACCCAGCTCAGCTGGCGGTCGTCCTCGCACACGGGAAGCAGCACCCTGTGGCCGGCTTCGTGAAGCGCCTCCAGCAACGGCATGGTGGGCGGCTCGTGGCCGACGCCGAGATAGACCGCGAACGTTTTCGAATCCCCGCCGGGCAAGGACGCCGCCCAGGCCATTCCATGCAGTGCGATGCCTTTTCCGGCCTCCTCGATCTGTGCGGCGTCCAGGGCCTTGCGCCGTGCACGGTGTCCGGCACGGATTTCGTCCTTCAAAGTCATCGCTTTCCATTCCTGCTCGCGGATCCCGGAAGCAAACTACGCTGCCTGCCCCTGATTATGGCGCACCGGCGCACAACTGCTGTTGCCCATTGTGTGACGCATTCCGTTAGATTAGAGCGGTGACTTCCAAAAACTGCACCGTCCGCAAGGCCGTCATCCCCGTTGCCGGGCTCGGCACCAGGTTCCTGCCCGCCACCAAGGCGATGCCAAAGGAAATGCTGCCGGTCGTCGACAAGCCGGCCATCCAATACGTCGTCGAAGAAGCCGTAAACGTGGGCCTCCATGACGTCCTGATGATCACCGGGCGCAACAAGCGTGCCCTCGAAGATCATTTCGACCGGGTGCCCGCGCTGGAAGCCACGCTCGAGGCCAAGGGTGACACCGCGAAGCTTGAATCCATCCAGGCAGCCACCAACCTCGGCGACATCCACTACGTCCGCCAGGGCGACCCCAAGGGCCTCGGCCACGCGGTGCTGCGTGCCAAGCAGCACGTGGGCGAAGAACCCTTCGCCGTCCTTTTGGGCGATGACCTCATCAACGCCCAGGACTCCCTGCTGAGTGACATGATCGACCTCCAGAGCCGCACGGGCGGGTCGGTCGTGGCGCTGATCGAGGTGGAACCTTCGCAGATCAGCTCCTATGGCTGTGCCGACGTCGAGCCCTTCGGCGACGAGGGCTTCGTCCGGGTCAAGGGCCTTGTGGAGAAGCCTGCCGTGGGTGAGGCGCCGTCCAACCTTGCCGTGATCGGACGCTACGTGCTGCATCCCGCGATTTTCGAGGTCCTTGAGAAGACCGAACCCGGCCGCGGCGGCGAAATCCAGCTGACCGATGCCCTCCAGGTTCTCGCGGAAGGCGACGGTGAAGGCAGCGGCGTCTACGGCGTCATCTTCCGTGGTCGCCGCTACGACACCGGCGACAAGCTGAGCTACCTCAAGGCCTGCGTCGAACTGGCCTGCGACAGTGAAGACCTTGGCCCCGGCCTGCGTGACTGGCTTCCGGGATTTGCCTCCCGGCTCGGCAAGTAACCTCCGTGTGGGGTTCGGCCATTTGGCCGGTGACCTTGGAAAGCGGCGATCTGCTGCTCCGCCCCATCCGTTACCGGGACAAGCAGGAATGGACCGAGGTCCGGTCCCGGAACAGTGAATGGCTGGCCCCCTGGGAAGCCTCGAACCCGGCCCCGGGGGGAGCGCTTCCGAACTACCGGCAGATGGTGGCGTCCCTGAATGCCCAGGCCCGCCAGGCTTCGGCCCTGCCCTTCGTCATCGCCGAACGCATTCCCGGAATCCGGGAACCCCGGATCGTGGGCCAGCTGACCGTCTCCTCGATCACCTGGGGATCGGCCATGATGGCAACACTAGGCTACTGGGTGGACCAGGACCGTGCGGGAAGGGGAATCGCCCCCACCGCCGTCGCGATGGTAACCGACCACTGCTTCCGGCAGCTGGGCCTGCACCGGATGGAAATCAACATCCGGCCGGAAAACGGGCCCAGCCTGCGGGTGGTCGAAAAGCTCGGCTTCCGGGACGAGGGCTACCGGGAACGGTACCTCCACATCAACGGCAGCTGGGCCGATCACCGCAGCTTCGCGCTGACCTCGGAGGAAGTCCCGGAGGGCCTGCTCAGCACCTGGCTGCGCAGCCGGAACGGCTGAGCGGACCACATAGTCCATTCATTTGATGCAACTGGTGCGACACACCGCGGCTAATGCGGCGGCGCCCCTGTGTTTCCTTCTACGGTTTTGAATGTGGACTTCCCTCTCAGCAGCTCAGTGATCCTTGTTGTCGCTGTTGCCCTGTGGATTGTTTGGGTGGCTCCATACGTACTGCGGAACCGTCGTGCACAGCTCCTTCCCGCTGCCGTGGTTCCCATGGACGAAGAGGCCGCAGAGGCGCCCCGGCTGCAAGCCGTGACGGGCGTCAAAACGGCCCCCCAGCAGGAGAAAGCGATGGAGACGATGCAGAGCACCGCACCCGCACCGAGCACCGGAACCGGCGACGCCGGCAAGCTGGGCGCTGCCGTACGGGAGCCGGCGTTCAAGCTCAGATACGGACGCTGCGCCCTGGCCCTTGCCGGCCTGCTCTTCCTGCTGACGGCTGTCGTATCCGGCGTCCTTCGCCTCTTCGCATTGGCGCCTTCCTGGCTCCCGGTGCTCTCCCTGTTCTCGGTTGCCGGCATTGTGCTGCTGCTGCGCCGCCTCGCCGTCCGCGACCGCCGGGCGAAAATGGAAGCGGCGTTCCGTTCGGCGATGTCCCCGGCGCGGAAGCAAGCCACGGCAAGCGTTCCGGCGGAGCCGCGCGACACCACGGTTTTCGACGCCGAAGCCCACGGCCGCGAAGCCGCCCGCCTGACCGCCGTCGAACTGCGCCAAGCCGCCCTCAAGGTGGCTGAAGCCGCCGGCGACACCAAGGCGCCCGGCGCAGCCGCGGACGTCCGCTGGCAGCCCGTCGAGGTGCCCAAGCCGGTGTACGTCGACGCGGCGAAAGCCAGCCGCCCGGCACCCGAACCGCTGGACCTTCCTGCCCAGCCGAAGCCTGTGGGCAAGCCGATCCTGAAGAACGCCGGATCCGCCCCCGCCCTGCCCGCGGCCCAGACGCCCTTCGGCAAGTCCCAGGCTGCCGGAAAGGCCAACGCCCTGGGCAACCTGGACGACGTCCTCCAGCGCCGCCGGGCCTGACATGACTGCGCTCTGAGATGACTGCTCTCTGCATTGCGGGCGGCACCGGCCAAATCGGCCGGCTGCTCGCCCGCCTTGCCGTTAAGCAAGGCATTGAGGTCACCGCATTCAGCCGCAATCCGCCCGATGGAGGGGCCGACGGCGTCCGGTACGTCCGTGCGGACGCCACCACCGGCGAGGGGCTGGCGGAGGCCCTGGGCGGCTCCGACGTCGTGATCGACTGCCTTGAGGGGCGGTCGGGCAAAGCCCGGAAGCAGTATGCCGACGCCGGCGCCCGCCTTCTCGCCGCAGCCGCCGGGGCAGGCGTCCGGCGGGCGGTAGCCCTTTCGATCATCAATTGCGATGCGAGCACAGCGGCCTTCTATGCCTCCAAGGCCGCCAAGGAAAGGGTCTACGCGGCGTCCGGGCTGGAGACCGTGACGGTGCGGGCCAGCCAGTTCCACAGCCTCGTGGCGGCAGTGTTCGCGGCGGGCGCCAAGGTAGGTGTGGTGCCAGTCATCAAGGGCGCGGCGTTCCAAAGCATTTCGCCCGGGGACGTCGCCACGGCGTTGCTGGCCGAGGCCCTCGCGCCATCGGACGCAGCGCCATCGGACGCAGCGCCATCGGACGCAGCGCCATCGGACGCAGCGCCATCGGACGCAGCGCCATCGGACGCAGCGCCATCGGACGCAGCGCCATCGGACGCAGCGCCATCGGACGCAGCGCTGCATCGCACGGTGACCATTGCAGGCCCGGAGGTCCGGACCATGCGGGAACTCGCCGAAAGCTGGCGGAGGGTCACCGGGCACAAGGGCCCGATCGTGGAGTTTCCGCTGCCCGGAGCTATGGGCGACTACCTGAGACGCGGCCTCAACCTCGCCCCGGAGCGGCGACACGGAACGGAGACCTTCGAGTCTTGGTTGGCAAACAGGCCGGATACTTTGTAGCGTAGGATGCACTGGCGCGGACCGGAGGAAACCGGACCGCCATCCAGGGGCTATAGCTCAGTTGGTAGAGCGCTTCGTTCGCATCGAAGAGGTCAGGAGTTCGAATCTCCTTAGCTCCACAGTGAAAGAGCTCCACAGTGAAAGCTCCCCGGGCCGCCGCAACGCGACCCGGGGAGCTTTCGGTTTTCCCGCCTGGCCTGCCAGGATGCCGACGCATTGTCCTCCCGGCAGAGTTGTTCCCTAGGATCGTCCTAGGCCAACAAATCCTGAAGGGAGCCGGCATGGCAGAGCAACGGCATTCTGCGCACCTTGCAGGGCCGGGCCCGATCCTGGCCGGCATTGTCCCGCGGCACCGGGCGGCCGTGTTACGGCACGCCGCTGATCTGGCGCTCCGCACCGGCACCGGGCTGCTGCTGGCCTATGTGGACTCCACCCTGGACAGCGCGCGGCAGCCGATCGACCCGGACGGCGTCGACGATGACGCCACGGACATCGCCGCGGAACTCCGGGACTGGATCGCCGAGCAACTCGAGGGTGCCGGCGTCGGTTGGTCTTTCGCGGTGCTGGCCGGAGACCCTGCGCGGGAACTGCTCCGCTACGCTGCCGAAACCGGGGCTTCCACCATCGTGGTCGGGAGCAAGGAACACGGCCTGGAGCGGTACCTCGAGGCGCTGGCCGGAGGATCTCTTGGTGAGCGGCTCGCCCGGCACCCGGGCCCGCCGGTGCTCGTCGTCCCGCAAGGCGGGCAGCCGGAGGACGATGCCCGGTGAGCCGTCCCCTGCACCTGCACCCGCAATACCTCGCCCTCGTGGCGGCGGGCGGCGTCCTGGGAGCGCTCGCGCGCTACGGGCTGGGACAGGCGGTCCCTTCGCCGGGACAGTGGCCGTTGCCCACCCTGCTGATCAACCTCTCCGGGGCCCTCGTGCTGGGCTGGCTCCTTGAGTCGCTCGCCAGGCGGGGCCCAGATGAAGGCCGCAGGAGGCTCATCCGCCTCACCGCCGGTACCGGCTTCCTCGGAGCCTTCACCACCTACAGCACCTTCAGTCTGGAAACCGTACAGCTGCTCGACGCCGGCCGCGCCGCAGACGCCTTTGGCTACCTCGCGGCGTCCCTGCTCGGTGGCACCCTCGCGACGATCCTGGGCATCGCCCTGGGACACCGCCTGCACGGCGGGCGGGCCGGGGCCGCGGAGGGTGCCCAATGACGGTGTTGCTGCTTGCACTCGCTGGCGGGGCAGGGGCCGCGGCGCGGTTCCTGGTGGACGGGCTGGTCCGGGCGCGTTTCCGGACCGCGCTGCCCTGGGGGACCATTGCGATCAACGTTTCCGGTTCGCTGCTGCTCGGCCTTCTTGCCGGCTTGGTCATGCGCCACCATGCCCCGGCCTCGCTTCAGGCGGTCCTTGGTACGGGCTTCCTGGGCGGTTACACCACCTTCAGCACGGCCAGTGTGGAGACCGTGAGGCTGGTGCAGTCGGGCCGTATCCGGCTGGCACTGCTCAACGCCCTCGGCACGATGGCCGCCGGGGTGGGCGCCGCGGCGGCCGGCGTCGCCCTAGCCTCCCTCGGGTAGTGACGCGCTCGGCCAGCGCTCGTCTAGTGGGCACCAAAGCCGCAGGCTAGGATCGGTCCCATGGCCAAGACATTCCATGAACTCCTGTCCGAACAGATCGGCAACGAGTTTGCCGCGTCCCAGCAATACATCGCCGTGGCGGTCTATTTTGACGGCGAAGACCTGCCGCAGCTCGCGGCGCATTTCTATCGGCAATCCCTGGAGGAACGGAACCACGCCATGATGATGGTCCAGTACATGCTGGACCGGAACCTGCCCGTCTCCATCCCCGGCATCCCCGAGATCCGCAACGATTTCTCCGATGTCCGGGAGCCCATCGCCCTGGCCCTGGCACAGGAGAAGCAGGTGACCAGCAATATCGAGGAATTGTTCCGCGCGGCCCGCGAACAGAACGACCCCCTCGGCGAACAGTTCATGTTGTGGTTCCTGAAGGAACAGGTGGAGGAGGTCGCGTCCATGACCACCCTGCTGAACATCGCCGAGCGGGCGGACAACCTCTTCGACATCGAGAACTACGTGGCCCGCGAGCAACGGGGCGGCGGCGGGCAGGACACCGGTGCGCCGCCCACCGCCGGCGGGACAATCTAGCCGGATCGGGCTGTCCGGGATAGCTCAGGAGCCGCGGGTTTCTTCGGAGCCCGCGGCTTCGTCGTCCGTGCCCGTTTCCACGCGGCCGAGCAGGGAAAGCCGGCTGGCGATCCTCGCCATGTCGACGGGCAATGCGGTGCCGTGCCTGGCGTCGCCGGCATCCCAGTCCAGGGGGCCGCGCCCCACCAGGAAGAGAGTGACATCCTCGTCGTAGAGGACGTCCACCGCGTTGCCGAAGCGCTGCCAGGCGGCCGCTGAACCCTCCGCGGATTCATGCGCGGGGGAGGGCACTCCGTCGACCACCCACACGCGGTACTCCGCGGCCAGCGCCAGGTAGTCCGCCGTCGACATCAGCCCGCCGCACAATTCCGCGAAGGCCACCCACAGCACATCTCCGGCAGCCTTGACAGGCAGCGGCTGGGTGGTGGGGGTCAGCGTGCGCTGCTCGGCGGGCGGCGGCGGGAAGAGTCCGAAGGCACCGAGCTGCCGGGGCGTTCCGGGGCTGATGACGCGGCCACGGCGGAATCCTTCCCTGGGACCGCCGTCGTCGCCCGGCACGGCAGGATTGCGCCGGAAATCGGTGTTCCCGTTGATCTCCACGATGTCCATCATCTCCTTGATCACGGCTATGGTGGGCACGAAATGATCGTGCCATAGCGGGTTGGGCAGTAGTTGCTCCGGCGGATAGTTCGACGTGACCACCAAGGGGACCCGCCTTTCCGCGGCAGTGCGCAGCAGGCGGGCGATGAACATGCCGTCGCCGACGTCGTGGACATGGAACTCGTCGAAGCACAGCACGTCGATGCCGGCCAACAGGGAATCCACGGCCTGCTGGATGGCCGTGCCGTCGCTGCCGGCGGCTGTCCGTACTCCCGCGTGCAGCTTGCGGAAGAAGTCGTGGAAATGCACCCGCCGCTTGCGGCCGGTGAGCTGCCGGTAGAAGCTGTCCATCACCCAGCTCTTGCCGCGGCCCACGGGACCGTGCAGGTAGACGCTCCGGGGCGTCCTGCCTCGCAGCGGGAAGGGGCGGAGCCGTGTCCCCTTGGACTGCCCGACGGCGGCGCCCAGTTCGCAGAGCCGCCGGGCGGCGGCTGCCTGGCTGGCTTCCAGGGCAAAGCCTGCGGTAGCCGCCTCGGCTTCGATTCCCGCCATGAGCAGGGCTGCAGCCGGGGAAGCCGTCACAACCAGCCTTTCCGCTTGAAGATCCCGTACATGAGCAGGGCCGCCCCGAACATCAGGATGAGGGCGAATGGGTAGCCGACGAGCCAGTGCAGCTCAGGCATGAAATCGAAGTTCATCCCGTACACGCCGGCCACGAAGGACGGGGCGAAGAGGATGGCAGCCCAGGAGGAGATCTTCTTGACCTGCTCGTTCTGTGCCGCGTTGGCCTCGTTCTGCCGGTTGGCGGTGAGGGTGCCGTCCAGGGTGAGGGCATTCTGGAGCAGTTCCCGGAAGCCCTGCACCTTGGAGATGAGCTGCTCCACGTGGTCTTCGACGTCGCGCAGGTTGCGCTGCAGTTCGATGTCCACGCCGTATTTGGCAAAGCCACCGCGCAGCAGGGAGATCATGTCCGGCAAGGGGTTGATGGCGCGCTGGAACTGGATGACTTCCCTGGCGAGCTCGTAGATCCTCCTCGAAACCGTGGTGTCGCCGCTGAACAGCTGATCCTCGATCTCGTCGATGTCGTTCTCGAGCCCGGCCACCACCGGGGCGTAGTCGTCCACCACTTGGTCAAGGAGGCCGTAGAGGACCGCCTCGGGTCCGCAGGCCATGAGCGCCGGTTGGCTTTCCAGCCGACGGCGGACCTGGGCCACCCCGGGAGTCTCCGCCTGACGGATGGTGACGACGAAGTTCTTGCCGGTGAAGACGTGCAGTTCCCCGAACTCCACCGTCTCCGTCGCATCCAGGTAGCGGGCCGGCCGGAGGACGGTGAACAGGATGTCGTCGTAGCGTTCCAGCTTGGGGCGCTGGTGGGCGTGGATCGCGTCCTCGACGGCCAGCTGGTGGAGCTGGAACTCGTCCGCCACCGCCGCCATTTCGCCCTCCGAAGGGCGGTACAGGCCGATCCATGCCATGCCGCCGTGGTGCGCGAGCGTTTCGAAGGACTCCTCCAGGCTGGGCGGGGTGGCGCTGCGGACGCCGTTCACGTAGATCGCGTTGTCGATGATGGTCATGGGCGTTCCTTCCGCCCTAGGGGAGGGCTCCGATGATGACTCCGGCAACCGTCAGGGCAAGGATGTCATGGCCCGAATCGATCAGCGTTACGGTTGCCGCCCTTCCGGCAAAGCCATTGTGGATGACATGCCCGCCGGCACGGAAAACCACTGCCGCCACAAATGCGAAGAACCCGGCCGCCAGCGGGGTGTCGAGGCCGAGGGCCCCGGCCAGCACCGCGAGGAGGATGCTGCTCAGCGCCGACGCCACCATCATGGGCACCCAGATGGCGGCACCGCCGTCGAGTGCTTTCAGTTCCTTTTCGGTCCGCGCGATCGCCTCCATCCACCTCCGCCCGAAGACGGCAGGCATGTACCAGAGGAATCCGATCACCATGCTGGAAACGAACGCCAGGAGCACGGCGAGCCAATTGATCTGCAGGATATGTGACAGCCATTCCATGGCCGCATCCTAGCCCGCGTTGCTGACAGCGGGCCGGGTGCGCTGCCGGTGCGGCGGTGCGGCGGGGGTCCCTGCGAGCCTTTCGATGAGCGGCGCGCTGCGGTAGGCAAGGTGGGTGTGCAGGGCCAAAACCGTTTCGCTGCGGATCACGCCTTTGACCTTCAGGATGGCGCGCAGGGCCGACTGCAGGCTGTGCGTATCCGTGGCCACCACCCGGCACAAGAGATCGCCCCGGCCCGAGATTTCGTGGACCTCCAGGATCTGGGGGATCAGGCGCAGTGCCCCGATAACACCGTCCAGTTCCCGGTGGGTCACCTCGAGCGTAACGAAGCCGACGACGTCGTAACCCAGCTTTTCGAGGTCCACCTCGCGGCCGCCGTCGTTCAGGACGCCCGAACGCAGCAGGCGCCGCAGCCGGCTTTGAGCGGTGTTGCGGGCGATGCCGAGGGCATCGCTGAGTTCTCCGATCTGGATCCGCGGATCGCGGAGCAGCTCAAGCAGGATCTTCAGGTCGGTGGGGTCCAGATTGTTCAAATCATCACTCCAGCGCAGACAGCATGGGAACTATTGACTGTTTTGCTCAATTGTTCCACCAATGACTGAGTCTTGCCGCAGATTTGCTGCATTCTGTTGCCATCCACATCCGGGGCGGTGGCGGCAGTGCCCACAAGGCAGCCGTTCCGCGCCCGCCAAGGCAAGGGCACCACGATGACTGTCTTCAGCGAACTGCGCATGCGCCCGGCAACGGCTGTCCGCCGGGGCTGGAACGCCTCGACCACCACCCGGCTGGTGCTGGCCGGCGTCGTCATGTTCACCCTGCTGCTGGGCGCGAACCTGGCCACCCCGCTGTACCCCTTGCTGCAGCTGCGGCTCGGACTGGGCCCGCTGGGTGTCACGGTCGCGTTCGCCAGCTATGTCCTGGCCCTGGTGGCGGTGCTGATGCTGGCCGGACACTGGTCGGACCATATCGGCCGGCGGGCCGCGCTGGTGCTCGCGGTCGTCCTGGGACTGGCCGGAAGCCTGGTGTTTGCCGGGGCGGGGAGCCTGTGGATGCTGTGCGCCGGAAGGGCGTTGCAGGGCGTCGCGGTCGGGCTGGCCACCGGTGCAAGTTCCGCGGCGCTGCGTGAGCTCCTGCCGTCGCGCCCCGAATGGGCGTCCCGCTTCACCCTCCTGGCCTCTTCCGGCGGGGTTGCCGCGGGACCCTTCACCGGCGGATTGCTCTCGCTGCTGCCCGGCCCGGTCAGCACGCCGTTCCTGGTGCACTGCGTGCTCCTGCTGCTCCTGCTGGTTCCGCTCTGGATGCTCGACGCCCGCCCCGCGATCCGGCCCGCCGTCGGCCCGCGGCCGTACGCCGCGCTCGCACCCCGGCGCCCGTCGGTGTCGCGGGAGGCGAAGGGCGCCTTCGCGCTCGCCGCGTCGGTGGGCTTCCTCAGCTTCGCCGTCTTCGGCTTCTGCCTCTCCCTGGGCCCTGGCTATTTTGCGGCCGTTGTTGGCACGGATTCCCGCCCGGTCATGGGCTTGCTGGCCGGCCTCACGCTGGGTGCTTCGGCCCTGAGCCAGCTCTTTCCGCTGCGCCGCAGGATGCTCCTGCCGCTCGGTTTGTCCGTGCTGGGGGCCGCCGTGATGCTGATGTCCGCTGCGGCTGCCTGGCACAACCCGGTCCTGTTGGTCGCGGCCGGCATTGCCGCCGGCGTCGGGCAGGGCAGCGCGTTCCGTCTCGTGTTCAACGACCTCGCCACCAAAGCCGATCCCGCACGGCACGCCCAGGTCATCAGCACCGTGTACGTCATCACCTATCTGGGCAGCGCCGTGCCCGTCATCGGCCTTGGCCTGGCCTCGTCCGCTTTCGGACTTGAGCCGGCCGTGACAGGGTTCGCGCTGATCTGCGGTGCGGCGGCACTGGTCCTGGCGCTGGTTTCACGGCGGGGTATCAGGCCGGTTTTCGCGCGATGATCGCATAGGGGCAGGGCACCTGGTCCCGCCAATGTCAGTTGCAAAGAAATAGTTGCAAAGAAACCGTTGCAAAGAGTTCTTTGCAACTCTATTCTTGTGTCATGGTCACAGTCCGGGAGCCGGATTTCCCGCTCCGCAAAGTCGATACGGCGTCCCTCAAGGCGCTGGCGCACCCCCTGCGGGTCCAGATCCTCGAGATGCTCTCCCGCTACGGCGCCCAGACGGCCTGTGGGCTGGCGGACCTGCTGGGCGAATCCAGCGGCGCCACGAGCTACCACCTGCGCCAACTGGCGAAGTTCGACTTCGTGCGGGAGGTTGAGGGCAAAGGGACCGCGCGCGAACGGTGGTGGGAGCGGCCGCCGATCGCCATCCAGATCACGTCGCCGGAGCTGGCCACCTCGCCGGCCACCCAGGAGGCCTCGCGGCTGGTGAGCCGGGAATTCGAGCGTGGCCGGCAGGCAGTGCTTGCAGACTTCATGGAGCACGGCGTCGATGTCCTGGACTCTGACTGGCTGCAGGTTTCCACCGTCAGCACAGTCAACGCCCGGATGTCAGCGGAGCAGCTGGCCCGTTATGCCCATGCCATGGAGGCCCTCGGCCACAAGCTGCTGGAGGAGATCCGCAGCGAACCGGTCCCCGAGGACGCCCGCCCGGTCCAGATCCACTTCAACGCGTTCCCCATCCTCGGCGTCCCGGCCTCGGCCGGCAAAGCCGCAAGCAGAGATTCACAAAGCAGTGAAGGGAAGAAGTCATGAGTTCAGCCACCGCATCATGCGGCGTATACCGTCAGCCATCCATCATCGAGTCGGCCGCAGCCGGCATCGGTGCCAGGCTGCTCTCCTGGTCCGAGAACCGTCGCCTCATCCAGGTCGGCGAACGCGCGCAGCGGAGTGCGGCCATTGCCCGCCGGGAGCGGCTGGGTGAGCTGCGCGCCGATGCCCTCGGCGCCGCGCATTCCGGCTTGGCGCCCCGCGCCTGACAGCTCGGGCCTGACAGCTCGGGCCTGACAGCTCGGGCCTGACCGGCTGGTCCGCCGGAGCGCCGATTTCCGGCGTCGGCAGTCAGGCCGGCAGCGGCCCGTGATTGCCCTGGATGTGCTCGAAGACCAGTGTGGTCTCGGTGTGTCCGACGACGGGATCGGTGGCCAGGTTGTCCAGCACCCAGTCACGCAGCTCATCGGTGTTGGCGACGGCGATGTGCAGCAGGTAGTCAACCGATCCCGAGGTGTGGAAGGTTGAGAGGACCGCGGGCAGGGCGGGAACCCGCGCTGTGAAGCGGTCGATCTGGTCCCGGTCGTGGGCCCGCAGCCGGACCGCGATCAGGGCCTGCACCGAGCGTCCGATAGCAGCCAGGCTCAGCACTGCTTCGAAGCCTTCGATGATGCCGCGTTCGGACAGCGCCCGTGTACGCATCAATGCGGTGGACGGGGCGATGCCCACCAGTTCCGCGAGCTGCTTGTTGGAGATCCGCGCATCGTCCACGAGGGCGGCCAGGATCCGTTCGTCGATGGCGTCCAACGGCTCGCCGGCGCCGAGGGGCCGAACATTCTTCGGGGCTGTACTCACGGATCCTCCTGGATTTGCAATGAGTTCATCATATCCGGCAAATTTGCGGCAATCCATTCATCTACCCTGTGAAATCCCGAATTATTGCCTAATACTGGCGCCATTCAATGGCGAATAATTCAAGGAGCACAGTGACCACGATCGACACCCTCGCCGTCCACGCGGGCCGTTCCGGACTCACCGAACAGGGCGTGCACGCGGTACCCATCGATCTTTCTACCACCGCACCGCTGCCTTCGGTGCATGACGGCGGACTTGCGTACGAACAGATGGCCGGCGGCGGCGTCCACAGGGAGGGCGACAGCACGGTCTACCAACGGCTGTGGAACCCCACCGTGGCGCGCTTCGAAGAGGGAACCGCTGCGCTGGAGTCCGCCGCTGAAGCCGTGGCCTTCGCCAGCGGCATGGCGGCCCTGAGCGCCGTGCTGCTCGCCGCCACCGGCGAAGGCAAGAGGCACGTCGTCGCAGTCCGCCCCCTGTACGGCGGCACCGACCATGTGCTGGCGAGCGGACTGCTCGGCACCGAGACCACCTTCGCCCGCCCGGAAGAAGTCAGCAGTGCCATCCGCCCGGACACGGCGCTGCTCGTCGTCGAAACTCCGGCGAACCCCAGCCTCGAGCTGGTGGACCTGAAGAGGCTCACGGCCGACGCCGCCCGGGTTCCCGTCCTGGTGGACAACACCTTCGCCACGCCGGTGCTCCAGCAGCCGCTCAGGCACGGCGCGGCGATGGTGCTGCACAGCGCCACGAAATTCCTGGGCGGTCACGGCGATGCCATGGGCGGCGTGGTGGCGACGGATGCCGAATGGGCTGCGCGGCTGCGCCGGGTCCGGGCCGTGACCGGCGGAATCCTCACCCCGTGGCCGGCGTATATGCTGCACCGAGGCCTGGCAACGCTCCCGGTCCGTGTCCGGGCCCAGCAGGACCACGCGCACAAGATCGCCTCCGCGCTCGCAGGCCATGAACTGGTCAGCAAGGTCCACTACCCGGGGCTGCCCGAATGCGATCCGCTAGGCCTGGTGGGCACCCAGATGTCGGGGCCGGGGTCGCTGCTGGCCTTCGATGTCGCGTCCGCGGAGCATGCCGAGCGGATCCCAGGCGCGGTCAGGTTGATGACCCATGCCGTCTCGCTGGGCGGGATCGACACCCTGATCCAGCACCCTGCCGGGCTCACGCACCGCCCGGTAGCGCCCGAGGCGAAGCCGCATGCCCGGATGCTGCGCCTCTCGGTCGGCCTTGAGGATCCTGCCGACCTCATCGCCGACCTGGTGCAGGCCATCGAATCTACCCGCTGAGGACCGCACCCGGTGCGCCGCCTCAGGAAGCGGGAGCAATTCAGGAAGCGTGGACGACGACGGCGGGCACCGGCTTTACCGGGTGCACGACGGCGGTGACCGCCGCCGTCGTGCACGCCAGGGCGATCACGCCCCAGGCGAGTGCGGTCCAGCCCGCGGACTGGAAGACGAGCCCGCCCAGCCAGCCGAGGATGCTGGACCCCAGGTAGTAGAAGAGGTTGTATAGCGAGGCCGCCTGTGCCTTGCCGCCTGCAGGGAGCGTCCCGCTCCACCCGGCACCGATGCTGTGGGCGGCGAAGAAACCGGCCGTGAAGAGGAGCAGGCCCGCGAGCACCGTCGGCAGGAAGTCCCACAGGGTCAGTGCCATGCCCGCGGCCATGCAGCCGATCCCGGCCAGGAGGACGTTGCGCCGGCCAAAGCGCAGCGAGAGGGCTGCGCCCCACCGTGAGCTCACCGTGCCCGAAAGGTAGGCAAGGAAGATCAGGCTCACCACAGAGGCCGGAAGGGCGAATGGCTCGGCGTGCAGCCGGAAGCCCAGGTAGTTGTAGACGGCCACGAAACCGCCCATCAGCACAAAGGCCTGCAGGTAGATGGCCAGCAGCCGCGGATTGCCGAGATGGCCAAGCAGAGCCTTCGCGGCCCCGCGCATGCCTTGGGCCGGAGCGGGAGCGAAGCGCCGTGGCTTCGGGACCAGGAGCAGGAACAGTCCAGCGGAAACCGCTGCGAGCAAGGACACTGCCAGGGTTCCGGCCCGCCACCCCCAGATTTCCCCGAGGGGTCCGGCCAGGAGCCGGCCCGCCAAGCCGCCCAGCGTGGTGCCGGCGACGTAGCTGCCGGCGGCCAGCGCCGCATGTGCCTTGCCGATTTCCTCGTTCAGGTAGGCGATGGCCACAGCGGGGATGCCGCCCAGGGCCACGCCCTCCAAGGTGCGCAGGCCCAACACCAGCGGCAGCGCCGGCGCGAACGGCACCAGCAGGCCAAGGATCGTCGCCGCGCCGATCGCGATCGCCATGGCACGAACCCGTCCGATGCGGTCGGAAACGAAGGACCAGGGCAATACCGCGGCGGCGAGCCCGGCCGTGGCGACGGAGACGCTCAGCGCTGCGTCCGCGGCCGTGATCCCGAGTTCCTTCGACATCAGCGGCAGGACCGCCTGGGTGGAATAGAGCTGGGCGAACGTCGCGACGCCGGCCATCGCCAGTCCGGCGAGGATCCGCCGGTAACCGGGGGAGCCCTTGGGGTGTCCGTCGGTGGCATCCGGGGCCGCTTGCATCATCACCCTGCCACGTTATGCCGCCGGCGAGTGATGATTCCAATGCATGAATGAGATGATTTACATAGCAGATTCACATTGAACTGCGGCATTGACTGAAGGGCGCCGCACCATGGACCCGGACCACAAGCAGCTCGTCCAGCTGCTGCCCCTGTTGCCCATTCTTTCCGAACTTGCGCGGACCGAACACGTCACCGCGACGGCCGAACTCCTCGGGGTGCCGCAGTCGACGGTGAGCCGGGCGCTGGCCCGGGCGGGCGCCGTCGTCGGGACTGAACTGTTGGTCCGGGACGGCCGCGGGGTGCGGCTCAGCGCCGCCGCGCGGACGCTGCTGCCCCATGTGGACGCCGCGCTCGCCGAATTCCGCCGCGGGCTGGACCTGGTGCGGCAGGAGCAGGACTCGGTCCGGGGCCGGATCGCGGTGAGCTTCCAGCACACCTTCGGCGAAGCCACCTTGCCCGTGCTGATCGGTGCCTTCCGGGGGCGCTATCCGCTGACCGCCTTCGAGCTCAGCCAGGGCGCCCGGGCCGCCTGCCTCGATGAGCTCGCAACGGGCGACGCCGACATCGCCCTGACCTCGCCGGTCGCCCCGCGCGGCCGGGGGCTTGCCTCGGCCGCGCTCTACCGCGAGCCGCTGCGGCTGGTCCTGCACCACCAGCACCCGGCGGCTGGCCGGAAGCGGCTCCGCCTTGAAGAGCTCAAGCACGAGCCGTTCGTGGCGATGGGCCCGGGCTACGGCCTGCGCTCCCTCACTGATGCGATATTCCGCGACGCCGGCATCCGGCCCCGCACCGCCTTCGAAAGCCAGGACACCCACACCGTCCGCGGGCTGGTGTCCGCCGGGCTGGGCTACAGCATCCTCCCGCCGGGCGGCCTGGGGCCCGGAATCCACGGACCGCGGGGCACCGGGCTGGGGTGGGTGGAAGTGGCCATCGAATCCCGTCTGGCCTACCGGGAGATCGGAATCGCCTGGCGTGAACGCCGGAACCGCGAACTGAGCAGCGAAGCCGAACCCGTCCGGCTGTTCCGTGAGATGGTCCTGGCGGAAGGCCCGGAGCTGCTGGCCGGCTTCATCAAGGGTCGGAGCTGAGATGCCGTCGCGTTAAGCTGTGCACGTGGAAAACCCTGAGAATCCCTCGTCACGCTCCGGCCCTGCTTTGCCGGTTGTTCCCGGCACCGTCATCGGCCTGGACATCGGCGGCACCAAGACCCGCGGCGTCCGCTTCGAGGACGGGGTAGTGGTCCGCGACGAATCCGTCGGCAGCGCCAATGTGCAGAACGTCAGCCGGGAGGCCGCGGCTGCCAACCTCGCCGAACTGTTCGGCAGGATCGGCGGGGGCCGCGTGGACACGGTGCTCGCCGGCGCCGGCGGTATCGACACCGACGACGACGCCAGGGCACTCGCCACCCTCATCGAACCGCACGTCCCGGGTGCCGCGGTCTCGGTGGTGCATGACTCCCGCCTGCTGCTGGCCGCCGGGCGGACGAGCACCGGCGTCGCCGTCATCGCGGGAACCGGCTCCGCGGCCTGGGGCAAGAACTCCACAGGGCAGGAAGCCCGCGCCGGCGGCTGGGGATACCTGCTGGGCGACGAAGGCAGCGGCTACTGGCTGGGGCGCGAAGCAGTCCGCCACAGCCTGCGCCGGATGAACAAGGGCCTGGAACCGGACGCCCTCACCCGCGCCCTGCTGGAATCCTGCGGCCTGGACGATCCCAACAAACTCATCGCCCTCTTCCACTCCGCAGACACCGGCCGCCGCTACTGGGCGCAGCGGGCAGGCGTCGTGGTGCAGACCGCGGACGCAGGCCTCGAGGTGAGCCTGCAGCTCCTGGACCAGGCCGGCCGGGATCTGGCCGAGCTCGCGGCACAGGTCTTGCGGCAGCTGGGGATTACGGGGCCGGCGATCCTGGGCAGCGGGCTGGGCATGAACGTGGGCGCGCTGCAATCCGCCTTCCGTGCAGGTCTCGCGGCTCACGGGGTGACGGACGTGCGCGTTCTGGACCAGGATCCCGTATTCGGGGTGCCGCAGATCATCGCCGAGCTCGGCTGAGACTGCTCAGCCGGGACATCCCGACGGGGGCCCGACCCTGCAAAGGGCAGACCACCGTCGTGGTCCCTCCGTTATTCGGGCAGGCCGCCGCGGGTGCGCGGCTTGAGCCGGACGCCAGGCAGCGGCGGGGCCGGGATGCAACCGGCTTCAGCGCCGGCGTCGGGCCCGTGTCCATCAACCACGCCGAAGCGGGCAGCCCGGGCATCGGGGTCGGCCAGCGAGGCCTGGGCCTCCCAGTCCTCGCGCGCTTCAACGATCTCTTCGTGCGTGCGGCCCACGAAGTTCCACCACATGAGGATGTCCTCCTCGAAGGGTTCGCCGCCGAGCAGCATGAAGCAGGTGTCCGGGGCGGCCGTGACGGCCAGCGAATCCCGTCCCGCACCCAGGTAGGCGAGGGGGCCGGCGCCGACTTCCTGGCCGTCCACGGTCAGGCGGCCGTCCAGGACCAGGATGGCGTGTTCGAACGCCGGATTCAGGGGGAAGCCGATCTCCCCGGAACCGCTGATTTCCGCGCCGACGATCGGGCTGAACATGGTGGCGGGGGAGCGTTGTCCGGCGAATTCGCCAACCAGCACCTTGGCCGTGTAGCCGTCTCCGCTGGCGAGCGGCAGGTCAACCACCTGCTCGAACGACGGCGTCCGGTGCCGTTCGGCGTCCGGCAGCGCGACCCACAGCTGCAGCCCGCGGGACAGCGGCACCTCCACCTCGCCGTCGCCGTCCGGCTGCGGCAGCACCGCGAACTCGGAGTGTGCGATGCCGCGGCCCGCCGTCATGATGTTCAACTGGCCGGGGCGCACGACCACGTCGCTGCCCACGCTGTCACGGTGCCGCACGTCGCCTTCCAGCGGCCAGGTAACCGTCTGCAGTCCCATGTGCGGGTGCGGCAGCACGCTCATGGCCACCCGGTCCGGGCCGAAGCTGTCCAGGAAACACCATGCGCCCACGGTCGGCAGTCCGCGCTGCGGAAGGGTGCGGAGCACGTTCATGGCACGTACCCCACCCAGCGGCACTTCCCGCTCCGGCCAAAGCTGGACGCACGGTCCCTGGCCGGGGTGCCCGGCGGGGCACAGTTCTTGGGCCGGGGCCGTTTCCAAGTTGGTCACGAGACAACTCCATGTGCTGATTTGTTAATAAATGTACTATTCTGTTTTTTGTGAACAACGCCGTTTTGAGTTACCGCGACGCCGTCCTGTACCGCTCGGGGGAACGCTACCGCATCCTGGCCGGAGCCATCCACTACTTCCGGGTCCACCCCGGGCACTGGCGGGACAGGCTCCGCAGGCTCAAGGCAATGGGCGCCAACACGGTGGACACCTACGTCGCATGGAACTTCCACCAGCCGCACCGCGGACAGGCCCCGGATTTCAACGGCTGGCGGGACCTGGGCCGCTTCATCGACCTCGCGGCCGAAGAAGGGCTGGACGTCATTGTCCGGCCCGGGCCCTACATCTGCGCCGAATGGGACAACGGCGGTTTCCCGGCCTGGCTCACCGGCACGCCGGGCATCGGCCTGCGCTGCCTGGACCCCGTCTTCACCGGGGCCATCGAGGAGTGGTTCGACCATCTCCTGCCCATCATTGCACCCCGCCAGGCCTGCAACGGCGGCCCCGTGGTGGCGGTGCAGATCGAGAACGAATACGGCAGCTACGGCGATGACCACGACTACATCCGCTGGAACCGCCGTGCCCTGGAAGAGCGCGGCATCACCGAGTTGTTGTTCACGGCCGACGGCGGCACGGACTACTTCCTCGACGGCGGCGCCGTGGAAGGAACCTGGGCGACGGCGACCCTCGGCAGCCGGGGCGACGAAGCCGTGGCCACCTGGCAGCGGCGCCGGCCCGGCGAACCGTTCTTCAATGTCGAGTTCTGGGGCGGCTGGTTCGACCACTGGGGCGAGGAGCACCATGTGCGTGATGCCGCAGAGGCCGCGGCCGAGGTCCGCAAGATCCTGGACCTAGATGGTTCGGTGTGCATTTACATGGCCCACGGCGGAAGCAACTTCGGCCTCGGCTCCGGCGCCAACCACGACGGCACCCGCATCCAGCCCACGGTCACCAGCTACGACTCGGATGCGCCCATCGCCGAAAACGGAGCGCTGACTCCGAAGTTCCACGCCCTGCGCACGGAGTTCTTCCGGGCGCAGGGCATCACCGAGCTTCCGCGCTTGGCCCCTGAACTGCTGGCACCGGCGCCGGTGCTCCCGGCGGCCACGCTGCCCCTGGGTCCCGCCCCGGAACTGACCAGCCTGCTGCGTGGCTCCGCAGCCCCGGTCCACAGCGTCAAACCGCTGTCCTTCGAGGAACTGGGCCTGGACTCCGGCCTGGTGCTGTACTCGGCGGCGGCGGTGCTGCCAGGCCGCCCGGACGCGCCCACGGAAGCGAAGCTGAAGATCACGGGCCTGCACGACCGCGCCCACATCTGGGTGGACGGGCTCTTCGCCGGCATCCTCGACGACGCTACGGGCGCCGAGGGCCTCACGGTCACCGGCACCGGGATCCCGGCGAAACTGGACATCCTCGTGGAGAACCTGGGCCGGATCAACTACGGCCCCCTCACCGGACAGGGGAAGGGGATCCTGGGCGGGGTGCTGGTCAACCAGCGCTACACCTTCCACTGGACCCAGACCCCCGTGGCGCTCGCGGAATGGACCGAAGCGGAACTGGACCGGCTGCCCGGTGCAGACTTCACCGTGGCCGAACCCGCCGACACGTACCTTGCGCTCCCGGATTCGGGCAAGGGCTTCCTCTGGATCAACGGCTTCCTGCTCGGCCGCTATTGGGAGGCGGGGCCGCAGCGCACCCTGTACGTCCCCGGGCCGCTGATCCGGACAGGCCGCAACATGATCAAGGTGCTCGAACTCGACAAGCCCGGAACCGTCGTTGAGCTCCGCGAAGCCGCCGGACTCGGCGTCCCGGACAGCTCCGAGATCGAGGCGGCGGTGCTGGCCTGACTAGCCTCCCCGGGAGGCCTGGCCGGCAACTGCATACACGCCGCCCGCCGGGCCTAAGCTGTCCCTTGTGAGCATGCGATTCGACACGCGACCTGCCGCCTACGGAGTCATCGTCCGGGACGGTGCCGTCCTCCTGGCGTACTGGAAGGAGAACGGCAAGGAAGGCTGGACCCTGCCCGGCGGCGGGCTCGATCTCGCCGAACACCCGGTGGACGGCTGCCGGCGGGAAATCCTGGAGGAGACCGGCTACCACGCCGAGGTCGGCGCCATGCTCGGAACGGATGTGGGCTACTGGCCGGATGAACCCCGGCTGGACGGGAAGGCCCGACCGTTCCAGGCCCTGAGGATGGTCTTCGAAGCCCGGATCACCGGCGGTGAACTCAGCCACGAGGTGGACGGCAGCACCACCCACGCCGCCTGGATTCCGCTGGCCGATGTGCCGGACCTGAACAGGGTTTCACTGGTGGACATCGGCCTTCGCCTGCACCGCGAACGGCCGCTCAACGGGAAGCTCGGCTGAAAATCCGCGTGCGGCTCTGGCCAAGCCGCAACCCTGCTGGCTAAGCTGGTCGAACCGCCGGCCCCTGACGAACTATCGCAGTGGTCCGCCGGCCTAATGCCGAGGAGGTGGAAGCAATGATTGCCGAATCTTCGCGCGCCCCGCGCGCACAGCACATCATCATTCCTGCCCCGGCCTCCGCCCTGTATTAGGCGGCAATTCCTTCACGCTGCCGCACCGGTGGCCGGGCCTCTCCAGAGGCTGAACATTGAAAACCACCTTCGGGCCCGCAGAGGGTCCTGCAACACCAAACACCATTCTTGAGGGGCCGGCCGACTACGGCTTCACCCCGGAAACCGGGGAGTACTTCCGTGCCCACCCGCCGTCGGACCATGACGAAGTCCGCGGCGACGAAACGGCGGGCCGGGTGGTCCGGCTCGACCGCAACCGGGTCCTCGTCGCCGGTCCGTCCGGGCTGAGCCACCTGCCCTATCCCAGCCACGGCCCCGCGCCGGTCACCGGCGACTGGGTGTGGCTCGGCCGCAACCGGGCGGGGGAACCCGCAGTCGTCGAGGTCCTGCCGCGGCGCACCTCGCTGGGCCGCAAGCGGGCCCTGGCAGCGTCCATTGAAGAACAGGTCCTCGGGGCCAACATCGACGTCGTCGGCGTCGTGGTCCCGATGGACCGGCCGCTGAGTCCCAACCGCCTCGAACGCACCCTCGTCGCGGCATGGGATTCCGGTGCCACCCCGCTGGTGATTATCACCAAGGCGGACCTCGCTGAGCTGGCGGACGACGTCGTCGGGCAAGTCATGCTGCACGCCGCCGGAGTGGAGGTGGTCACCACCTCCGCCGAACAAAGCGACGGCCTCGACGAACTCATGCTGCATATCCCGGCGGGAGGCACGGTGGCGCTGCTGGGGCCTTCCGGTGCCGGGAAGTCCAGCCTTATCAACGCGCTGGCGGGCCGGGATGTCCAGGAAACAGGGCGGGTCCGAGCCGGCGACGGAAAGGGTCGGCACACCACCACTTCCCGTGAGCTCGTTCCCCTGCCCGGCGGAGCGGTCCTGATGGACACCCCGGGCGTGCGCGGCTTCGGCCTCTTCGATGCGGAGAACGGCCTGCAGGAGATGTTCGCCGACCTCGAGGAGCTCTTCGGACTGTGCCGTTTCGCTGACTGCGCCCACGACCGCGAACCCGGCTGCGCGGTGCAGGCGGCGCTCGCCGACGGCCGGGTGGAACTGCGCCACTGGGAAAGCTACCGCAAACTCCAGAACGAGCTCGCCGCGC
The DNA here is from genome assembly GCF_049913155.1 of Arthrobacter sp. R-11. Taxonomy (GTDB): domain Bacteria; phylum Actinomycetota; class Actinomycetes; order Actinomycetales; family Micrococcaceae; genus Arthrobacter. The sequence continues at coordinate 3,100,546 of NZ_CP183979.1, read as the reverse complement.
TCGCCCGGAAGCAGGACGCCGCGGCCCGGCGCGCCTACCAGCGCGAATGGCACCAGAACATCGTTCGGGCGGGGCTGAGCCAGCGCGCTGCCGAGCGGTACCGCCACGAGGGAGGTGAGCTGCGGGGCAAGGGACGGAACCGGAAAACCGGCTGAATCTTGCCGATCCCTTACGGACCCGGCGCCGTGGCTGACATCGCCAAAGGCGGTGACTAGGCTGAATCCACCATCGTCTTGAATGCCCGCCCGACTGCTCCACTGATTCGCCGACAGCGAGGTAAGCCCGGAAATGGCTGAAGCCATGATTGAGTTCCAGAGCGTCACCAAGCGGTATCAGGGCGGCCAGCCTGCCGTGGACAACTTGAGCATGTCGATCGACAAGGGCGCCATCACTGTCCTGGTGGGGCCTTCCGGCTGCGGCAAGACCACGTCCCTGCGGATGATCAACCGGATGGTGGAACCCACATCCGGGACCATCACCGTGGCGGGCCGGGACGTCTCGGCTGAACCGGCGGCCAAGCTGCGCCGCTCCATGGGGTATGTCATGCAGTCGGCCGGCCTCATGCCGCACCGCACCGTGCTGGACAATATCGCCACGGTGCCTCGGCTTAACGGCGTTCCCAAAGCGGAGGCCCGCCGGCGCGCGGCGGAACTGCTCGACGTCGTCGGGCTGGCCGCCGCGCTCGGCCGACGGTATCCGTCCCAGCTGTCCGGCGGTCAGCAGCAGCGGGTCGGGGTTGCCCGGGCGCTCGCCGCCGACCCTCCCGTGCTGCTGATGGACGAGCCGTTCAGCGCCGTCGACCCGGTGGTCCGCGACGAACTGCAGCAGGAACTCCTGCGGCTGCAGCGCGAGCTTGCCAAGACGATCGTCTTCGTCACCCACGACATCGACGAGGCCACCGTGCTTGGCGACAAGGTCGCGGTCTTCGCCGTCGGCGGCAAGCTTGCCCAGTACGCCGCGCCGGAGGAAATCCTGCGTGCCCCGGCCAACGATTTCGTGGCATCCTTCGTGGGCCGTGACCGCGGATTCCGGCGGCTGTCCTTCAATCCGGCAGAGTCGGTCCCGCTGCATCCGGCCAAGACTGTCGATTCCGCAGCTGCGGCCGGCGGCAACAGCGAATGGGCCTTGGTGCTCGACGACGATTCCCACCCTTTGGGCTGGGCGTCGCCGCGCGACGACGGCGGGCTGGTTCCCGGTGGTTCGCTCTTCCGTCCCGGGGACAGCCTCCGCCGCGCCCTCGACGCAACCCTGTCCTCGCCGTCGGGCCTGGGCGTGGCGGTGGACGGTGACGGGCGGCTCGCGGGGGTCCTCAAGGCGGAGGAAATCCTGGCACTGATCGAAGAAAGCCGGCGGCAGCGGGAGGAACCGGTCTGATGGAATGGTTCCTGGCCAACAGCGGCACCGTGTTCGGACTGGCCGGCCAGCATTTCGTGCTCGCAGTGGTTCCGATGGTCCTGGGCCTGGCCATTTCCGTGCCCCTGGCCCAGATTGCCCGGGGGAGGCCGGCGTTTCGCACGGTGGTGACCACGGCCAGTTCCCTCCTGTACACGATCCCTTCCCTGGCCCTGTTCATCATCCTGCCGCCCGTGCTGGGCACCCGGATCCTGGATCCGGTCAACGTGGTCGTTGCGCTGACCATCTACGCCGTGGCACTCCTGGTCCGGGCAGCTATGGACGCGTTCGACTCCGTGGACGAGGAACTGCGCTTGGCGGCAACGGCCATGGGCTTCACCTCGTTGGCACGGTTCCTGAAGATTGACATCCCTCTCTCCCTGCCAGTGCTGTTCGCCGGGCTTCGGGTGGTATCGGTCAGCAACATATCCCTCGTGAGCGTGGCTGCGCTGCTCGGGGTGGGAAACCTCGGTGTGCTCTTCACCGATGGCCTGCAGCGCACCTTCATCACCGAAGTGGTGGTGGGCATCCTGGGGATCCTGGTCCTGGCGCTCTTCATGGAGACGCTGCTGGTCCTGCTGGAACGGGCACTCACCCCGTGGACCCGCGCCGCCGCGAAACCGGCAGCGGGAAACGGTGCCCGGGCGATGGCCGCCACTTGGATCCGTGAGGGGGCAGGCTGATGGACATCTTTTCCAACACCTTCGCCTGGCTCGCATCCCCGGCCAACTGGAGCGGCAGCGGGGGCATTGCCGTCCGCCTTTTCGAACACCTGCAGTATTCAGCCCTCGTCCTCGCCATAGCTGCCGCCATCGCCGTGCCCCTGGGGATGTTCATCGGCCACACCGGCCGGGGCCGGGTTGTCGCAGTCGCCGTCGCCGGTGCCTTGCGGGCCCTTCCCACCCTGGGCCTGCTGGTCCTCTTCGCCTTGCTGGCAGGCAGCGGGCTGATGCCTCCGGTGTGGGCGTTGGTTATCCTGACCGTTCCGCCGCTGCTGGCCGGCAGCTACGCCGGCATCTCCAGCGTGGACCGCGCGGTGGTGGACGGAGCCCGGGCGCTGGGAATGACCGAACTGCAGATCCTGTTCCGGGTTGAGCTCCCCAACGGACTGCCGGTCCTGGCCGGGGGTGTCCGGACAGCCGTGCTGCAGGTCATCGCCACCGTCTCGGTGGTCGCCTATCTTCCACTCGGCGGGCTGGGGCGCTACCTTTTTGATGGCCTGGTCCTCCAGGACTTCCCCCGGATGCTCGGCGGGTCCCTGCTCATCGCGGCACTGGCAATCGCCGTCGACCTCATACTGGCCGCCGTGCAGAGGATGATCCTCTCCCCGGGGCTGTCCACCGATTCCCGCGGCGGCCGCAGGCCTGCCGGAGACCTCGCAGCGGCGGCCCCGTCCGGCCCTGACCTTCAAGGAGGAACCCCATGAAGAACAGCACCACCTTCGCATCCCAGGCCCGCACGCTCACCCGTCGCGGGCTGGGCGGCCTGGCGGCCGGCGTCGGCCTTGCCTTTGCACTGAGTGCCTGCGGCGGCAGTCCGCTGTCCACCCCAAGTATCAGCGCGTCCTCGGGCGGCGGCGGGCCGCTGGTGGTCGGCTCGGCGGACTTCCCCGAAAGCCAGATCATCGCCGAAATCTATGCGGGGGCGCTCAACGCGGCGGGGGTCACGGCCACCACCAAGCCGAACATCGGTTCCCGGGAGATCTACTTCAAGGCCGTCCAGGATGGCTCGATCGACCTCGCCCCGGACTATTCCGGAAACCTGCTGTCCTACCTGGACGCCAACGCGCCCGAAGTCTCCGCGGACGACGTCTACAAGGCGCTCCCCGGCAAGCTTCCCCAAGGCCTGGGCGTGCTCGACGCTGCCAAGGCCGAGGACAAGGACGCCATGGTCGTCACCAAGGCCACGGCCGAGAAGTACCAGCTGAAGTCCATCACGGACCTGGCCAAGGTGTGCAAGGACCTCACGATGGCTGCGCCGGCAACCTTCGAAACCCGCGCCTACGGGTTCCCGGGGCTGAAGGCCAACTACAACTGCGTGCTCAAGGGCCTGAAGCCCTTCAGCGACGGCGGCGGCAACCTCACCCTCCAGGCGCTCCTGACCGATGAGGTGCAGGTGGCGGACATCTACACCACCACGCCGTCCATCCAGGACAACGACCTCGTTGTGCTCGAGGACCCGAAGAACAACTTCAAGGCCCAGCAAGTGCTTCCCCTCTACAACAAGGCCAAGATGACGGACAAGGCCAAGGATGCGCTGAACGCAGTATCCAAGGCACTCACTACGGAGGACCTCATCAACCTCAACCGGGCGGTCAGCGGTGACCAGAAGCAGAACCCGAAGGATGCCGCGGCAGCCTGGCTGAAGGAAAAGGGGCTCACCAAGTAGTCCCCACCGGCTCCCTGTCAAGGACGTCGACGGCGGCGGGCGGCCCCTGTTATGGCCGCCCGCCGTCGTCGTGCTTCTGTGAGGCACCTCTCACGGGAAGTCCATCACCGGTGTGGCATATTTGATGGATGGCAGAATTCAAGCAGTCCACCAAGCTTCATAATGTCCTTTACGACATCCGTGGACCGATTCTTCAGGCCGCCCAGCAAATGGAGGCAGAGGGGCACCGCATCCTCAAACTGAACATCGGAAACCCGGCGCCCTTTGGCTTTGAAGCGCCGGACGCGATCCTGGTGGACATGATCCGCCACCTGCCGAACGCCCAGGGCTACAGCGATTCCCGCGGCATTTTCTCCGCCCGCACGGCCGTCTCGCAGTACTACCAGACCCGCGGCATCCAGAACATCCATGTCGATGACATCTACCTCGGCAACGGCGTCAGCGAACTCATCACCATGTCCCTCATGGCGCTGCTCGAAGACGGCGACGAGGTCCTCATTCCTTCGCCGGACTACCCGCTCTGGACCGCCTCCGTGTCCCTGGCCGGCGGCCGCCCCGTGCACTACCTGTGCGACGAGGAATCGGGCTGGCAGCCGGACCTGGACGACCTGGAATCCAAGATCACGCCGCGCACCAAGGGCATCGTGGTCATCAACCCGAACAACCCCACGGGCGCCGTCTACCCGGAGGAAACCCTCCGCAAGATCGTGGCCCTGGCGGAGAAGCACGGCCTGGTGCTCTTCGCCGACGAAATCTACGAAAAGATCCTGTACGAGGACGCCGTGCACGTGAACCTTGCCGGGCTGACCGGCGATGACGTCCTGTGCCTGACGTTCAGCGGACTTTCCAAGGCCTACCGGGTCTGTGGCTACCGTGCAGGCTGGATGGCCATTTCCGGACCCAAGAAGGAAGCAGCCGACTACCTCGAAGGCATCAACCTCCTGGCCAACATGCGGCTGTGCGCCAACGTTCCTGCGCAGCACGCCATCCAGACCGCGCTCGGCGGTTACCAGAGCATCAACGACCTCATCCTTCCCGGCGGCCGGCTGCTCGAACAGCGCAACAAGGCCTACGAGCTGCTTAATGCCATCCCCGGTGTGAGCACCCAGCAGGCCAAGGGCGCCCTGTACCTCTTCCCGAAGCTGGACCCGGAGGTCTACCACATCCGCGATGACGAGAAGTTCGTCCTGGACCTGCTGAAGGAACAGAAGATCCTGGTCTCCCATGGCCGGGCGTTCAACTGGGTCCGCCCCGACCACTTCCGGATGGTCACGCTGCCCAACGTCAAGGACATCGAAGAAGCCATCGGCCGCATGGCGGACTTCCTCGGGCGCTACCCGGGCAATTAGCCTGTTGGGACACGCCGCCGGCAGGGCGGCCTGAACTCAGGGGGCACCTGTGGCCGGTGGAGGGAAATCCAGCGCACTGGAATTCGAACAGGACCCGGCAGGAACCCTGGCGATCGCGCCGGGGTTCCTGCTGTCCTCAGTTGATCCGGAATCGACGCCCGGCTACCCGGGTGCCAAGACCGATGGCGCGGCACTGCTGGCCGCCCAGGACAGCCGCCTCAACGAACTGCAGGAAATGCTCTTTGCCGAGGGAAGGTTCGGCAGCAGCAAGCGGGTGCTGCTGATCCTGCAGGCCATGGACACTGCGGGCAAGGGCGGCATTGTGGGCCACGTGGTGGCGGCCATGGATCCACAAGGAGTGAAGCTCACCGCCTTCAAGGCCCCCACGGACGAGGAAAAGTCGCACGATTTCCTTTGGCGGGTCGAGAAGGCGGTCCCGGGTGCCGGCATGGTCGGGGTCTTCGACCGTTCACACTATGAGGACGTGCTGATCCACCGGGTCCACGGCTGGGCCGACGAAGCCGAGCTCGAGCGGCGGTACGCAGCCATCAACGACTTCGAGGCCCGTCTCGCTGACGAGGGAACGGCAATCGTCAAGGTCATGCTGCACATCAGCCGGGACGAGCAGAAAAAACGGTTGCTCGCGCGCCTCGACGATCCTGCGAAGCATTGGAAATACAGCCCCGACGACCTCGCCGAACGTGCCCACTGGGACGCCTACATGGACGCCTTCCAGAAGGTCTTCGACAAGACGTCCACCACTGTCGCGCCTTGGCACGTGGTTCCGGCGAACAGGAAATGGTTCGCCAGGATCGCCGTCCAGGGGCTGCTGATCACGGCGCTCGAGCGGCTGTCCCTGCAATGGCCTGCGGCAGAGTTTGATGTCGCCGCGGAACGCGAACGAGTCGCCGCGTCCTGATCTGCTTCCTGGCTGTTGTGTCCTAGTTGTCCTCGCCGCTGTTGTTGGCTTCCTTGGCGCTGGCAAGCCGCCGCCGCGCACCTTCCAGCCACTCCTCGCACTGCTTGGCCAGGGCCTCGCCGCGTTCCCAGAGGGCGAGGGATTCCTCAAGGCTCGCACCACCGGCTTCCAGCCTGGCCACCACGGCGGCAAGCTGCTCGCGGGCTTCTTCGTAGCCCAGGGCATCCGGGGCCGTTGCACCCGCTTCCTGGCCGGCGCCGCCGGTGTGGTTCTCTGTGGAGCGGTTCTCTGCGCTCATCGGGATCCTCTCTCAATTGCGGGTAGTTCTGTTGCCTCGGACGGGGCGGCCGGCTGGCTGCCGTCGGCGACCGCGGCGAAGCGGCCTTCCGCCACCCGGACGGTCAACGGCGTGCCGTGGGGTGCCTGCCCGGGACTCCTGACGACGTCACGGCCCAGGCCGTCGGGTCCGGCCACCTGGACCACCGCGTAGCCGCGGTCCAGGGTCTTTTGCGGGGAGAGCGCCCGTACCCGTGCCCTGAGGTGGTGGACCTGGTCCAGAGCGCGGACGACGGCGGAGCTCACCGCGGTGTGCGCGTGCCTCCGCAGCCTGGTGATGTCCTCTTCCCGCGCGGTCACCATCACTTCCGGCGAGGCCATCACCGGCCGGGATCGCAGGGCGTGGAGCCGGTCACTTTCCCGGTCAAGCAGCCTGAGGATAGAGCGGTTGAGGTGGTCGCGGGCAACCCGCACCTTCGCCAGTTCCTCGGACACGTCGGGAACGACCCGTTTCGCTGCATCGGTGGGGGTCGATGCGCGGAGGTCCGCGACGTCGTCGAGGATCGGCCGGTCGGCTTCATGCCCGATCGCGCTGACCACGGGGGTGGCGGCCGCGGACACGGCGCGGATGAGCTCTTCGTTGCTGAACGGCAGCAGGTCCTCCAGGGCGCCGCCGCCGCGCGCAATCACGATGACATCAATGTGCGGATCTGCGTCGAGCGCCCGGAGCGCGGCGAGGACCTGGCCCACTGCGGTGTTTCCCTGCACGGCCACCTCGCGGACATCGAACTCGACGGCGGGCCAGCGCAGGGCGGCGTTGCGCAGCACGTCCTTCTTGGCGTCCGAGTCCCGTCCGGTGATGAGTCCGATGCGATGGGGAAGGAGGGGCAGCGGCTTCTTCCTGGCGTCGGCGAAGAGTCCTTCGGCGGCCAGGGCCTGGCGCAGCCGCTCGATCCTGGCAAGGAGATCACCCAGCCCGACAGGACGGATGTCCCGGACCGACATGTTCAGGCGGCCGGTCTTCATCCAGAACTCGGGCTTCACCAGGGCCACGACGCGGGAGCCGCGCTCCAGCGGCGTCTTCTGGCGGTCAAGCACGTTCGACCACAGCGACGCCGGCAGCGAGATCTCGGCGTCCGTGTCCCGGAGCGTGGCAAACGCGCTGCCGCCGCGGCGGTTGAGCTCGATGATCTGTGCTTCGATCCAGACGGCGGGAGCCCGCTCGATATGCGCCTTCAGCTTCCGGGACAACAGATGCAGCGGCCACGGATGGTTCGGACTTGTCTCGGCGGCCGTTGCCGGCAGGGTCGAAGCAGCCGGCTGCGCCTCGGCATCCTGGGCATCCCCGGGCGCGCCGCCGCCCGGGAAAGTGGCTCCCGTGTCCTCAGCAGCCATGGGCGGATCCACGGCCGGGCGACGACTGATGCATGGGTTCCGTCCTAGCTGCTCTGATTGCGTGGCGGCTTACTTGATTGCCTGCAACGGCGGGGTGCTCCGCTGTGCTTTTCAACTCTATCTATACCCTTGCAGGCAGCAGTGACATTCACCCGTAGGATGGCAGTTGGCCCCGACCCGAGGAATTCCCCTTGCGTACCTTTGTCTCTGCACTCGCAGTGATACTTGCCCTCCTATTGACTGGATTCGCCGTCCCGGCGGCATGGACCGAACGCAACATCGTCCGCGAAGACGGTTTCGTGCAGCTGACGGACCGGCTGGGGAAAGATCCGGCGTTCCAGGCGCGGCTTGCCGGAATTGCCGTCAGCAACCTCGAGGCCCGGCTTGATCTGCCGGCTCCTGCCGAGAAGCTCGGGGCGTCCCTGCTCAAGGACGCGGCGCAGCATATGAGCAGCTGGCCGGAATACCCGCAGGCCTGGAACGAGACGGTCCGCAGGAGCCATCGCCTGAATTTCGCAGAAACGGCGGTTCCCTCGGCCGATGATTCCGCACGGTCCGCGCATCCGGCCTCCGGGGACGCCGCCACGGAAACATCCTTGGTGCTCGACCTTGGACCGTTCGTGCGCCTTCTCGGCGACAAGCTGCGCGCCGCCACCGGTGCACAGCTCGCAGTGCCGGACACCGCAGTGGTGGGCATCGGCGGCCCCTCCCAGCGGCAGGTGGTGGACAGGCTGGCTGCCTACACCCCGCTGTGGTGGCCGGCGGGCCTGGGAGCAGTGATGACCCTGGCCTTGGCGGTACTGGCGGCCCGCCGCCGATCTGTGGTGCTCGTGTGCACGGGTCTCGGCCTGGCGGTGCTTGCGGGTGTCTGGCAGGCTTCCGCAGTACTGTTCAGCGGACTCGCCAGTGCCGGGCTGGGGGAGAGCGCCATGGGCGCCCTCTTTGCCCGCGAACTCATTGCCGCGTCGGTTGCCGGCTTTGCCCCATGGGTCGCCGCGACGGCGTTGACCGGAGGAGCGCTGTTCTTCGCGGGCGTCCTCGGCCTGATCCTGCGCCGCAGAAGGAACGCTGCCGTCCGGGCTGCCGGGTGACCCGGACTCTGCCGGACCCTCCGCGCGCTCCCGGTAGCATGGAGGGATGAGCAGCTCCGCAGTGTCCGTACCGATGCCCACCATTCCGCGCCGGCGGAGGTCCCCGGAAGAAGTGCTGGCTGCCGCCCCCGTTTCCGGGTCCAAGCGCGTCCTCCTTGCCGCACCGCGCGGCTACTGCGCCGGCGTCGACCGTGCCGTCATCGCCGTCGAGAAGGCCCTGGAGCACTACGGACCGCCCGTCTATGTCCGCAAGCAGATCGTGCACAACGTGCACGTGGTTACCTCGCTCGAGGAAAAGGGCGCGATCTTCGTCGACGAAACCGACGAGGTGCCAGAGGGTGCCCTGGTGATTTTCTCCGCCCACGGTGTGTCTCCCGCCGTCGTGCAGTCCGCCGAAGACCGCGGCCTGCGCACCATCGATGCAACCTGCCCCCTCGTCACCAAGGTCCACCGCGAAGCCGTGCGTTTTGCCAAGGAGGACTACGACATCCTGCTGATCGGCCACGACGGCCACGAGGAAGTGGAAGGCACCGCAGGGGAGGCCCCGGACCACATCCAGATCATCAACGGCCCGCACGAGGTGGACCAGGTCACGGTCCGCAACCCGGACAAGACCATCTGGCTGTCCCAGACCACCTTGAGCGTGGACGAGACCATGGAAACCGTGCGGCTGCTCAAGGAACGTTTCCCGACGCTGCAGGATCCGCCCAGCGACGACATCTGCTACGCCACCACCAACCGCCAGGTGGCCATCAAGAAAATCGCTCCGCAAGCCGACCTGGTGATCGTGGTGGGTTCGGCGAACTCCTCCAACTCGGTGCGCCTCGTGGAGGTCGCGCTCGAGTACGGTGCCAAGGCGTCACACCGCGTGGACTTCGCCAACGAGGTGGACGAAACCTGGTTCGAAGGCGTGGCCACGGTCGGCGTCACCTCGGGTGCGTCCGTTCCCGAGGTCCTCGTCCAGGACGTCCTCCGCCTGCTTGCCGAGTACGGGTATGGCGCCGTGGAGGAAGTCGTCACGGCCGAGGAGGACCTTCTTTTCTCCCTGCCGAAGGAACTGCGCGCCACACTCAAGTCTGCCGGGGATGTCTCCCGCGCCCTCGGCGGGCGCGGGAACCGCTCCAACTCCTAGACTGCGGGCCCGCCTAGGCTGCGGATTCGTCGTTGCTTTCCCGGAGCTCATCGCTTTCCCTGAGTTCGCGGGTTTCACGGAGCTCGGGCGCAGCGAGGGCCCGCGGAACCACCTCGACGGCGGCCGGTACCGCCAGGCCGTCCGTGTCCATGGCGTTGAGCTTCCGCGCTGTGGGTAGCACCCTTGCCTCCAGCGTCCCGACCAACGCGTTGTAGCGGTCCACGGATGTCTTCAGGGAACTGCCCAGGCGGCCGACGTTCTCACCCAGGGTGCCCATGCGGTCGTAGAGCTGCTGCGCGAGTTCAAACAGCTGCCGGGCATTGTCCGTCAGCACATCCTGCCGCCAGGTGAAGGCCACCGACTTCAGCACCGCCAGCAGCGTGCCGGGGGAGGCGAGCACCACGTTGCGGGACAAAGCGTGGTCCAGCAGGGCAGGATCCGCTTCCAACGCTGCGGCAAGAATCGATTCCGCCGGCAGGAAGCAAACCACAAGCTCCGGGGAGTTGCCGGGAATGTCCCAGTACTTCTTGGAACTCAGTGAATCAACATGGGACTTCAGGGCCTTGGCGTGTGCCGCCAGCAGCTCACTGGCGCCCTGCGCCGCACCGTTGCCGCTTTGGATACCGTTGCCGCTTTGCGTGCCGGACGATCCGGCTTCCTGCGCCGCCAGGTAGGCAGCCAAAGGTACTTTGGCGTCAACCACCAGCTGCTTGCCGCCAGGGAGCTGAACCACCAGGTCGGGCCGCAGCGAGGAGTCGCCGGACACGGCGTGGAACTGCTCCTGGAAGTCGACGTGCCGGAGCATGCCCGCGGCCTCCACGACCCGCCGCAGCTGGACCTCCCCCCATTGCCCTCGCGCGCTGTTGGAGCGCAGTGCCGAGGCCAGGGCATGGGTGGAACGAAGGAGCTGTTCATCCGACTGGCGTGCTTCCTGCAGTTGCTGGGCCAACTGGCCGTACTGTTCCAGCCGATCCCGTTCGAGCAGGGAGACCTGCTGCTGGACTGCCGAGAGCTTCTCCGCCACCGGCCCCAAGGCGCGCAGTACATTGCCGTCCTGGTTCCGTGCCGCCCCGAGCTCACGGTTCTGCGCAAGCAGAAGGTTTCGTTCGGCGTCGGCGGCCGCATAGTTGGCGGAGACTTCCGCCAGACGGGCGGAGACGCCGTCGAAATCCGCTTCCAACGCCGCACTGCGGCGCCGGAAGGCAACGAACCCACCGGCCAGGCCGAGAGCCGCCCCGAGCAGCAGCATGAACAACGCCAACAAGACTACAAATCCATCCATGTCCCCACCTTGGCAGAAGGCTCTGACATTTTTGGGATCGGCGTTTCCAGGGCGCGGAACGGCAACGCATGGCAGCCCGCGCAACAGGTAGAATCAATGCTCGTGGCTCTTACTATTGGCATCGTCGGACTGCCCAACGTCGGCAAATCAACCCTCTTCAACGCACTGACCCGCAACCAGGTCCTCGCGGCGAACTACCCGTTCGCAACGATCGAACCGAACGTCGGCGTCGTGAGCCTGCCCGATCCCCGGCTCCAGCAGCTCGCCGATATCTTCGGCTCGCAGCGGCTCCTGCCGGCGACCGTGTCGTTCGTGGACATCGCTGGCATCGTCAAGGGCGCTTCCGAAGGTGAAGGCCTGGGCAACCAGTTCCTTGCCAACATCCGCGAGGCCGAAGCCATCGCCCAGGTCGTCCGCGTGTTCGATGACCCCGATGTGGTGCACGTGGACGGCAAGGTGGATCCCAGCTCGGACATGGAGACCATCAACACTGAGCTGATCCTGGCCGATCTTCAGACGATCGAAAAGGCCATCCCGCGGATCGAAAAAGAAGTCAAGATGAAGAAGCGCGAGTCCGCAGAACTCGCGGCCATCGAGGCCGCCAAGGTGGTCCTCGAACGCGGCGATACCATCTTCTCCTCGGTCAAGAGCGACAAACTCGAGCTTGAGCACCTCAAGGAACTCAGCCTCCTGACGGCCAAGCCCTTCATCTATGTCTTCAACGCCGACGAAGGCATCCTTGGCAGCCCGGAGAAGCAGGAAGAACTCCGTGCCATGGTTGCTCCGGCCGACTGCATCTTCCTTGACGCCAAGCTCGAAGCGGACCTCGTCGAACTCGACGAAGAAGAAGCCCGCGAAATGCTGGAAATGAACGGCCAGGACGAATCCGGCCTCGACCAGCTGGCCCGCGTCGGCTTCCACACCCTTGGCCTGCAGACCTACCTCACCGCTGGCCCCAAGGAAGCGCGTGCCTGGACTATCCACCAGGGCGACACCGCGCCCCAGGCCGCCGGAGTGATCCACAGCGACTTCCAGCGTGGCTTCATCAAGGCCGAAGTGGTCTCCTTCCACGACCTGGTGGACGCCGGTTCCATGAGCGAAGCCAAGTCCCGCGGCAAGGTCCGGATCGAAGGCAAGGACTACGTCATGGCCGACGGCGACGTGGTGGAGTTCCGCTTCAACGTCTAGCCGGGTTCCGCTTCACTTGTCAGCAAGCCGGGCGAGTTGCCTAGCCCCGACCAGCGACATCCTGGCTCAGGATACCCGGCCAGGTTTCGACATCTTCGGGGGTGCGGGCGACCGTCAGTGTTGCCTGGGGGAGCAGCGCGGCAAGGGACTCCGCGGTTGACAGCGGGTGGCCGGGATCATCGATCCACGCCAGGATCGTCGTCGGTGCGTGGATTCGTGCGACGGCCTCAGGGGCAGGCAGATCGCTGAATGCCGCGCCTCGAAACAACGAGGGCAAGAGTGCGTCCGCAACATCGGGCACCGTCTCCGGCGCACCGATTGTGGCCGGTGGCAGTGTTGCTCCGCGGGTGGTGGCGAGGAATGCCTCGACCCCGACAGATTCGATAAGCTCCGCGGCAACCCGGTAGTTCCCAGCCTGTGCAGCTCGGGTTTCCCATGCCGTGGGCGGCACCATAAGGGTGAGCCCGGTAAAGCGGTCCGGCTCGCGGGATGCGGCGTGAAGAAGTGTCGCTGCACCCATGGAGGGACCAACTCCGTGGACCCGTTCGCCCGGGAACCAGTGATCGAGCAGACGCAGGAGATCCTCGGCCAGGCTCGGCCATTGATAGTCCTCGGGGACCTTCCGCCCCGTCGACCGGCCATGGCCTCGCGCGTCATACCGCACCAGCCGAGTTCCACTAAGCCCCCGGCCGAGGTCGAGGTTGAGCACCCGGTCGCGCGCGCGGCTTGAGGTAAGGCCATGCAACTGGACAACAGGGTGTCCACCTTCGTCGCTCAAAGCAACCGCAAGCTCGGCTCCGGGAACCTCGAAAGTGGGCATCAGGCTCCTCATTTCGTGACTGGCCGCGTCACGTCGAGCGGCCGCGTTGGGTATTCAGGCTAACCGGGGCACTAGGATACTGCCATGCGGCTGACCAACGTCACGCACCTGCGCCTACCGTTCGGACGACTTTGGGGCTACGACGTCACTGCGTCTGCGCCCAAGCGACCCCTTCCGGTGTCCTTTGACCAGCGGCTCCATGTGGGGGCTGGCGAACGCCCGGGCTCCTGGATGGCATTGTCTTTCCGGCTGCCTACCCCAACCCCTCGTGAGTCAATTGCCGATGCCTGGCTGGCCGTCGTCGCCCGTCATGGCACACTGCGCACGGCATTCGTGCCCGGTGCGGATGGTGAGCCGGAGCTTCACGAAATCGAGATCGGTCCGGGAACCTGGGTTGAGCATCAGATCTCTCCTGGTCAGGCCGTCAATGACGCGGTGCGGGACATTCTCGACGCCGCATGTTCGCCTTACGCACAGCCCTCACACCGGCTGTGCGTATTGGAGACTGCTGCCGGACTCACTGTCGTGATTGCGGCCGACCACGCCCACGTCGATATGTGGTCCATGCTGGTGATCGCGCGCGACCTCCTCTCGGCGCTCGATGCCGGGAAGGCGGGCCGTGAACTGTTGCCCGGGCCAGTGCCGGCATTCGAAGAACACACGCAAGCACTGCTGGATCGGAATGCGGCTCCGGAGCACGTCCGTCAACGCTGGGAAGACATCATCGGGGACAGCGGCGGCGTGATGCCGCAGTTTCCACTGCCCTTGGGTGCGCCCGTTCCGCAGCGCGAACGTGTAGAAGTGCGCGATGTGTTCGATCTCGACGACGGTGCCGCGTTTGCTGCGCAGGCCCGCGACGACGGTGTCTCGACGCTGGCACTCGCTGTTGTTGCGATGACTGCTGTGACCCGCGAGTTGGCGGGAACCCCGCTGCGAGCAGTCTTTCCCGTGCACAGCCGCTTCGACGACGTCTGGCATGACTCAGTGGGCTGGTTCATTACCAATTCGGTACTTGAGTCGGCGGTCGCCGAGCCGCGGGCTGCGGCGGCCGCGGTAAAAGAAGCTGTGCAGCTTGGCTCCTGGCCGCTCGCTGACGTGCTGGCCCCATGGGGCGGCATGCCCGTGGCTCCTGGCATGTTCGCGATCTCCTGGCTCGACCTGCGCAGGCTGCCGGTGCGAATCGACTCCATCGGACTCGACGCCCAATATGTGGGCGCGTCAATCGACACCGACGGCGTGATGCTTTGGTTCATCCTGGACGAGTCCGGCCTGCACTTGAGATGCCGTTACCCCGACACCGTTGAGGCTCGAGCCAACGTCGGCGGATGGCTCGATCTGCTGGTCACTCGTTTGCAGGCAGATGCGAGATCCTCGGTTCGAGGACTGCTGCGCGTGGCGGGCCGGACCTTCAGGCTGGAACGGGCGGGTCGCGATGACGTTGCAGCCATCGCCGCCCTGCTGTCTGATGATCAGTTCGGACCCGATCGTGAGTGCGTTGAGCTGGAACGATACGAGGCGGCCTACAACGTGGTTGTTCGCGACAGTTCCAACTATCTGGGGGTTGTCCGCAACGGCGCCGATCGCATCGTCGCCACGATGCAGTTGACCATCATTCCGGGTCTTTCCCGGGGTGGTTCATCCCGACTACAGATCGAGGGGCTGCGGGTTGCGGCCGCGGAACGTTCACGTGGCTTGGGCACCGCGATGCTAGAGTGGGCGCACAATTTTGGGCGTGCACGGGGGGCACAACTGGCGCAGGTGACCACGGACGAGGCACGGGAACGGGCCCGGGCCTTCTACACCCGCCTCGGATATCGGACTGCCCACGTAGGCCTGAAGCGGAACATT
Organism: Arthrobacter sp. R-11; assembly: GCF_049913155.1. Lineage (GTDB taxonomy): Bacteria > Actinomycetota > Actinomycetes > Actinomycetales > Micrococcaceae > Arthrobacter. The sequence goes on along the minus strand of NZ_CP183979.1, from coordinate 3,085,466 downwards.
TAGGCATGTCCCGGGATGGTGACCCACCGGCAGGACGGTGTTGGATGAGACCATGCCTGATTCCTTCCGTGTTGTCGTTTGCGGCCCCGCCTCGTGGAACCACCTGATTGTCCTGGACCACCTTCCGGAGCCCGTGCCGCACATGCAGTTTGCCCGCAGGGCCTGGCACACCGCCGGAGGTACGTCGGCGGGCAAGGCGCTGCACCTTGCGGAGCTCGGCGTCGACGTGCGGTTATGGACGCCCCTCGGAATGGACGACGACGGCGGGCGGCTCCGCGGGCTGCTCGCCAGCGCCGGTGTCTTGGTCGAGGCGGTCGACAGTGAACGGACCGAGCGCCACGTCAACCTCATGACCGACGGCGGCGGGCGGGTTTCGCTGTACGTTTCGGTGCCCTCTGCTCCGTCCGCCGGCGCGCTTGGGGCGGTCCGGGGCGCAGTTGCCGCGGCGGACGTCGCAGTGATTGACCTGAGCGAGCTTGGCGCGCGAGTTCTGGAGAATCTGGCGCCAACTCACCCGCCCCTTTGGGTTGACCTTCATGACTACGACGGATCGTCGGCGTTCCATGAACCGTTCCTGCGCGCAGCCGACACCGTATTCATGAACGACGACCGTACGGATGATCCCTGGGAACTCATGCGCTTCTGCTTGGACCAGGGACCCCGATTGGCGGTCTGTACCCGCGGAGCGGAAGGTGCGGTCGCTCTGGAACCGGACGGCACACGGCACGAGGTTGCCGCAGTCCCTGCCAAGGTCGTCGACACGAACGGTGCGGGCGATGCCTTCATGGCCGGCTTCCTCGCGGCGACCCTTGACAGTGCGCCGGTTGCGGAGGCTCTTCAGGCAGCGGCGGAACAGGCGCGGGTTGCGATTGAAAGCGAACATCTCCACCCGGCGCTCGGACGGTAAGAGCTCCCGTCGCCAAAGCACCCGCCGGGTTATCCACATACACGAATGCGGCGGTTACCTGCTGCCCGCAGTCCGGGGATGCTTGGCGAATGGGAATCAGATACTACGCGTACGCATTCGACGGAAAGCTGACCGAGCAGGTGCTTGCAGATCCGCTCAGCTTTCTCTCCGATGATCCGCTTGCCGATGCATGGGGATCCGAACACGGTGCCACCATCAGCACGCCGACGTTTGAGCAAACGGTGAGCTGAACGGGCTCATTGGCTGAACTGGTTCACTGGCTGAACGCCCGGGTTCCGACGACGACGACGAGTGGCCGCAGCTTTTCGTAACTCTCGCTGCCGGGTCGCCTTCGGCGTCCAGCACAGGTGCTTCCGTGTACATCCGGCGGTACTGGTCGCTTGTGGTCGGGGCGTTACCCGGAATGAAATGGAAATGAAGCAACTGTTGCAGTTCGATAAACATCCGGTTCTGAGAGGGCACTTTCGTTCCAAAGCCATGTAACGAAGACTAGGCTTCTGAGCATGTGAGACGGGACACAGCTGCTCTCTGGGTATCGTCCTGTCCGCCGGGGTCAACAACGCCGGCTTTCCACACTAATAAGAGGAGGCGGAATGCGTTTCGGACGTATTTCCCAAGCGGTGGGGGTCTTGGCAATCGCCACGCTCGCACTTAGCGCCTGCGCCGGAAACACCGGCAGCCCCAGCACGACGTCTGGCGGGGCCCAAGAAGGCGGAACCATCGGTGTTGCCGAAACCAACGGTTTCAGCAGCTTCAACTCTGGTACGGCGGACGGAAACTCCGACGTCAACGGCCACATCGGGTACGCCACCCACTCGAACTTCCTGTACATCGACGACAAACTGAACATCGTCAAGAACGAGAAGTTCGGCAAGTATGAAAAGCTTTCCGACGATCCGCTGACGGTCAAGTACACCGTCAACGAGGGCGTCAAATGGTCCGACGGGACGCAGGTCAGTGCAGCAGACCTGCTTCTGACCTGGGCTTCCGGCTCCGCTTACTACGACGACGCGAACGCTGAGAAGAAGACCGGCACCACCTACTTCCTCACGGCGGCCGACACCTCGGGTCTGCACCTGACGGATTTCCCGGAAATCGGCTCTGACAACCGAAGCATCACCCTGAAGTACTCCAAGCCCTTCGCCGACTGGGAACTCGCACTGGGCTTTGCGGGCAACGGCGGCATCGACATCCCCGCCCACGTTGTCGCACAGAAGGCGGGCCTGAAGGATGCACAGGCACTGGTTGACCTCTTCAAGAGCGTCAAGCGCGGCGATCCGGCAGCACCCAAGCCGGTCAACGCACAGCTGAAGAAGGTCGCGGACTTCTGGAGCACCGGCTTCGATTCCAAGACCCTGCCTTCGGACCCGAGCCTGTTCCTCTCCAACGGCCCGTACGTCGTGAAGGACGTCGTCGCCGAGCAGTCCCTGACCCTCGTTCGGAACAAGGACTACAACTGGGGACCGACTCCGCACGCTGACGAAATCGTCGTCCGCACCATCGGCAGCGCCCCGGCCCAGGTCCAGGCACTGAAGAACGGCGAAGTCGACATCATCAACCCGCAGGCTTCGGCGGACACTGTGGAACAGATCAAGGCCCTCGACGGCGTTCAGCTGCTCCAAGGCAAGCAGCTGTCCTACGACCACCTCGACCTGAACTACTCCGGCCCGTTCGCCGACAAGGATGTGCGCACTGCGTTCATGCTGACCGTGCCGCGCAAGGACATCGTCGACAAGATCATCAAGAAGATCGATCCGGAGGCAACCCCGCTGGACTCGCAGATCTTCGTTCCGGCGCAGGCCGCGTACGCTGATTCGGTCAAGAACAACGGCTCCTCCGCGTACCAGGACGTCAACATCGACAAGGCCAAGCAGCTCCTTGCCGGCAAGACCCCGACGATCCGCATCATGTACAACAAGGACAACCCGAACCGTGTTGACGCCTTCTCGCTGATCCGCGAATCCGCCACCAAGGCCGGTTTCAAGATCGTCGACGGCGGCCTCGGCAAGGCTGACTGGAGCGCGCACCTGGGTGACGGCTCCTACGACGCAACCATCTTCGGCTGGATCAACTCGGGCGTTGGTGTCACCGGCACTCCGCAGATCTTCAAGACCGCAGGTGGTTCCAACTTCAACGGCCTGTCGGATCCCGATGCCGACAAGCTGATGGATGAACTGATCGTCACCACCGACAAGGCAAAGCAGGACGAGCTCCAGACCAAGATCGATGCCGCAATCTGGGCCACGAGCTACGGTCTGCCGCTGTTCCAGTCCCCGGACGTGAAGGCGTACTCGGACCAGATCACGGGTGTGACCGCCATGCCGAACCAGACCGGCGTCTGGTGGAACGTTTGGGACTGGGCCCGTAAGTAAGCCCGCTCCTTAGAAATCCACATGCAGCAGGCGCCGGGACCGCGAAACATGGTCCCGGCGCTTTCTGCCAAGCAAAGCAGTGCGCAGGCGGCACCTCCAGCAAAACGAAGGGCAATCCGCCGGCCACCGCGACAGGCCAGGGTCAACCCCAGGCCGGATATTGAGGTTCTTACAAAAAATGCTGAGCTACGTCGTAAGGCGACTGGCAACCGCCGCTCTCATTCTTCTCGGGGCATCATTCCTGGTGTATCTCCTGACAGCGTCGTCAGGTGATCCGCTAGCCGATCTCCGTGCCAGCAATGCCCCCAACAGACAGCAACTCATGGATGCGCGCAGCCAGTTGCTCGACCTGGACACCCCTGCCCCGCTGCGGTACTTCAAATGGCTGGGAGGGGCTGCCCAATGCCTCGTCCCCTTCGCCGGCAGCTGTGACCTCGGCAAGAGCGTCACCGGGCAACCCATCACCGAAGCCCTCGGCATTGCCCTGGTCCAGACCCTGACCCTGGTCACCGGCGCCACGGTGCTTGCCATCCTCATCGGCATCACCCTGGGCATCGTGACCGCCCTTCGTCAGTACAGTGCCCTGGACTACGGGGTGACCTTCATGGCCTTCCTGTTCTTCTCGCTGCCCATCTTCTGGGTGGCCGTCCTGCTGAAGGAGTTCGGGGCCATCGGCTTCAACAACTTCCTCCGCAACCCGGAAATACCCTTGCCCGTTTCCCTGGGCACCGGGATTGTGTTTGGCGTCGTAGTAGCGGTGGCTGTGGGCGGCGAGATTAAACGCCGCCTGATCTCCGGTGCCGTGGTGTTCGCTGCGGTTACAGCCGTGATGGTGTACTTCTCCGTCACCTTGTGGTTCAAGAATCCAGGACTCGGCCCCGTTGTGATCGCCATTGCCGGTGTCGGCCTGGCTTTCGCCGTGACCACGCTGGTTTCCGGCCTGAAGAACCGCAAGGCACTCCAGTCATCCCTGATTGTCGTCGGCCTCGGCGTGATTGCCTGGTTCGCCGCCCAGCCGCTTCTGAACCAGGCCACCGGCCTGATGATCTTCCTGCTGGCGATCGCGACGGTACTGGTCGGCGTCGGCGTCGGCTACCTCATGGGCGGCTACGACCGCGGCCAGTCCATGCGCGCCGCGGGCATCACCGCATTCCTGATGGGCGGCCTGGTGACTATGGACCGCTTCATGCAGGCCTGGCCGGCCTACTTCAACAACAGCCGCGTGCGCGGGCGTCCCATCGCCACCATCGGTGCGGGTACCCCCAACCTGCAGGGTGACTACTGGATCCTGACCATTGACACCTTCACCCACCTGATCCTGCCGACAATTGCACTGATCCTCGTCTCGCTTGCCAGCTACACCCGGTTCACGCGCTCTTCGATGCTGGAAATCATGAACATGGACTACATCCGGACCGCCCGCGCCAAGGGCCTGTCCGAACGGGCCGTGATCATGGGCCATGCCTTCCGCAACGCCCTGATTCCGCTGGCCACCATCGTGGCCTTTGACATCGGCGCACTGATCGGTGGCGCCGTCATCACGGAGTCCGTCTTCTCGGTGCACGGCATGGGCTTCCTGTTCCTGGACGGCATCACCCACATCGACCCCAACCCGGTGATGGGCGTGTTCCTGTGCGTGGCCATCACCGCCATGGTGTTCAACCTGATTGCGGACCTCGCGTACTCCGCTCTCGACCCGCGCGTAAGGATCAAAGCATGAGCCAGCCAACCCAAGAGGAAGTCATCCTGGCCCAGCAGGCCCACCACGAGGCTGCTCCCGGGGCTGCTCCCGAATTCCAGGGCCTGAGCCAGGGCCAGATCGTACGCAAACGCTTCTTCGGCCACAGCGGCGCCCTGGTTGGCCTGGCCGTTTTTGCCGTGATTTTCATCGTGGCCTTCACCTCGGTGGGCTTCGCCGGCATTCCCGGCTGGTGGAAGTACAACCACGTCGATGTTTCGCCGCTGGTCAACGACGGCGTGCCCTCCGTGTCCCTCTGGCCGCTGGCCTGGGGTGAGCACCCGTTCGGTCAGGACCGCATCGGCCGCGACCTCTTCGCGATGACAATGCGCGGCGCACAGCAGTCGATCATCATCATGGTGATCATCGGCGGCATCGCCGGCCTGATCGGTGCCGTCGTGGGTGGCCTTGCGGGCTATTTCCGCGGCTGGACCGAAGCCATCCTGATGCGCCTCACCGACGTCATCATCATCGTTCCGGTGCTCCTGCTGGCCGCTGTCGTGGCGCAGATGGCCAACCGGCGTGACGCGGACAGTTGGTTCGCCGGCTTTGCGGCGAGCAACGGTGTCGTGGTCCTGGGCATCTTCCTCGGCCTGGTCAGCTGGGTCGGCCTGGCCCGCCTGGTGCGCGGCGAATTCCTGACACTGCGTGAGCGGGAGTTCGTGGACGCCGCCCGGATTTCCGGTGCCAGCAACGCAAGGATCATCTTCAAGCACATCCTGCCCAACGCCGTCGGCGTGCTGATCGTGAACGTGACCCTCACGATGTCCGCGGCGATCCTCCTGGAAACCGCGCTCAGCTACCTGGGCGTCGGTGTGAAGTCCCCGGACACTTCCCTGGGCCTGCTCATCTCACAGAACCAGGAAGCGTTTGCGACGCGTCCGTGGCTGTTCTGGTACCCCGGCCTGTTCATCGTGGCGATTTGCCTGAGCATCAACTTCATCGGTGATGGCCTGCGCGACGCCTTCGATCCGCGGCAGAAGAAGTTCCGGGCCAAGAACGCCGTGGAAACCGGCCGCCATTCCAGCGAAACGGCACCGGCGCCCGCGGCGGCCGGCCCCGCCACGACGGGCGGCTCGGCAGGCACGGTATCCGGCTCCGCTGCCGATGCCGGGGAAAGCTGAGCGCGGCACTGTGAAGACAGAATCCGTGAAGCTACAGTACGAAAACCGCCCAAGCGCCCGCGGCCGCCAGTACCAGGGTGACCACGATCCGCTGCCAGGCAAAGACCACCACGACGGGGGTGATGTCGGCGCGTCCGGCTTCGACCCGTCCCGCTTCAACCAGTTGCTCCCAGCGGGAACGCACCATGAGGGCGGCCGCGCCGGAATCGGTGTTCCGCAGGTCGCCGGGCCGGACGGACTGGGCCGGGCCGTAGCTGCCTCCCGGAAGGCCCTTGAGGTGCTCGGGGCGCGCGTTCCGTCCACCCCAGATTCCCGGAGCGGGCGCGGCCCAGGCGGCGTACTTGCGGTGCGGCGTGACCAGGGTCAGGGCGTACCGGGTGTCCACCGTGGCGAGCGCTTCCCACGGAACGGTGATGGTGCGGTAGGGGTTCTCCAGCGTCACCCCGGCATCGCGCACGACGACGGCGGGTCGCCAGAAGAGCAGCCAGCCCATGTAAGCGATGAACACCAGGGGAGCCGTGCCCGGCAGGCCGGCCGGCCCCGCGGAGGCGAGGGTGGCGGCAATTCCGATGGCCGCCGTGCCCCAGCAGATTCCGGCGAAAACCCGGCTGCTGCGCGCTGTGAAGATTTCGGTATTTCCGGCATGGGACTCTCGGCTCATGCCCCCAATGATTCAGGATTCCGGGCCGCTGCACTAATCACCCTGCGGCGCACTGTCCGGCTGGAAGGGAAGACCCAGAACAATGACTGACAACTCCGGGGCAATCCCCTTGGAAACAGATTCGGACAAGACCGCTCCCGGGGCGATGGTCCTGGAGGTCCGGGACCTCAGCGTCGACTTCGGCGTGGAAAAGAAATGGGTTCCCGCGGCCATCGGCCTGAACTACGAAGTCCGGGCGGGCGAGGTCCTGGCGATCGTCGGCGAGTCCGGCTCCGGCAAGAGCGCAAGCTCCATGGCCTTGCTGGGCCTGCTGCCGAGCAACAGCCGGGTACGGGGCAGCGTGAAGCTCTCCGGGCGGGAACTGATCGGTCCTGACGCCGGCAGGATCCGCGAAGTGCGCGGCAAGGATGTCGCCGTGATCTTCCAGGAACCCATGACGGCGCTCAACCCGGTGTACACCGTGGGCGCGCAGATCGTGGAGACGCTCCGGCTGCACAACGAAATCTCGCCGGACGAAGCGAGGGAACGGGCCCTGCACATGCTGGACCTCGTCGAGCTTCCGGACCCGGAGAAGGCCTTCAAGTCCTATCCGCACCAGCTGTCCGGCGGCCAGCGCCAGCGCGCCATGATCGCGCAGTCCCTGTCCTGCGATCCGAAGCTGCTGATCGCCGATGAGCCCACAACGGCCCTGGATGTCACGGTCCAGGCCGAAATCCTGGACCTCATGCGGCATCTGCGCAACAAACTGGACAGTGCCATCATCCTGATCACGCACGACATGGGAGTGGTGGCGGATCTCGCAGACCGGATCGCCGTCATGCGCAGGGGCGTGATCGTGGAAACGGGCACCGCCCAGCAGATCTTCAGCAACCCGCAGCACGAGTACACGCAGGCGCTCCTGGCGGCCGTTCCCCACCTGGGCCAGGGCGCCGACACCGCCGATGTGGACGTCACGGCGGCTCTCGCCGCGGCCACCCATTCCGAACTCGAATCAGTGGACCCTGAGGAACTGGCACGCCGCGAACGGGAGAACGCGGAAGCACTCAAGGCTGCGGCCGAGGAAGCCGCGAAGCCGAAAGGCGAACCGGTCCTTGAGCTGAGGGATGTTGCCATCGAATACCCCAAGCAGGGGCGGGTCCCGGCGTTCCGCGCGGTCGAAGGTGCAAACCTGGTGATTTACCCGGGCGAGGTTGTCGGACTTGTGGGTGAATCCGGCTCGGGCAAGACCACCATCGGCCGGGCCGCCGTCGGGCTCTTGCCGGTCGCGGAAGGCAGCATGCACGTCGTCGGGCAGGACATTTCGTTCGCGAAACGGAACGGCAAGCAGCTCCACAAGATCCGGCGGGACATCGGCATGGTCTTCCAGGACCCGTCTTCGTCCCTGAACCCGAGGCTGCCCATTGGCGAAAGCATCGGCGAGCCCATGTTCCTGGCTGGTGTGGCCAAGGGGGCGGCCCTGCAGAGCCGGATCGAAAAGCTCCTTGACCAGGTGGAGCTGCCGCGCGGCTACCGCAACCGCTATCCGCACGAGCTTTCCGGCGGCCAGAAGCAGCGCGTCGGCATTGCCCGGGCGCTGTCCCTGCAGCCCAAGCTCATGGTCGCTGACGAGCCGACGTCGGCCCTGGATGTTTCGGTCCAGGCCAAGGTGCTGGAACTGTTCCAGGCCCTGCAGCGCGAGCTCGGTTTCGCCTGCCTGTTCGTCACCCACGACCTTGCGGTGGTCGATGTGCTCGCCGACCGGATCTGTGTGATGCAACGCGGCCGGATTGTCGAGCAGGGCACCCGCGACCAGATTCTCCGGAACCCCCAGGAGGCCTACACCCAGCGGCTGCTTGCCGCCGTGCCGCTTCCGGATCCGGAAAAGCAACGGGAACGTCGCGAACTGCGTGCCCAGCTCCTCGCCGCAGGTATCGAGTGAAGGGGCGCCGCATAGCGGCATAGATTCCGCTGCCTAGGACGACGGCGGCCTTCCGCTGCAGGGCGGGAGGTCGCCGTCGTCCGTTTCCGGTGCGTTTCCGGCAGCCCGCGCGGACTCAGGACTCCGGGACGTCGGCCGCCAGGCCCAGCTCGGAGAGCCGCCGGGCAAGGACCGCCGCGAGTTTCCGGTGCCCCGGCCCGGCGAGGTGCACGCCATCCACGAGGTCCCCTCCGACGCCGTAGCGGGTAATCCAGTCGCCGACGCTGATGAAAGGAATATCGGCACTGCCGGCGATCCGGCCCAGCAAGGCATCGACTTCCGCGCGCCGCCCTCCACCATTGCCGGCCCCGCGGGAGAGCGTGCCGATCATTAGCAGGCGGCTGCCGGGGTAACGGCTCCGCAAGGCCGCGAGCAGCCGGTCGGCGTTCTCCTTGATCCGGGCGTCGTCCGCGCCTTGGCGGGCGTCGTTGCCGCCGCCCTGGACCACGATGAGCGGCGGGGAACCGTAGGGCAGCAGCCAGTCACCGTTCTGCAAGGCATCGATGTAGTTGCCGGTGCTGCTGTTGCTTGCAACGAAACCGGTCCCGCTCTTGCCTGCGTAGAACACTGTGTAGCCGAGGGCGGCGAGGGCGCTCCGCGGCCACGAGCCTTCCGGTTCCGACTGTGAATCGCCGATGAGCACGGCCGTGTGCCGGATGTCGGCCAGGACCAATTCGTCGCGGTTGTTGCGCGGGTTCCGGTACACGGAGCCTGGCGGGAGGCTGGCCGGGTCCGGCTCGGAAAGTCCCGCCGCCGGTTTCGGAGCGGCAACGGGCTGGCCGGATGCGGCCACGGGAACGGCGGTCCGCTTGCCTGTTCCGGTGGTCTCCCTTCCGGACGGCTCTGCGCAGCCGGAGCAGACCAGGGCGAGGGCGAGCAGGGGGGCCGCGCCGAATAGTGCGGCGCTTCGGGTTCGCATGTGGTTCTCCTGGCGGCTTGCTGCGATCTTCACTGCAATGCTGGGGCATCGGGATCCCAAATGACAGGGCCCGGAGATTTCTGTTCTGCAACAAACTGCGGCGGAGCCTGTGACGACGGACACTTTTGGCCCCGCTGCCCGGCTGGCGTTAGGCCAACCATTGCCGCAGCATCTAGAATTTAGGGAGGTGCCCTGTGCAAAGGGTCTGATCGTCGTGCGTTCCGTCTTAGGAAATGGCGCGATACCACAGCTGACTTCACCACTGAATCGAGCCATTACGCATGTCTGAAACCACCACCCGCATTGCCTCGCGCAGTGATCTCCGCAACGTAGCGATTGTGGCCCACGTTGACCACGGCAAGACCACCTTGGTCGACGCCATGCTCAAGCAGACCAACTCCTTCGCAGCGCACGGCGAGGTTGAAGACCGGGTCATGGACTCCGGCGACCTGGAACGCGAAAAGGGCATCACCATCCTCGCCAAGAACACCACGGTTGCCTATAATGGCCCGTCGTCCAATGGCGAAACCATCACCATCAACGTCATCGACACCCCCGGCCACGCCGACTTCGGTGGCGAGGTGGAGCGCGGCCTGTCCATGGTTGACGGCGTCGTGCTGCTGGTGGACTCCTCCGAAGGTCCGCTCCCGCAGACCCGCTTCGTCCTCCGCAAGGCCCTTGCCGCGCACCTGCCCGTGATCCTGCTGGTCAACAAGACCGACCGCCCGGACGCCCGCATCGAGGAAGTCGTCCACGAGTCCATGGACCTGCTCCTGGGCCTGGCCTCCGACCTGGCCGACGAGGTTCCGGACCTGGACCTGGACAAGGTCCTGGAAGTTCCCGTCGTCTACGCCGCCGCCAAGGTGGGCCGTGCCTCCCTCGAGCAGCCGGCCGACGGCTCCGCTCCGGACAACGAGGACCTCGAGCCGCTCTTCAAGACGATCATCGAGCACATCCCGGCTCCCACGTACAACCCCGATGGCGTTCTGCAGGCGCACGTGACCAACCTGGACGCCTCGCCGTTCCTTGGCCGTCTCGCCCTGCTGCGTATCTACAACGGCACCCTCCGCAAGGGCCAGCAGGTTGCCTGGGCCCGCCAGGACGGCGAGCTGAAGACCGTTAAGATCACCGAACTCCTGGCCACCAAGGCCCTGGAGCGCGTCCCGGCCGAATCCGCCGGCCCGGGTGAGATTGTCGCCGTCGCCGGTATCGAGGACATCACCATCGGTGAGACCCTGACCGACGTCGAAAACCCGCAGCCGCTGCCCCTCATCACGGTGGACGACCCCGCGATCTCCATGACGATCGGTATCAACACCTCGCCGCTGGCCGGCAAGGTCAAGGGTGCCAAGGTCACAGCCCGCCAGGTCAAGGACCGCCTCGACAAGGAACTGATCGGTAACGTGTCCATCAAGGTCCTTCCCACCGAGCGTCCCGACGCCTGGGAAGTCCAGGGCCGTGGCGAGCTTGCCCTCGCCATCCTCGTGGAGCAGATGCGCCGTGAAGGTTTCGAGCTGACGGTGGGCAAGCCGCAGGTGGTCACCCGGACCATCGACGGCAAGGTCCACGAGCCGATGGAACACATGACCATCGACGTGCCTGAGGAGTACCTCGGCGCCGTCACGCAGCTCATGGCCGCCCGCAAGGGCCGCATGACCAACATGGCCAACCACGGCACCGGCTGGTGCCGCATGGAGTTCATCGTCCCTGCCCGTGGCCTGATCGGTTTCCGCACCAAGTTCCTGACCGACACTCGCGGCGCCGGTATCGCTTCCTCGATCGCCGAAGGCTACGAGCCGTGGGCCGGCCCGATCGAATACCGCACCAACGGTTCGATGGTGGCCGACCGCGCAGGCGTGGTGACCCCGTTCGCCATGATCAACCTGCAAGAGCGCGGTTCCTTCTTCGTGAAGCCCACGTCCGAGGTCTACGAAGGCATGATTGTCGGCGAGAACTCCCGCGCCGACGACATGGATGTCAACATCACGAAGGAAAAGAAGCTCACCAACATGCGTGCGGCTTCCTCCGACTCCTTCGAGAACCTGACCCCGCCGCGCGAACTGACCCTCGAAGAGTCCCTCGAATTCGCCCGCGAAGACGAATGCGTCGAGGTCACCCCGGAGGACATCCGCATCCGCAAGGTCATTCTGGACGCCAACGAGCGCGCCAAGGCTGCCCGCGCCCGCGCCAAGGCCTAAGGGCCCGGCAGCAGTCCGGCTGAAGCAGTGAACAAGAGGGTCACCGGAGCGTTCCGCGGCATCGCCGCAGCGCTTCCGGTGGCCCTTTTCGCTGCCCTGGCCGGCACCGCCTTGCACCGGCAGTCGGTGCAGCTGGCCGGCGTCGAGATTTTCTGGGGACCCGCGGCGGCGCTACTGCTGCTCGCCGGCTTGGAACTGCTGCTGGCAGGTAGGTACCGGTCCTTGATCCCGACGGCGGCTGCCGGTGTGTTCTGCTATGTCCTGGTGGGGCTGCTCGGGGCAGCCGGTCCCGGAAAACAGCTCATCCTCGCCGATGTGCCCGGCAATGTGTGGGTGTACGGGATCGCCGGCGTGACCCTCGTGATGATGTTGGCGTGCCAGGTGTTTACGCGCCCCCGTTGAACCCGGCTCCTCGCCGGACATGTCCAGCCCGGGGGACCAGAAGTGGACACATTCTTTCGATGGTGGTGCCCCATTCTCAATCGCTCCGTAAGACCCTGCGTTCGATGGATCAGGCGGCGTAATCAGTCGATGCGCAAAGCGACGTATGTCCACGCTTTTGCAAGAAGCAATGGACATGTCCCATGCCCGGCGTGAAGGGTGGACACATGGGTGTTATGTCCGGTCCTGGTAGCGAGGGGTGGACATGTCCGGTGGGGTTGGGTAACGGCTGCGCCGTGAAGTCACGCCCCGTTGCGTGCGTTCCGCCGCGGCGGGGGTGGTGGGACCGCTTTGGCCGCCACCACCAGCTCCAGGGGGATCTCGACGTCGGACTGGCGGGTGCGGATGGTGCAGGAGCCGGCGGCGGCGGAAAGCAACTCGCCGAGGGCATCCGTGAAGCCTCCCTCGATCCGGTAGCGCACAACCACTCGTGTTCCTTTGGCGGCGGACAGCAGGAAATCCTGGGGACGGGACGGGTTCACCAGTTCATAGTAAGACGCTGGCTAGGTTCGTGCCTTGGGCCTGTTGGATAATAGGCTCAGAATTCAACAGGTCCGGCGGACAAGGCCGGATGCACCATCCGGGCAGCCGCCCGGGAGCAACTCTGGGAGAGGCAAGGGACGTGACTTACGTAATCGCGCAGCCGTGTGTGGACGTCAAGGACAAGGCATGTATCGAGGAATGCCCGGTTGACTGCATCTATGAAGGCGAGCGGTCCCTCTACATCCACCCGGACGAGTGCGTTGACTGCGGCGCCTGCGAGCCCGTGTGCCCGGTGGAGGCCATCTACTACGAAGATGACACCCCGGAAGAGTGGGCGGACTACTACAAGGCCAACGTGGAGTTCTTCGATGACCTCGGCTCGCCCGGTGGCGCCGCCAAGATCGGCAACACCGGCAAGGACCACCCCTTCATCGCTGCCCTGCCCCCGCAGAACCAGGACCACTAGGACCGGGTGCACTTTTGATTTCCGCGGCGCCGTCTTTCGGCCTTGACCTGCCCGATTACCCGTGGGAAGCCATGGCCCCATACCTTGCCAAGGCTTCGGAACACCCGGGGGGAGTCGTCAACCTCTCCATCGGGACGCCGGTGGATCCGACGCCGCAACTGGTGAGGGATGCCCTTGCCGCGGCCTCTGACTCGCACGGTTATCCGACGGTCCACGGCACCGAAGCCTTGCGCCAAGCGGTGTCCGACTGGTTCGCGGCGCGGCGCGGAGTCCCGGGACTCGATCCCAAGGATGTACTGCCGACCATCGGTTCCAAGGAACTGGTGGCTTGGCTGCCGTTCCTGCTGGGGCTGCGCCCCGGCGACGTCGTTGTGCGACCGACGGTCGCGTACCCTACGTACGACATCGGTGCCACTCTCGCGGGTGCCACTGCTGTCGCCGCGGACGACCTCGATGAGCTCGACGCCGCGACCCGCGCCAAGGTCCGCCTGGTCTGGGTCAACTCGCCCGGCAATCCCACCGGAAGTGTCCGGGACGTTGAATCCCTGAGGGCGATCGTGGAGCAGGCCCGCCAAGTGGGTGCGGTGGTGGCTTCCGACGAATGTTACGCCGAGCTCGGCTGGGGGGAATGGGATGCCCAGCGCGGTGGCGAAGCCGTTCCCAGCATCCTCGATCCCCGGGTCAGCGGCGGCTCCAACGACGGCCTGCTCAGCGTCTACTCCCTGAGCAAGCAGTCCAACCTCGCCGGTTACCGTGCCGCGTTCGTGGCAGGGGATTCCGCCATCGTGGCCAACCTGGTCAACAGCCGCAAGCACGCGGGCATGATTGTGCCCTATCCGGTGCAGGAAGCCATGCGCGTGGCTTTGGGCGACGCCGGGCATGTCCTGGCGCAGAAGGACCTCTACCGTTCCCGGCGCGAACGGCTGCTGCCGGCCCTCGAAGGTTTCGGGCTGAAGATCCACGAATCAAAGGCCGGGCTGTATCTCTGGGCGACAGCCGGTGAAGCCACCTGGGACACGGTTCAGCGTTTCGCGGAACTCGGCATCGTCGTCGGACCCGGTGTCTTCTACGGCGACGCCGGAAAGGGTTTCGTCCGGGTGGCCCTGACCGGCTCGGACGAGCGGATCGACGCCGCAGTGGAGCGCCTGGGCGCCAGCGGCTGAACTCGCGCCGCCGGCTTAGTGAGCTGCGGCACATTCGGGGCCCCGGGCAGGGTAACCGGGCTTCCCGGATTAGTTCCTCCCGGGCGCTGGGGGTAGCTTATTACTGACTATTGATGGTGGCTTTCCAAGGAAAGCAGTCCAATCGACCGGACTACAACCGGCAGGATGCGCCCGGCGGGCGCCACCGGAAGTTGGTTGGATCAAGCTTTCTACGGAGGCCAAGAGCCTCATGAAGGGGACTCCATGACTGAGACCACCAGCGCCACGCTGCGCCACGCCGGCGGCGAACTCGAACTCCCGCGGATCAAGGTTGTCGAAGGGAACGAGGGTTACGACGTTTCCAAGCTGCTGAAGCAGACGGGTGCCGTCACCTACGACCCCGGCTTCATGAACACTGCGGCCACTACCTCCGCAATCACCTACATCGACGGCGATGCCGGCGTCCTGCGCTACCGCGGATACCCGATCGAGCAGCTCGCGGAACACTCCAGCTTCCTGGAGGTGTCCTACCTGCTGATCTACGGCAACCTGCCGACGCCGACGGAACTGGAAGAGTTCGACCAGAAGATCCGCCGCCACACGCTGCTCCACGAAGACCTCAAGGGCTTCTTCGGCGGTTTCCCGCGCGACGCGCACCCGATGCCCGTGTTGTCCTCGGCCGTCTCTGCGCTGTCGACCTTCTACCAGGATTCCCTGGACCCGTTCAACCCGGACCACGTGGAAGTTTCCACCATCCGCCTCATGGCCAAGCTGCCGGTGATCGCTGCCTACGCGCACAAGAAGTCAATCGGCCAGCCGATGTTGTACCCGGACAACTCCATGAACCTCGTGGAGAACTTCCTCCGCCTGAGCTTCGGCCTGCCCGCCGAGCAGTACGAGCTGGACCCGATCATCGTCAAGGCCCTGGACCTGCTGCTCATCCTCCACGCGGACCACGAGCAGAACTGTTCCACCTCCACCGTGCGCCTGGTGGGCTCCGCCAACGCCAACCTCTTCGCTTCGGTGTCTGCGGGCATCAACGCCCTCTTTGGCCCCGCCCACGGCGGCGCGAACGAGGCCGTTCTGAAGATGCTGCGCCAGATCCAGGCCGACGGCATCAAGCCCGAGGACTACATGGAGAAGGTCAAGAACAAGGAAGACGGCGTCCGCCTCATGGGCTTCGGGCACCGCGTTTACAAGAACTACGATCCGCGCGCCAAGATCATCAAGGCCACCGCTCACGAGATCCTCGGCAAGCTCGGCGGCAACGACGAACTGCTGGACATCGCGATGCGCCTCGAAGAGAAGGCCCTGGCTGACGACTACTTCATCCAGCGCAAGCTCTACCCGAACGTCGACTTCTACACCGGCCTGATCTACAAGGCCATGGGCTTCCCGGAGAAGATGTTCACCGTGCTGTTCGCCATCGGCCGCCTGCCCGGCTGGATTGCGCAGTGGCGTGAAATGATCACCGACCCCGCCACGAAGATCGGCCGTCCGCGGCAGCTCTACACCGGGGAACCGGAGCGCGACTACCCGGCTATCTGACCGGCAGCTTACGACGGCGGCCGCCCACCTTTCGAGGTGGGCGGCCGTTTGCGTCGTGCTGGCTGCTGCCGGTGTCAGGAAGCGTTGTAGCCGTGGGGGTTGTTTTTTTGCCAGCGCCAGTGGTCCTGGCACATCTGGTCGATGGTTTTGCTGGTGGACCAGCCCAGGTCGGCCAGGGCGGAGGAGGCGTCGGCCCAGAAGGCGGGCAGGTCCCCGGCGCGGCGGCCGGTGATTTCGTACGGGAGGGGGTGGCCGACGGCTTTTTCGAAGGCGTGCAGCATTTCCAGCACGGAGGTGCCGCGGCCGGAGCCGAGGTTCCAGCGGTGCACCCCGGGCCGGGCGGTGACGTAATCCAGGGCCGCGACGTGGCCTTCGGCGAGGTCCACGACGTGGATGTAGTCCCGCAGGCAGGTCCCGTCGGGGGTGTCGTAGTCCCCGCCGAAGACCATGAGTTTCTCGCGCCTGCCCACGGCGACCTGGGCGATGAAGGGCACCAGGTTGTTCGGGATGCCCTGGGGGTCCTCGCCGATCCGGCCCGAGGGGTGGGCGCCGACGGGGTTGAAGTAGCGCAGCAGTGCCACGTGCCAGCGGGCGTCCGCGGCGCCGAGGTCGGTGAGGATGTCCTCGATCTGTTCCTTGGTGCGCCCGTAGGGGTTGTTCGCCCCGATTTCCATTTTCTCGATGTACGGGACGGGGTTGTGTTCGCCGTACACGGTGGCCGAGGAGGAGAACACGATCGACCGCACGCCGTGGGCGTCCATGGCCCGCAGCAGGTTCAGGGTGCCCACGATGTTGTTGTAGTAGTAGTTCAGGGGTTCCTGCACGGATTCGCCCACGGCCTTGAGCCCGGCGAAGTGGATGACCGCGTCGATGGCGTGGGCGGCGAAGATTTCCTCCAGGGCCGGTTCGTCCAGCAGGTCGGCCTGGTGGAACACCGCGGCACGTCCGGCCAGTTCGGCGACCCGGCGCAGGGACTCCTCGCTGGAGTTGGCCAGGTTGTCCACCACGACGACGTCGTGGCCGGTTTCCAGCAGGGACAGGACCGTATGCGAGCCGATATAGCCCGTGCCACCGGTAACAAGAATTCTCATGGTCTCAACGCTAGCCGAAACTCCGGAGCGCCCTGTTCCGTGTTTCATGCACCACAAGCGGGGGGCCGCGGGCATGGCTGACGGCAGTTGAAGCACGATTGTGCTAAAAAGGCATGTGCCAAAAATTGTAGATGCCAGCGCCAGGCGCCAGGATGTGGTCGACGCCGTCTTCAGGATCATCGCCTCCGACGGGCTGGAACGGGCTTCCCTGCGCGAAGTGGCAGACGAAGCAGGGCTGGCCGTGGGCTCGGTGCGGCACTACTTCGCCACCAGCGACGAGTTGCTCCAGCACTCCTTCTCCGTGGTGATCGACCGGATCGCCGGCCGGCTCGAGGCTTCCCTGGACGCCGTCCGGCAGGAAGTCCCGGGCAGTCCCGGCCATCACGAGGCAGTGCTGCTGCTCCTGGGGCAGCTCCTGCCGCTGGACGAGGAAAGAGCCGTCGACGTCTGCGTCTGGCTGGCTTTCCGCAATGCCGCCCGGATCAAAGCGGTGTTCGCAGCGGAGGCCGCACGCAGCCACCGGGCAGTGGCCGCCGTCGTCGGGCAGCTGATCATGCAGCTGCTGCCCGGCAGTGCTGAGCAGCAGGACATCCTCGTCACGGAGGCCGAAAGGCTCCTCGCGACGCTGGATGGACTGTGCCTGCACGCCCTGCTGCAATCCGAATGGATGACCGCACAGATGTGCCGGGATGTCCTCGAAGCGCATCTGGCGGGCCTGGGCATGCTTTCCCACCGCGGTTAACCTCGGGGGACAACAGGAATAAACTGGAAGTCTGGACAGGCACCGGCCAAAGGAGGCATTCGGATGCATGACGCAGGCGGTCAGGGATGGCGGATAACCATGGATACGTCATCTCCGATTCTCATTGCCTTGTATCTGAGGGATGTCGCAGGACTGGACGGTGCGGGAACGCCCGCCCTTTCCCATGCCACCCCGAAAGTCAGGCATGCGGACCACAGCCACCTGACGGCGGAGGTGGGCGGAATGAGCGCCCTCAAAACAGAATGGGAAGCCTGGTGGCGCCAGTTGCTGAAGGCCTACCCCGATGAAGCCCCCGAGCTGTCACCCCCGGAATTCAAGGCCTTCGCAAATTCCCCGGCGCTTCAGCGGGTGCTGCAGGCGCACTTCGGCGCCGCTCTGAGCTGGGCCCGCGAACGTGTGGCGGAGTACCAGGAGATCGAAGCCGAACGGGAGGCCAGCGGCGCCACCCTGATGCTGGGGGACCTGGTCCAGGACCGGCTTCTGGAAGTCGGGCGCAGCTCCCGGGACTTCCGGCTCAGCATCATCGAACTGCCCTTGAACGAACCCCGGGCCTGGTATCTGGAACCGGACAAGATGATCATGAGCGACAAGTTGCTCTCCCAACCGGAGATCTTCCGCAGCTATGTGCAGCCGGTCGTGGAGATGCTCGCCTGAGCACAAAGGCCACGCTTGAGCACCAAGGCCACGCTTGAGCACCGGGCCACGCTTGAGCACCGGGCCACGCGGGGCGGTTCAGCCACGCGGTGCCGAGACAGTGACCGTCAGTGTTCCGGGGGCAGCCGCGGATTCCTGCCAGCCCTTGTGGTTGTCCCTGTTCCA
Source organism: Arthrobacter sp. R-11 (assembly GCF_049913155.1). GTDB lineage: Bacteria > Actinomycetota > Actinomycetes > Actinomycetales > Micrococcaceae > Arthrobacter. Next base: position 3,066,816 of record NZ_CP183979.1, on the reverse strand, counting down.
GGTATGGCCGTCCAGCTCCACCTGCGTGACCGACAGGGACTTGGCGTTCGCCACGGTCCACTGGGCCAGCGCCCATGCCCCGGAGCCGCGGGAGTAGCGGCCCGAATCGATCCGAACCGTACGGCCCTGGCTCGTTGCGGAAACGCGGCCGAACGCCGTCGTCATCGCTGCCACGACGTCGTCGGGATTCCCGGCGCTGTCCGCGGTCCGCAGGGTGCAGTCCAGCGCAGCGGAGGACTGTCCGGTGAGGGAGGACGCGAAGGCACGGCCCATGGCTTCATGCTGCGCGTAGGCCTGCGGGAACGCTGAACGCTGGACGGTCTGGGCTGCTTCGGTGATTTCCATCGACTGGTAGTCGGGAACCTTCACCAGACCGTTGTAGAAGGCGTTGCTGGCGTGGACGGGGTCCATGACCTGGGCCTCCGTGCCCCAGCCCTGGGAAGGCCGCTGCTGGAAGAGGCCACGGGAGTCCGGGCCGGCCTGGTCGCCGTAGTCGATGTTCCGGAGCCTGGACTCCTGCATGGCCGTGGCCAGCGCGATGGTCGCGGCGCGGGGCGGCAGCCCACGGCGCACCGCAACGGAGGTAATGAGGGCCGCGTTGGCGGCCTGGTCGGTTGCCAGCTCAAAGGAGGCAGTGCCGACGACGGCGGTGCAGCGCTCCGTGACCAGGGTCTCGGAGCGCTGCAGGACCGTTGTGACTGCGTAGACGGCGCCCGCCGTGAGGGCCAGCGCCAGCAGCAGTGTGAGGGTGCGTCGGAGGCGGCGCATCCGGTCCGGTCAGTTGGCGTGGAGTGCTTCGTTGAGTTCCACGGTCTGGCCCTTGCGGGGAAGCACCTCCACTTCGCCGGTGGTGGAGTTGCGGCGGAACAGCAGGTTCGGCATGCCGGACAGCTCAATGGCCTTGACGATGCTGGAGGTGTCCTCGCCGTTTTCGTCCTTCGGTCCGGGGACGCGGACGCGGGTGCCGGCGGTTACGTAGAGGCCGGCCTCCACCACGGAGTCGTCCCCGATGCTGATGCCCACGCCGGAGTTGGCGCCCAGGAGCACGCGTTCGCCCAGGGCAATCCGCTCCTTGCCGCCGCCGGACAGGGTACCCATGATCGAGGCGCCGCCGCCGACATCCGTGCCGTTACCGGCCACGACGCCCGCGGAGATGCGGCCTTCCACCATGGAGGTGCCGAGGGTGCCGGCGTTGAAGTTCACGAAGCCTTCGTGCATGACGGTGGTGCCGTCGGCGAGGTGGGCGCCCAGGCGGACCCGGTCGGCGTCGGCGATGCGGACACCGGCGGGCACAACGTAGTCCACCATGCGCGGGAACTTGTCGATGCCGTAGACCGTAACCGGACCGCGCTTGCGCAGGCGGGCGCGGGTCAGTTCGAAACCTTCGACGGCGGCGGGTCCGAAGTTGGTCCACACGACATTGGGAAGCTTGCCGAAAATGCCGTCGAGGTTGATGCTGTTCGGCTTGACCAGGCGGTGCGAGAGCAGGTGCAGGCGGAGGTAGGCGTCCACGGTGTCCGCAGGGGCTTCATCCAGGTTGATCTGGGCGAAGACCACTTTCTGCTGGGTGCCGCGGGCGGCGTCATCGCCGTCTGCAGCCAGTGCGGTCAGGGACTCGTCGGCGTTCTCGATCGAACGCAGGGACTCAGCTGCCACGCCCAGGGCGGGTTCCGGGAACCAGACATCCAGCACGGTGGCTTCACCGGCGGCATTGGTGGCGATGGTTGCCAGGCCGAAGCCGTAGGCGGCACGATCGGCAGCGGAGGTGTTGTCGGGAACGGCAGACGCGGCGGTTTCAGTCATGGCGTCAAGTCTAGCGAGCGTGGCTGGCCCGGCAGAAACCGTGAAACCGCCCGGGTGGTCGCATTTCTCCGGATAAAGTGGACGGGTGACCGTAGAATCCGTTCCTGTTCTTGACCTGCGACAAGACGTCGCTTTGCTCACCGCCGCGCTCATGGACATCAACAGCGTGTCCGGAAATGAAACCGCCCTGGCAGACGCCGTGGAGAACGGCCTCCGCGCCATCCCGGGGCTGCACATCGTCCGGGACGGTGACGCGATCGTCGCCCGCACCGAGTTCGGACGCTCCGAACGCGTCATCCTCGCCGGCCACCTGGATACCGTTCCGCTGCCCGTCACCGAAGGCGCCCGCGGCACCGTCCCGTCCAGCTGGGATTCCGGTGTGCCTGGCAGCGGCGTCCTGTACGGCCGCGGTGCCACCGACATGAAGGGCGGCGTGGCGGTGCAGCTGGCGCTGGCCGCGACGATGTTCGACGGCGGCGCGGAGCCGGCCAAGGACGTCAGCTTCGTGTTCTACGACCACGAGGAAGTGGAAGCCGAGAAGAGCGGGCTGGGCCGCTTGGTCCGTAATTACCCCGAATTGCTGCGCGGCGACTTCGCCATCCTCCTGGAACCCACGGACGGCACGGTGGAAGGCGGCTGCAACGGCACCATGCGTTTCGACGTCACCACGGTGGGCGAGGCAGCGCATTCGGCCCGTGCCTGGATGGGCCACAACGCCATCCACGACGCCGCCCCGATCCTGGCCAGGCTGGCCGCCTACGAGCCCCGGACCATCAACGTGGACGGCCTGGACTACCGCGAAAGCCTCAACGCGGTGAAGATCAACGGCGGCACCGCCGGCAACGTAATCCCGGACCGTTGCGTGGTGGAGATCAACTACCGCTTCGCCCCGGACAAGAACCCGGACCAGGCCGAAGCCCACGTCCGCGAACTCCTCGAAGGTTTCGACGTCGTCCGCACCGACGCGGCCGCCGGCGCCCGGCCCGGACTGAACCACCCCGCCGCCGCCTCCTTCGTGGCCGCCGTCGGCGCCGAGCCCAAGCCGAAATACGGCTGGACCGACGTCGCGCGCTTCAGTGAACTGGGCGTGCCGGCGGTGAACTTCGGCCCCGGCGACGCCTTGCTGGCCCACAAGGACAACGAACATGTCGATGCCGATGCCATCCGCGAGTGCTTCCGTGCGCTGCGGCTGTGGCTGGCTGACTGAGCGCGCCGCCTGCTACGACAACAGCTCCCCGCCACAACGATGGCGGGGAGCTGTTTTGTTTCTGGTGCGCAGCGTTACTGACTCTCGAGATTGACCTTCTCAGCGACGGCGACGGGTGCCGGCCCGCCTTTCGCCAGCTTCTTGCTGTGGCTGAGCTGCTTCTCCACGTACTTGGCAATAGCTGCGAGGATCAGGCAGAGGCCGACGTAGATTACGGCTGCCACGATTGCCGCGGGAACGATCGGCGAGCCGTACTGGGCCTGGGAGCCGAAGAACTTGGCCTGGAACAGCACTTCGTTGTAGGTCACGATGAAGCCAAGCGCGGTGTCCTTCAGGATCACCACGAGCTGCGAGATGATCACCGGAAGCATGGCACGGGAGGCCTGCGGGAACAGGATGTGAAGCATCACGCCCGACTTGCGGAGGCCGATCGCCACCCCGGCCTCGCGCTGGCCCTTGGGCAGCGATTCAATGCCGGCCCTGAAGACTTCAGCGAGGACGGAGCCGTTGTAGAGGGTCAGGCCGGCTACCACCGCGGTGAACGGGGTGATGCCTTGGATCCCGAGGGTGGGGAGGCCGTAGTAGATGATCATCATGAGGATCAGCAGGGGAACGGCCCGGAACAGTTCAACGAACCAGTAGCACGGGACCGAGACCCATTTGTGGTCCGAAAGCTTGCCCACCGCCAGGATGACGCCGACTGCGAGGCTCAGGACGGCCGCGGTGGCGAAGGCGCTGAGCGTGGCTCCGGTTGCCTGCAGGATCGTCTGCTGGACCAGGGGGAAGGTGAAGATCTGCCACTTTGCCGCGGTGAACTGGCCGGATTCCGCAAAGCGGATGATGACGAACGCCACCACTCCGACGACCAGCAGCGTTGCGAGGGCGCCGAGCCACAGGTAGCGGGTCTTCGCCTTGGGGCCCGGGGCATCAAAGAGTACCGAGGTCATCGCGCAACCCTCCACTTGTTTTCGAAGTAACGCTGGAGCAGTGAGAGCCCAGCCACCAGGATGATGAAGACCAGTGCGACCCACAGCAGCCCCACGAGGGCCGGCTCGCCGCGTTCGGAAAGGTTGGCGCGGATGGCACCGGCCTCGGCCACGGAGAAACCGGCCGCGACCGTGGTGTTCTTGAGCAGCGCGATCAAGACGCTGAAGAGCGGCGGGATCACTGACCGGAAAGCCTGGGGCAGCACCACCAGGCTGAGGGTCTGGCCGAAGGTGAGGCCGATGGCGCGGGCCGCTTCCGCCTGTCCCAGCGGCACGGTGTTGATGCCGGAACGCAGCGTCTCTGCAATGTAGGTGGCGGTGTACAGGCTCAGACCGATGATTGCAGCCGTGATGAAGTCAATAGGGGGCAAGCCGAGTTTCGGGTAGCCGAGGGCAAAGAAGAACAGCACCAGCGTCAGGGGGGTGTTGCGGATGACGTTGACGTACAGGGTGCCGGTGGCGCGGGCGGCGGGGATGGGGGAGACCCTCATTGCCCCGACGATGGTCCCGAGGATCAGGGCCGCAATCGCCGAAAAGAAGAAGAGAATCAGTGTGTTCTTGAACCCGGTGACAAACAGGTCCATGTTGTCGAACAGAGTACTCACGAGCTAATCGCTTTCGCTCAGGGGAGGAAACGGTGGCGTGGCCGCACGGCCACGCCACCGCCGTCGGATTCTAGTAGTTGTCTACGGCCGGCTGTTCAACCTTGGTGCCGGAGGTACCGAGGGTGGAGTCGTAGATCTTCTGCCAGGTGTCCTTGCCGTTCGTGAACATGTCGTTGATGAAGGTGCGCAGCGCCTTGTCGCCCTTCGTCAGGCCGACACCGTACTTCTCGGTGGTGAACGGTTCGCCGACCACCTTCAGGTTGTCGGGATCCTGGGCGGCGTAGCCGATGAGAATGGCCTGGTCGGTGGTGACGGCGTCAACCGTGCCGCTCTTGAGGGAGTCGACACACTGCGAGTAGGTCTCGAATTCCTGGGGAACGGCCTTGGGGAAGTTCGCCTTGATGTTCTGGATCGGCGTGGAGCCGGTGGCGGAGCAGACCTTCTTGCCGTCAAGGTCCTTCTCGCTGTTGATGGTGCTGTTGTCCTTCTTCACCAGGAGGCCCTGGCCGGTGATGAAGTACGGGCCGGCGAAATCGATCTGCTTCTTGCGCTTGTCCGTGATGGAGTAGGTGCCCACGTAGTAGTCGATGTCGCCGTTGGTGATGGCAGACTCACGGTTCGCGGACGGGATCGGCTTGAATTCGATCTTGTCCTTCGAGAAACCCAGGGACGCGGCGACCCACTTGGCGATTTCGATGTCGAAGCCGCTGTATTCGCCGGTGGCTGCGTCCTTGAAGCCCAGGCCGGGCTGGTCCTGCTTGACGCCGATCCGGATCTTGCCGTCGGACTTGATCTTGTCGAAGGTGGGGCTGCCGGTGAGTGAGACGTTCTCGGCAACCTTGTACGGAGCGGTGCCTTCGGAAGCCGTGCCGCCCGGCGTGCCGCCGCCACCGCAGGCGCTCAGGGTCAGGGCAAGGGCTGCACCGGCAGCGACCAGGAGGGATTTCCTCCGGGTGATGAGAGACTTCATGACATTCCTTTCATTGGGCCGGGGATGCGGCCTGGGTGCGAATGTGGAACGGATCAAGGTGTTGCTCGGACTAGTGGGTCAGCAGCTTGGAGAGGAAGTCCTTGGCCCGGTTGCTTTGCGGGTTGGTGAAGAATTCCTCGGGCGTGGCGTCCTCGACGATCTGGCCGTCGGCCATGAAGACCACCCGGTCCGCGGCCTTGCGGGCGAAGCCCATCTCGTGGGTGACCACGATCATGGTCATGCCTTCCTTGGCGAGCTGGACCATGACGTCCAGGACCTCGTTGATCATTTCGGGGTCCAGGGCCGAGGTCGGTTCGTCGAAGAGCATGACCTTGGGCTTCATGGCCAGGGCGCGGGCGATCGCGACGCGCTGCTGCTGGCCGCCGGAGAGCTGGGCGGGAAGCTTGGGGGCCTGGTGCCCGACGCCGACGCGTTCGAGCAGCTTCATGGCCTCCTTCTCCGCCTCGGCCTTGTTCATGCCCTTGACCTTGATGGGGCCGAGGGTGACGTTCTCCAGGATCGTCTTGTGTGCGAAGAGGTTGAAGGACTGGAAGACCATCCCGACGTCGGCCCGCAGGTGTGCCAGCTGCTTGCCTTCCTCCGGGAGGTGCTTGCCATCGATCGAGATGTCGCCGGCATCGATCGTTTCCAGCCGGTTGATGGCGCGGCACAGGGTGGACTTGCCCGACCCCGACGGACCGATGACCACCACCACCTCGCCCTTGCGGACCTGGAGGTTGATGTCTTTGAGGACGTGCAGCTGGCCGTAGTGCTTGTTGACACCGTTCAGTGAGACGAGCGCATCGCCGGACGCTTGAGTAGTCATAGGACGAATCTAGCGAAGAAATCTCCAAAGATGATCCGGATCACAGCAACTTTCCGCAGATCGTGACTGAACAGATACCTCTGCCCGGGCGTGCCGCAACACCCCCTTCCAGCGGGAACTTGCTGGGCAGGAAGACGTAATAGCCTTGGTCAATGAGCACCAGCCAGCCTTCAGGACAGACACCGCCTCCGGCCCGGGACGCGAACGGCAAACAGGGCGCCGTTGTGCCCGCACCGGCCTTCATCGCGGAAGCGCCTGCGAAACACAAAGGGCCGCTGGAGCTCCGCCGGAAACAGGCCGCGGCGCCGATGTCGGACCAGCGGCTGTTGGACACCCGCGGACCGGACCAGTTCATCCACACCGACCCCTGGCGCGTCCTGCGAATCCAGAGCGAGTTCGTTGAAGGGTTCGGGGCACTGGCTGAACTCGGACCGGCCGTCAGTGTCTTCGGCTCTGCCCGTACCAAGCCCGGCAGTTCCTTTTATGAGATGGGCGTGCAGGTGGGTCGCCACCTGGCTGAGGCAGGGGTCGCCGTGATCACCGGCGGGGGTCCGGGTTCCATGGAAGCGGCCAACAAGGGTGCGGTCGAGGGCAATGGAGTCTCGGTCGGCCTTGGCATCGAACTGCCGTTCGAGCAGGGCCTCAACCGTTGGGTGGACCTGGGAATCAACTTCCGGTACTTCTTCGCCCGCAAGACCATGTTCGTCAAGTACGCCCAGGGCTTCATCGTCCTGCCCGGCGGGCTCGGGACCCTCGATGAACTGTTCGAGGCAATGGTCCTCGTGCAGACCCGCAAGGTCACCTCCTTCCCGATCGTGCTGCTGGGCGTGGATTTCTGGAGCCCCATGATCGAATGGATCCGGGAGACGCTGGTGAAGGAGGGGATGGTGTCCGAAAAGGACCTGGACCTCATCCAGCTGGTGGACGACCCCGCCGACGCCGTACACCGCGTGTTGCACGGAATCCCGCGTCCGCCGTCGAGCAACGGCGACCAGCGGCCGGAGTAGTCCCGGCCAAGGTCTGGCACGATGGGGGTTGTGAGCTTCTTCCTGGTTTTCCTGGCGGTGGTGGTCGTGGGCGCCGCGGCGTTCCTGGCGACCGGCGCCTTGCGCGGCGGCGGGTCCGCCGTCGGGCTGGATGAAACCGTGCCCAACCTCCCGCCGGTACTGCTTCCGGAGAACGCAAGCCCGTCCGACGTCGACGCCGTGCGTTTCGCCCTTGCGCTGAGGGGTTACCGCATGGACCAGGTGGACCAGGTGCTCGATGATCTGCGCGAGCAACTTGCGGCTAAGGACGCCGAGATCAGCGGCCTCAAACGGTTCCTGGAGGCTGCCGGCTCCCATGACGGGGACACCGGGACGTGAGCCGCTCCTTCCGGACGGAACTGCCGGGAAGCGGCCTCCGGCGCGGTGGCGGCCTGCTGCGCCTGGCGGCGGTCTGGCCGTGGTGGCTCCAGGTGTCCCTCGTCTACCTCGCCGCCCGGATCGTCAGCGCCTGCATCTTCATGGCGGCGGCGCTGCACCAGGGAATCAACCCCTGGTATCCCCCCTCGCCGGGGTATTGGGATTTCATCAGTATCTGGGACGGTCATTGGTATGCGCAGGCCGCCCAAAACGGCTACCCGTCGGTGCTGCCGCTCAATGCTGATGGCTCGGTGGAGGAGAACACCTGGGCCTTCTACGCCTTGTTCCCTGCTTTGGGCCGGGGTTTGTCGATGCTCACCGGCCTCGGGATCCTGCCAGCCCTCACCATTGTCGCGATGCTGGCCGGGCTCGGTGCAGCCCTGGTGGTGTTCCTGCTCTTCAGGGAATTCGCGGACCGTGGTACGGCCCTGTGGGGCGTGGTGTTCTTCTCGACCTTCCCGGTTTCGGCGGTCCTGCAAGTGCCCTACGCCGAACCGCTGAACCTGCTGCTGCTGGCCGCCTCGCTCCTGCTGGTGGTGCGGCGCAGATACCTGGCCGCCATGCCCGTGGTTGTGCTCATGTGCCTTTCGCGGCCCACAGGCGTGCCCTTCGCGGCGATGGTGGGGCTTTTCCTGGCCTACCAATGCTGGCTGAAGTTTGTGCGTGGCCGGGCTGACGCTGCCGGCGGCAATGTGCCGGGAACGAAGGAACTGGCGGCTCTCGGGGCGCTGGCCGTCGTCAGCGCTGCCGGCGCGCTTGCCTGGCCGCTCCTGGCATGGGCGCGGACCGGGGACATCCGGGCCTACACCCGGACGGAGACCGCCTGGCGCGGCGATGACCTTGTGCCCTTCAAACCCTGGTTCGATACCGGCCAGACCTTGTTCGGTCCGGTGCTCGGCATCCTGGCGCCGTTCGTATTCGCAGGACTCTTTGCCTTGATGCTGATGAGCCCGCCGGCGCGCGCACTCGGCACTGAACTGCGCCTCTGGTGCGCCTGCTACATGGGCTACCTGCTGGTGTTCCTCCATCCGCAGACGAGCACTTTCCGGATGCTGCTTCCGCTGTTTCCACTGGCGCTGGGGGCAGCCCTGCTCTCGCGTTCCCGTGCCTACCGGGGAACCGTGACCGTGATGTTTATCCTCCTCCAGATCGTCTGGATCGTGTGGCTTTGGGCCTGGGCACAATTGCCTGGCGGCGGTGACTATCCGCCCTAGGATCCGCGTCGATCCGGGGCTCCACAGGGCCCATGCGGCACCTCCAGTAAATCCATTCGATTAGCTACGCACGGGTAATTACGGGATAATGGACACAAGCAAGGTCAGGGGGTGCCTCCGGGCACCCGGCGACGACGGCCCTTGGGTCGTAGCTGCCGAAGCTGCACTTGCCGCGCGGAGCCAGCCCGGCCGGGCTGGCAGATTTGGGACAACTGGAGGGGATTTTCCTAATGGCGGCTATGAAACCACGTACAGGCGACGGCCCTATGGAAGTAACCAAAGAGGGCCGCAGCCTGATCATGCGTGTGCCGCTCGAAGGCGGAGGACGGCTCGTTGTCGAGCTGAACGCAGCGGAAGCGGCGAACCTGAAGGAATGCCTGGTAGGCGTTACTGAATAGTTCTTACAGGGCAGGGCCCGGCGAGGAGCCGGGGCCCTGCTTTTTTGTTTGACGCTCGTTTGCGGCGCTACTTCTTCACGGCCACCAGCAGGCCGTCGCCCGTCGGCAGAATCGCCGAGGCGAGGCGCTCGTCGTCGCGGATTGCCTTGCCGACCTGCCGCAGGACAACCGTGGTGGCATCCCGCGCAGCGGGGTTGGAGACACGGTCCTTGTCGAGGGCGTCGTTGACCACTAGGGTGCCGCCCCGCTTCAGGAGCCGCACCGCCTGCTCGACGTAGACAGGGAAGTTCGCCTTGTCGGCGTCGATGAACACCAGGTCGTATGCCGAGTCAGTCAGCCGGGGGAGCACGTCCGCTGCCCGCCCGGAAATGGTGCGGGTGCGGTTCGCCGGGCTGCCGGACTCGAGGAAGGCCTCGCGCGCCGCTTTGAGGTGTTCGACGTCGGTATCGATGGTCGTCAGGACGCCCTGCGGACCGAGTCCGCGAAGCAGGCAGACTCCCGAGACGCCAGCCCCGGAGCCGACCTCCACCACGGTCTGGGCCTTCGAGGCCGCGGCCAGCACGGTCAGCACCGCGCCGACTCCCGCGCTGACTGCAGTCACTCCAAGTTCGAAGGAGCGTTCCCGGGCGCGGAGCAGCACCTCGTCCTCGGCAGGAAAGTCTTCTGCGTAGGACCAGCTGCTTGACTTGTCGGCACTCATGGGATTTCGCTTTCCGGGCAAAGGGGATTGTCCTCCCAAGCCTACTTGGTGCGGGGCCGCGGGACCGGCTCCACCGGGTACAACGCGACTGTGTCTGGTACCCGGGCGGGAAAATCAGCCCTGAGGAGAAAACCGGCCGCAGTCAGGAAACTCCCAGCGAATCCTGCGATGATATTTTTCCAGCCACCCGAGCGGTGGCGGCACCATAGCACCGGGTGACCACAGGGTGCGAGGGGAGCGGACGATGCCGGCAGAAATTGCTGCGCAATTCCGTACAACAGCCGCGGAAGCCACCGGCGCAGAACAGACAAGCGCGGAATGGGTCGCGCCCAGCTGGGAGGAAGTGGTGGAGAACCATTCCGCCAAGGTCTTCCGCCTTGCCTACCGCCTCACGGGAAACAAGTTCGACGCCGAAGACCTCACCCAGGAGGTCTTCGTCCGCGTGTTCCGTTCCCTGGAGAACTTCAAGCCGGGCACCTTGGACGGCTGGCTCCACCGCATCACCACGAACCTCTTCCTGGACCAGGCGAGGCGCAAGAGCCGGATCCGCTTCGACGCGCTGGCCGAGGACGCCGAATCACGCCTTCCCGGCCAGGAACCGGGGCCGGAGCAGAGCTTCGAACTGAACAACCTGGACCTCGACGTCCAGCGCGCCCTCGAGGAACTCCCGCCGGACTTCCGGGCCGCCGTCGTCCTCTGCGACCTTGAAGGCCTCTCCTACGATGAGGTCGCCGAGGCGCTGGGCGTCAAGCTTGGCACCGTCAGGTCGCGGATCCACCGCGGCCGCACCATGCTGCGCGAGAAGCTCGCGCACCGCGACCCTCGACCCGCCAAGGCCCGCGCGCCGCGGCTGAAGATGCCCCGGATCGCCGGACTGCATTGAGGTCGCCATGGGTTTGCTGAACGGGCGGCGGCCAGCGCCCGGGCGTGGCCTGCGGCACAAGCGGACACCGGAACACCTCAAAGGCTGTGCGCAATGCCAGTCCGAGGTGCTCCGCGAACGCCAGTACCTGGAGCGGTTGCGGAAGGCGAGCGTGCCCGAAGCCAGCCAGGAACTTACGGCACGGCTAATTGAACAGACTCGCAGGATTGCCGAATCAGGCGATGCCGGCATGGGGCGGGCCCCCAGCACGCGCCGCACCGTCCTCGTTTTCAGGGCGGCAGGGATTGCTGCCGGAGGATTGCTGGTCAGTGCCGGGGCGCTCGCCGCTGCAGCCTACGTGGTGGCCGGTGACGTGCGTCCTGAGGCGGCCGGCGCGGCGGATCGTGAAGTGCGCAGCCTGGTGGGTGCGTCCCTGGCCGGCAACCTTTCCCTCGAACCCACCGTCCCCGGGAACGTCCCCGGAGATGCCACGGTGAAGGACGGCAGCGTGGCCCTGAGCGCCGCTCAACTGGCCGAACTGCGCAACAAGGGCTGGGCATGTCCGGAACTCTCCGGCATGGGTTTCCGGGTGGTGTCCGCAAGGGCCACCATGCAGGACGGCCGTCCCGCCGTCGAGCTGGAACTGACCGACGGCACGCATCACGCAACTGTTGTTGAACAGCATTTCCAGGGAAACACGGCCTCCGGCGCCAGGCTCTCAGTCAGCCACGGAACCCGCTGGGAGGCTGTCTACCGCTCTCCGGCGGCCCTGCTGAGCTATGCCTCCGACCTGCCCGCGGAGAAGGCTGACGACGCCGTCCCGGAGCTCGTGCGTGCGGGTGATTCCATGCTTCCTCCTGCCGCCGGAACTCCGGACAACTGGCAGGACAGGGTCCGGCGCGGACTTCGCACCCTGGCCAACCTCGCTGGTTTCTGAGCAAGGCAACGGACAGGGTAATCTTCGTAGCGTGTTTGGAATCAATGGCCCGGAGTTTCTGCTCCTGCTGATCATCGGTGTTCTGGTGATCGGTCCCAGCCGCTTGCCCGAATACACCCAGAAACTGGCAAATCTGGTCAAGGAAGTGCGCCGCATGGCTTCGGGCGCCCGGGAGCAGATCAAGGAAGAAGTCGGCATCGACATCGACGAGGTCGACTGGAAGAAGTACGACCCGCGCCAGTACGACCCGCGCCGCATCATCAAGGAAGCGCTGCTCGACGACGACACGAAGCCGGTCAGCGCGGGCGCACCTGCCGCAGCGGTTGCCGCCGTCGCGGCCGAACCGGCTCCGCAGCAGCCCGCCCGGGTGGTGGAGCGGCTCGCCGAGGGCGAAGCCGCCCCCTTCGACAGCGAAGCCACCTAGCCCCGGATTTCAAACGAGGGGAAGCCCGCCTAGCGCGGCTGGATTCCCAGCGGCATCCCCGCCAGTCCCCGCGGCCTGGCCTGGATCCTGCCGGCAATGTCCTGCAGCGCCTGGGCCGCGGCCGTCTCCGGCGCCGCCAACACCACGGGCCGTCCCGCGTCCCCGCCTTCGCGGAGCCGGATGTCCAGCGGGATCTGGCCCAGCAGCGGAACGTCGCTTTCAACCACTGCTCCGAGCCGCTTCGCGAGGAGCTCCCCGCCGCCGCTTCCGAACAGTTCCATCCGGCCGCCGTCGGGCATTTCCAGGAACGACATGTTCTCCACGACGCCGGCCACCTTCTGGCCCGTCTGGGCAGCGATGGTGCCCGCACGCTCGGCGACTTCCGCGGCGGCCGCCTGGGGGGTGGTGACCACCAGGATTTCTGCGCCGGGCAGCAGCTGGGCGACGGAGATCGCGATGTCCCCGGTGCCGGGCGGAAGGTCCAGGAACAGGACGTCCAGATCGCCGAAGTACACGTCGGTGAGGAACTGCTCAAGCGCCCGGTGCAGCATGGGGCCCCGCCAGGCGACCGGCTTGTTCCCTTCGACGAACATGCCGATGGAGATCACCTTCACCCCGAAGGCCACAGGGGGCAGGATCATGTCGTCCACGCGGGTGGGCGGCTGGGTGATGCCCATGAGCGCGGGCACGGAGAATCCGTGGACGTCGGCGTCGACGATGCCCACCCGCAGGCCGCGTTCCGCCAGGGCGCAGGCAAGGTTGACCGTCACCGAGGACTTCCCCACACCGCCCTTGCCGCTCGCGACGGCGTAGACCTTCGTGAGGGAACCGGGCTGGTTGAACGGGATGCCGCGTTGCCCGCCGGGGCCGCGGAGCCGCTCCTTGAGGGCGTCGCGCTGGGCTTGGTCCATGACCTTCAGTTCCACGTCCACGCCGGTGACGCCGGGGACGCGCGAAAGTGCTGCCGTGGCGTCGGCGGTGATGGTGTCCCGAAGCGGGCAGCCGGCGATGGTCAGCAGCACGGCCACGTGGACAGTGCCGGAGGCATCCGCGCGGACCGACTCCAGCATTCCGAGCTCGGTGATGGGCCGGCGGAGCTCGGGGTCGATGACAGTTGCCAGGGCGGCGTCGAGTGCCTCTTGGGACGGTGTGCTCATGTGTTTCAGTGCCGGCTTTCGGGCTGGTTCCCGCCAGGCAGTTGCCCGGTGGAGTGCTGGGGGCGGACCTTGGGGATCTGCTGGGTGCGCGGGTTCCGTTGCTTGTCCCGCTTCTCCCTCAGCTTTTCCTTGACCTTTTCGCGGGGACTTTCGCCCTCGCCGCTGTCCGCCGTCTCATGGGCACGGAGCTCCTCCTGCGCCTCCAGCAGGTCCTCCAGCATGGAGCGCAGTTCCGCGCGGACGTAGTCGCGGGTGGCGACCTCGCGCAGCGTGATGCGCAGGGAAGCCAGTTCCCGCGTCAGGTATTCAGTGTCGGCCAGGTTGCGTGCGGCTTGCTGGCGGTCCTGCTGCAGCGAGACCCGGTCGCGGTCATCCTGCCGGTTCTGGGCGAGCAGCAGCAGGGGAGCGGCATAGGAAGCCTGGAGGGACAGCATAAGAGTCAGGAGCGTGAAACCCAGATCCATGCGGTCGAACTGCCACTCCTGCGGGGCGAAGCTGTTCCAGCCCAACCAGAAGAGACAGAAGACAGTCATGTAGACCAGGAACTGCGGCGTGCCCATGAAGCGGGCGAAGCCTTCCGTGGCGTTGCCGAAGGCGTCCGGGTTCGGGCGGAACGTAGGCAGGATCCGTTTGCGGCCGCTCAGGGGAGTGTCGAGGCCTCCGAACGAGGGCAGCTTGCCGCTGCGGGAACCGGGCTTGGGCGGGGTGTTGTCAGCCAATCCGGCCTCCAAGCTTCTTCACAGGGGCGTCATCCTCATGGGCGCGCCAGTCATCGGGCAACAGGTGATCCAGCACGTCATCAACAGTCACCGCCCCCACCAGGCGGCCGGCGTCGTCAACGACCGGAAGGGAATTGAGGTCATAGGTGGCCAGGGTCCGGGCGACCTCGCTGATATGCGCGTGGTCTGACAGCGGCTCCAGGTTCTTGTCCACCAGGTTGCCGAGCGGTTCCGGCGGCGGGAAGCGCAGCAGCTGTTGGATATGCACGACGCCGAGGAAGCGGCCCGTGGGCGTCTCCAAGGGAGGGCGGGTGATGAAGATCGAGGAAGCCAAGGCGGGGGAGAGTTCTTCGCGGCGGACGTGGGCGAGGGCCTCGGCCACTGTTGCTTCGGGCGGCAGGATCACCGGCACGGGGGTCATGAGGCCGCCGGCGGTGTCCTCGTCGTATTCGAGCAGGCGCCGGACGTCCTCGGCCTCGTCCGGTTCCATGAGCTGGAGCAGTTCCTCCGCCTGGGCGGTGGGGAGCTCGGCGAGGAGGTCGGCGGCGTCGTCCGGATCCATTTCTTCCAGCACGTCGGCGGCGCGTTCGACGTCGAGGGCGGAAAGGATCTCCACCTGGTCGTCCTCCGGGAGTTCCTGGAGGACGTCGGCGAGGCGTTCGTCCTGGAGTTCGCTGGCGACCTCAAGGCGGCGCTTGTCGCTCATCTCCTGCAGGGCCTCGGCGAAGTCGGCCGGCTTGAGGTCCTCGTGCGTTGCCACGAACTGGGTGGCGGCCTGCGGTTCGGTGCGGGCACCCTGCTGGGCATCCGCCCAGTCGATGATCATGGTCTCGTTGCGGCGCAACCGGCTGAGCGGGGAAAGCGAGTGGCCCCGGCGGACAAACAGCTTGCTGACGAACCAGTCCTTGGAACGGTGCTGGTCCATGGCGATGTCTTCGATGGTGGCGTCCCCGCTGCCGTCTGCGAGGGTGACGCGGCGGTCGAACATTTCGGCGACCACAAGGGTTTCGGCGCCGCGCTGTTCAAAGCGGCGCAGGTTCACCAGGCCCGTGCAGATGATCTGGGTCTGGTCGATGGAGGTGATCCTGGTCATCGGCACGAAGACCCGTTTCTTCCCCGGAACCTCGACGACGATGCCCACTACGTGCGGTGCGCCGCGGGTCCCGCGGGAGAGCACGACGACATCGCGCAAGCGGCCAAGACGATCGCCCAGGGGGTCGAAAACATCGAGGCCGAGCAGGCGCGCGACAAAGACGCGGGAAGGTTGTGTGCTCACCTTTACAGGCTACCGAGTCTGCTCTCTTTTAGCTGAATTTCAGCCGACGCACATGTGCATGCGACAGAATGGGGCTATGGCAAACATTTTCGGTGCACCCAAGGCCACGGAGGAGTCCCGGAGCGTCCCCCAGGGCGACACCGTTGGCTCCTACACCTCGTACCTTGATGCCCAAAAGGCGGTGGACTACCTGGCGGACCAGCAGTTCCCTGTCCAGCATGTCTCCATTGTGGGAAACGACCTCAAGATGGTGGAACGGGTGACCGGACGGCTGAGCTACCCCCGGGTGGCGTTGTCCGGTGCCTTGAGCGGCATGTGGTTCGGCCTGTTCGTGGGCGTCATGCTTTCCTTCTTCTCTCCGACCGGCGGGGCGTTCTCCATCATCACCTCGGTGCTGATGGGTGCAGCGTTCTTCATGTTGTTCGGGATCGTCACCTATGCCATGCAGCGCGGCAAGCGCGACTTCACCTCCACCAGCCAGGTGGTTGCCAGCAACTACGACGTCATCGTGGCCTACGAAGCGGCACAGGAAGCCCGCCGCCTGCTCCACCAGCTGCCGATGAATCCGGCCCAGGCCGCAGGTGCTCCGCAGCCCTACAGCCACCAGGGCCAGCAGGCTCCGCCCCAGCAACAGCCGTACCAGCCGCCCTACCAGGAGCCGGGGCAGGCACCGGAACGCCCTGCCGCATGGCGCGACCCTTATGGGCAGCGAACCCAGGAGGGCGGCGACGCCGCGCAGGCCGGAACGCCGGCGGCACAGCCCGCCGCCGCGGCTGCACAGCCCCCGGCGGCAGCCCCCGCGCCCGGCTCGGCGCATTACCGGGACCTTCCGGACGGGCGGCCGCAGTATGGCATCCGCGTGGAACCCGGCGAGGCTCCCGCAGCGCTTGCGCATCCGGAAGCCGCCCAGCCGGGCGGCGCCGGCCACGAAGACGGCAGCCAGGACGCCGAAGGCGAGGACGCGCACCGGCAGCAGTAGCCGCCGTCGGGCATCCAACTGCCAGGGACAACGAAAGGGGCGGGCCACCGGAAGGACTTCCGGTGGCCCGCCCCTTTGGCGTCCGTCCACACCCGATCCCAGGTGGACATGTCCACCCGATCCCAGGTGGACATGTCCCCTGTCGGCAGCAGGGAATGGACATATGGGTGTTATGTCCATTCCCGTGACGGGGAGACGGACATGTCCGTCCGGACTACTCGGCGTCCTGGTAGATGCCCGCCATCCAGGCTTCGACGTCCTCTGCCTTGCGCGGCAGGGCTGCGCTCAGGTTGACCGGGCCGTCGGCCGTCATGAGGATGTCGTCCTCGATCCGTACGCCGATGCCGCGGTACTCCGCCGGAATGGCGAGGTCTTCGTTCTTGAAGTACAGGCCGGGTTCGATGGTGAACACCATGCCTTCGGTGAGGATGCCGTCAAGGTACAGTTCGCGCTTGGCCTGCGCGCAGTCGTGGACGTCCAGGCCCAGGTGGTGGCTGGTACCGTGCGGCATCCAGCGGCGGTGCTGCTGGCCCTCGGGGCTGATGGCCTCCTCCACGGAGACCGGTAGCAGGCCCCACTCGGCCAGGCGCTCGGCCAGGACCTTGGTGGCCGCGGCGTGGATGTCACGGAACTTCGCGCCCGGCTGCGCGGCGGCGAAACCGGCGTCGGCGGCGTCCAGCACGGCCTCGTAGACCTTGCGCTGAACATCGGAGAAAGTGCCGTTGGCGGGAAGGGTGCGGGTGACGTCCGCGGTGTACAGCGACTCGGCCTCGACGCCCGCGTCCAGCAGCAGCAGTTCGCCGGCGTTGACCTTGCCGTTGTTGCGGGTCCAGTGCAGGACAGTGGCGTTGTTGCCGGAGGCCGCGATGGTGTCGTAGCCGAGCTCGTTGCCCTCTTCGCGGGCGCGGGCGAAGAAGGCGCCTTCGACGACGCGCTCCCCGCGCTCGTGCGTCAGTGCGCGCGGCAGGGCGCGGACGACGTCGGCGAAGCCGGCCACCGTGGCGGCCACGGCAGTCTTCATCTGCTCGATTTCCCACTCGTCCTTGAGCAGGCGCAGCTCGGAGAGGGCCTCGCTGAGGAGTTCGTCCAGGGCGTCCAGCTCCGCGAGGTCCAGGTTTTCCGGGTCCTTGGCCGTGTTGTAGCGGGCCGTGTCCACGAGTGCGTCAATGTTGTCGTCGACCTTGCGGACCAGGCGGATGGAGATTCCGCCGATTTCCGGGGCGCCCACGTTCTTGGTGATGGCAACCTCGAGCTCGTCGATGTGTGCCGTCGGCAGGCGCAGCCGCGCTTCGAATTCGGCGAGCGTGGGGCGGGCGCCGATCCAGAATTCCCCGGAGCGGGCATCGGCGTAGAACTGTTCGGTGTCCCGGCCGGCAAGCGGGCGGAAGTAGAGGGCCGCGCGGTGGTTGCCGCCGTCGTCGCCGCTACCTTCCTCGACGGGTTCCAGGATGAGCACAGCGTCGGGCTCGTGGTCCAGGCCGAGGCCGGTCAGGTGGGCGAAGGCCGAATGCGGGCGGAAGCGGTAGTCGGTGTCGTTGGAACGGACCTTCAGGGGGCCGGCCGGAATGACGAGCCGTTCGCCTGCGAACTTCTCGGAGATTGCCCGACGGCGGGCGGCAGCATGGTCTGCAACGGCATCGCGCGCAGGGGTCACCTGCGCGGCGGGTGCCCAATTGCTGGCCATGAAGGCCTTGAAGGCATCGGATGTGGGGCGCTGGGACCGGTTGTTGACGCGGTCTTCCAAGGGCTGCTCAGCTGAATTTTGGGTGTTTTCTGCATCGTTCACGCTCCCATGTTCCCATCTGCCCACGGCGCGGGCCAACGCGACGGTCCGGGCCCGGAGCGGGACGTGCAGGCCCTTGCAAGGGCCCACGCCGCCGAGGGGCCCAAACCGAGCGCAGCGAGGTTTGGGAGGCGGTGGGGATTAGGCTGGGAAAGTGAAGATCGACCTGCACACCCACTCCAACGTTTCGGACGGAACCGAGACCCCGGGCGAGCTGATCCGCTCAGCCGCGGCGGCCGGATTGGACGTGGTGGCGCTGACCGATCACGACTCCACCGATGGCTGGGCACAGGCCTCCGTGGCGGCCCTGGAACACGGCGTGGCCTTGGTTCCCGGCATGGAGATCTCCTGCCGCACCGCGGAGGGAATCAGCGTCCACCTGCTGAGTTACCTCCACGACCCCGCGCATCCCGGCCTCCTGGAGGAAATCACCAAATCCAAGGACGCCCGGCTGACCCGTGCCCAGCGCATGGTCAGCCTGCTGGCGGAGGACTACCCGCTGAGCTGGGACGACGTCATCCACCATGTGGCCCCGGGTGCGACGGTGGGCCGGCCGCACATCGCCGATGCGTTGGTGGCGGCGGGCGCGGTCGCCGACCGCACGGAAGCCTTCAGTGCAATCCTCAGCTCCCGCTCGCGCTACTTCGTACAGCACTACGCGCCGGAGCCGGCGTTCGCCGTCGAACTCGTCCGGGCCGCAGGAGGGGTGCCGGTGTTCGCTCATCCTGTGGCGTCCGCGCGCGGCCGGGTGGTGGGGGAGCGCACCTACCACGAAATGGCCGACGCCGGCCTGCTGGGCCTGGAGGTCGAGCACCGGGACAACCCGGAAGAAGGCAGGGCGTTCCTGCGCCGTTTCGCCTCGGAGAACGGGCTGTTCATGACCGGTTCCTCCGACTACCACGGCAAGGGCAAGGTGAACGTGCTGGGGGAAAACGTCACCAGCCCGGAGGTGCTGGCACAAATCGAGGAATTGGGCACGGGCTGCCGCGTGGTGCGGCCCTGAAATGCCTTGACTTGGGGTCGCGCCCGAGTAGTGTTTCCGATGCTGGGGAGCGGCCATCGGCCGAGGCTGGACACTGTTGGTCTCTGCACCCAGAGGAGTCATTGTGATCAGGAAAATCATTGCTGTCGGCGCAGCATTCTTCGCGTTGATGTTCATCGCCCCGGCAGCACAGGCACTGCACTGTGAAAATGCCAGCAGGCCCGTGGATACCTCCCACGCCACGGCGGTGCAAACCGATATCGGCACCGTCTATGTGCAGGGAAACTGGGTGGTGCTTCCCTTTGAGCCCGATGTGTGGATCTTTGTTCCGCCGGGATCGTTGACGCTCATCGGCGTGACGGACCATGTCACTCCGGCCGGCCAGCAGGGGAACTACATGAACGGTGACGCCGTCGCACTGTTGGCGAACAGGTGCGCCAACGTCGTAGTGGACAACCGCCAAACCGAGCACGGCATCCAGGTGGCGTGCCTCTGACGGTGTGAACTGCTGTAATCAGGGGAACCGCGGGTTGGCGTGATCAGCGGGTTGGTGTGATCAGACTGCGGCTTCGTCGGCCGCTTGCTCCACGAACTCGGCCTTGCCGTCCAAGCGCTTGCGCATGATGTCGATTGCGGGGGCGTTCTGGTCCACGCAGACGAACCTGCGGCCAAGCTTCCCGGCGACCGCACCGAGCGTCCCGGACCCTGCGAAGAAGTCAAGGCACCAGTCCCCGGGCCGGCTTGAGGCCGAAACGATCCGGCGCACCAGCCCTTCGGGCTTCTGCGTCGGGTAACCGGTCTTCTCCTTGCCGGTCGGGGACACGATGGTGTGCCACCAGACGTCCGTGGGCAGCTTGCCTTTTTTCCGCTTGGCCTCTGTGACCAGGCCGGGAGCCATATAGGGCTCCCGGTCCACTTCGTCGTTGTCGAAATGGTACTTCGCCGGGTTCTTCACGTAGACAAGGATGTTGTCGTGCTTCGTGGGCCAGCGGTTCCTTGCCCGTGCCCCGTAGTCGTAGGCCCAGATGATCTCGTTGAGGAAGCATTCCCGGCCGAAGATCGCATCGAGCATCACCTTGGCGTAGTGCACCTCGCGGTAGTCCAGGTGCAGGTACAGGGTGCCGTCCTCGGACAGCAGCCGCCAGGCCTCGAGCAGCCGGGGCTCCAGGAAAGACCAGTAGTCGCTGAAGGCGTCGTCGTAGCTGTGCAGGGCGCCCTTGATGGTGTCGTAGGACCGGCCCTTGAAGCCAAGCCGGTCGCCTTCGCCGTCGGCGTTGCGGACCATCCGGGTTTCCTGGCGGCGCTGCACCCTGCCCGTGTTGAAGGGCGGATCGACGTAGATCAGTGTGAAGGCGCCGTCCGGCAGCGTGGGGAGGAACGCGGCGTTGTCCGCATGCACCACCAGGTTGCTGCCGTCCGGCGCCCAAACAGTGTCAGTCATTGAGGCGTTTATGCCTCGGCGTTCTCAGCGGCGGAGGAGACAACCTCGCCGTTGCGGCGGCGGGTGCGGGCACGGCGGGTGCGCGCCGGCTTCTCGCCGGTGCCTTCACCGGACTGCGGGGCATCGGCCGAGGCGGCGGAACGGACTGCGCCCTCCGACGGTGCTGCCTCACCTTCGCTGCGGCGGCGACGGGTACGGGTACGGCCGCCGTCACTGTCCTTGGACGCGGAGCCGCCGGAACCGCCCTGGCGGCGTCCGCCGTCGGACTTTCCGCCACGGCCGCCGGAACGGGAGTTCTTCTTGCCGGTCTCGCCAAGATCCTCCAGGACCTCGGCGTCGACGCCGGCCAGCACCCGCTTGTCGCGCGGCAGGCGGCCCTTGGTGCCCTCCGGGATGTCCAGGTCGGTGTACAGGTGCGGCGAGGAGGAATAAGTCTCCACCGGCTCAGGCACGTTCAGGCCCAGGGCCTTGTTGATGAGGGCCCACCGCGGAACGTCGTCCCAATCGACGAAGGTGACGGCGGTGCCCTTGTTGCCGGCCCGGCCGGTACGGCCGACGCGGTGCAGGTAGATCTTTTCGTCTTCCACGCACTGGTAGTTGATGACGTGCGTGACATCTTCGACGTCGATGCCGCGGGCGGCGACGTCAGTGGCCACCAGGACGTCCACCTTGTTGTTGCGGAAGGCACGCAGGGCCTGCTCGCGGGCGCCCTGTCCGAGGTCGCCGTGGATGGCGGCGGCTGCGAAACCGCGGTCCACCAGTTCCTCGGCCACCTTCGCGGCGGTGCGCTTGGTCTTCGTGAAGATGATGGTGCGTCCGCGGCCCTTCGACTGCAGGATGCGGGAGACGACCTCGGTCTTATCCATGCTGTGCGCACGGTAGATGAGCTGGCGGATATCGCGCTTGGTCAGCCCCTCGTCATTGGGGTCGGCGGCGCGGATGTGGGTGGGCTGCGTCATGTAGCGGCGGGCCATCGCGATGACCGGGCCGGGCATGGTGGCGGAGAACAGCAGCGTCTGGCGTACCGCCGGGGTGCCTGCGATCAGGGTCTCGACGTCGGGCAGGAAGCCGAGGTCCAGCATCTCGTCGGCCTCGTCGAGGACAACGATCTTGACGTTCTTCAGGCTCAGGTGCTTTTGCTTGTAGAGGTCTATCAGGCGCCCCGGGGTGCCGACAACGAGCTCGACGCCCTTCTGCAGGGCCTCGATCTGCGGTTCGTAGGCGCGGCCGCCGTAGATGGTGGCAATGCGTGCGTTGCGCTTGCGGGACGCGGTCTGGAGGTCGTTGGCCACCTGCACCGCGAGCTCCCGGGTGGGAACGATCACGAGTGCCTGCGGGGCACCCGGGACGGCGAGCTTTTCGTAGCCGGGGTCGTCCTGGCCGACGACGCGCTGCAGGGCCGGGATGCCGAAGCCGAGGGTCTTTCCGGTGCCGGTCTTGGCCTGGCCGATGATGTCATGGCCGCCCAAGGCGACCGGAAGGGTCATGGCCTGGATAGGGAAGGGGTGGGTGATGCCGGCGTCGGCCAGCGATTCCACGATGTCGGCACGGACGTTGAAGTCGGCGAAGGATTTCTCTTCGATCTCGTGGGGCGTTTCGTCCGAGGTGATGGTTTCCTCGGGTTCGATCGATTCGTTGCCGTCACTTAGGACTTCATGGGTGTGCAATTCACTCACAGGGGAGTTTCCTTATTCATTTGGGCTGCGCTGTGTGCTCGACGGTTCCGGCGGAGCCGTTCCGGAGCACGGAGGGGCGCAAGCAGGTCCAGTGGAAGCCGATCGCGGGCTATCTGAATACTGGCACTGGTGACCAGCGGGCAAATCTCAAGATCGCGTAGGTGCGGGCTTGTTGAGTCAAAAAGGAAATGAATCAACGACCGGGCATCCATTACTACGGGTCAAGTGTAACGGTTTCTCCGCTTGGCCCGCTGAAGACGCCACGTCAGCCGATCAGTTCGAGGGAAATCTGCCGGGTGTTGATATCGGCGGCCAGTAGCCGCACACGGACCTTGGTGCCGGATTCCATCTCGCCCTCGCAGCGGGCGGTGACTGCTGGTTCGGCGATCTGCACGACGCCGGAGGGGCGGCCGTTGCCGTTCCCGTTGCCATTGTTGCCGTTCGGCTTGGATCCGTTCGGCTTGGAGCCGGAGATGACGACGGCGTCGAACTCCTCGCCCACATGGCTCACGAGCAGCGCGGCCTCCACGGTGTCCAGCGCCAGCCGCTCGAGCCTGCCGGCCAGTTGGTCAGACGTGGCCATGATCGCCGGCAGCGCCGGCAGCGCCTCGCGGGCCCATGCGGGAATTCCGTTGCCGTTGCTCAGGGCCTCGCAGATCACCAGGACAAAGCGGTCGACGAGGCGCCGCAGCGGGGCGGTGGCGTGGGCGTAGGGTGCGCCGATGGCGGACTGCAGCACGTAGCCGGGGACCTCGCCGTCGAAGGGGGTGTAGCCGGCCCCCCGGAACAGCATGCCCGCCGAATGCAGGATGGCCAGTTGCTTGGGGTCAGTGGGGTCCAAAGTCCGGAGGTATTCGCCGTAGCTCATGCCGCCGTCGCCGTCCCTCCACGGCTTGCCGAGCGCTGCCGTCTGGCGCTTGAAATGCAGCAGCGAGCGCTCGTCCGGAGAGGGCATGGTGCGCAGGATGCCCACTTTGCCGTCCAGCATCAGCTCGGCGGCCGCCATGCCGGTCATCAACGAGATCTGGGCGTTCCAGTCCTCCACCGGCAGTGACGGCGCGGCCACGATCCGGTAGTCGCCCAGCGGCAGGGCAGCGATCTCCTGGTCCGGCATGTTCAGGCTCGCTCCGCCGCGACGGCGCTCCAGGTCCACGCGCTTCAGGCCCACCTCCTTGAGCAGCTGCAGGACCGGTGCTGCCGTGCCGGCGTCGATCTCGGCCTGGACGTCGCGGTAGTTGAGCTTCGCCCGGCTGCGGACGCTGGCCCGCCGCACCGATGCCGAGCGGACCTCCGCCGCGGCATCCAATGCGAACTCCCAGACAAACGCGCCGCAGCGCTGCCCGGCCAGCAGGCTGCCGGCGTGCTCGCTGATGACCTCCGGGTGCAGGGGGATCCGTCCGTCCGGGGCGTAGAACGTCTGCCCGCGGTGCCGTGTCTCCTCGTCCAGGGCGCCGCCGGGGGTAACGAAGGAGGGGACGTCGGTGATGGCGTAGAAGACCTTGTAGCCTTCGCCGGCGCGCTCGATGTGCAGCGCCTGGTCGAGGTCCGTGGAACTGGCAGGATCGATGGTCACGAAAGGGATGTGGTCGAGGTCCAGCGGTGGCAGGGAGTGCCGGGCCACGGCTTCCTTGGCCTCGGCAATGGCGTCGTGTGGAAAGTCCCCGGGCAGCTCCAGTTCCGTCCGTAGCGCGGCGAGTGCCTCCGCCAGCTGGTTCGACGTCTTACTGACATTCGGGGTTATCCGGTGATGTGACACGAAAGTCAGGGTAACCGATCCGGATTGGGCTGGAAACGACGCCGTGATGCGCAGTATTGCGCCCTGCGTCAATGGGAAGCGCAGACTGTTTCCTCGTGGTGCCTGTGCGTCTAGTGTTGCGGGTGGGGGATATAAGCAGCTCCCTCGCCACACATCGCATCCATTATCCGAGGGAGATCCTTCAATGAGTTACGAGAACCCGGCGGGCCAGCCTTACGGTGGCCCGGTCCCGCCCTACTACGCGGCGCCGCGGACCTTTGCCCCGCGCGCCCAGGTCGGCTTCGTAGAGGCCGTCAAGCAGTACTACCGGCGCTACGCCGAATTCTCCGGGCGTTCCAACCGCAGCGAGTACTGGTGGGTCGCCCTGTACCAGGCGATTGTCAACTTCGTGCTCTGGATTCCGTATTACGTCGTGCTGGCGGGCTATACGGCATCCGTCGCATCCGCCACCACCGTTGCGGAGCAGCAGGCGGCAACCCAGGCGTTCCCTGCCGCGGCCCTGCTCTTCGGCGCGTTGGCCGGCCTCTGGGGCCTTGCCCACCTCGTGCCGAACCTGGCCATCATTGTCCGCCGCCTGCACGACACCGGCCGCAGCGGCTGGTTCGTCCTTCTGGGCCTGATCCCGTTCGTCGGCGGCATCATCCTGCTGGTCCTGACTGTCATCGAGTCCAAGCCTGAAGGCGCCCGCTACGGCGCCTAAGCATTTCCGCTGAAACAACGACGGCGGCCGTCGCCCAAGGTGCAATAAGCACCCGGGGCGGCGGCCGCCGTCGTCATTGAACCGATTGTGACTGCGGGCCCATTAAGCCTCGGGCAGGGCTGCGAGCAGCGACTGCGCTGCCGCCGTCGGGTCGCTGGCTTCGGTGATCGCCCGCACCACCACGATGCGGCTGGCTCCGGCCTGCACCACCTCTTCCACATTGCCGTGATCGATGCCGCCGATGGCGAACCACGGCAGCTGGACGCCGCCCACCCGTTCCTCATCGGCGGCGTGCACCGCATTCGCGGCGTACTTGACCAGGTCCAGACCGACCGCGTCCCGGCCCGGCTTCGTCGGCGTTGCCCACACCGGACCCACGCAGAAATAATCCAGGCCGCTGCGGCCCGGAGACGCGGCGATCGCGGCGTCAACCTGTTCCGGGGTGTGGGTCGACAGGCCGATCACCGTGGGGTCGTGCAGCAGTTTCCGTGCCGAGCGCAGCGGAAGATCCTTCTGGCCGATGTGGAATACCGGGGCCCCGGAAAGGGAGGCGATGTCCGCCCGGTCGTTGACGGCCCAGAGGCGGCCGTGTCGGTGGGCCACCGCATGCAGGACCTCCAGCAGTTCAAGCTCCTCGGCCGCTTCGATCGTCTTGTCGCGGAGCTGGATGATGTCCACTCCGCCTTCGAACGCGGCGTCGACGAATTGCTCGAAATCGCCCTGCTTCTTCCGGGCGTCGGTGCACAGGTAGAGGCGGGCAGTGGTGTGCAGAACATGCTGGGTCATGGAAACCAGAGTAGTTCCCCTAAACTGGGCTGGTACTGCGGGAGCCGCGACCGTCGTAATAAGACCGTCCGGCTGAGAGGGCTTCAGCGCCGACCGCTTGACCTGATCCGGTTAATGCCGGCGTAGGGAAGGACCCATGGACACACTTCACCCGGCACCCCGGAATCCCGCCCTCACCGCCGACGTCGCGGTCATCGGTGCGGGCATCATAGGCCTCGGCATCGCCCATGAAGCCCGCCGCTCGGGACGGTCCGTGGTGGTCATCGACCCCGCCCCCGCGACCGGTGCAACCTTCGCCGCGGCAGGCATGCTGGCACCGGTGAGCGAGCTGCACTATCAGGAGGAAGACCTCCTCGAGCTGATGCTCGCCTCCTCGCAGCTCTGGCCGGGCTTCGTAGAAGGTCTGCAGTCCGCGGCGCGGGGCACCGGATACCGCACGACGCCGACCCTCGCCGTAGGTGCGGACGCCGCCGACCGCCGGGCCTTCGCCGACCTCCGGGACGTCCAGCTGGGCCTGAGCCTGGAGATCCGGGCCCTGCCGCTGCGCGAGGCCCGCGAACGCGAGCCCCTGCTCAGCCCGCAGATTTCCTGTGCCTTCGAAATTCCCGGAGACCACCAAGTGGACCCGCGCCGGCTTGCCGCAACCATCCTCGAAAGCCTTGGGCGGCACTCGCCGGAGGCCGCCAGCTGGGTTGACGGAGTAACAGACGGTTTCCTGCTCAACACGGCAGCCGCCGGGCTCCTTTGGGAAGACGCAAAGGGAGAGGACGCCAGGGTGGCCGGGGTGCTCCTGGCCGACGGCGCAATGGTCCGGGCCACTGAAACCGTGCTGGCCAACGGTCTGGGCGCCTCCGCACTGGAGGGCCTGCCGGAAGGGCTCGTCTTGCCGCTGCGGCCGGTGTACGGGGATATCCTGCGCCTGCGCGTGCCACGGCACCTGCAGCCCTTGCTCACGGCGACGGTCCGGGGCCTGGTCCGCGGGGTGCCCGTGTACATCGTCCCGCGCGACGACGGCACGGTGGTGATCGGGGCAAGCCAGCGCGAGGACGGGCCCAGTTCGGCCAGCGTCGTGTCCGCGGGCGGGGTGTACCAGTTGCTCCGCGACGCCCAGGTCCTGCTTCCCGCCGTCGCGGAGCTGGAACTGCTCGAATCCACCGCCCGTGCCCGTCCCGGAACCCCGGACAACGCGCCCCTCCTGGGCCGGGTCGGCACCGCCGCTCCGCGTGCAGGCCGCGACGGCGGGCAGCTGCCTGGTCTGATCGTCGCCACCGGTTTCTTCCGGCACGGCGTCCTGCTCACCCCGGCGGCCGCCTCCATCTGCGTGGGGCTCATGGACGGCCGCCGCGACGAACGCTGGACCAGGTTCCGGCCCGACCGTTTCCCGAACTCCCTCCACCCAGCACCAGCCACCATCAAGGAACACGCATGAACATCAAGCTCAACGGGGACCACCGTTCAATCGGCGACGGCGCCTCGGTCACCACCCTTGTCACGGAACTCACCGGGCGCGGCCTGGACGCCAGCGGCCAGGCGACGGACGGACGCAAGATCGGCGTCGCCGTCGCCCGCAACGCCGAGGTGGTTCCGCGCAGCCAGTGGGCAGCGACGGCGCTCGCAGAGGGCGACGAACTCGAAATCGTCACCGCGGTACAGGGAGGCTGAAGCATGACCACCACAAGCATCCGGACACAGAACGATCCGCTGGTGATCGACGGCGTCGAGTTCGGCTCTCGGCTCATCATGGGCACCGGCGGGGCACCGAGCCTGGACGGCCTGGGCGCCGCCCTGCTGGCCTCGGGTACCGAACTGACCACCGTGGCCATGCGGCGGTATTCGCCCGCCGAGACCGGGTCCCTGTTCCAGTTGCTCCTGGACAACGGCATCCGCGTCCTGCCCAACACAGCCGGCTGTTTCACCGCGAAGGACGCCGTGCTCACCGCCGAGCTTGCCCGCGAAGCCCTCGAAACCGACTGGGTGAAACTGGAAGTCATCGCCGACGAACACACCCTGCTGCCGGACGCCGTCGAACTGGTCGACGCCACCGAGCAACTGGTGAACCGCGGCTTCAAGGTCTTCGCCTACACGAACGACGACCCCGTGCTGGCCCTGCGGCTGGAGAACCTCGGGGCCACCGCGGTGATGCCGCTTGGCGCGCCGATCGGCACCGGCCTGGGCATCCTGAACCCGCACAATATCGAACTCATCGTCTCCCGGGCTTCCGTTCCCGTGGTGCTCGACGCCGGAATCGGCACGGCCTCCGATGCCGCCCTCGCCATGGAACTCGGCTGCGATGCCGTGCTGCTGGCCACCGCGGTGACCCGCGCCCAGAATCCGGTGCAGATGGGGGAGGCCTTCAAACACGCCGTGGTGGCCGGTAGGCTGGCGAAACAGGCCGGCCGGATCCCGCGCCGCGAGCACGCTTTGGCTTCCTCGGCAATGGAAGGCCGCGCCGAATTCCTCTGACGGGTTCTGCAAGGAGTGCCATGAGCGAAGCGAAGGACATCCTGAGCCAGGCGGAAATCGATGAAGCCCTGCCTGGCCTGCCGGACTGGGAGTACCGCTCCGGCGGGCTCGTGACGGTCTACAAGCTGCCGACGTCCGCTGCCGCGCTGGAGCTGATTGCCGCCGTCGGCCAGATCGCCGAGGAGCTGAACCACCACCCGGACCTGGACTGGCGCTACAACCGGGTGTTCCTGCGGTTCACCTCCCACGACGCCGGCACGGCAGTCACCGGCCGCGATATCCGCGCCGCGCGGCGCTGCAGCGAGGCTGCGGCGGCCGCCAGCGCCGTGGCCCAAGCGGAGCGTTTCCCTCCCGCCGGCTGACCCTGAACGCAATGTGGCCACCAACCGTGATGGTTGGTGGCCACACTTGCTTGCGGGCTGAGCCTAGAGACGCAGGGCGGCGGTCAGCTTCGCCGTATCGTGTGCCGTGCGGATCCGTCCCAGATAGAGGACGACGGCCACGGCGGCCGCCGTTCCGATCACCATGGGCAGTACCCAGGGGATCCAGGTCAGGCCGGGCTGGTAGCCGAAGCCGAGCATGATGAAGATCGTCCAGCTCAGCATGCCGACGGCCAGCGCCACGCCCGCCGGGAGCGCGATGCCGTACTTGCCGTGGCGTTTGTCGTTCGCCCAGACGATCAGGCCCGCGGCAACGGTGACCAAGGCCACAATGACAAGTGAAAGCATGTTTCCTCCCGGCTGGCTGGTTGGCAGAAAGGTCTTAGAGGGCCCCGAAACCCACGCGGCGCACTTCCTCGGCGCCGATCTCCACATAGCCCAGGACGCTGCCCGGGACGATGACCTGCCGGCCCTTTTCATCGCTCAGGCGCAGGTCGCTGCCCTTGGAGATGGCTTCGCTGACAATCTTCGCGACGGCCTCGGCATCGAGCGCAGATTCCAGCACGATCTCACGGCCAACGTTCTGAATGCCGATCTTTACTTCCACAGCAAGGCCTCCCAGCCGGTTTAGGGTTTACTCAGTTCTCTATTTCTAGCCTAGGACTCTTTGGGGAAGCGACTGATTCCGCGCCAAGCTAAACGGTAGATCAACTCGCTGGCCACATCGAGGTCCAGCCCGCCGTCGGTCTCCAGCCAGTACCGGGCACTGACCTGGGCCATTCCGGCCAGGCCGCGGCCCAGCAATTGGGCCTCCATAGGCGGCAGCTTGGTGTCTTCGGCAATGACCTTCGCCACGGCGTCGGCGAAGGTGCGGTTGAAGGTCTCAAGCCGGGAGCTGACATCGGGATCGTTGATCAGGTCGGATTCGAACACCAGACGGTGGGCCTGGTCGTCGGCCGCGATGAACTGGAAGTAGGCGCGCATCACCGCCTGCACGCGCTGCTTGTTGTCCGTGGTGGAGTTCAGGGCGCTGAGCATCAGCTCCGTGAGCGTGGCCAGATGGCTGTCCAACAGGGCCATGTAGAGCTCGCGTTTTGACGGGAAATGCTGGTAGAGGACCGGTTTGCTGACCCGTGCGGTCTCGGCTATTTCGTCCATGGCTGCGCCGTGGAAGCCGTTGGCCACGAACACTTCCAAGGCGGCACTGAGCAGTTGCGCGCGGCGTTCGTCCCGCGGAAGCCTGGCGGAACGCGTTGCGCCGCTCCGCTCCTGCTTAGCCGGTACCACCTGCTGTGTGCGTGCGCTTTCAGCCACTTGTCTGCCGCCTTTCCTTTGCAGTTATGACCACTTTACGTCCCGGTAATATGACCTGTCGGCAGCGGCGGGCATACATTGAAGTATGGCTACTGCATTTGCTGCCCCCACCACGTCCGCCGCGCTGCCTCCCCTGGTTGACGCCGCCGCGGAACTGAGCACCGAAGAAGTAGAGCGCTACTCGCGCCATCTCATTATTCCGGAGATCGGTTCGGTGGGTCAGCGCCGCCTGAAGAACGCAAAAGTGCTGGTCATCGGCGCAGGCGGCCTCGGTTCGCCGGCCCTGCTCTACCTGGCCGCCGCTGGCGTGGGCACCATCGGCATCATCGACGACGACGACGTGGACTTGAGCAACCTCCAGCGCCAGATCATCCACGGAGTGTCCGACGTCGGCCGCCCCAAGATCGAGTCCGCCCGGGACGCCATCCGGGAACTGAACCCGCTGGTCACCGTGCAGCTCCACAACGAGCGACTGGATTCCTCGAACGCCCTGGACATCTTCGCCGGCTACGACCTCATCCTGGACGGTGCCGACAACTTCGCCACCCGCTACCTCGTCAACGACGCCGCCGAAATCCTCGGCAAGCCCTACGTGTGGGGCTCCATTTTCCGCTTCGACGGCCAGGTGAGCGTGTTCTGGGCCAAGCACGGTCCCAGCTACCGGGACCTGTACCCGGAAGCCCCTCCGGCCGGCTCGGTCCCCTCCTGCGGCGAGGGAGGCGTCTTCGGCATGCTGTGCGCGGCCGTCGGCTCCCTGATGGTGACCGAGGCAATCAAGCTCATCACCGGCGTCGGGCGCTCCCTGCTGGGCCGCGTGGCGCTTTTCGACGCGCTCGGCGGCAGCTGGCGCGAGATCAAGGTGGCCAAGGACCCCGAAGCGGAGCCGGTCACCGAACTCACCGACTACGAGGCCTTCTGCGGCATCACCCCCGTGGTGGACGCCGGCAGCGTGCCCACCGTGAGCGCCACCGAGCTGGCCGGCATGCTGGAAGCCCGCGAGGCGGGGGACCGGGACTTCGAACTCGTGGACGTCCGGGAGAGCGGCGAACACGACATCGTGAACATCCACGGCTCCGTGCTGATCCCGCAGGGCAGGATCCTGGCCGGGGAAGCCTGGGCGGAGCTGCCGCAGGACAAGGACATCGTGTTCCACTGCAAGAGCGGGGCACGCTCCGCTGCGGTGATGGCTGCCGCCCGCAAGGCCGGGTACACCCGGATCAAGCACCTCGACGGCGGCATCCTGGCCTGGGTGCGCGAGGTGGAACCGCACAAGGCGGTGTACTGAGCCCCGGCCACGCCGGGAGAACACGAGGTTGCAGGATGAGCAAGGACTCCAGGACACCGCAGCGGCCCATTGCTTCGGGATTCGGCCACGGCACCACCGCCATGGAAGTTGTCGCCGGCATTGACCTGACAGGGAAGACCGCAGTGGTCACCGGGGGTTACTCCGGACTTGGCTTGGAGACAGTCAGGGCGCTGTCCGCCGCCGGGGCCCGGGTCACCGTGCCTGCACGCCGCCCCGGACATGCCCGGAAGGTCCTCGACTCCGCGGGCCTGCCGGCCGACGCGGTCGCGGTGGCTGCGCTGGACCTGGCAGACCAGGCCTCCGTCAAGGAATTCGCCGCATGGTTCCGTTCCTCCGGCGAGGCCCTCGACATCCTGATCAACAATGCAGCAATCATGGCGAGCCCGGAACGGCGGGTGGGGCCGGGGTGGGAGTCCCAGTTCGCCACCAACCACCTGGGCCACTTCACGCTGGTCAACACGCTGTGGCCTGCGCTGTCCGCCGCCGGCTCGGCCCGTGTGGTGTCTTTGTCCTCCACCGGGCACAAACTCTCGCCCATCCGTTTCGAGGACATCAATTTCGGCCTCGGCTACGACAAATGGAAGGCCTACGGCCAGGCCAAGACGGCAAATGCGCTGTTCGCCGTCGAACTTGACCGGCTCGGCAAGGCAGGCGGGGTACGGGCATTCGCCGTGCATCCCGGGGGGATCATGACCGAACTGCAGCGCCACCTGGCGCGCGAAGAAATGATCGCGGCCGGGTGGATGAACGCCGAGGGCAAGGTCAGGGAGGGCTTCAAAACCCCCGAACAAGGCGCCGCCACGTCTGTTTGGACAGCCACGTCCCCGGCGTTGGCCGGCATGGGGGGCGTGTATTGCGAGGACTGCGACATTGCGGAGCCCACGGACCCGGCGTCGCCCTTGGCGCGGTACAGGGGAGTGGACCCGCACGCGGTTGATCCGGAGGCGGCGCAAAGGCTGTGGGCCCTATCCGCGGACATGACGGGCGTCAACGCGTTTGGGTGAGTGACCACCTGGGTGAGTGACCACCTGGGCGGGCTACGCCGGGAGTTTTCCCGGGTGGCGCTCAGGCGCTTTCCGCGCGGGGGAGCAAGCCGTCCGCTGTGCCGCGCGCGCTCCGGCCCTCCACCGACTGGTGGTCCACCGGGCACTCGGCCTGCCGGGCCGGGGTGGCAGGCTGCTCCACCTGGATTCCATAGAGGGCCTCGAGTGCTGAAACGTAATCGTCCTGCTGGCCGTTGGCGGCAAGTTCCCGTGCCCTCACCGTGGGGATGTGGAGCAGCTGCTTGACCATGCGGCGCAGCGCGAACTCCACCTCTTCGGCGGCAGCCGTGCAGCCGTGGCGGGCCCGGACCTTCTCCATCTCGGCGTCCAGCACGCTCATGGTGTGGCGGCGCAGCGCCACGATGGCGGCATCGACCGATCGGGCTTCGCGCTCCTGCTCGAAAGCGGCCGCGGCGCCGGACACAATGGTGCTGGCCTGGGCGAGGGACTCCGCCTGCTCCTGCGGGGCAGCGAGGCGGACGGATTCGAGCGTCAGCAGCTCCACGCCGTCGAGTTCGCCGACGGTGGGGTCGAAGTCGTGGGTCAGGGCAAGGTCGATCGCGATCAGCGTGCCGGTGGAAGACTCGCGGATGCGCGCCAGTTCGGCGGCTTCCACGCGGTTGTCCGAACCGCTGCAGCCGATCATCACGTCGGCCGCGGCGACGGCGGCCGGCAGCTTGTCGGCGTCGAGGGCGGTGCCGCCGCGGGTGGCCACGAAGGTTTCGGCGCGGCCCGAGGAGGAATAGACGGAGATGTCCTTGCAGCCGCGTTCACGGAGCAGGGACATGGTGGCTCCGGCGTAGGCGCCCGTGCCGAAGACGACGACCTTCTTGTTGCCCCAGTCGGTGTCGTCCGAGAGGTCGGTGGCGAGGTCCAGTGCGACGGACACGATCGAGAGGCCCCGCGAGCCAAGGGCGGTCTGCGCCCCGACATCCTTCGCGGTCTTCGACGCGGCCTGGAACAGGCGGACGAGGCCCGGGCTGGCGGTGCCTTCGTGCTGGGCGGTGATGAGGGCGCGGCGGACCTGTCCGGCGATTTCGCGTTCGCCCACGACGGCGGAATCGAGGCCGGCGCTGACGGCGAAGAGGTGCCGGCTGACTTCGGAGCCGCTGTTGGTGCTGAAGGCCTTGGAGACGAGCTGCTCGTTGAGGCCGCTCAATCCGCTGATCTTGCCGACCAGTGCGGAACGGGCCGCCTCAAGGTCCTCCGCGTGCGCGGTTTCCCCGTAGATTTCGTAGCGGTTGCAGGTGGCCAGGACAACGGCGCCGGAGACAAGCCCGCTTTCGGCAAGGGCGGAGGAGGCAAGCACGGAAGAACCGGTGCTCAGCTGAGCAACGGTCTCAAGGTCGATGTCGGCATGTGTTGCCACCAGAGAAAAAAGAACCACAGCAGAGACATCATAGCTTTTTCGGTGCCTCGTAGAACAACAGGCACGTGATGGCTCCTGCCACTGACCGGCGTGACATATGCCATGGCGGCGGTCGGCGACAGACTGTCGTTATCTTTTGCCCCCGATTTTCGGCACAATCGAAGGCATGACTTCCAGCTCTGCCCTGCCGGGTTCCGCGCAGCCTGCCCCTTCCACTGCCGGGGACGCCGTGGCCTCCGGACTCGACGCCGGCCACCCCTTGATGGACGGCCGCACCGCGGATTCGCCCCTGATCCAGGCGTACCGAGGCGGCAAGCCCAGCCGGCGACCGGTGTGGTTCATGCGCCAGGCCGGCCGCTCGCTTCCGGAGTACCTGAAGGTGCGCCAGGGCGTGGCCATGCTGGACTCGTGCCTGCGCCCCGAGCTGGCCGCAGAGATCACCCTGCAGCCGGTCCGCCGCCATGACGTCGACGCCGGGATCTTCTTCTCCGACATTGTCATCCCGCTCAAGCTCGCCGGCGTGGGCGTGGACATCGTGCCCGGCGTCGGCCCCGTGCTGGAGCAGCCCGTCCGGACCGCCGCCGACGTCGCTGCCCTGCCGCAGCTGAGCTGGGAGGCACTGGAACCCATCCGCGAAGCCGTGCGGCTCACGGTCGCTGAACTCGGCAACACGCCGCTGATCGGATTCGCCGGTGCGCCGTTCACACTGGCCGCCTACATGGTGGAAGGCAGGCCGTCCCGCGACCACCTCGGCCCCCGCACCATGATGCACGCCGACCCGGAGGCCTGGGCCGCCCTGGCCAACTGGGCCGCCGACGCCTCCGGCATGTTCCTGCGCGCCCAGCTGGAAGCCGGCGCCTCCGCCGGCCAGCTCTTCGACTCCTGGGCAGGTTCGCTGGGCCTGGCCGACTACAGCGAGCACGTGGCTCCGGCCTCGTCCCGCGCGCTGGACCACGTCCGGCACCTTGGTGCCCCGCTGGTGCATTTCGGCACCGGGACCTCCGAACTGCTCGTGGCCATGCGCGACGTCGGCGTCGACGTCGTGGGCGTGGACTACCGCCTGCCTCTCGACGAAGCCAACCGGCGCCTCGGTGGCACGGTTCCTCTGCAGGGCAACATCGACCCCGCCCTGCTCTCGGCGCCGTGGGACATCCTCGAGGCACACGTCCGTTCGGTGATCGCAGCCGGCGCAGGTGCCCCCGGCCATGTGCTCAACCTCGGCCACGGCGTCCCGCCCGAAACCGACCCCACCGTGCTGACCCGCGTGGTGGAACTCATCCACTCGATCCCGGCGGAGTAGCCCGTGCGCGGCCGGCCGGCAGCGCCGGTGCACCAGGAAAGCCGCCGGACGGCCGTCGTCGTCGGCGGCGGCATTTCCGGCCTCCTCGCGGCCCGCGGGCTCGCCGCGGCCGGCCTGGCCGTCACCGTTCTGGAAGCCCGGGAAGAATGGGGCGGCTGCGTCGGCAGGCACGAACTCGGCGGGCTGGCCTTGGACAGTGGTGCCGAGTCGTTCGCCACCCGCTCCACCGCCGTGTCCGACCTCGCCCGCGAGCTCGGACTGGCGGACAACATCGTGGCCCCGCATCCCGGCGGAGCCTGGGTCCAGCTGCCGGACGGGCCGCAGGAACTTCCCAAGACCGGAGTCCTCGGCATCCCGGCCAACCCCTGGGACCCGGAGGTGCGGCGTTCGCTCGGGCTGGCCGGCGCCCTCCGCGCCTCCCTTGACCGCTGGCTGCCCGCCACTTGGGGTGCAGGCAGCGATGTCACCAGCGTCGCCGCCCTGGTCCGTGCCCGGATGGGCCGCCGCGTCCTGGACCGGCTGGTGTCGCCCGTGGTGGGCGGCGTGCATTCGGCCGACCCGGAACTGCTCGACGTCGACATGGTCGCACCCGGCCTGCGCATGGCCATGCGCTCCACGGGTTCCCTGGCGGCCGCCGTCGCGCATCAGCGCAGGGTGGTCGGAGCGCCAGACCCCAGCGAAGCCAGGAAGGCGGGCTCCGCCGTCGCCGGGCTGGCCGGCGGCATGAACACGCTCGTCTCCGCGCTGCTGGCCGATCTGGGCTCCCGCGGCGTCACCCTGTTGCCCGGAACCCGGGCGGAGTCCGTTGCTCGCACCGACGGCGCCTGGCGCGTGAAGGCCGTCAGCGGCGGCGAAAAGCGGGACTACGAGGCCGGACGGCTCGTCGTCGCGCTCGACGGTCCGGCCGCCGTCGGGCTGCTGGAGTCCGCGCTGCCGGAACTGGCAGCGCTCCGCCCGGCAGCCGGGCCGCTGGTCAGCCTGGTGAGCCTGGTGGTGGACAAGCCCGAACTCGATTCCCGGCCGCGGGGCACCGGAATCCTGGTGGCGCCCCAGGTGCCGGGCATCCAGGCAAAGGCGCTTACCCACGCCACCGCGAAATGGGACTGGCTTGCCGAGGAAGCGGGACCCGGCACCCACGTGCTCAGGCTGTCCTATGGGCGGGCGCACGGTGGAACTGCTGACGCGTCCACGGACGATCCCGCGGCCCTGGACGATGCGGCGCTCTTCGAAGCCGCGCTTCGCGATGCGTCCACCCTGCTTGGCGTGCCCCTCGGTACGGAGGACGTGCTGGACTGGGACGTGGTCCGTTGGGCCGGCGCCCTGCCGTTTGCCGCCGTCGGCCACAAACAGCGGGTGGCCGAGGTCCGGAAGGTGAGCGGCGAGGCCGGGGGACTTCTCCTGGTGGGCGGCTGGCTTGCAGGCAATGGACTCGCCGCGGTTGTCGCCGATACCGCGAGCCAGATCGAGGCGGTCCTGCCCGGTGCCCAAGCGCCCGGAACTCCCTGAAATTGTGAGATGACGCACTTCTACGACTTGTAGAAGTGCGTCATTTCGACTTCATGCCCCGCAGGGGGCAAACTTGAACCATGAGCCACACTTCTGCCGAATCTGTCACTAAAACTGCTGAGAACGAAGAACAGTTCTTCACTTTGTGGACTGTTTTCAAGCGTTCGGCAGGCCTCCAGCGCAGCGCCGACGCTGTTGTTGAGTTCGAGAAACTGACCGCCAGGCTTGCCGAGGACGGCGTTGTCCTGCGCGGCAGCTACGACGTCTCTGCCATGCGCGCCGACGCCGACGTGATGGTGTGGCTGCACGGCGCCAAGCCCGAAGCCCTGCAGGCGGCCGTCCGGGACATCCGCCGCAGCGGCCTCTTCGCAGGCACAGGCATCGTATGGTCCGCCATGGGCGTGCACCGCGAAGCCGAGTTCGCCAAGAGCCACACCCCTGCCTTCTCCCGCGGCGTCGAACCCAGCACCTGGCTCTGTGTCTACCCGTTCGTACGCTCCTACGAGTGGTACCTGCTGCCCGCCGAAGAGCGCGGCAAGATGCTGCGCGACCACGGACTGCTGGGCCGCGAATTCCCGCAGGTCATCTCCAACACCGTTTCTTCCTTCGCCCTGGGCGACTGGGAATGGATCCTGGGCCTGGAAGCTCCGGAACTGGTCGACCTGGTGGACCTCATGCGCCACCTGCGCGCTACCGACGCCCGCAACCACGTGCGCGAAGAGATCCCCTTCTACACCGGCCGCCGCATCACCCCCGCCGAGATCGCCGAGGTCCTCGCATGAGCAGTCCTCGCGTGAACCTGGCCGTTTCCACCGGACTGAACGACATCACCGAGCGCTTCCGCCAGGCTCCCAAGGAATACGACGCCATCCTCCTGGCCTCCTTCGGCGGCCCCGAGGGCCAGGATGACGTCATCCCCTTCCTGCGCAACGTGACCCGCGGCCGCGGCATCCCGGACGAGCGCCTTGAAGAGGTGTCGCACCACTACCGCGCCTTCGGCGGAATCAGCCCGATCAACCAGCAGAACCGCGATCTGAAGGCCTCCATTGAGGCCGAGCTCGCCGCCCGCGGCATCGAGCTGCCCGTGCTGTGGGGCAACCGCAACTGGGACCCGTACATCGCGCCGGTGCTGCAGGACGCCTACGACGCCGGCCACCGACGCATCCTCATGCTCACCACCTCTGCGTACACCTGCTACTCCAGCTGCCGCCAGTACCGCGAGGACATCGGCATCGCATTGAACGAGACGGGCCTGGACGGCAAGCTCGAAGTGGACAAGGTCCGCGCCTATTTCGACCACCCGGGTTTCATTGAACCGTTCGTCGAAGGCACCGCCGAAGGCCTGGCCAAGGTCCGCGCAGAACTGGCCGCTGCCGGAACCCCGGACGCCCCGGTGCGCGTGCTGTTCGCCACGCATTCCATTCCCACCCGCGACGCCGAAGCCGCCGGCGCCTCCGCCGAGGAGCCCCGCGAATTCGAGGGCAACTCCGCCTACGTGGCCCAGCACCTGGCCAACGCCCGGGCGATCATGGCCGTCGTCGCCCCCGAGCTCGAATGGGACCTCGTATACCAGTCCCGCTCGGGCGCCCCGCACATCCCGTGGCTGGAACCGGACATCAACGACCACCTCGAAGAGCTGGCCGGCCAGGGACTCAAGGGTGCCGTGATCGTGCCGCTCGGCTTCGTCTCGGACCACATGGAAGTTGCATGGGACCTGGACACCGAAGCACTGGAAACCTGCAGGAACCTTGGGATCGCCGCCACCCGCGTGCCGACGCCCGGCACGCACAGAAAGTTCGTTTCCGGCCTGGTGGACCTGATCTGCGAACGCACCGTGGAACAGCACATCCCGGACCGCCCGCACGTGACGGAACTCGGACCCTGGTACGACGTCCTGCCGGCCAACTGCTCCGAGAACTTCCGCGGCGCCAAGCCCGTCATCGCGGAGAACGGCTCCACCGTCGGCACCGGGCATGAGGCCTACCCGGTGTCCGGGGCCACCAAGTGACGGTCCGGATCGGCACGCGGGCCAGCAAGCTCGCGCTGACCCAGACCCAGCAGACGGCGGACCGGCTGGCCGCCATCGGAGGCTTCGACGTCGAACTCGTCCACATCACCACCGAAGGTGACGTCAGGACCGGTTCGCTGTCCCAGATGGGCGGCACCGGTGTGTTCGTGGCGGCCCTCCGTGAGGCGCTCCTGGACAAGCGCTGCGACGTCGCCGTGCACTCCCTGAAGGACCTGCCGACGGGCGCCGAACCCGGCCTCACCATCGCGGCGACTCCCAAGCGGGTGGACGTGCGCGACGTGCTGTGCGCCCGCGACGGGCTCACCCTGGCCGGACTCCCTGCGGGGGCCAGGGTCGGCACCGGGTCCCCGCGGCGGGCGGCCCAGCTCCGGGCGCTTCGCCAGGACATCGAGGTCATCGACATCCGCGGCAACGTGGACACCCGCCTGGGCCGCGTGCCCGGCCTGCCCGGCAACGCCACCGACGCCGTGGTGCCCGGCAAGAGCAACGACCTCGACGCCGTCGTGCTCGCCGCCGCCGGACTGGAGCGCATCGGCCGGCTTGAGACCGTGAGCGAATTCTTCGAAAGCGACGCCGTGCTCCCCGCCCCGGGGCAGGGTTCCTTGGCAATCGAATGCCGTACCGCAGATGCCGCGGCCGGCGGCTCGCAGGAGGCCCTCGCCCAGGCCCTGGCCGCGTTGAACGATGAGGACACCCGCCTCGCCGTGACAGCCGAGCGTGCCGTCCTCGCCCGCCTCGAAGCCGGCTGCGCCGCCCCGGTGGGCGCCATCGCCTACCGCAAGGGCAGCATGCTGTACCTCGAGGCGGTGGTCTGCTCCGTCGACGGCGGCAAGACTGTACGCGAGAAGAAGGCCACCGACGGACTGAACGAGGTGGGCGCCACCCTGCTGGGCATCGAAGTCGCCGAACTGCTGCTCGCGGCGGGCGCCGCGGAGATCACCGACCTTGCCGCTTCCTGAGTCGGCGGACGGGCCCCGTTCCGGTGCTTCCGCGGACAGCGCGCTGCTCGGGCGGAAAGTCCTCATCACGAGGAGTCCCGACCGCGCCGGCTCCCTGGCACGGGCCTTGTCGGCCGCCGGCGCAGAACCCCTGCTGCTGCCGCTGATCGACTTCGAACGTGCGGCCGATCAACAGGCCTTGGGGGAGTCGCTGGCCGGGCTTGCCCGCGGACGCTACGACTGGCTCGTGGTCAGCAGCATCACCACGGTCCGCGCACTGAAGGCCAAGGCGGCGGAGCAGGGCAAACAGCTTTCCGAGCTCCTGCCGTCCGGTGTGCGGGTGGCAACCATCGGTCCGTCCTCGCGCCGGATCCTGGAAGCCGAGGGCATCCGGGTGGACCTGGCGCCGGAAGGCAGCCAGTCCGCCGCGGGCCTGCTCGAGGTGTGGCCCGACGGTCCCGGGCGGGTCCTGCTGCCGCAGGCGGACATCGCCGATTCCCTGCTCTCGGACGGGCTGACCGGCAAAGGCGCGGAGGTCGCCGTCGTGACCGCCTACCGGACGGTCGACTTCCCGGCCCGCCCGGAGGAGCGGCTGGACACGGAACTGGCCAAGGCCGCCGCCTGGTCCGTCACCCAGGGCGCCGAGCTGCCCCTCTTGGAGCCGGCACGTGCCCGGGGATTGATCGACGACGGCGCCCTGGCCGCCGTCGTTGCCGCCTCACCCAGCGCCGCACGCCGGATCGCCGCAACCCTGCTGCCGCTGCGGGACTGCCGCTTCATCGCGATCGGACGCTCGACGGCGGCAGAGGCCGCTGCCCTCGGAATCACCGTCGCCGCGACCGCCACGGAACCCACCCCGGACGGCATCGTCGCCGCCCTTACCGAACTGTTCGCCACCGCAGGGCCGCCCGCCCCGGAAAGGACGTAAGACATGAGCTTCCCCAACCACCGGCCCCGCCGGCTCCGCACCACCCCGGCCATGCGCCGCCTGACGGCCGAACACCGGCTGGCCCCGGCCGAGCTGATCCTGCCCGCCTTCATCCGCGAAGGCCTCAGCGAGCCTGCGCCGATCAGCTCCATGCCCGGCGTCGTGCAGCACACCACCGATTCGCTCAAACGGGCGGCCGCTGAGGCCGTGGAGCTGGGTGTCGGCGGCATCATGCTGTTCGGCGTTCCGGCCATGCGCGACGCCTCCGGTTCCGCCTCGCTGGACCCCGAAGGTGTGCTGAACAAGGCCATCCGTGATGTCCGGGCTGAGGTGGGCGACGAGCTCGTGGTCATGAGCGATGTGTGCCTGGACGAATTCACCGACCACGGACACTGCGGCGTGCTCGATGCCAACGGCTACGTGGACAACGACGCCACCCTGGAGCTCTACGGGCAGATGGCCGTGGCCCAGGCGGACGCCGGTGCGCACGTGCTGGGCCCCTCCGGCATGATGGACGGCCAGGTCGCCGTGATCCGCCAGGCCCTCGAAGAAGCAGGCCACAAGAACACCGCCGTGCTGGCTTACGCCGCGAAGTACGCCTCGGCGTTCTATGGACCCTTCCGCGAAGCCGTGGACTCCCAGCTCAAGGGCGACCGCCGGACCTACCAGATGGACGCGGCCAACCGGCGCGAGGCCATCATCGAGGTGGAACTGGACCTCGAAGAAGGCGCGGACATGGTCATGGTCAAGCCGGCCATGAGCTACCTGGACATCCTGGCCGATGTCGCCGCGATGAGCCCCGTGCCGGTGGCCGCCTACCAGATCTCCGGCGAGTACGCGATGATCGAAGCCGCGGCCGCCAACGGCTGGATCGACCGCCGCGGCGCCATCACCGAATCCGTGCTGGGCATCAAGCGCGCCGGTGCCGGCATGGTGCTGACGTACTGGGCGTCCGAGCTCGCGGGCTGGCTGAAGGAAGACTGAGCCCGCACCGCCGGGAATGTTTCCGGGCGCTTCGCGGTTTGTATGCGTATGCATGAAAATAGCGAAGCTCCCGGAACCAGCCCGTCCCTTGATCCCACAGCGTTTGATCCGACGGCTTTCGACCCGACAGGACCCGTTGCGAAAGACGCCATGCTGCTGGGCGTCAGCACCTTCGGCGACGTCGACCTCGACGACGCGGGCGAGCCCAAGCATCATGCCGTGGTGCTGCGCCAGGTGGTGGAACAGGCCAAGCTGGCCGACGCCGTCGGGCTGCATTCCTTCGGGGTGGGGGAGCATCACCGCCGGGACTTCGCCGTCAGCGCACCCGAGGTGCTGCTGGCCGCGGCCGCCTCGGCCACGGAAAACATCCGCCTGGGCAGCGCCGTCACCGTACTGAGTTCGGATGACCCCATCCGCGTCTTCCAACGCTTCGCAACCCTCGACGCCGTCTCCAACGGCCGTGCCGAGGTGATCCTGGGGCGGGGTTCGTTCACGGAGTCCTTCCCGCTCTTCGGCTACGACCTGGCCGACTACGACGTCCTGTTCGAGGAGAAACTGGAGCTCTTCCACCGGGTCCGTTCGCAGAAACCGGTGAACTGGGACGGACGCACCCGCTCCGGGCTGCACGGCCAGATGGTCTACCCGCACCTCGAAGACCGGCTGCTGCCCACCTGGATCGGCGTCGGCGGCACCCCGCAGTCGGTGGTGCGCACCGCGGCCTACGGTTATCCGATGGTGCTGGCGATCATCGGAGGCCAGCCGGAGCGGTTCGCGCCGTTCGCCCAGCTCTACCGCCGGAGCCTGGCCGAGGCCGGCCACGACCCCAAGCAGCTCGCCGTGCATTCGCCGGGCTACGTGGCGGACAGCGACGAACAGGCCCGCGAAGAGTACTTCCCGCACTGGCTCGCCACCCGCAACCGGATCGGCGCCGAACGCGGCTGGGGCCCCGCCGGCCGCGGCGAGTTCGAGGCCCTCGTGGAAGAAGACGGGGCCCTGTTCGTCGGCTCGCCGGACACCGTGGCCGCCAAGATCGCCCGGCTCAAGGGAACCCTCGGCGCCGACCGTTTCGAACTCAAGTACAGCAACGGCACCCTGTCCCATTCGAAGATGATGCGCTCGATTGAGCTTTTCGGCTCCAAGGTGGCGCCGCGGGTATCCGAACTGCTCGCCCCGTGACCCTTTTCATCCCGCAGGGGCGCAAATTCCTTCCTCTGCGGGATGAAAGAATAGGGGCATGACTCGTTCGGATGATCTCTTCGCCCATGCCCAGACCCTGATGCCAGGCGGCGTCAACTCGCCCGTCCGCGCCTTCGGTTCCGTGGGCGGCACCCCGCGATTCATGGTCTCCGCGAAAGGCGCCTACCTCACAGACGCCGACGGCAAGGACTACGTGGACCTGGTCTGCTCCTGGGGTCCTGCGCTGCTTGGCCACGCCCACCCCGCCGTGCTCGACGCCGTGCACGCCGCCGTGGACCGCGGCCTCTCCTTCGGCGCGTCCACCCCGGACGAGGCCCGCCTGGCCGAACTGGTCAAGGAACGCGTTTCCGCCGTCGAGCGCCTCCGCATGGTGTCCACCGGCACCGAGGCCACCATGACAGCCGTGCGCCTGGCCCGCGGCTTCACCGGCCGCAACCTGATCGTGAAGTTCGCCGGCTGCTATCACGGCCACCTCGACGGCCTGCTGGCCGCCGCAGGCTCCGGCCTGGCCACCATGGCGCTTCCCGGCTCGGCCGGCGTCACCGAAGCCGCCGCTGCCGAAACCCTCGTGCTGCCGTACAACGACATCGCCGCCGTCGAGGCCGCGTTCGCCGCGCACGGCGAGCACATCGCCGCCGTCATCACCGAAGCCGCACCGGCCAACATGGGAGTGGTCACCCCGGGCGACGGTTTCAACGCCGCGCTGTCCCGCATCACCGGCGAACACGGCGCTCTCCTCATCCTGGACGAGGTCCTCACCGGTTTCCGCACCGGCTACGCCGGCTACTGGGGACTCACCGGCGGTGCATCCGAAGGCTGGACCCCGGACCTGCTGACCTTCGGCAAGGTGATCGGCGGCGGCATGCCGACGGCGGCCCTCGGCGGGCGTGCCGACGTCATGGACTACCTCGCACCGCTCGGTCCCGTGTACCAGGCGGGAACGCTCTCCGGTAACCCGGTGGCCATGGCGGCCGGCGTGGCGACCCTG
Source organism: Arthrobacter sp. R-11 (assembly GCF_049913155.1). Taxonomy (GTDB): domain Bacteria; phylum Actinomycetota; class Actinomycetes; order Actinomycetales; family Micrococcaceae; genus Arthrobacter. The sequence goes on along the minus strand of NZ_CP183979.1, from coordinate 3,023,481 downwards.
ACGCATGCGACGCGCGAGGTCTACTCCTTCGTGGACGCGCGGTCCCTGGAGCTCTCCGCGGCCCTGTCTTCCGCGCTGGACGCAGCCGGTGTGGACCACTCCATCCAGCGCGCCGGAAACCTGTTCTCGGTGGCCTTCGGCACCTCTGCCAACGGCGTGCACAACTACGCCGACGCCCAGGCCCAGGACGTGTTCCGCTACGCGCCGTTCTTCCACTCCATGCTCGACGCCGGCGTTTACCTGCCGCCGAGCGTCTTCGAGGCCTGGTTCCTCTCCGCGGCGCACGACGACGCCGCGATGAACCGGATCTTCGACGCCCTTCCGGCCGCCGCCAAGGCCGCCGCACAGGCGGTTCCTGCCTGAAATACCGCAATACCCGCACGGCCGGCAGTGGTTCCCCCGCTGCCGGCCGTGGCAGGCGTAGTCTGGCCACACCTACAGTAGGCGCCAGTCAGGCAGTGGATTCATGTCCCGAAACAACACACCCGACCATCCGACGGAACCGGCATCCGACCGCCGCTCCCGGTTGCTGCACTCCGGCGCCGCCTTCATCATCGTGGCCATCATTGCCGCCGCACTCTTCACGGCTTTCGTCCGCTCGGACGTCCCGGCCCTGAGCGGCACGCGCGGCACGCCGCCGGGCTCCGCCGCCGTGACGCCGTCGTCCGCAGTTCCCTCGGCGACGCCATCCGCCACGGCATCGGCAACACCGACGGCCCTGCCCACCGCGACCCATCCGCCTCCCACGGCCACCACGCCGCCCGGCACCCCCAAGCCCGTTCCGACGCCGGTGCCCACGCGCACCACACCCGCCGTGCCTACTCCAGAGCAACAGCTCGCCGCCCTTGACCTGAGGGAACGCGTGGGGCAACTGTTCATGGTCGCGGCCAATGCCGGCGGCAGTGACGCCGATGTGGTGGCCGGGCTGCTGGGCCGGCACATCGGAAACATCTACCTGGCCGGACGCAGCCAGGCCGGTGTTGCCGCGACCGCCGCGGTGGTCGCCTCGCTGCGTGCTGCCGCCAGGCAGTCGGGAAACACCGTGCCGGTGTCCGTGGCCACTGACCAGGAAGGCGGCTACGTGCAGGTACTGCGAGGACCGGGTTTCTCAGAGATCCCCACCGCACTGGCCCAAACCGTTTACACGCCGGCACAGCTGCGCGCACAGGCCGGCATCTGGGGTGCCGAACTCCTCAGGGCCGGCGTCACGGTCGACCTGGCACCGGTCCTGGACACCGTCCCCGGGGCGGCTTTCGCCCCGTCCAACGCGCCGATCGGCTATTTCCAGCGGGAATACGGCTACACGCCCGCCGTGGTGTCCGCCTACGGGAACGCCGTGGCGGCGGGCTTGCGGGACGCCGGCGTGGCCCCAGTGGTCAAGCACTATCCAGGGCTCGGGAGGGTTACGCTCAACACCGACGTCAGCGGCAATGTCCGCGACACCGTCACCACCCGGAACGATCCGTATCTGGCGCCCTTCACGGCGGCCATGCGCAGCGGCACCCGCTGGGTGATGGTCTCCAACGCGTACTACGACCTCATCGACTCCGCCCGCCCCGCGCCCTTCTCCCCGGTGGTCATGGGCACCATGCTGCGTTCGGACGCCGGATTCACCGGCGTCATCGTCTCCGACGATCTGTGCAACGCCGCGCAGCTTTCGCCCTGGACCGTGGGGGAGCGGGCCGGCAACTTCATTGCCGCCGGAGGCACGATGGTGCTGTGCGCCAACACCGGGTACGTCCCGGCAATGTTCAACGAGGTGTTGCGGCGCGCGACGGCGGAACCGGCCTTCCGCGGGGCCGTGGACGCCGCGGCGCTTACCGTGCTCCGGGTCAAGGCCGGACAATAGCTTCCCGTTAAGCCGAAATTCCCGGCACCGAGGGGTGCCGGGAATTTGCTGGCTTTGCCTAGAGGACGTCCGAGAGGAACTTCTGCAGGCGTTCGGTCTTCGGCTCGGTGAAGAGCTGGTCCGGACTGCCGTTCTCCACCACCACGCCGCCGTCCATGAAGACCACCTGGTTGGAAACGTTGCGCGAGAAGCCCATTTCGTGGGTCACCACCACCATGGTCATGCCCTCGTTGGCGAGATCCGTCATGAGGGCAAGGACGCCCTTGACGAGCTCGGGGTCGAGCGCGGAGGTGGCTTCGTCGAAGAACATCACCTCGGGCTTCATGGCCAGGGCCCGGGCGATCGCCACGCGCTGCTGCTGGCCACCGGAGAGGGTCGCGGGACGCACGCCTGCCTTGTGCTTCAGGCCCACCTTGTCCAGCTGATCCAGGGCTTCGGCCCAGGCCCGGTCCTTGGGCAGCTTCCGCAGCTTCCGCAGCGCGAAAGCCACGTTCTCACCCACCGATTTGTGCGGGAAGAGGTTGAACTGCTGGAACACCATGCCGATGCGGCGCCGGAGTTCGTCCGGGTTGTCCTTGAGGACCGAGCGGCCGTCCAGCAGGATGTCGCCCTGGTCCGGCTCGATGAGCCGGTTCATGACGCGCAGCAGCGTGGACTTCCCGGATCCGGAGGGCCCGATCACGGAGGCCGCGGTGCCCTTCTCAACATGAATGTCGATGCCGCGCAGCACCTTGTTGCTGCCGAAGGCCAGGTGCAGGTTCTTGCCGGTGAGGGATCCGGAGGTGAACTGGCTCATGCGTGGGCTCCCTTCCCGATGACGGCCGCGGCCTCGTCAGGTTCGTGCTTCTGTTCCTTGCCGGTCCGCAGGCGGTTGTCGATGTAGTTGACCAGGTGCGTGAGCGGGATGGTCAGGGCCAGGTAGAAGATGGCCGCAGCGACCAGCGGGGACTGGTTGCCGTTGTTGGCCGCGAAGTCCTGGCCGATCTGGAACAGTTCCCGCTCGCGGCTCATGAGGCCGAGGGTGAAGACGAGGGAAGATTCCTTGATGAGGGCGATGAACTGGTTCATCAGGGCGGGGAGCACCCGGCGGATGCCCTGCGGGACGACGATCATGCGCATGGAGGGGCCGTAGCCGAAGCCAAGCGCGCGGGAGGCCTCAAGCTGGCCCTTGTCCACGCTCTGGATGCCCGAGCGGAAGATCTCACCGATGTAGGCTGCGGCCATCAGGCTCAGGGCGATGATGCCGAGGGGGTAGGGGCTGCGGATCCCGGCGAGGTCTTTCAGCAGCGGACCGAAGCCGAGGCCGATGACCAGGATGACCAGCACCGCCGGCAACCCGCGGAAGATGTCGGTGTAGATACGGGCGATCCAGCGTGCCACGGGATTCCTGGAAATGCCCATCAAGGCTAACAGGATGCCCAGAATGGTGCCGATGAGCCCGGAGGTCAGCGCCAGGACGATCGTATTCAGCAGGCCGTACGAGAACATCGTGGGCAGCACCTCGGCGATGTAGCCCCAGTTCAGAAAGGTGTCCGCAAGGCGGCTCCATGCGTCCATATGACTCCTCGGTTTAGCCGCTCAAGCCCGGACCCGAATCCGGGCCCAGGCTTGAGCGTTGGTTTTACTGCGGTTCGGCTGGTGGCCGGCCCTTACTTGTCGGCGGGGACCTGAACAGCCTTGCTGCCCGGCTTCCAGCCATCGGGCATGCGCTCGGCGTCGGTCTTGCGCTCCGGGAACCACTGCTTGGCCAGCTTGGTCCACGTGCCGTCCTTGATAACGGCATCAAGGGCGGAGTTCAGGGCCTCGATCAGGGCAGTGTTGTCCTTCGAGACGGCAAATGCGGAGAAGTTCTGCGTAGCGACCTTCTTCTCCTGGATCTTGGTGCCGTCGCCTTCCTTGATCTGGCCCTCGGCCTGCTGGGACGGGGCCAACCAGGCGTCGATCTGGCCGCTCTTCACGTTGGCGTAGGCGGTGTTGTAGTCCGGGTAACGGACCGGATCCAAGCCCAGCTGGTTCGTGACCATGTCGTCCTGGACCGTGCCCTGGACGACGCCCACGCGGACGCCTTCCTTGAGGTCGGCGATGCTCTTGACCGGGCTGTCCGTCTTGGACACCAGCGCCATGAAGCCGAAGTCGTAGCCGTTGGTGAAGGAAACCGTCTTGCGGCGGGCGTCGGTGGTGGAGATCGAGGAGGATCCGACGTCGAACTGCTGGTTCTTGACCTGGGCCAGGAGGCTCTGGAACTTGGTGGACGCGAATTCGACCTTCAGGCCCAGCTTCTCGCCCATGGCCTTGAGCAGCTCGTTGTCGAAGCCGGTGAAATTGCCGGACTTGTCGATGAAGATGCTCGGCGGGGCGTCGGAAAGGGTGCCCACCTTGATGGTGCCGTCGGTGAGGAGGCCCAGCTTGCTCTTGTCGATCTTGTCCAGGGGCGTGACGTCTGCAGTGGTGTACTTATCGGTGCTCTGGGCACCGGCAAGGGCGTCCGTGGGGGAAGCCGTGCTGGCCGGGGACGTTCCACCGCCGCATGCGGCAAGGGACACGGCGAGGGCAGCGGCTACGGGGACAGTAGACAGCCACTTCAGAGCTTTGATTTTCATCAAGCGTTCACTTTCATTGGAATTACTGGGATCTCGGTGACGCGGGCGGGGATGCGGCCACAGGTTCATTCGTGGGCCCTAGCAGAACTCAACCCGCCAAACTTAAGTATGTCATCCGGCCCTAAGGCTCAAAGATTCCGAACATAGTTCGCAACAGTGGTCAATATTCCGAAGATTTATTACGCGAAGTCACAAACCTTCATCAGAACGACCGTAAGAAAACGCAATGGATGAATTGTGCCCGGCCCTCGGAGCCCCTGTTCCCGGGGCCGGGTCCTGTGACATGCGTCATGCCCGATTGCGTGCTAGGGCGCCTTGGAAGCCACGCTTCACTTGGAAGCCAGGTGCCCCAGGAACCACGCCGCTCAGAAGCCGCCGCGGCTGGCGTCTTCCGGCGGAAGCACCGGCCAGTCACCTTCGATCACGGCGGCGGGCTTGCTGCGGCGCAGGTAGGACTGGAAGTCGGCAGCCTGCGCCGCCGCCCAGTCGACCTGCAACTGGTGGAGCTTGGACGCAGGCATGTGCAGCTTGGGGAACTTGCCCGCCATGGCGTCAAGAACACGCAAGGTCGCCAGGGCGTCCGCGGCTGAGGTGTGGGCATTCTCCAGGTCCACGCCGTATTCCTCGCACAGGGCGCCGAGGGTCCGCTTGCCCTTGCGGTAGCGATCCACCTGCTTGTTCATGATGTAGGGGTCCAGGACCGGGAACCGGCTCAGCTGCGGCACCCCGTAGCGGGCGGATTCGGCAGCTAGCACCGTGAAGTCGTAGCTGGCGTTGAACGCGATGACGGGAACGCCGTCGTCGAACAGTTCCTGCAAGGTGGCCGCGACCTCCCTGGTCACCTCGGCGGCCGGGCGGCCCTCCGCGCGCGCCTTCGCGGTGGTGATGCCGTGGACGTCGCTCGCTTCCTGGGGGATTTCGACGCCGGGATCAGCCAGCCACTCGCGTTCCTTGATCACGTTCCCCTGGCCGTCCACCACCGTGATCGACGCCGTGACGATCCTTGCGGCACGGGAGTTCCGGCCTGTGGTCTCGAGGTCGAACGCGGCGCGGGGGAGGGTGTTCCAGGAGCTCATGCCTTCACGCTACCGGCAGCCCCCGACAAGATTGGAAACCGACACCGTGGCGGCAGCCGATACGCTGGAAACATGCGGACGGAGTTTGTGACGGCGGTGCTAGGCGTCGTGGACCTCGTGCCCCCGGGTGCCGCCCTTGCCTACGGTGACGTCGCCGAACTGCTGGGGCACGGCGGCCCCCGCCAGGTCGGCTCGGTCATGAGCCACTACGGAAGCGCGGTGGCCTGGTGGCGGATCCTGCGGGCCAGCGGCGAAGCCCCGCCCGGCCATGAAGCCGATGCACTGCGCCACTACCTCGCGGAAGGAACGGCGCTGCACGGTGACCATGAGGCATTCCTGCGGACCGGCGAGGGCCGCTGGCGGGTCGACATCGCCGCCGCCCGCTGGGCGCCCGGCGAGGAGGACTTCGACCGGATTGACGCTATTTCGGAGGAGCTGGAGCGTCAGCTCCATCAAATGTCAGTGCCCGATGATGAAATGACTGTGTGAGCGCCCCCCCGACCCGACAGCACGCAACGACACAGCCGCCAACCCCACATTCAGCCGCACGCCTCCGGCTTGTCCCGCCGCGCGAAAACATCTGCACGGTGCCGCCGCTGTCCGCCGACCAGGCCGCCGTCGTCGGGCTTCCGCATGGTTCCGGGCCCGTCCTGGTACCCGGCGCGCCCGGCACGGGAAAGACCACCGTCCTGGTCGAAACAGCTGTCCGGCGGGTGGAGCGGGACGGCGTCGACCCCGGCCGCATCCTGATCCTGGCGCCCGGCCGGCACGCCGCCTCGGCACTGCGGGACCGCTTTACCGCACGCCTCGGGCGGACATTGAGCACAACGCCGGCGCGCACCTGGGCGTCCTACGCTTTCGATCTCATCCGGCGGGCGAAGGCGGAAGGCGTCCTGCCGCTGCCGCGGCCGCCGAAGCTCCTTTCCGGCCCCGAGCAGGACCTCATCATCAAAGAGCTGCTCGAGGGCCACAGCCGGCCAGGCCTGGAACTGCCCTGGCCGGAGGACCTCTCCGCGGCGCTGGCCACCCGCGGTTTCCGCCAGGAGATCCGCCAGCTCTTCGACCGCATCATCGAATCCGGCCGCACCGCCGAGGACCTCACCGCTCTCGCCTACGAATGCGACCGCCCGGACTGGATGGCTGCCGCCCACCTCTATTCGGAATACCGCGACGTGCTGGACCTGCGCATGCCCGAGGCCTTCGACCCGGCGGGGATCATCACGGCCGCACGGCAGATTTTCCAGGACGCGCCCGGATTCCTGGCAGCCGAACGCGAACGGCTCCAGCTGATCCTCGTCGACGACATCCAGGAGGCGAACCCGGCGGTTTTCGAACTGCTCACCGATATCGCCGAAGGCAAGGACGCCTTGATCACGTCCTCCCCGGATACGGTGGTCCAGGGATTCCGCGGTGCCCGCCCGGATCTCGTGGCGGAGCTGCCCCGACTGCTTGGCGGCGACCCTGTCCAGGGAGATCCGCTTGGGGAAAGAACCGTGCAGGAGCTTCCCCTATGGACCGCCCACCGCCAGGCGCCTGCCGTGGCGAAGGCCTGGCTCGGCGTCGCCGCGCGCATTTCGCAGCGCCAGGGCGGCCAGCTGGCGCGGCGCCTCGAAATCAGCGGTGCCCAGGGCCAGGAAGGCCGCGCGGAGGCACACCTTCTGCCGTCCCCCGCCCACGAACTCCGCTACGTGGCCCAGCGCATCCTCGAGGCCCAGCTGCGTGAAGGCCGCGCATTCAGTGACCTTGCCGTGATCGTGCGCAACGGCGGGCAGCTCGCCCAGCTCCAGCGCTACCTGTCCGGGCAGGGAATCCCGGTGCAGGTGCCGGTGGCGGACGCCGCCGTCCGCGACGAGGTTGCGGTGCGTCCCCTGCTGGAGCTCTACGGCGTGGTGCTCGATCCCGCAAAACTCACGCCGGAACTCGCTGTGTCCCTGTTGACCTCGCGGATCGGCGGAGCCACCGCCATCGAACTGCGACGGCTCCGGCAGTCGCTGCGCCGGGAGGAACTGCTGGGCGGCGGCGGGCGGGCCAGCGATTCCTTGCTGGTGGAAGCGCTGCTCCAACCCGGCGCCCTGGGTTCCTTGGGAATCGAAGGCAGTTCCGCGCGGCGCATCGCGCGCATGATCGCGGCCGGCGGGGAAGCCTTGGGGCAGGCGGGAGCCAATGCCGAGACCGTGCTGTGGGCGTTGTGGCAAAGCAGCGGACTGGCGGCGCGGTGGACGGCACTGGCGCTCGACGGCGGCGCGGCGGGTGCCCGCGCGGACCGCGACCTCGACGCGATGATGGCCCTTTTCCACACCGCGGAACGGTATGTCGACCAGCTGCCGGGGTCGGGCGCCGAGCAGTTCCTGGAGTACCTGATGAACCAGGAACTGCCGATGGACACCCTGGCGGCGCGCGCCCAGCTGGAAGAAGCCGTGGAGCTGATGACCCCGGCCAGCGCGGCAGGCAGGGAATGGCCAGTGGTCATTGTGGCAGGCCTGCAGGAAGGGGTGTGGCCGAACACCCGGCTGCGCGGTGAGCTCCTGGGCAGCACCCTGTTTGCGGACGCCGTCGAGCACGGCGTGGACCACGCCCTGCAGCGCGGCCCGCTCAGCCGGCTCCGCGACATCCGCTACGACGAACTCCGCAGCTTTTCCACCGCCGTTTCCCGCGCCAAGGAACTGCTCATCTGCACGGCAGTGTCGTCGGAAGACGAGCAGCCTTCGGCGTTCCTGGACTACGTGGCGCCCCTTGGCCCCGGCCAGTACAGCCGCGGCTACACGCCGGTGGAGCGCCCCATGACCCTCCGCGCCCTCGTGGCCGAGCTTCGCCAGAAGGTCCAGGCTGATCCGACGGTCCAGGCTGATCCGTCCGCTCCCGCTCCTGTCCGCGGCGTGCCCACCGCGGGTCCGGAAGACGAGGCCGCAGAAGCCGCAAGGGTCCTGGCGCACCTGGCCTCGGCCGAACCCCCGGTCCCAGGCGCCCATCCGGACAGCTGGTGGGGCCTGGCTCCGCTGAGCAGCGAGGCCGCCGTGGTCCCGGAAGGAGGGACAGTGATGGTGTCACCGTCCAAGGTCGAATCCGTGCACAAGTCTCCCCTGGACTGGTTCGTGCAGGCTGCCGGCGGCGAGGCCGCCACTGATTTCGCCCGGAGCCTGGGCACGTTGGTGCATGCCATCGCCCAGGAACTTCCCGACGCTTCGGGGGCCGAGTACCTTGCGGAACTGGCGCGGCGCTGGCCGGCCCTCGGCATGAAGGACAACTGGGAGGGCCGCTTGGATTTCCAGCGGGCAGAGGCCATGGTCCGGAAACTGGCCCAGTACATCCTCGTGATGCGCAGCGAAGGCCGGCATCTCCTCGGTGTCGAACTTGATTTCGAGGTTCCGTTGCCGCCGGTCGGTGAGCGGGCCGCCATGCTCCGGGGCCAGGTGGACCGCCTGGAGATCGACGCCGAGGGCAGGCTCGTGATCGTGGACCTCAAGACGGGCAAACGACAGCCCGGCAAGACCGAACTCGCCCGCCACCCGCAGCTCGGCGCCTACCAGGCTGCCGTGCTCCAAGGGGCGTTCGACGCCGGCACCGGCCTTCCGGAGGGTGCTGCTCCGAACGGAGCTGTCCCCGGTGGAGCCGTGCTGGCCCAGCTTGGTACCAAGACCAAGGCTCCCGGCATCCAGGTCCAGGAGGCCCTCGAAGCGGGAGACAACTGGGCACAGGACATGGTCAACGAAGCTGCCGCCCTCATGTCCGGGGCCACGTTCGAAGCCCGGCATGATCCTTCCAAGGGCGGCCACGGCGGCCACGGGTGCCGCCTGCCCGAGATTTGCCCGCTCTGTGCCCGAGGAAAGCAGGTTACGGAATGACGCTCGACACCCTCGCCCCGGCACTGGGCGGGATCGCACCGGAACCCGGTGCAGCGGTTCCCGAGCCGCGCTTCACCCCCGGCGAACTCGCCGCCGTCATGGGCGAGAAGAACCGCCCCACCGATGAACAGTCGGCCATCATCGCCTCGCCGCTCTCTCCCCGGCTGGTCATCGCCGGTGCCGGATCGGGGAAGACAGCCACCATGGCAGACCGCGTTGTGTGGCTGGTGGCGAACGGCTGGGTCCGGCCCGAGGAGGTCCTCGGCGTCACCTTCACCCGGAAGGCGGCAGGGGAACTGGCCAGCCGCATCCGGGCCAAGCTGGCCACCCTGCAGCGGATCGCCGCCGCAGACCCCGGACGCCACCGTTTCCCTGACTGGCTGGCAGGTTCCGATGAACTCGAGCCCAAAGTGTCTACCTACCACTCCTACGCCAGCGGCATAGTTTCGGACTACGGGCTGCGCCTGGGCATCGAGCGCGACGTGGTGCTCCTGGGCGGAGCCCAGGCCTGGCAGTTGGCCAGCGAAGTCGTCGAAGGCTACGACGGCCCCTACGAGCACTTCAGCGCGGCGAAATCCACCCTCGTCAACGCGGTAGTGCAGTTGGCGGGGGAATGTGCGGAGCACCTGCGGGAGCCCGCCGAAGTCCAGTCGTGGCTCACGGAGAGGGCCGCGGAGTTCAGCCAGTTGCCCTACCAGGCAGGAGCCAAGAAGAACCCCACCCAGGCCGCCTCCGAGCTGAACGCCATGCTGCTGACCCGCGCCAGCGTCGCGGACATGGTCGGCCGCTACCAGGCCGCCAAGCGCGAACGGGGCGTGCTCGACTTCGGCGACCTCGTGGCGCTGGCGGCCAGAATCGCCCGGGACGTCCCGGTGGCCGCCGCCACCGAGCGGTCCCGCTACAAAGTAGTGCTGCTCGACGAATTCCAGGACACCTCGCACGCCCAGCTCGTGCTGTTCTCGCGGCTCTTCGGTGAGGGCCATGCCGTCACGGCGGTGGGGGACCCCAACCAGTCGATCTATGGTTTCCGCGGCGCTTCGGCCGGGCAGCTGTTCCATTTCGTCCAGGAGTTCCCGGCAAGGAACGACGACGGCGACCGCCCGGCGTCGTTCGTTCCGGCCCCGGTGTCCTACCTGACCACGGCATGGCGGAACGGCCGCAACATCCTTGGCGCGGCCAACGTCATCTCCGCACCCCTGAATAAGTCGGCCTCGTCCGGTGGGCCGGCCGGTGAACGGACGCAGGGGAGCGCGGTGTCGGTCCCGCCGCTGCGGCCAAGCCCGGCAGCCGTGGAAGGCAACGTCGTCCTGGGGCGTTTCGCTACGGATGAGGACGAAGCAGCGGCAGTTGCCCGGGATGTCATGCGCTACCGCCGCACCATCTTCGAAACCGACCCGGCAGGGGAAGCCGTCCTGCCGAGCATGGCGGTTCTCTGCCGCCGACGGGCGCAGATGGAGGTCCTGCGGCGTGAATTCGAACTGCAGGGGATTCCCTACGAAATTGTCGGCCTGGGCGGTCTCCTCGACACCCCCGAGATCGTGGACCTCGTCTCCACGCTGCGGGTGCTGGCCGATCCGGGCCGCTCGGACGCATTGATGCGCCTGCTCGCCGGTGCGCGGTGGCGGATCGGCACGGCCGACCTCATGGCCTTCCACGACTGGTCGCGCTTCCTCGCCCGGCGTCGCGCGCACGGCAGCCCCGGCCCGGAGGCCCTCATGGCGGATCTCGCCGCAGACGAGGGCGCCGCTGACGTCCTCGTGGAAGGCGATATCACCGACGCCGCGAGCCTCGTGGAAGCCCTGGACTTCCTGCCCCGCCCGGGCTGGACATCGGCCCACGGCCGTTCACTGACCCCCGCCGCCCAGGAACGGCTGGGCAGGCTCTCGGCGGAGCTGAGGATGCTGCGCAGCTTCCTCGGGGACGACCTCACCACCCTGCTGGGTGAGGTAGAACGGGCCATGCTGCTCGACGTCGAAGTGGCCGCCAAGCCCGGGATCAGCATCCACCAGGCCCGCCGGAACCTTGATGCCTTCCAGGACGCCGCGGCCGGATTCCTGCAGACCTCCCAGCGGGTGGACCTGCTGGCGTTCCTCTCCTGGCTCGAAGCCGCCGCGTCCGAGGAAGGCGGGCTGGACGCCGCCGCCACTGAGGTCAACCACGAGGCCGTGCAGTTGCTCACGGTCCACGCCTCCAAGGGCCTGGAATGGGACGTCGTTTTCGTACCGGGCCTCAACGCGGGGGCCTTTCCCAGCAGCAGGGACTCCCGGTGGAGCAGCGGAGCGGCAGCACTTCCGTGGCCGCTTCGCGGCGACCGTGCGGACCTGCCGCAATGGGACCTGGACCAGCCGGACCAGAAGGGCTGGTTGGACGCGGAAAAGGTGTTCAAGGCCGAAGTCCAGCACCACGGGGAAGCCGAGGAACGGCGCCTGGCCTATGTCGCGTACACCCGCGCCAAATTCGTGCTTTGGCTATCGAGCGCGGCCTGGAACGGTTCGCGGTCCGGAATCGCCGAGATTTCGCCATTCCTTTCCGAGCTCGCGCCGTTGACGGAAGCACCAGGGCTGACGCAAGCGCCTGGTCTGGCGGACGGTTTGATGGACGCCGCCGACTTGCCGGATAGGCCCGACGCCGGGGCTGCCGCCGGCATCCATGCTGGGTCCCTGCGCGAAGACGAACTGCCGGCGGAAAGCCCGTTGACCGTCGCTGCCGAACTGGCGATCTTCCCCTACGATCCGCTCGAAGGTCCTTGTGACCCGCGGACCGGGGAACGGCTGCGCAACGTGCCGGGCCGTCGCGCCGCCATGGACGCCGCGGCGGATCGCGTCCGGCGGGCCATCGACGGGCTGCGCCCGGGAGATCCATTGTGCCTCCCGGAGGACCCTGCCGGACCGGGCGGGGCAGCTCCGCTGCGCGGGGCCGTGCTTTACGGGGCCGCTGCCGGGTGGGCGGCGGAGGCCGATCTGCTGTTGAAGCGCTCGCGGCAGCGGAAACCGGTCCAGGACATCCATTTGCCGGGCCACATTTCCGCGTCCATGTTCGTGGAACTGGGTGACGATCCGGATGCGGTCCTCGCCCAGCTCAGGCGTCCCGTGCCCCGCGAACCCGGGGTCGCGGCCCGCAAGGGAACGGCGTTCCATGCGTGGGTGGAGGAGTATTTCGGCACGAGCGGAATGCTGGACCTTGGCGAGGAATCGGGGGCCGACGCCCATATCGATGCCGCCTACGGCCTCGACGACATGGTGGATACCTTCAAGAACTCCGAATGGGCCCACCGCGCTCCCGCCTTCGTCGAAGTGCCGGTGGAGACGAGCATCGCCGGCGTGGTGGTCCGCGGACGGATCGACGCCGTGTTCCGCAATGCCGACGGCAGCTGGGAACTGGTGGACTGGAAGACCGGCAGGCGCCCCTCCGGCGGCCGCCTCGCCAGTCGCTCGGTGCAGTTGGCGGTGTACCGACTTGCCTGGGCGCGCCTGAAGGGAGTGCCCTTGGAAACGGTCAGTGCTGCCTTCTACTACGTCCCGGACGACGCCGTGGTCCGTCCGCACGACCTCGGCTCAGCGGCGGAGCTCGAGGCGATCATCGCGGACGCGCTTTCCCGGCCGGGGGAGTGAACTTACAGGGTAGGTCCGAGGAGGGTGTTGCAGGCTATCGATTGTCGGCGCCCTGCAGGCCCGCCTTGCCTGCCGCGGACGGGTCGTCCTCGGACGGCCCGTCCGCGGAACCGTCCTCGGCGGACGCGCCCGGCTGACCGTCCGACTCCGCGGAGGAACTGTCTTCCGGTGCATCCGTGGCGGCCGTCTGCACGATCCGGATGGCCGCCGTCGAGGTTTCCGAGGCCGTTGGGGCGTCGTCCCCAGGATCGGTTTCAGTGGCGCCCGGACCGGCGCCGGGGATGGGAGTGACGCTGACGGCAGGGGTGGGCACCGCGCTCACAGTGACCGCCGGCGTCGTCGCACTGGCGGCCGCTTGCGCGGCAGCGGTAACGCTGGAAGACGCAGTAACGCCGGAAGACGCGCTGACGCCCGGCTGCGCAGGAGCCGGAGCCGCGGCGGCGGTTTCGCCGGCGGCAGCTTCGTCGGCCGCGTCCTGCTCGCCGATGTCGTCCGCCAGCGACTTCAGCATGGCTTCGGCTTCGGCGGTCATGGCAGCGTGCCCGGCGGCGAGGGCCTTCACCAGGTACTGGGCCAGGGCGAACTCAGCGAGAAGTGCAGCGCGGCGCAGCAGATGGTTATCGGCCTTGTCCCGGCGGGCCTCGGTGTAGTGCCGCAGCACGGCCTCGACGAAGGACTGCTCGTTGGAGGCAACCAGCCAGGCGAAGTCGTCCGCGGGGTCGCCGATGCGAAGATCGGTCCAGCCGGTCAGAGCGGTCACCCGGTCGCCGTCCACCAGCAGGTTGTCCTCATGCAGGTCGCCGTGGACAACGCAGGGGTTGAAGCGCCACAGTGCGACGTCCTCCAGCGCATGCTCCCAGCGGCGAAGGAGGATCGTGGGGATCTTGCCGGTGGTAGCGGCCTGGTCCAGCTCATTGAGCTTGCGTTGGCGGAACTCATTGGCCGTGTAGCTGGGAAGGTCGGCGTTGTTGACCAGCGCTTGCGGCAGGTCGTGGACGGCGGCCAGGGCAATTCCGATTTCCTTGGCCAAGGCGTCGCTGCAGGCTGAAAGTTCCTCGATGCTGCGGGTCGAACCGGCCAGGTGGGTGTAGACGAACGTGCTCAATGAGCCTTGCCGCACGGTGCCGGCAATGCTGGGAAGCAGGAAGGGAAGTTCCGCACGGATGGCCGGGGTGAACGCCCGCAGCACCATGAACTCTGTCTCCAGCCGGGCGCTGGCCTCGGCATGCCTCGGTGAGCGAACCCGCCAGCGCTTGCCGTCGGCGTCGAGCAGCAAGGCCGAGTCGAAATCGGCGGCGTCGTCCGGGGCGGAAGCAGTGGCTGTCGGCGCCAGGCCGGGCACTGCCGCTGTTGCAATTGCGGCCAGTTCGAGCGGTGTTCTTCTCACACCTCCCACGGTAGAGTCACGGACGGCCGTCCGGGCGATGTCCCGCGGCGAGTCTCCAGATCGGGCCTGAAAAGCTGCCGCGGAAGGCCGCTGCGCAGGCCGTGGCCCCCTGAACAGGGCAAATGTTATTTGTCGGTGCGAGTCAGTACGGTAGGTACATGAGTTTTACCGAGTTCCGGGCCCCGGCGAACCACCTGACGGACACCCTTCTCCCAGTCCGTCCTGCCATGGTTGACCGGGGATCCGCCGAACGCATCAAGCCCGGGGCAGTCGAAGAACTCATCGCCTCCGGGACCGCGAAGGCGATGGTGCTGGCGGAGCGGCAGGCCCTGGTCGACGGGGATGCCCTGTGGCTGGGCGACGCCGGGACACTGTTGGCCTCGCTGCGGGAGGCCTCCGGGGCGCCGGTCACTGCGATTTACCTCGGCAGGACGCTGACGGATGCAGCCCACCCGCGGGACACTCCGGTGCTGCTGTTCGTTCCCGCCGCGTCCCCCGAGCCCGGTACCGTGGGCGTCCCCGCGACTGCTTCCTGGGTGGGCTTCCGGGAAGTGGCTGCCCGCCTGGACGCCACGGACACTGCACTGTTCATCCAGGCCAGCGCCATCGCCAACTGGCATGCCACGCACACCCACTGCCCGCAATGCGGCACCCCCACCGACATCGAGGCCGGCGGCTGGGTGCGGCGCTGCCCCAAGGACAACTCCGAACACTACCCGCGCACGGACCCTGCAATCATCGTCACGGTGGTCGGTCCGGACGGCCGGGTGCTCCTTGGCGGCGGAGGACCCGCCGGGTCGATCAACCATTCCACCCTGGCCGGCTTCGTGGAACCCGGCGAGTCGCTTGAACAGGCAGTGGTCCGTGAAATCGGAGAGGAAGTCGGCGTCCGGGTCAGCAGCTGTCAGTACCTGGGTTCCCAGTCCTGGCCCTTCCCGGCGTCCCTGATGCTGGGGTTCACCGCCTTCACCGAAGACGCAGAGGCCCGGCCCGACGGCGTCGAGGTCACCCGGGCGCGCTGGTTCAGCCGCGAGGAACTCCAGGAGGCCGTGCTCTCCGGGGAGATCACGATCCCGTCCCGGCTGTCGATTGCGCGTTCCCTGATTGAGCACTGGTACGGCGGCGCCATCGAGGACCTCCAGAAGTGACCTCTGAGACCCACGTCCTTGGAGGTTCGCTGGAGGACCGCATCCTGGGCGGCCTCGATGCCGAACAGCGCGAGGTTGCCAGCACCCTGTCCGGACCGTTGTGCGTCCTGGCCGGAGCCGGTACAGGAAAGACCAGGGCCATCACCCACCGCATCGCGTATGGTGTGCACTCCGGCGTGTACAGCCCGCAGCGCCTGCTCGCCGTGACCTTCACAGCCAGGGCCGCCGCCGAGATGCGCAGCCGCCTGCGGGACCTGGGCGCCGGCAATGTCCAGGCCCGCACCTTCCACGCAGCAGCCCTGCGCCAGCTGCAGTTCTTCTGGCCCCAGGCTATCGGCGGCACGCTGCCGAACCTGCTGGACCACAAGGCCACCATGATCGCCGAGGCCGCGCGCCGGCTGCGTCTGAGCACCGATCGCGCGTCCATCCGTGACCTCGCCGCGGAAATCGAATGGGCCAAGGTTTCCATGCTCACCCCGGCCAACTACCTGGAGAACGCCCAGGGCCGCGGCACCCCCGGCGGCTTCGACCTCACCGCCGTCGCCCGGGTCTTCCAGTCCTACGAGGACGTCAAGACGGACCGCAACGTCATCGACTTCGAGGACGTGCTGCTGATCACCGTGGGCATCCTCCAGGAGGATCCGAAAGTGGCCGCCACGGTCCGGGAACAGTACCGGCATTTCGTGGTGGACGAATACCAGGACGTTTCGCCGCTGCAGCAGCGGCTCTTGGAGCTGTGGCTCGGGGACCGGGATGAACTCTGCGTGGTGGGCGACTCTAGCCAGACCATCTACTCCTTCACCGGAGCATCGCCCAAGCACCTCCTGGGTTTCAAGAATCAGTTCCCGGAGGCTACCGTCGTCAAGCTGGTCCGTGACTACCGTTCCACACCCCAGGTCGTGAAGCTCGCCAACGAACTGCTGGGCTCCCGCCGCAGCGGCGGGCCGGCCGCCGACGCCGCCTGGGCGAAGCCCCTGCAGCTGGTGGCACAGCGCCCGGGCGGGCCCGAACCCCGGTTCATGGAATGCCCCGACGACGAAGCCGAGGCCGCCGTGGTTGCGGGCCGGATCCGCGAACTGCTCGACGCCGGGGTCCAGGCAAGCGAGATCGCCGTCCTTTTCCGCACCAATGGGCAGTCCGAAGCCTACGAACAGGCCCTCGCCTCGGCCGGTATCGGCTACCAGCTCCGGGGCGGGGAGCGCTTCTTCGCCCGCAAGGAAGTACGCGACGCGATCCTGCAACTCCGCGCCGCGACCCGTGCCGCCGCGGAAACCGCCGGCGAACCGCTCGGCCAGCTGGTCCGGGACATCGTGGCATCGCTGGGTTACTCCGATTCCGCCCCGCACGGTGGGGGCGCGTTGCGGGAACGCTGGGAATCCCTGGCCGCACTGGTGGCCCTTGCGGACGAACTTGCGGTGAACCGCGGCCCGGAATTCACCCTCGCCGAGTTCGTCAACGAACTCCAGGAACGTTCCGTCGCCCAGCATGCCCCCACGGTGCAGGGGGTCACCCTGGCCTCGCTGCATGCCGCCAAGGGCCTGGAATGGGACGCTGTGTTCCTGGTCGGCCTGAGCGAAGGCCTCATGCCCATTTCCTTCGCCGACACCCCGGAAGCCGTGGACGAAGAGCGGCGCCTCCTCTATGTCGGCATCACCCGTGCACGCGAGCACCTCAGCCTGTCCTGGTCGACGGCCCGCACACCGGGCGGGCGCGCCAACCGCAAGCCGTCCCGCTTCCTCGACGGACTGCGCCCCGACTCCGTCGGTTCGGCCAGCGCCCGCAGCCGCCCGGTGCCCCGCCGCAAGGCTGCTGCCCCGGCGTCGTGCCGGGTGTGCGGCAGCATGCTCGCCACCGGCGCCGAACGCAAGATCGGGCGCTGCCGCCAGTGCCCGCCCAGCTACGAGGAACAGACGTTCGAGGCGCTGCGGCAGTGGCGCAAGGACGAGGCAAGCTCCGCGGAGGTTCCGGCGTTCGTGGTCTTCACCGACGCAACCCTGACCGCCATCGCCGAGGCCCGCCCCGCAAGCTTGGAGGAGCTTGCCACGCTGGCCGGCGTCGGCCCTTCGAAGCTGGAAAAGTACGGGGAGGCCGTCCTCGCGGTGCTGGCCGAAGGCGGGAACGGCGATGGCTCCTGACCGTACCCCGATGCCCGAACTCACCCACGACGGCGCCCCCGTTGTCGTGCGCCGGTCGTCGCGCCGTCGCCGCACGGTGGCCGCTTTCTGGGAGGACGGGAACGCCGTCGTCGCCATCCCGGCGTCGTTCACCCAGGCGCAGGAGCGTGAATGGGTGCGGCGGATGCTCGAGAAGCTCAAGCGGCAGGGGGAGCGCCGCGCGCAAGGCGCTGGACGCCGTCGGCCATCAGGGGACGCGGAGCTGGCCGCCCACGCGGCGGCGCTTTCGGACAGGTACCTGGGCGGGCGGGCAGTCCCGACGTCGGTCCGGTGGGTCGGCAACCAGAACTCGCGTTGGGGCTCGGCCACACCGGCGGAAGGCAGCATCCGGCTTTCGGACAAGTTGAAGCCCATGCCGCAATGGGTGATCGACTACGTGCTGCTGCACGAACTGGCCCACTTGCTGGTTGCCGGGCACAATGCCGCGTTCTGGCGCCTCCTGGAGGCATACCCGGAAACGCAGCGGGCGAAGGCTTTCCTTGAAGGAGTAGCCTTCGCCACGTCGCGCGGTCTGGGGAGGGGACCGGGAAGCCCAGCCGGGGAATCCGGGGGCTGCTAGGCCTTCGCCCCGCTGGAGCCGTCCCCGGTATCCCCGTCTTCGGTACCGCCGTCTTCGGTACCGCCGTCCTGGGCGTCCCCGGCATCCGGGCCGGCAGAGTCCGTGGGGGAGTCGTAGCCCCCGTTCAGCAGCTTCTGAAGGGCGTCGTCCACCTCGCTGTCGCTGGCTTCGGCCAGGCGGCGGCGTTCGGAGAAACCCTTGGGATCGTCGAGATCCTCGGCCGTCGGCAGGAGGTCCGGGTGGTGCCAGATGGCATCACGGCCGGCGATTCCGCGCTCTTCCTTCAATGCTGCCCACAAGGTGGCAGCTTCGCGGAGCCTGCGGGGCCGCAGTTCCAGACCGACCAAGGAGGAGAACGCGTGCTCGGCGGGCCCGCCGGTGGCGCGGCGGCGGCGCACGGTTTCACGCAGGGCCGCGGCCGAGGGCAGCATCTTCTCCGTTGCGGCGGCGGTCAGTTCGTCCACCCAGCCTTCCACCAGGGCCAGGGCCGTTTCCAGCTTCTCCAGGGCAGCGGACTGGGCCGGAGTGCGCTCAGGAGTGAACACGCCCTGGGACAGGGCTTCCTGAATGCCTTCGGGGTTGCCGGGATCGAGGTCGCGGGCCAGGTCTTCGACCCGGCTCATGTCGATGTGGATGCCCCGCGCATAGGCTTCGATCGCGCCGAGCAGATGGCCGCGGAGCCACGGGACCTGGACGAATAGACGGGCGTGTGCCGCCTCCCGGACGGCAAGGTAGAGGCGGATGTCGCTTTCCGGGACACTGAGGCCCTCGCCGAACTTGGCAACGTTGCTGGGAAGCAAGGCCATTTCCAGGTCGGCAAGGGGAACGCCGATGTCTGTCGAGCTGACAACTTCCGCGGACAGGGCGCCGATAGCCTGGCCCAGCTGCATGCCGAAGATGGCGCCGCCCATGTTCTGCAGCATGGACGAGGCACCGCCCATCATGGACTTCATCTCTTCCGGCATCTGCTGGGTCAGCGCGTCCGAAAGCGCGTTGGCGATGCTGTTCGCCACCGGCTCGGTCAGGCGCTTCCAGGTGCCAAGGGTCGCTTCCACCCACTCCGCACGCGACCACGCGCGGCCGATCAGCCCGGTGGCTTCCAGGTCCGTGACCGGATCCAGCCAGAGTTCGGCCAGCCGGAGCGCTTCATCGATGGCGCGGCTCTGTGCGGAAGTGACCGAGGGATCGCTCCCTGCCGCGGCCACCCGGCGCGCATTCTCGTGGGCCAGCTGCCAGTTGACCGGTCCTTCGGAGCTTGAGCTCATCATGGCCTGCACCTGGGAGAACATCTGCTGGAGCAGGGCAGGATCGTTGGGCAGGCCCGCTGCTTTGGCCAGCTCCGCCGGGTCGATGTCCCCCATGCCCCGGCCGCCCATCAGGTTCTTCAGCATTTCCGCCAAAGGATCCTGGGGTGCATCGTCCCCGTTGGAGGGGGTATTGGGCTTGGAAGTCATGGTGCCGCCGATCGTCGCTGCTGACTGGGATCATCTTCAAGTTACCGCGCAGGGACGGGGCTGTCTGCCTTGCGGGAGGCCCGTTCGCTCTAGGCAAAGCAGCATCCGGCGGGCACGGCGTCGTAGGGTGGGACGTTGAGAAGGGTGCCGGGCGCGAAGCGTCCGGCGACACGACATTGCGCACCTGCCGGTGCGCACGGAGAGGCCAATTCATTGAACACATCGCCGAACCCCTGGAACGGCCGGGGTACCGGAAGCTTCGACGACGGCGGGCAGCAGTTCCAGGAGCCGGCACCTTTTGAGGGCACGGAGCAGCCCCTGCCGCGCAACGGCCGATACACCGCGATGCTCATTTCGGGGGCCCTCGTGATCCTCCTGGGCATTGCCGCCGTGGCGCTCCCGGTTCCCTACGTGGTGGAGTCTCCCGGACCGACCTTCAATACCTTGGGTTCGGCCAACGGAAAGCCCGTGATTTCCGTCAGCGGGCACGAAAGCTTCCCCGCCAAGGGCAACCTCGACTTGACTACGGTCTACATCAGCGGCGGACCCAACGGTCCGGTCAATCTGGTGGAGGCCTTCCAGGCCTGGCTGGACGGCTCCAAGGCGGTCTACCCGGAGGAACTGATCTACCCCAAGGGCATCACCAAGGAGGAATCCGAACAGGAGAGCGCCCTGGCCATGACGTCCTCGCAGGAGAACGCGGTCGCCGCCGCCCTGAAGGAACTGGACATTCCCTTCAGCCAGAAACTCGAAGTCGCCGGGCTGAGCAGCAATTCGGCCTCGGAAGGGAAACTCCGTGAAGGCGACGTCTTCACGTCCATCAACGGCAAGGCCGTGACGACCCTCGCCGTCATCCAGGGCGAACTGGCCGCCACTGCGGGAGCCCCTGCCGCCGTCGTCGTTGAGCGCCAGGGCAAAGCGGTCACCGTCAGCATCACCCCCAAGAAGGGCGAAAACGACCGCTGGCTGCTGGGCGTGGCGCTGCAGTACAAGTTCACGTTCCCGTTCCAGGTGAAGATTTCCCTTGAGGACGTGGGCGGGCCGAGTGCCGGAATGATGTTCGCCCTGGGGATCATCGACACCGTCACCCCGGGCGACCTTACCGGCGGCAAGCACATTGCCGGAACCGGAACAATTTCCCCTGACGGAGTGGTGGGACCGATCGGCGGAATCGCGCAGAAGATGCACGGTGCGCGGGCGAAGGGAGCCAGCCTCTTCCTGGCTCCCGCAGCCAACTGCGACGATGTGGTGGGCCATGTCCCCAACGGCCTGCAGGTGGTCAAGGTGGAGACGCTCGGCGATGCCGAAGCGGCCGTGAAACGGCTCGCCGAAGGGCAGGACACCTCCGGGCTGCCGGCCTGTACCAAGAACTAGACTGGCGATGGAACTTAGCTCCGCCGCCACTCGTGGCATATTTGACGGCCCCGGACCGCGCAGCATGGCTGGACTGTGTTGCGGGGGACAGGCCGCTGAACACTCGCACTGAACCGTATATCTGACAACGAGCTATGAGGTACCTGGTTTGTCCCGTCCTGCAAGCACCCGCCCGCCCGGAAGACCGCCGCTGAGACGGGGTGCCCTGACTCCCACCTTGATTGTCGTGGCGCTCGCAGTCGTGGCCTTCGTTTTCTTCTCGAACGTCTGGACCGACGTCCTTTGGTACCAGCAGCTTGGCTTCTTCGAGGTCTACGTCCGCGAGAACCTTGCACGGATCCTGACCTTTGCCGGCGGCTTCGTCCTCATGTTCGGCGCCGTGTATGCCTCGATCCGCCTGGCGTACCGTGCGCGTCCGGTCTACGCCCCGGATTCCGACGTGCGGGACAACCTCAGCCGCTACCAGGTCCAGCTTGAACCGGTGCGCCGTGTGGTCATGATCGGCCTGCCGATACTGTTTGGCCTTTTCGCCGGCAGCGCCGCCGCCAGCCAGTGGCAGAAGGTGCTGCTGTTCTTCAACCAGGAACAGTTCGGGCAGCAGGATCCGCAGTTCGGCCTGGACATCAGCTTCTACCTGATGACCCTGCCGTTCCTGGGCTTCGTGACCGGATTCCTGATCAGCGTGGTGGTGGTCGCCGGCATCGCCGGAATCCTGACCCACTACCTGTACGGCAGCATCCGGCTCATGGAACGCGGCGTGTTCACCAGCCGTGCCGCCCAGATCCACCTCGCGGTGAGCGGTGCCCTGTTCCTGCTCCTGCTGGGCGCGAACTTCTGGCTCGATGTCTACGGCACGGTGCAGAACAACGGAGGCCGTTGGGCCGGGGCGCTCTACACCGACGTCACCGCCGTCGTGCCCACCAAGTCCATCCTCGCGGTCGCGGCGGGCCTGGTGGCCATCCTCTTCATCGTCGCCGCGGTGATCGGACGCTGGCGCCTGCCGGTGATCGGCACGGCGATGCTGATCATCACCTCGATCCTCGCCGGCGGCGTGTACCCGTGGGTGATCCAGCAGTTCCAGGTGCGCCCTTCGGAGCAGACCCTCGAGAACAGGTACATCGAGCGGAACATCTCGATGACCCGGGCCGCTTACGGCCTGGACAAGGTGCAGGTCCAGCCGTACAAGGCGACCACCACGGCCAGCAGCGGCGCCCTTGCGAAGGACGCCCAGACAGCGGCGAACATCCGCCTGCTTGACCCGAACCTCGTGTCCTCGGCGTTCGGCCAGCTTGAGCAGTACCGCCCGTATTACCAATTCCCGAAGGCCCTGAACGTTGACCGCTACACCCTGAACGGCAAGGTCCAGGACACCGTCATCGCTGTCCGCGAGCTGAATGCCGAGGGCATCAGCACGGGCCAGCAGACCTGGTACAACAAACACATCGTGTACACCCACGGCTATGGCGTGGTCGCCGCCAAGGGCAACAAGTTCACGGTTGACGGCAAGCCGGACTTCCTTCTTTCCGGGATTCCTTCCAGTGGTGTCCTCGGCAACGACTCGAACTACCAGCCCCGGATCTACTTCGGCGAAAACACCGAGGACTACTCGGTGGTCGGCGCCCCGGAAGGGTCCACGCACCGCGAGCAGGACCGCCCCGCAGGCAAGGACGGCTCCACCGACACCCAGTACACCTTCACGGGCAACGGCGGCCCGAACGTGGGCAACTGGTTCAACCGCATCCTGTACTCGATGAAGTTCCAGTCCTCGGATCTGTTGCTGTCTGACGGCGTGAACGAGAAGTCCCAGATCCTCTACGACCGCACGCCGCGCGAACGCGTGGAAAAGGTGGCGCCGTACCTGACCGTGGACGGCAACGCCTACCCGGCCGTGGTCGACGGCCGCGTCAAGTGGATCGTGGACGGCTACACCACGAGCCAGTACTTCCCGTACTCCCAGCAGCAGCAGCTGCAGAACGTCACGGCGGACACGCAGACCAGCACGGGCCGCACCGCGGTGCTGCCGAACAGCACGGTCAACTACATCCGGAACTCCGTGAAGGCCACCGTTGACGCCTACGACGGCTCCGTGGCGCTCTACGCCTGGGACGACCAGGACCCCATCCTGAAGTCCTGGCAGAAGATCTTCCCGAGCACCATCAAGCCGTACACGGAGATGTCCGGGCAGCTCATGAGCCACGTCCGGTACCCGGAGGACCTGTTCAAGGTCCAGCGCGAACTGCTGGGCCGCTACCACGTCACCAACCCGGACCGCTTCTACAACAACGTTGACGCCTGGAGCGTGCCGAACGATCCCACGGTGACCGGGACGGATGCCGTGAAGCAGCCCCCGTTCTACATGTCCTTGCAGATGCCGGGCCAGAGCAAGCCGGCCTTCCAGCTGACGTCCTCCTTCATCCCGCAGACCGTCAACGGCAATGCCCGCAACATCCTGTACGGCTTCTTGTCGGCTGATTCCGATGCCGGCAGCACCAAGGGGGTCAAGGACCAGGGCTACGGCCAGCTGCGGCTGCTCCAGCTGCCGACCGACACGCAAGTGCCCGGCCCCGGCCAGGCACAAAACAAGTTCAACTCCGATCCCGACGTGTCCCGGGAACTGAACCTGCTGCGCCAGGGCGCTTCCGATGTGCTCAACGGCAACCTGCTGACCCTCCCGGTCGGCGGCGGCCTGCTCTATGTCCAGCCGGTCTACCTGAAGTCCACCGGTGAAACTTCCTACCCGACCCTGCAGCGCGTCCTGGTCGCGTTCGGTGACAAGGTGGGCTTCGCCGCCACGCTGGACGAGGCACTGGACGACCTGTTCGGCGGTAACTCCGGCGCCCAGGCGGGTGATTCGGCCAACAACGGCCAGACACCCAGCACGCCCACCTCCCCGAACACACCGTCCGGAGCGGAGGACGCCAAGGCCGACCTGAAGGCGGCCTTGGACGAGGCCAACCAAGCCATCAAGGACGGCCAGACGGCCCTGTCCAAGGGCGACTTCGCGGCCTACGGCGCCCAGCAGAACAAGCTGGCTGCCGCGCTGAAGAAGGCGCTCGACGCCGAGGCCCGGCTTGGAGTGACGCCGTCACCGACGACTTCACCGTCGCCGTCGCCGTCGAGCACCGCGACGCCGACCCCGACGCAGAGCGGCTAGGGTCCAGGAACGTAAACCCTTTGAGGGAGCCGGTGCCCGCGATGGATGGCGGGCGCCGGCTCCTTCCGTTTCCCGCCACCTGACCCATTCCGGCGGCGGGGGAGACGGACGTCACGTCGCCTGGATTTGGCCCCGCATTCACCGGACGGTAATGTAGTTCCTGCGACGCGGGGTGGAGCAGTTCGGTAGCTCGCTGGGCTCATAACCCAGAGGTCACAGGTTCAAATCCTGTCCCCGCAACTGGAAGAAGATCCGGATCAGTGCAAACTGGTCCGGATCTTTTGTTTTTCGAGGCGCTTCCGCCGTCGCGAAGCAGGTGGTCAGGAGCCCGCCGAAAATAGGGTAGAGTAGAGACCGCGACGCGGGGTGGAGCAGTTCGGTAGCTCGCTGGGCTCATAACCCAGAGGTCACAGGTTCAAATCCTGTCCCCGCAACTGGAAGAAGATCCGGATCAGTGCAAACTGGTCCGGATCTTTTGTTTTTGGCCCATGGAGAATAGTTGGATTTCCTAGTATTCTCGGTTTTGGGCGCCCGGACGGCAAGGAAAGTCAGCAGTGACGGGCACCCGATGGCCGCATCCGAAGACTGGCGTAACAGGCCTTGGCTGCGGCAGGCGAAAGCCTGTTAGCTTGATGCGTCCATGATTGCCAAAGTTCCCCCGAGAGGTGTCTGCGAAGATGTCCGCCCCCACCAAGAAGCCGTCAGCGAAGCAAAGCAAGTGGCTTCGACCGGTCCTGGCCGTTTCCGGCGCCCTGCTGCTCCTTCTCATCTTCGTGCTGCTGGCCAAATGGTTCACTGGCAGCTCAGCCGGACAATCCTTCCTCCACGACTATCCGGGCCGCTCCGAATTGCCCGCCGGCACCGCGGTGGGGATCCCTGCCTGGTTGGGCTGGCAGCATTTCCTGAACGTCTTCTTCCTGGTGCTCATCGTCCGCTCCGGCTGGCAGGTCCGCACCGCCAAGAGGCCCCCGGCATACTGGACCCGCAACAACAAGGGACTCATCCGTACCAGGAATGCTCCGACGAAGATGAGCCTGGACCTGTGGTTCCACCTCACGTTGGATGCCCTGTGGGTCCTCAACGGCCTGCTCTTCATCATCCTGCTTTTCGCCACGGGCCAGTGGGTCCGGATCGTCCCCACCAGCTGGGACGTGTTCCCGAACGCGGTCTCGGCCGGAATCCAGTACCTTTCCCTCAACTGGCCTATTGAGAACGGCTGGGTCAACTACAACGCCCTCCAGCTGCTGACCTACTTCGCCACCGTCTTCATCGCCGCCCCGCTCGCCATCCTTACCGGCCTGCGCACCTCCTCGGCCTGGCCCAAGAAGGCCGCCATCAACAAGATCTACCCGATCGAATTCGCCCGCGCCGTGCATTTCCCGGTGATGGTCTACTTCGTGGCCTTCACCCTCGTGCATGTCACACTGGTGCTCGCAACGGGAGCACTGCGCAACCTGAACCACATGTACGGCGGCAGCAGCGACGAGAACTGGATCGGTTTCGGGATCTTCGCCGCCTCGCTCGCCGTGATCGTGGCCGCCTGGTTCCTTGCCAGGCCCTTGTTCCTTCGCCCCATCGCATCCTTGACGGGGAAGGTCAGCAAATAAACCCTGGCAACTAGCCGGCCAACCCGGATAAAGGAGTGCCCATGTTCGAGCTCAACGAAGAGCAGCAAGCGGTAGTCGAGATGGTGCGCGACTTCGCGGCAACAGCCATTGCCCCACATGCGGCCGAATGGGACGAACATAAACACTTCCCGGTTGACGTCCTGCGGCAGGCCGGTGAGCTCGGGATGGGCGGCATCTACGTAAAGGAAGAGTTTGGCGGTTCGGGCCTCAGCCGCACCGATGCCGTGCTCATTTTCGAGGAGCTGTCCAAGGCGGACCCTACGATCGCGGCCTACATCTCCATCCACAACATGGTTGTCTGGATGGTCGATGCTTTCGGAAACGAGGAGCAACGCGCCAAGTGGGTGCCGGGGCTTGCTTCGATGGAAGTGCTGGGTAGTTACTGCCTCACCGAACCAGGGGCTGGTTCGGATGCCGCTGCGCTTACCACCAAGGCTGTGCGGGACGGCGATGACTACCTATTGACGGGCACCAAGCAGTTCATTTCCGGGGCCGGGGCCGCCGGTGTCTACGTGGTCATGGCACGAACCTCCGACTCGGGCAGCCACGGCATCACCGCGTTCGTGGTGCCTGCCGATGTCCCCGGCATGTCCTATGGGCCGAACGAGAAGAAGATGGGCTGGAACGCACAGCCCACCCGGCAAGTGATTTTCGACGGCGTCCGGGTGCCCGCCGCCAACAGGCTGGGGGAGGAAGGCAGCGGCTTCGGTATTGCCATGAAGGGCCTCAACGGCGGCCGGGTCAACATGGGTGCCTGCTCCCTCGGCGGGGGCCAAGCCGCCATGGAGAAATCCATTGCGTACCTGAGCGGACGCTCTGCCTTCGGCGGACCGTTGATCAAGCAGCAGGCATTGCTGTTCGAGATCGCGGACATGGACACCGAGCTCGAGACTGCGAGGACGCTGCTCCTGCGGGCCGCAGACGCCTTGGAACGGGGAGCGCCGGACACGGTGCGGCTTTGTGCGATGGCAAAGCGGGTCGCCACAGACGCCGGATTCAACGTCGCCAACAAGGCGGTCCAGCTGCATGGCGGTTACGGCTATCTGTCCGAATACGGACTGGAGAAGATTCTCCGGGATTTGCGCGTCCACCAGATCCTGGAGGGCAGCAACGAGATCATGAGGCTGATCGTCGGCCGCTTGGCCGTCGAAGCAAAGCGCCCCTGAGATGGGGGCAACTGACTAAGCACCAAGTCTGGCAGATGAACAGCCCGGTGGCCGGTCCAGGAAGGACCGGCCACCGGGCTGTCTGTTTGTCCTCGGGCGGTTGACGCCGCAGGCCGTGACGCCGCGGCCTACAGCTTGTCGAAGTCCGCTTCGTTGACGGCCGGGGCAGCGGGCGCAGCGGAACCGCTGCCGATCGCCGCCGTCGAGCCACCGGACTTCAGGGCCGCAAGGCGGGCGTCGATCTCGGTCTGCTCGCCGAGGTCTTCAAGCTGGTTGAACTGGGCGTCCAGGCTGGACGCGGCGAGCTCCTGCTGGCCAAGGACCTTGGCCTCTTCGCGGCGGATCTTCTCCTCGAAGCGGCCGACCTCACTGGTGGGGTCCATGATGTCGATGCTCTTGAGGGCGTCGTGCACCTGGGACTGGGCCTGGGCGGTCTTGGCACGGGCAACCAGTTCATTGCGCTTGGCCGTGAGCTGGTTGAGCTTGTTCTTCATCTGGTCCAGGCCGACCTTGAGCCGGTCCACCACCTCGCTCTGGGAGGCAATGTTCGGCTCTGCGGCTTTGGCTTCGCCCTCCGCGGTCATCTGGCGCTGGATGGCCACCTTGGCCAGGTTATCGAACTTCTCGGCGTCGACGGCATCGCCGGCCGCACGGTACTCGTCCGCCTTGCGGGACGCTGCGAGGGCTTTGTTGCCCCAGTCTTGGGCGTTCTTGATGTCCTCGTTGTAGTCAGCCTGGAGCATGCGGAGGTTGCCGATGGTCTGGGCCACTGCGGACTCCGCCTCGGCAATGTTGTTCGTGTAGTCACGGACCATCTGGTCCAGCATTTTCTGCGGGTCCTCAGCCTGGTCGAGCAAGGCATTGATGTTCGCCTTGGCGAGCTGGGCGATCCTGCCGAAAATGGACTGCTTAACCATGGTGTTGCCTTTCGTCCTGCTCAGTGGGTCCCACTGAATCCAGTGATCAGTTGTTGTACCGCTTCTACGTGGGGCTTGGGCCCCGCCTAGTCTTTGTGGGCTAAAGCTCCCGTTGTGGGCTAGAAGTCACCGCCTCCGCCGGAGTCCCCGCCCCAGCCGCCGTCTCCGCCGCCCCAGCCGCCGCCGCTATCACCGCCGCCGCCGAAGAAGCCTCCACCCCCGCCGCCGTCATTGTGGCCGCCGCCCCAGCCGCCTCCACCTCCGCCGAAGATGGAGTTGATGAGGATGCCGCCAAGAATGGCACCGCCCAGGCCGCCACCGCCGCCACCGAACATGCCACCGCTGTTGTAGCCCTGGTTGGCATAGCCGCCGAACTGTTCGACGTCGGACTGAGCCACCTGAGCGGCCTGTGCCGCCAGCGCGTGCGCCTGTTGTGCGTAAGCGAGGGCAGTGACGGGATCGTTCCGGGAGATGGAAAGCGCGTAGTCAAGGTTCCGCTGTGCTTCGGCAAGGCGGGTCCGGGCTTCGGTGCCCACCCCGCCGCGGCGGGCCGTGATGTAGTCGGACGTGGCGCTGATCTGGGCCTGGGCCGCCATGATCGTCTGCTGAAGCGAGGCCTGCGCGCGGCGGGCCTGTTCCTGCTGGTCACGGATTCCGCCAAGGGACTGGTCCAGGGCCTGGTGCGCCTTCTCCACCTTGTCGAGCGTGGCAATGGGGTCGATCTTGCCGGCCTGGATTTCGGCCTTCACCTGCGCAAGTGCCGACTCCACGCCGGCCACGGGCCCGGCCAGTTCGGGATGCGCCCCCGACTGGATCATGGCCTTGGCCTGGGCGAGGTCCTGGCTGGTGTCCACGACTGCGCTCTCAAGGGAGGCGCGGGCTTCATCGAGGCTGCCGGCGGTCTTTCCAATGGCATCGATCAGGACGTTCGTCTGGTGGAGGCTTTCCTCGGCCGCCCGCACGGCAACAGCAGCAAGGCTGTTTTCGCCCGCGGCCAGCTTTTCCTGGGCTGCCGCCGTGGCGTTCTGAACGAAGGCCAACCGTTCCTTGGCCTGCGTGATGTTGTCGGCGACCTGCGTGAGGGCGCTGCCGGCGTACTTCGCGCGGAGTCCGTTGAGGGACTGCTCGGCACTGGCAATCTTCGCCTCCGCTTCCCGGACGCCCGTCCCAACGGTGGCCAGGGCCTGCGGGGCTTTCTTTTCGAGCTCCCGCAGGGAATCGAAGTCTGCCTTCTGTTCCCGGAGCGAAGCGAGGGCGGCTTCAGAGCGGCGGATGATTTCGCCCAGCCAGCTGCGCTGCTGCTCTTCGGTATCCGGAATATGGTCATCGAGTTGCTGCTGCAACTTGAAGGACTCTGTCATGTGCGTCTTGGCTTCCTGCAGCGCCTTCGTGAAGTTCCCGACGGCGGCGTCACCGTATTGTGCCTGGGCGAAGCCGAGTTCCTGCTCGCTCGACTTGATGGCGTCATCCGCCTCGATCAGCAGGGAGCCGGCCTTGCGGCGCAGTTCCTCGACACTCAACGAGGCCAGCGGATCGGGCTCTCCCTGTCCGGGGGAGTATGCCGTGCCGGAACCCATAGCTCCCTTCTTGCGGCGGTTGCGCAGGTAGAGGTAGGTACCGACGCCGCCGGCCGCTACGATGCCCGCGCCAACGAGCACGGCAGCCCCGGAGCCGCCATTGGGAACCGTGCCTTTGCCCCCGCCTGCGGCGTCGCCGATGGCCGCTGCGGCGTCGATCGCTGCCTGGGCATAGTTGCTGTTTGCAAGCTGCGGACCAATGGCGTTGCTCTTGATGCTTTCGATCTGGGCGTCGGTGATCTTGCTGCCGCCCTTGTTCAGGATGTACTGCCGGGTATCGGTGGCGATTGCGAAAATGAGGGCGTTGGATCCGAGGCTTGCCTTTTCGGCGACCTTGTCGGTCCACGCCTCCCGATTGGTCGGGTTTTCGAATTTCTTGACCGTGACGACGTGAAGCACCATCGAGTGCTCGGTTCCGAGTTTCTTGATGGCGTCCTGGACTTCCGATGTCCTGCTGCCCAGCACGCCGGCATCGTCCACGATCTTGGTGGTCGGGTTCAGGTCCACCGGGTCTTCCGCCCATGCGGATGCGGCCGGGAAGGCCAATAATCCGGTCAGGCCAATGACGGCGAGAACTCGTTTCAACATTGACCGCATGCGCAACCCTTCAGCACGTCTGCGACTGGTCCAGGCCGGAACAATCGTCACAGAATGCAGCAGCGCCCCCACGCATGGTTTGTAGAGCCGCAGGGTCGCTGTGGCAATTCCATTGTGATTCTATGGTGCACCCAAAAAGGCGTCCACCGAGCCGAATATGCCGCCAGCGAAACGTGGAGAAAAGCCGGAACTTCCCGCGTTGTAGGCAGTTTTTGCGGCTGTTCGTCCAGGGGCCCGCGGAGGATGCGCATGGCTGGCTGCCGCGTTCAGCAAGCTTTCAGCAAACATCCGATCTTGATCCAGCAAAAGCGGCCATAGTTAATGCCAGACGAGGAAGAAAGGAAGTCCCATGACGGAGAACCCAGCGCAGGGACCGGGAGCTGAGCGCGAGACCCCGGAAGACAACAATGCCGAGGCCCCGTACGGCAGCGAGGCCAGCCAGCCCACTGGCACCCCTGCTCCGGGCGGGCACCCGGGGGAGCAGCCCACCACACGGCTGCCTGCCTACCAGCCTGGCCAGCCCGTCCAGAGCGGCCAACCTTCAGCGGGCGGCCAGCCCTTCCAGCAGCCTCACCAGGGCGCGGCCCCGCAGGCAGGCCCGTCGTACCCGCAGCACGCTCCGTTCTACGGCACCGCCGGCAGCCACCACCCTGGGCCTGGCTACCCCTCCCACCAGCACCCTGCAAGCCAGCACACCCAGCAGTTCTCCCACCTGGGTGCCCCCGCCGGAGCCCCGGGGAACACGGCGACAGACACCAGGCGCAAGCCGGCGTTCGGCGTCGGGACCCTCGTCGCCAGCATCCTGGCGGCCGGACTCGTCGGCGGCGGCGTTGTGGCAGCCAGCAACCAGCTCTTTGACAACCAGGCTCCCGCAGCGAGCACCAGCAGCCAGGGCGGCGGCACTGTCATCGTCAACAACAAGGACGACGTCAACGCGATCACCGCTGCAGCGGCCAAGGCCTCGCCGAGCGTGGTCACCATCAAGGCGTCCAGCGGCAGCGAGGGCGGCACCGGCTCAGGCATCATCATCGACGACCAGGGGCACATCCTCACCAACACGCACGTAGTGACTCTCGATGGCGCCACCGCCAACGCCTCGATCGAAGTCCGCACCCACGATGGCCGCGTGCTGAAGGCAATCGTCGTGGGCACCGATCCCTTGTCCGACCTCGCGGTGATCAAGGTCGCGGATCCGTCCGGTCTGGTCCCCGCAACCCTCGGTGACTCCAGCAAGATCAACGTGGGGGACACCGCCGTCGCCATCGGCTCCCCCCTTGGCCTCACCGGCACCGTCACGGACGGCATCGTTTCCACCCTCAACCGCACCATCAGCGTGGCGTCCTCGGCCGCGCCGAAGGAAGCCCCGGACAGCTCCGAGGGAAACGGCGAAGGAGGCTTTGAATTCGCTCCCCCCGGTGAAAGCCGGAACCAGTCAAGCGCGAACCAGGGCTCCATCTCCATCAACGTCATCCAGACCGACGCCGCCATCAACCCGGGCAACTCGGGCGGCGCCCTGGTTAACAGCAAGGGCGAGGTAATCGGCATCAACGTCGCCATCGCCTCGGCCGGCAGCGGCACTTCGGATTCCTCCAGCGGAAACATCGGCGTGGGCTTCAGCATCCCGATCAACCATGCCAAGCGGGTCGCCCAGGAAATCATCCGGGACGGCAAGGCCAGCCACGGCCAGTTTGGCGTCAGTGTGCAGGCTAAGTCGGCCACCGGAAGCAGCGCCAGCTTCTCGGTGGGCGCAGAAGTCGCCAGTGTCACCAAGGGTTCCGCCGCCGAGAAGGCGGGCGTCAAGGTGGGTGATGTCGTGGTCAAGTTCGCAGGGCAGACCATCAGCGACCCAAACCAGCTGACCGCCGCCGTCCGCGAGCAGGCAGCCGGCGCAACCGTCAAGGCCACCATCCTGCGGGGCGGCCAGGAACGCGAAATCGACGTCACCTTGGACGCCGCTCCACAGCAGTAACAGCAGTAACAGCGGTAAGTCGGAAGCGGAAGCGGGCGGGACCATCGGGTGCCGTCCGCTTCCGCGTGAAACCGCCCCCAGCGCCGAAACAGGCGTTAACGCGGGCACATCGAATTGCGCCGCAATATGCTTAGCTAGGACGAAGCCCGCGAGCCGGGCGCCCATGGCCATGCGCCCAGCCGCTGGCCATCCTCAAGCAAGGAAGGCTGCCTCGAACACAGTGGAAGAGACATTGAAGATTGTTGTTCTGGTCAAGCACGTCCCTGACGCGCAGTTCGACCGACACCTCACGGGCCAGGGAAATACTGTCGACCGTGACGAAAGCATCCTCTCGGAACTGGACGAGTACGCCCTTGAGGCCGCGTTGCAGCTGAGCGAAGCCCGCGGCGGTGCCAAGGCAGGCAACGAAGTCATTGCCTTGAGCATGGGACCGGCCGGGGCCGTGAACTCCGTCAAGAAGTCCCTGCAGATCGGCGCGAGCTCCGGTGTCCACCTGAACGACGACGCCCTCGCCGGTTCCGACGCCGCCGCCACGTCCCTCGCGTTGGCCGCGGCCATCCGCTACCTCGGCCCTGTGGACCTTGTGCTGACAGGCATGGCTTCCACCGACGGCGAAACCTCCCTGGTCCCGGCACAGCTTGCCGAACGCCTCGGCGTGCCCCAGGTGACCTTCGCTTCGGCGCTGGAACTGAACGGCACCACCCTCACCGCGCGGCGCGACGGCGACGGTCACTCGGACACCGTGGAGGCATCGCTGCCCGCGCTCGTCTCCGTGACCGACCAGATCAACGAGCCCCGGTACCCGAACTTCAAGGGCATCTTGGCGGCCAAGAAGAAGAAGATCACCACCCTGGCCCTGTCCGACATCGGCATCGACGCCGGTCAGGTCGGCGCCGCAGGTTCCCTGACCGCCGTCGAGACCGCCGCGGCCCGCCCGCCGCGCACTGCAGGCACCATCATCACGGACGAAGGCGACGCCGGCATCAAGCTGGTTGACTTCCTGGCCGCCCAGAAGCTGCTCTAAGAGGACCCAGACACATGGCAAAAGCACTTGTTTTCATTGACAACCCGGGCGGCGCGCTGAAGAAGAGCAGCCGCGAACTGCTCACCATCGCCCGTTCGCTGGGCGAGAGCGCGGTGGCCTTCAACGGCGAACTGCACGACGACGTCGCGGCAGCCATCGCTGCCCACGGCGCCACCGCGGTTTACCGCCCGTCCGTGGCCGACCTGGATGACTACCTGGTGGCCCCGAAGGCTGCCTACCTCGCCGCGGCGGTTGCCGCCTCCGGTGCGGACACCGTCCTGCTGGAAAACTCGGCAGACGGCAAGGAAATCGCTGCCCGCCTGGGCGTGAAGCTGAACGCCGGCGTGATCACCGACGTCGTTGGGGTCGACGCCGACGGCACCGCCCACAAGTCGGTCCTGGCCGGTGCGTACACCACCACCGCGAAGGCGCGTACCGCCGTCGCCGTCCTGACGGTCAAGCCGAACAGCGTCGACGTCGCCGAGGCACCCGCCGCTGGTACCCCGGAGAGCGTCACCGTCGAGGTTCCGGCTGACGCCACTGCCTCGGCTGCACGCATCACGGCGCGCAGCGAACGTCCGGCCAGTGGACGCCCGGAACTCACCGAAGCCCGCGTGGTAGTGGCCGGCGGCCGCGGCGTCGACGGCGACTTCGGCCCCCTCGAGGAACTCGCCGACGCCCTGGGTGGCGCGGTGGGCGCTTCCCGTGCGGCCACCGACGCCGGCTGGATCGGCCACGACTTCCAGGTGGGCCAGACCGGCAAGACCGTCTCCCCGCAGCTGTACATCTCCGCGGGCATTTCCGGCGCGATCCAGCAGAAGGCCGGCATGCAGACCTCCAAGGTGATTGTCGCGATCAACAAGGACGCGGAGTCTCCCGTCTTCGAAATCGCCGACTTCGGCATCATCGGCGACCTCTTCAAGGTCGTTCCGCAGGCAACCGAAGAGATCAAGAAGCGGAAAGGCTGATCCTTGAGCACTGACGCCACGTCAGCAAAGAGCCCGTTCAATGCCTCCACGGAGCGCGTTGAGCGGGTGCTTTGTTTTACCGCCCACCCCGACGACATCGACTTCGGCGCAGCCGGCACCATCGCCGCCTGGACGGCTGCCGGGGTGCAGGTCAGCTACTGCATCATGACCGACGGCGACGCCGGCGGCTTCGACGTCGACGGACACCACGAGATCACCGACACCCGGACGCAGGAGCAGCGGCGGGCCGCGGCAATAGTCGGCGTCGAGGACATCCACTACCTGCACGAACGCGACGGCTACCTCGAGGTGAACCACGGCGTCATCAAGCAGGTGGTGAAGCTGATCCGCGAAATCCGCCCGCAGATCGTCCTGGCCATGCATCCGGAACGGAACTGGGACCGGATCCAGAAGAGCCACCCGGACCACCTCGCCGTGGGCGAAATCGTCACGCGGGCCGTCTACCCGGCGCTGGAGAATCCCTTCGCCTATCCGGAGCTCGCCGAAGCCGGTCTTGACGCTTACAGGCTGCCGTGGCTTTGGCTGTTCGCGGGCCCGGAGTCCCGTGAAAACCATTTCGTCGATGTCACCGGCCACGTGGAAGAAAAGCTCAAGGCGATCCGGGTCCACGCCAGCCAGCATCCGGACCTGGCAGCCATGGAACGCACGGTGCGTGGCATGCTGCGCCACAACGGGCGCCGGGCCGGATTGCCGGAGGGCAACAGTGCCGAGGCCTTCCATGTCGTCTCCGTTAACGGGTCCCAGACCATCGCCGGGTTCTGATATTGCCGTCGTGTAATGCATGTCATATGCTTGAACACGGTTAAATCATATTTATTGAGGAAGACAGACTTTAATGGCGAAGACTGCGCAGCAACCTGTCCTGGTAATCATGGGCGTTTCCGGCTCGGGCAAATCCACTGTCGGCGGTGTCCTGGCCGGACGCCTCGGCTGGGATCTCGCGGAGGGCGATGACCTCCATCCGGAAGCGAACGTGGCGAAGATGCACTCCGGCCAGCCCCTCACCGACGAGGACCGCTGGCCGTGGCTTGAGCTGATCGCCGGCTGGATCCGTTCCCGCACCGAGGTGGGGGAGCCGGGCATCATCACCTGTTCGGCACTCAAGAAGAAATACCGTGATGTGCTGCGCGGGGAGAACGTGGTGTTCGTTTTCCTGCAGGGCAGCAAGGACAAGATCTCCGACCGGCTCGCGTCCCGGCACGGGCACTTCATGCCGCCGTCGCTGCTTGAATCCCAGTTCGAGGCACTCGAAGAGCCGGGTGCGGACGAGAACCACATCTCGCTGTCCGTGTCCGCGTCCCCGGCCGAGGAAGCCCAGGAAGTCATCGAGCGGCTTGACCTGGTGGCCAAGGACGCCGTGCAGGGCGGGATCAGCTGAGCCGCGCCTGCGCGTAGGCAGTCATGGCGTCGCTCAGGTACGCGGCCAGGCGCTCATCGTATTTGTCGTAGAACGCCTTGAAGCGTGCATCCTCGACATACATGCGGCCGAGGCCCGCATACGAATCCCGGTTCGGCGTCCAGCTGCGGAGGATCCACCGGTAGTGGAGCTCGACGGCGGCCAGGGTCCTGGCGTCGTCGGCCGGCAGTCCCGCGTTCAGGCAGTCCAGGACGGCCCGGTTGGCGTCGTCGGCCTGCTCCATGAACTCCTGCTTCTGCTCAGGGGTCATGGCCGCGTAGCGGGCCTTGGATTCGTCCACCACTTTGTCGCCCCAGCGTTCCCGGGCTTCGGCTTCGTAGGGATTGTTGTCGAAATCCTTGAAGATGTTTTCAGCTGACATTGGTGCTCCTTGACGTAGTGCCGTGATGGTGGCGTCGACCGTCCTCGACATGCGGTCCAGGCGGTCGCGCTCGGCCAGCAGCCATTTCCGGTGGACGGTAAGTGCCTCCACGGGATCGGCCTGGCCATCCAGAACTTCGCCGATGGTCTCGAGCCCAAGGCCAAGTTCGCGAAGCAGGAGGATCCTCTGCAGGCGCAGCAGCTCCGGCTCCCCGTAGTAGCGGTAGCCGTTGTGGCCCGTGTACGCCGGCTCCAGGAGCCCGAGCTGCTCGTAGTGGCGCAGGGTCCGAGATGAAACCTTGCTGGCCTTCGCCACTTCGGAGATGCTCCAGGTGCACTCTTCCTGCTTCATGGTTCCAGCGTAGAAGTTGACGTTACGTCAAGGTCAAGGGCTGCTCCGGGATCAGGTGCGTGCGCCGGAAAAGCCGTTCTGCCGCCACGCTTCGTACACCGCGATCGAGGCGGCGTTGGCGAGGTTGAGCGAGCGCAGCGACGGGAGCATGGGCAGGCGCAGCCGCGCGGTGATGTGCGGGTCCTGCTTAAGCCAGTCCGGCAGGCCCACGGATTCCGGCCCGAACAGCAGCACATCGCCGGCCCGGTAGGAGATGTCCGCATAGGAGGTGTCGCCGTCGGAGGTGAAGGCGAAGACGCGTTCCGGTTGCAGGGCTTCCCACGCCGCTTCGATGTCCTTGTGCACCGTGACGACGGCGAGGTCATGGTAATCCAGCCCGGCCCGGCGCAGTTTCGCGTCGGAGAAGTCGAAGCCCAGTGGCTCCACAAGGTGCAGTTCGGCGCCGGTGATGGCGGCAAGGCGGATGGCGTTGCCCGTATTGCCCGGGATTTCAGGGGTATGGAAGAGGATGCGGAACACGGATCAATCCTAGCCAGCCGCCGCGGCTTCGGACGCCAGCGGCCTCCGATGCCGGGGTCTTCCGTCGCCCGCCCATCAGGAAGGGGGTCAGTGCATGCCGCGCAGCAGCCGCGCCAGGACCGGGACC
This sequence comes from Arthrobacter sp. R-11, assembly GCF_049913155.1. Taxonomy (GTDB): domain Bacteria; phylum Actinomycetota; class Actinomycetes; order Actinomycetales; family Micrococcaceae; genus Arthrobacter. The sequence goes on along the minus strand of NZ_CP183979.1, from coordinate 2,986,611 downwards.
ACCACGGTGTTGGGCACGGGGCCGGAGGACAGGAACTGCTTGAGCCCCTTGGCGAGCCCGGCGGCGTTGACAACCTGGACGCCCCCGCTTTCTTCAGCGTGACGGTAGCGGTCGATCACGGGTTCGTGCGGATTGTTGTCCGGCCCGTGGACCACTACCCAGGCAGTGACATTCAGTTCCGGGAAGATGTCCTGCATGTGCCGGGCAATCACATCCAGTTGCGGCGGCGGCACGGCGCGTCCTCCGTGCCTCAAGGCCACCCCGTCCCAGGCATAGGCGCCCTTGGGCAGCAGCATGGAACCGATCAGTGCCAGGCGGTACCCCGCGAGCACGGCATGGTCGATGTGGCTGTTGTCCGATGGCGAGCGAAGCCCGTTGATGAGCCGGGCGGAAGGGATCGCGGGCAGCACCTGGCGGCTGATCAGCTGCACGGTGCGCATCTCCCGCTGGATCCTGGCCTCGGCACCGAAGATTCCGCGCCTGCGCGGCATGCCGTGGACCTGCTGGGCGGCCTCGGACGGGGAAAGCAGCGGAACCTCAAGAGGATCATCGAAGGCCGGGACGTATACGGGCGCGTCCCCGGCCGTGTTGCGCGGAACGTTGGGGCGGTGGACGGTGGTGCGGCTTGCCGGGCCTGGTGCATCGCTCCCGCCGTAGTCGGCAGGGGCTGTAGGCCGGGCGGCGCTGGCATAGCGGCGGTCGTACTCGGCCCGGCGGCGGGGATCCACCAGGGTCTCGTACGCAAGGGTCACCTGCCGGAACACCGCCGGATCTCCGCCGTGGTCAGGGTGGGCCAGCCGGGCGGCCTTGCGGTAAGCCCGCTTGATCTCCTGCTCCGTGGCATTCACGGAGACACGGAGAACCTGATAATGGGAACTGCTGCCCTCGGCCAAGCACGGCCCTTTCTCTGGAGGTCTGGTTTGGGGCCAGTTTAGCCAGCCTTCAGGGACAACGAACCACGACCTCCTACGGGTTCCCAAGGGTGCGGCGGGAGCCGGCGGGCTAGACTCGGAGGCGGCAAGGGCAGGACCGGGAATGATTGGGGCGACGGTTTGGAGACATTCGAACGACGGGCGGCACCGCTCGCATACCTTGGCGCCGCCATCGTCGCGGCGGCAGCCCTGGCATCCTGCAGCGTCAGCGTTCCCGACCCCGGGGCGACCACCCCGGCACCCGCTCCCTCCGTCCTGGCGACGCCCACCGTCACCCCCGGCCACGATGCTGATGCCGTGGCAGCAAAGGACCTTCCGCTCAGCGCCGGCGGGACGCTCGCCGCCGGCGTTCCGGTGGGAATCGCGGACGGCCTCCGGGAAGCCACGGGCTGGAAGCTGGTGCAGGAAAACGTCCAGGGGCAGAATCGCTTCGTGCGGAAGGACGGCTGCCAGGTGATCACCAGGTTAAGCCTCAACCAGGGCGCGCTCGCCGTCGCCGGCGACGACAAAGCCTCCACCGAAGCCCTGTTCGCCTACCTGGATCCCGGCATAGAACCCGCGTCCCTGAAAGCCGAGAACCTGCGCTGGGGAGCGGACAATGACAAGCCCCGGCGCAAGGTCCAAGTGCTCGCCTTCAATGCGCGGCCGGCGGCAGACGGCAAAGCATTCAGCGTCCTTGCGCGGATGTTCGCCACCGCCGGCTCATCGGTCTACGTCTCGGCGGCCTGTCCTTCACCGGCCGCCCTGGCAACGGCCAAAGCCGACGTGGCGAACTACCTTCCGCTGATCCCGCCAAGTAACTGATCCCGCCAAGTAACTGATCCCGCCCAATCGGGAGCTCACCGCCCCCGGCCCGGTCCTGCGGCCGTTGGGCTGCCTGCGAGCCGGTTGAGTACCAGGGCCGCGACCAGAAGGCCGAAGTCCCGGAGGGCGATGTCGAAGAAGCCGCCCAGGGCCAGCAGGTTGACGATGATGCCCAGCAGCCACGCCGCCACCAGCAGGGAGCCGAAGCGCGGGCGCACTGCGACGGCGATGCCCGCAATGATTTCCACGACCCCCACCCCGTACATGAATGCCTGGGGTGTCACCGGAACAACGGCTGTCGCCACCGGGGCGAGATAGCCCGTCCAGTCCGTGAGGATGTTGGTGAACTTGTCCACGCCGAAGAGGATCGGCGCCACCGTGAATAGGGACCTGAGCAGCAGGTATCCCTGCCGTGCCGGGTCCATGGCGGCGATCCTGCCGGCGCGTACTGAAGTCTCCTGGGTTTTCATGGCTCTTCCTTCCTGTTGCTTGCCTTGCATCCTTCTAAAATTAGATAGTTTGATTTTAGAATTTTCAGGGAATTTAATCAACGGATACCTTTTTAGAGTTACCCTTGTCCCATGACCGGACTTTCCTGGCGCGAACGGCTATCCGCCCTGTCTTCGCTCGGTGACGAGAACCGCCGCCGGCTGTACGAATATGTGTGCTCGGTCGGTGCCGCGGCAGGCAGGGACGATGCCGCCGCCGCGCTGGGCATGCCGCGCAGCACGGCATCGTTCCATCTGGACCGGCTGGTCCGCGACGGGCTGCTCGGCGTCGAGTTCCGTAAGCCCGCCGGCAAAGGCGGACCCGGCTCCGGGCGTCCCGCCAAGCTCTATGTGCCGCTCTTCGCCGAGATCGGCGTTTCCGTCCCCGAACGCAATTACGATCTCGCCGGCGTCGTTCTCGCCGCCGCTGTCAGCTCCGCCATGAAGGATGGCGGCGCTGCGCGCGAGGCGCTGCTCGGGACCGCGCGGGCCAAAGGCGCCGAGGCCGGTGCCGGCGGGCGGGACTTCCTCGAAGTCCTCGCCGGGCAGGGATACCAGCCGGAAACGGACGACGACGGCGGCGGCCACGCGCTGCTGAACTGCCCGTTCCACAAGCTCTCCCGGAGCCACCCTGACGTTGTGTGCGCAATGAACGGCGCCTTCCTGGCGGGAGTCGCCGATGCCTGCGGCATCGACGGCAATCGGATCGCAGGGGACGAACGCCCCGGCCACTGCTGCGCCCGGATCCTGCCCGGGGACTGAGCCACCGAACTGTCTGCCGCCGTCGATAGACTCTTAAGGTGCCTGTATATCTGGACCATGCCGCTACCACCCCCATCGCTCCCGCCGCGCTCGAGGCGATGACCCGCGAGCTTGCCCGGACCGGCAATCCCTCATCGCTGCATGCTTCAGGCCGTCGCGCCCGGCGCTCCGTGGAGGATGCCCGGGAAACCCTGGCCGCGGCGGCCGGCGCCCATCCCTCCGAGGTCATCTTCACCTCCGGGGGGACCGAAGCGGACAACCTGGCAGTCAAGGGCCTGTTCTGGAGCCGCCGCGACGAGGACCCGCGCCGGACCCGCATCCTGTGCTCCGCCGTCGAGCACCACGCCGTGCAGGACACTGTCGAATGGCTGGAACGGCACGAAGGCGCCGAGGTGTCCTGGCTGCCGGTGGACAGCAACGGCGTGGTGCTGCTGGATGCGGTGCGCGAGGAAATCGAACGCGATCCCGCCACGGTAGCCCTGGTGACCGTCATGTGGGCCAATAACGAAGTAGGCAGCATCCAGCCCGTCCCGGAGATCGTGGAGTTGGCCGCAGTGCACGGCATTCCGGTGCACTCGGACGCCGTTCAGGCCTTTGGTGCCTTGCCGGTCAATTTCCGGGAGTCCGGCCTGGCGGCGATGGCCGTCTCCGGGCACAAGATCGGCGGGCCGGTCGGCGTGGGGGCCCTGTTCCTGGGCCGCTCGGTCAAGCTGACGCCGGTGCAGCACGGGGGAGGGCAGGAGCGGGATGTCCGTTCGGGAACCCTGGACACGGCGTCGATCGCGGCCTTTGCCGCCGCCGCAGCCTCCCTGGCCGCCGGGCTGCCCGCGGAAAGCGTGCGGATCGCGGCCCTGCGCGACAGGCTCATCGACGGCGTCCGCGCGGCGGTGCCCGAAGCAGTGCTCCGCGGGGCCCCCGGCGACGGTCGGCTGCCGAACAACGCCCACTTCACTTTCCCGGGCTGTGAAGGCGACTCCCTGCTGTTCCTCCTCGACCTAGCCGGCGTCGAGTCCTCCACGGGCTCGGCCTGCACGGCCGGAGTGCCCCGGCCCTCGCACGTACTGCTGGCGATGGGGCTGGACGAGGACACCGCACGCGGGGCCCAGCGCTTCAGCCTGGGACATACCTCGAGCGAGGCCGACGTCGATGCACTGCTCAAGGCCCTGCCGGACGCCTACGCCCGGGCGAAGCAGGCGGGCATGGCGGGACACGAGTCCAGCATCCAGACGGCGGCCACAGTAGCGAGGTCTTCGGGGACCGTGTCCCCCGGGCCGGCCGCGGTCTGATTACAGAGCACTGCTCAGCCTTCCGGGAGCAGTTCCTCCAGGGGTACCTCCGGGTCGGCCAGTCGCGCGGGATCCACCTGGACGCGCCCGCTAATCAGGGCCTTGAGTGTCTTGTGCACCTTCGGCCGGTTGATGCTCATCCCGGCAACAACTGCGCTGCTGCCCGAGGAGTTCCGGTTCAGCCAGAATGCCAGGAAGCTCCTGTCGTCCATGGAACCGCGGAGCAAGGGGCTTTGGCCCGCAGCCAGGGACGGGAACCCGGAGTACTCCATGGCGACGTCGAACTGGTCCGTATAGAAATAGGGCACCATGTCCAGCTTCGCGTCCTGGCCGAGCATGGCCCTGGCTGCCACCTTTCCGCCGCTGAGGGCGTTGTGCCAGTGCTCGTTGCGGTGGTGTTCCCCGGTGAAGGGGTGCAGGGCGTTGGCGACGTCCCCGGCGGCGAAGACATCGGGACTGCTGGTGCGCAGGGACGCGTCCACTAGGATGCCGTTCTCCAGTTTCAACCCGGCATTCCCGGCCAGGGCGGTGTCCGGTATGACGCCGGCCGCGATGACCACGATGTCCGCGGGGATCTCCTCCCCGGAATCCGTGACGACGGCGCTGGCCCGGCCGTCGGTGCCCTTGATTTCCCTGGCGCTCGCGGGCAGCCGGAAGTGAACGCCGTGGGATTCATGGATCTCTCGGAAGAATGCCCCAAGCTCGGGGCCGATGGCCGTGGACAGGGGCACGTCTTCCAGGCCCAGCAGCGTAACCTCGTTGCCGTAGCTCCGGGCGGCCGCGGCCAGTTCCATCCCGATCCAACCGGAGCCCACCATGACCAGGCGCCGCCCGCCGTCGGACAGTGCTTCCTTCAGCCGGCGGGAGTCGTCCAGCGTGCGGAAGGTGCCGACCCCCGCCAGCTCGCTCCCCGGCAGCGGCAGCTTCCGCGGCTGGGCGCCGGTGGCGATCAGGAGCCTCGAATACTCCAGTTCCTTCCCGGAGCCGAGGCGCACGGTGTGGGCCTGCGGATCCGCGGCGACCACGGGATCGCCGAGCAGGATTTCGACGCCGTTCTCCCCGTACCAGTCCTGCGGCACCACCGAGACCTTGACTTCGCCATCCTTGCCCAGGAGGAGTTCCTTGGAGAGCGGCGGCCTGAGGTAGGGCACGTGCGTTTCGGCGCAGGCGATGGTGATGGCGCCCGTGAAACCCTCCGAGCGGAGGGTCCGGGCGGCGGTGGCGCCGGCCAGACCTCCTCCGGCGATGACGAAATGTCCGGTGTCCATGATGCCTCGATTCGTATCGGCTGGATCGCTCACGCATCTAAAACCGTCAATTTTGACTTTAGAAGCGGAGCCGGGGATGGTCAAGGGTTGCGGACAAGTGTTTCCGGGCTGGATCCGGCAGACGGTAGAATGGACCGGCGCGCGGTGTCTTCCGGCGCGATCTTCCTCCCATATCCAGCAGAAAGCCAGCATGCGAGTACTTGCAGCCATGAGCGGCGGCGTCGATTCCGCCGTTGCCGCCGCCCGCGCCGTCGAGGCGGGGCACGACGTCGTCGGGGTCCACCTGGCGCTGTCCCGCATGCCCGGAACGCTGCGTACCGGAAGCCGCGGCTGCTGCACCATCGAGGACTCGCGGGACGCCTGGCGCGCCTGCGATGTGCTGGGCATTCCCTACTACGTCTGGGATTTCTCGGAGCGCTTCAAGGAAGACGTCGTCCAGGACTTCATCGACGAATACGCCGCCGGGCGCACGCCCAACCCCTGCATGCGCTGCAACGAGCGCATCAAGTTCGCCGCCCTGCTGGAGAAGGCGCTCGCCCTCGGTTTCGACGCCGTGTGTACCGGCCACTACGCCAAGGTGATCAACGACGCCGATGGCAACCCGGAACTGCACCGCGCCGCGGACTGGGCCAAGGACCAGAGCTACGTGCTGGGCGTGCTGACCCACGAGCAGCTCAAGCACTCCATGTTCCCGCTTGCTGATACCCCCTCCAAAGCCGAGGTGCGGGCCGAGGCCGAGCGCCGCGGACTGTCGGTGGCCAACAAGCCGGACAGCCACGACATCTGCTTCATTTCCGACGGCGATACCCGCGGCTGGCTGGCCGAAAAGATCGAAATGAGCACCGGCGACATCGTGGATGAGACCGGCGCCAAGGTCGGCGAGCACCCGGGGGCCAACGCGTTCACCGTGGGGCAGCGCCGCGGCCTGAAGCTCGGCACGCCCGCCGCGGACGGCAAGCCGCGCTTTGTGCTGGAAATCCGGCCCAAGGAGAACAAGGTGGTCGTCGGGCCGGAAGCCCTCCTTGCGATCGACGAGATCCGCGGCATCAAGGTCTCCTGGGCCGGCCTCCCGATTGCCGAGGTCGGCACCGGTGCGGAGTTCGACTGCCACGCCCAGGTCCGGGCCCATGGCGATCCGGTGCCTGCCCGCGCCCGTGTGGAAGCCGTCATGGACGATTCCGGCGTGGAGCGTGAAGGCCTGGTGGTCACCCTCAACGAGCCGCTGCGCGGCGTCGCCCCGGGCCAGACCGTGGTGCTGTACCAGGGCACCCGGGTGCTGGGCCAGGCGACCATCGACGCCGCCCGCTCCCTGCAGCGCGCCGCCCTCTAGGCTCGCGCCGCCCTGACCGGCCGCCGTCGCGCGCCATTGCCTCCGGCTGCCCGCGGGCAGATACTTGGCTATGCAGCATTCCGCTGCGGCTTTGCTGGGGTTCCGCGCAGGGGGCGGCGATGGCTGTGGCATTTCAGGACAAGGCCCCGGGGGACATCAAAGCCGGTCAGATGGTCCCCCTGACAGTCCTTGCGGAGGGGCCCATCGGCAGCAACGGCATGGCGCCGATCACCACGCAGTTGAGGATCCCCGTTGAGCGGCTGCGCCGGGGCCCCACCGGCCACCGGCTGAGCGTCCACATCAGGAAATGGCGCGGCACCAACGTGGTCCCGGTGTCGTTGACAGTGCCGGGAAACCCTTGGCAGTTCATTTCGGAAGATCCGCCCTGCGAGCTGCGGGAGCTGCTGGACGATTCGCGCTTCCTCGCCCAGCACGTCTACGGAGTGGCCGCCTCCACCTTGCACCTCTTCGAATCGACCCTTGGCCGCCGCATGCCCTGGCACCCCGAAGGCCGGTTGATCCTCAAGGCCCGGGACCTGGTCACCGCCACGGACACCGGATACGAACGCGGCACCAACATCATCCGTTTCGGCTCCATCGACCGCATGGGCTACAAGGTCCCGACCGCGCTGTACCGGGACATCGTTGCGCATGAGGTCACCCACGCGATCCTCGACGGATTCCGCCCGGCCTGGGCGGACCAGCTGGCGGGGATCGAACAGCTCGCCATACACGAGGCCCTTGCCGACCTGGTGGCGATCCTCTCCGTGTTCTCTTCCCGGGACGTCGTATACCGGCAGTTGCTGGCCGCGGCAGGAAAGACGGGCCCAGACACCGCGCTCGACGACGACGCCTTGATGCGCACGCTCTTCGACTTCGCCAGGGACCTGTATGCCCGCGGCCCGTTACGGGAGCCTTTTGTCGACGTCGTCCCGGACAACTGGCAGGACAACCCCGAACCGCACGCCAGGGGAACCGTGGTGGTGGGCGCCGTCCTGCGCGCCGTCCACCGGCTCTGGATGGAACGGAACCGCCGGATGGGCGAAGGGCAGAGCCTGCAGCAGATGGCTGATTCCGGCTCCATCGTGGGCACGAGGGTGCTCCGCATGGTGATCCGCGGCCTGTCCTACATGCCCCCTGTCGATGTCCTCTGGCGGGACCTCCTACGGGGCATCATTGCCGCGGACCTGGACATGGTCCCCGAGGACCAGCACGGCTACCGGGAAGCGATCCAGGAGGAGTTCTCCAGGATCGGGATCCGGCGGGTCCCCTTGGCCAACATTTCCGGTGTGGAAAACTACCGTGGCCTGCGCTATCCGGTCCGGCTCGCCGCCTTGGGCTCGGATCCGCAGGAGGTCCAGCGCTTCGTCTGGGAAAACCCCCGGCTGCTCGACGCCGCCCGCCTGGAACGGCGCACCCCGCTCAGTTCCACCCGGGTGCGGACGTCGGAGCGGGTGTCGCCCGACGGCTTCGTGGTCTCGGAAATCGGCGCTTCCTTCGTCCAGACGGTTCGCATGAGCCGCCGCGAGGCTTCAATCAGGCTGGGTCTGAAGACCAAGAGCGAGTACGTGGACATCCGTGGCGGGGGACTGCTCCGCTTCGACGCCGGCGGCCGGCTGGTCTACGCGGCACTCAAGCCCGTGATGGCGCGGGAGCGACAATCGGCAATGTTCGTCTCGGACGAGCAGCACGCCGCCGAACAGGAAGTGTCCAGCGGCGTGCAGGGCAGGTTCCACCGCACGGGTGACTGAAGCCTCATAGCTATCCGGGGGCTCCCCACGCCGCCTTGCGGGCCGACGTCGACGCCTCCAACTGGGCCACCTGATCGAAGCCGCCGGCCTTCAGTCCCTTGCTGACTGCCTTGAGGATGTTCGTGCGGGGGAGGGTACCGTCGGATTCCAAGGCCTTCACCAGGTTGTAGGTGAAGGCGCCGTTGTAGCGCTGGTCGAGGTAGGCATCGGCGGCGGTCTGGTCGGCGCGGCACGCGGCCATGAGCACGGGCTTCGTGGCACCCCCTGCCTTGATCAGGTCCCGCAGCACCCGGGTGTCACTGAATTCGGAGGCCGCGACCGCCCGCGCCGTCGGCGCCGGAAGGAAGCGCGGCCGCCGGCCGGGCAGCAGGTCCAGCGACTTCAGCCCGGTGCCGCTGTGGCAGGTGTCCAGCACGACCTCCATGAGTACGCCGTCCGGCAGTTTCAAGAACAGCTCGGACAGTTCGTCGTCGGCGATCACTGTCGCCGGGTCCCATGCGTCGCCAATGCTGTTGATGGCGTGGCAGGCGAAGGCTTCATCCAGACGGTCGGCTTCGTCCCCGCTGGTGTCCGGGATCTGCGTGCCGTGGCTGGAGAAGGTGAAGACGAGGTGCTCGACCTCGCCGGATACCGCGAGGTCCATGAGCCGGGACAACTCGGCCATGATGGCATCCTTGTCCGCGTCGGCATTGTGCAGGACCGTGATGTCGGAGGAAGGGAATCCATAACGGCCCTCCAACAGGGCCGCGAGATCGTTGGCGTCGTTGACACATCCCTGGAGCCAACTGGATTGCGGAAGGAACTTGAATTCGTTGATGCCCACACACAGGGCTGCCTTGTTCATGAGCGCGTCCTTTGACCGGAAGTTGCGCGGATTCAGCTAGGCGGCCCCAAGCTCCGCCGCCAGGACGGCCCTCCTGCGGCAGAGCGCATGCGGACCGACGAGCACAACCTGCTCCGGGCGGGCCGGAAGGCCGACGGCGGCGGCGGGCCACGGAGCGCACCTCAACTTTATTCCCGGGGCCAGGCCGCGGCAATGGACAAGACGGGGCCCAATGGACGAGACAAAGCCGAGCAACCCCGCAAAAGTAAAGTTTGTGTTTCAAATCACAGGAATCCCTCTTTTCTGACCGTTTGTTCTGGTTGAATCGGTGCATCAGCTGTGCGTGCCTCCCGGAAACCATCCGTTGCCGGCACGCCGGACCCACCGAAAAGCCAAATCCACAGAACGGAAAGTTCACTGATGGCAATCAACAAGAAAGCCCTGCGATGCGCCATCGCGCTCGCGGGTGTCTCTGCGTTCGCTCTGACGGCCTGCACAGGCCCCACGGGCGGTACGTCTTCCACCGGTTCAGGCGGGGCCACAAGCACGATTGCTTATGGGACCACCGACAAGGTGACCGCCCTGGACCCGGCGGGATCGTATGACAACGGGTCGTTCATGGTGATGAACCAGGTCTTCCCGTTCCTCCTTAACTTCAAGCCTGGCAGCCCGGACTTGCAGCCGGACGTCGCCGAATCGGCATCCTTCACCAAGCCCACCGAATACACAGTGAAGCTCAAAAACGGCTTGAAATGGGCCAACGGCCACACCCTGGACTCCAAGGACGTGAAGTTCAGTTTCGACCGCCAGGTCAAAATCAAGGACCCGAACGGTCCGGCCGCCCTGCTGACCAACATCGCCTCGATCAGCACCCCGGACCCGGCAACTGTTGTCTTTACGCTCAAGCAAGGTAACGACCAGACCTTCGCCCAAGTCCTTTCCAGCCCTGCCGGCGTCCTTGTTGACGATGAAGCTTTCCCGGCCGACAAGCTCCTGTCCGACGAGGACATCGTCAAGGCCAAGGCCTTCCACGGTCCGTACACGATCGAGAGCTACAACAAGAACACGCTCATCAGCCTCAAGCCTTATGCGGACTACATGGGTCTCCTAGGGAAGCCCGTCAACGGCGGCGCCACCATCAAGTACTACACGGACCAGAGCAACATGAAGCTGGACACCCAGCAGGGCAACCTCGATGTTGCCCACCGGAGCTTCAGCGCCACGGACATCGAGGACCTCAAGAAGGACTCCAAGGTCAAGGTGCACGTGGGCCCGGGTGGTGAAATGCGGTACATCGTCTTCAACTACAACGTGATGCCCTTCGGCGCGAAGACCGCCGACGCCGACTCTGCCAAGGCGCATGCCGTCCGGCAGGCAATGGCCAACCTCGTGGACCGCCAGGCGATCTCCGACCAGGTCTACAAAGGCACCTACTTGCCCCTGTGGTCCAACATTCCGTCGGGACAGCTGGGCGCCAACGAAGCCTTCAAGACGCTCTACGGAGACAACGGCAAGCCCAGCGAAGACAAGGCCAAGAAGGTCCTCTCCGATGCCGGCGTCAGCACCCCGGTGAACATCAAGCTGCAGTACAACCCGGACCACTACGGGAAGTCCTCCGGCGATGAGTACGCCATGGTGAAGGACCAGCTGGAGAAGTCTGGGCTGTTCAAGGTGAACCTGCAGTCCACGGAGTGGGTCACCTACAACAAGGCGTCCAAGGCGGACACCTACCCTGTGCACCAGCTGGGCTGGTTCCCGGACTTCCCGGACCCTGACAACTACCTCACCCCGTTCTTCCCCAAGGGCGGCTTCATGAACAACCACTACTCCAACCCCGACGTCGACAAGCTGATCGCCAAGCAGCTGACCGAGCCGGACAAGGCTGCCCGTGAGAAGGACATCCAGGATGTCCAGAACCTCCTTGCCGAGGACATCTCCACCCTGCCTCTGCTGCAGGGTGCCCAGGTCGCCGTGGCCGGTGTCAACGTACAGGGTGTCGATTCCACCTTGGATGCGTCCTTCAAGTTCCGTCTGGGCGGCATTTCGAAGTAATTCGTCCAACAGGAGGCGGGGTGCGCCCCGCCTCCTGTTGTGAGCAAGGCGAATGCGCGAATTGACTGTCTACTAAGGATTCCTCATGGCAACACTCATCGAGGCCGAGACACCTGATGTCCTTGGCCCGGCCGCGCCCAAACGCGGCACTGGGGGAGTGGGACGGTACATCCTCGTCCGCTTCCTCCTGATCTTCCCCACCATCTTCATCCTGGTCACCCTGGTCTTCCTCCTGATGCGGATCACCGGCGACCCCATCACCGCCGCACTCGGCGGACGCCTCCCGCAGGACCAGCTCGACGCCAGGATCCACGAAGCCGGTTACGACCGGCCCATCCTAGTGCAGTACTTCGAATACCTCGGCCAGATCGCCACCGGCAACTTCGGGACTACCATCACGGACCGGCGGCCGGTCGTCGACATGCTGGCCACCTTCGGCACGGCGACCCTCGAACTGGCCTTCAACTCCATAGTGGTGGCGCTGCTGATCGGCATCCCGCTCGGCATGATCGCGGCCCACCGCCGTGACCGCACGCCCGATGCGGTGCTGCGATTCTTCGCCATCCTCAGCTATGCCACCCCGGTCTTCTTCGCGGGCCTGCTCCTGAAGCTGACCTTCTCCGTGGCCCTCGGCTGGCTTCCCGTTTCCGGACGGGCTTCGACCAGCACCGAACTGGCCATGTCCCAGCTCGCGGCACCCAGCGGCATCTACTGGCTGGATGCGCTCCGCAGCGGAAACTACCAGGCATTCGGCGACGTCGCCGCGCATGCGGTGCTCCCCGCCGTCGCGCTCGGGCTGCTCAACGCGGGTGTCTTCCTGCGCCTGGTGCGCACCAACCTGATCGGCACGCTCGGCAAGGACTATGTGGAAGCGGGACGTTCGCGCGGCGTCAGCGAGTTCCGGCTGGTCACCAAGCACGCCTACAAGCCTGCGCTCATCCCGATCATCACGGTCATGGGACTACAGATCGCGCTCGTGCTCGGGGGTGCCGTGCTGACCGAGACCACCTTCGAATGGAGGGGCCTGGGCTACCAGTTGGCGCAGTACCTGACCGCCCGCGACTTCGTCGCAGTGCAGGGCATCGTCATGCTGCTGGCTGTGATTGTGGCCGTCACCAACTTCTTGGTGGACATCCTTGCCGCGGTCATCGACCCGAGGGTGAGGTACTGATGTCTGAGACCACAATGGCGGCCGTCCCTCCGCCTATTCCCCGCAAGAAGCCGCTGCTGGACCGGCTTCCCGTGACCTCGCACATCCGGCAGAGCGTCGGGCTGCAGCGCACCATGCTGCTGATTGGGACCTCGCTGACCGGCCTGTTCCTGTTGGTCGCAGTGTTCGCGCCGCTGCTCGCGCCGTACGGCTATTCGCAGATTTCCGACGCCTCGGGCACTTTCCCGGCGCAGGCCGCCCCTGGCGGCAAGCACCTCTTGGGGACCACGGTGGGAGGCTACGACGTCCTGTCCCGCGTGCTCTGGGGCTCCCAGACTGCGGCGACCGTGATTGTGGTGTCCGTAGCGATGTCCATCTTCGTAGGTGTGGCTCTCGGCCTGCTCAGCGGCTACTTCGGCGGCTGGCTGGACAGAGTCTTGGTGGTCATCGCGGACGCCATCTACGCTTTCCCCTCGCTGTTGCTGGCCATCGTGATGTCGATCGTCATCAGCCAGGGCCAGTCTAGTTTCTGGGGTGGCATCCTGGCCTGTTCGATCTCCATCACCGTGGTGTTCGTGCCCCAGTACTTCCGCGTGATCAGGGCCGAGACCATCCGCCTCAAGGCCGAACCCTTCGTGGAGTCGGCCATGGTGGTGGGCGCCTCCAGCTGGCGCATCATGGGCCGGCACATCTTCAAGAACGCCACCCGCACGCTGCCGCTGATCTTCACGCTCAATTCCTCCGAGGCGATCCTGACCCTCGCGGGCCTGGGCTTCCTCGGCTTCGGCATCGAGCCGACGTCGGCAGCCGAGTGGGGCTTCGACCTGAACAAGGCCCTCTCGGATGCCACCTCCGGAATCTGGTGGACGGGTGTGTTCCCGGGTGTCGCGATTGTCCTGACCGTCCTCGGCCTGACCCTGATGGGCGAAAGCATGAACGACCTCAACGATCCCCGCCTGCGCGGGCGCCGGGCCGCCGGAAACAAGCGGGCCGGCGGCAAAGTGAAGAAGGCAGGCAGGCCATGACCATCAACCTCGGAAACATTTCGGACGAGGCGAAGCCCGCGGGTGAACCGGTCCTGGAGATCGACCGGCTCAAAGTCACCTTCGCCACGGACACCGGCGACGTGCAGGCCGTCAAGGACGTCAGCCTCGAAGTGAAAGCCGGCGAAGTGCTGGCCATCGTGGGTGAGTCCGGCTCCGGGAAGACCGTCACCGCAAAGACGATCCTGGGCCTTTTGCCCGAAACGGCAACCAGCTCCGGCGCCGTGCTCATCAAGGGCAACAACGTCATCAGCGTCAGCCCGGCCACGCTGCGGAAGATCCGCGGCCGGGATGTTGCCATGGTGTTCCAGGAACCGTCCACCGCGCTGAACCCCGTGTTCACGGTGGGCTGGCAGATCGCCGAAGGCATCCGCGCGCACGCCAAGGACGGGCACCGGATCTCGGCCAAGGAAGCCAAGGAACGCGCCACCGAAGCCTTGCGCAAGGTGGGCATTCCGGACCCGGAAATCCGCGTCAATTACTACCCGCACCAGCTGTCCGGCGGGCAGAAGCAGCGCGTGATCATCGCCGCGGCGCTTGCCCTGAACCCCGGGCTGATTGTCGCGGACGAACCCACCACGGCCCTGGACGTCACGGTCCAAGCCGAGATCCTGCAACTGCTGCGGGACCTCCGCGACAAGTACGGCACCTCGATCGTGCTGATCACCCACAACATGGGCGTGGTGGCTGACCTGGCGGACCGGGTGGTGGTCATGTACCAGGGAGACGTGGTGGAAGAAGCGACCGCCAAGACCCTGTTCGCGGAACCGAAGCAGGACTACACGAAGCGGCTCTTGGCCGCGGTCCCGCACCTTGGACGGGACTCGGCGTCGGAAGGTGCCACGGAACGGCTGCACCAGGGCGGAAAGATCCTGGTGGAGGCAAAGAACCTCACGATCGAATTCCCGGGACGCCTCGGCACTCCGGGCTTCAAGGCCGTCAACGGGGTCAGCTTCACGATCTCGGAGAACGAGGTCTTCGGCCTGGTGGGCGAATCCGGTTCGGGGAAGTCCACCATCGGCAGGGCCATCGCCGGGCTCAACCGGGCCACCGGCGGCAGCCTGAAGGTCTTCGGCTACGAGATGCTGGGCTTCAAGGAACGCCGCTTCAAGCCGCTGCGCAAGGACATCGGCTTCGTGTTCCAGGACCCTGCGGCTTCGTTCAACCCGCACCTCACGGTGGGGGAGTGCATCGCCGAACCCCTCCTGATCCACACCCATCCGAGCCCGGCACAGGCGCGGCTCCGGGTGTCGCAGCTGCTTGAGTCGGTGCAACTGCCGGCCTCGTACGCCGCACGGTATCCGCACGAGCTTTCGGGCGGTCAGCGCCAGCGCGCCTCCCTGGCCCGTTCGCTCGCGCTGAACCCGCGCCTGCTGATCGCCGACGAGCCCACCTCCGCCCTGGACGTCTCCGTGCAGGCGAAGGTGCTGGAACTGTTCAAGGACATCCAGGAGGAGTACGGTTTCGCGGCCCTGTTCATCAGCCACGACCTCGCCGTGGTGGACATGCTCTCCCATTGGGTGGGCGTGCTCCTCAAGGGCCGGCTTGTGGAGCAGGGGATCGGCAGCCAGATCATGGGCGCCCCCAGCCAGGACTACACGAAGCGGCTGATTGCCTCGCTCCCGGTCCCGGACCCGGAGGAACAGGCCCTTCGCCGGGAGGCGCACCGCGCCCTGCTGGGAGGCTGAGCCGGCAGGGGCGCTGCGGGGCGGCCTAACGCGATCCTCTGCGTGCTATTCCCCGCGCCCTTCGGCGGCTAATCAGGCTGCCGAACGGGCGCGGGGCCCCTTTTACGCACGCTGCGGGATCACTGCATGCCGACCATGCCGCCGTCGTCGTCAGTCTTCAGAAACGATCGCCAGATTGAACGGCTTGCCCTGCGGCTGCTTCATGAAGATCCGCAGCCACAAGGGGAGCCACATCTCCATTCCCCGGGCCGCGTCCAGACCGCCGAGGTCGCGGATCCGGCCGGGCTGCCAGCCGAAGTCGCGCAGGAGCCCTTCCACCACGCGCTTGGCCTCGGGATCGTTGCCGGCCAGGAACATGTCATGTTCTCCGTAGGCCAGGCGCCGCGGATCTACCATCACCGGTGCGCCCACGGTGTTCAGGGATTTGACCACGCGGCTCCGCGGGAAGGTGCGCTGGATGGTCTCGGCAATACTGTCGGTGTTGCAGACTGAAAGAGACGGCGGAAAACCCGCAGCATGGTCCAAAGGATTGGAGACGTCCAGCAGCACCTTGCCGTCGAGGTTGGCCGCGCCGGCCTCGCTGAGCGCTGCCAGGGACACCGCTCCCGGGGTGGCGTTGATGACCAGCTCCGCCATGGCCGCAGCCTGGCCAAAGGATCCCGAAAAGGCGTTCGGCCCCCCGGAGGCGGCCCAGTCCGTGCCCTTCGGATTTCCCGCCTCGCGGGACCCCATCATCACCTCATGGCCCAGCTCCACCAGCTTTCCGGCCAAGGCGTGGCCCACCGTTCCTGTTCCAAGGACTGCGATTTTCATGGGGTTCTCCTTTTGCCCCATTCTGCTCCCCGCAGGGCTTCCCCGGACAGCGTTTCCCCGGCAGGAGTAGCACCGGCAAGGCGGAGGGCTTAATAAGGGAGACTGCAGAGGCTCCATGGATGAGGCGCTCAGGCGCCGAATCCGTGGAGAAGCAGCCGAGCGCCATAGACTGGTGCAATGACCGAGCCGAAGCCTTTACTTTCCGAAGACGCCCGATCCGAAGACGTCTCCGAGACCACCGAATCCTTCGATCCCGCCGCCAGCTCGCTGGCCGGCCAGGTGGACCGCTCGGTCATGGATGAGCTGCTGTCCATCCGCTCCAGCATCGACAACATCGACGCCACCCTCGTCTTCCTCCTGGCTGAGCGCTTCAAGGCAACACAGAAGGTGGGCGTCCTCAAGGCAACCCACAAGCTGCCCGCGGGCGACCCGGGGCGGGAGGCCGCCCAGATTTCCAGGCTCCGGCGCCTGGCCGAGGAAGCGCACCTGGATCCGGCCTTCGCCGAGAAGTTCCTGAACTTCATCATCTCCGAAGTGATCCGCCATCACGAGGCAATTGCCGAAGGCCACCAGGGCAGCCGGGACTGAATCGTGCAGGAACACTCCCTGGCTGGACTCGCATCAGGCCAGGTAACGGCCACCGCCCTGGGGCCCTGGCCCGGCGACGATCCACTGGAAGCCACCCGCACCATCCGCGGGGAACTCGGCAGCCCGCATCTGCCCTTCCTTGCCGAACTCCCGGACCGGGGCGTCGGATCCGACTCCCTGGGCCGGACCGCGGCACTGCTTGTTGAGCTTGCGGTGGACGTGCAGCCGCACGGCTGGCGCCTTGTGGACCGCCCGGGCAAGGACCAGCAGCGCGCGCAGTCCGCCCTTGCCACCGACATCAACGTGCTGGCCGATGTCGCCGGTGCCGAAGACGCTTCCGCGGAAGCGGTGAAGATCCAGCTCAGGGGACCGCTCAGCCTGGCCGCCGGCCTTTACCTGCACAACGGCGAACGCGCCCTGCTCGACTTCGGCGCACGCCGCGACATCACCGACTCCCTGGCCGCCGGCGTCGCCGACTACATCGCCCGTATCAGGGCAGCGGTTCCCGGCGCCGGCGTCGTGGTCCAGTTGGACGAGCCGGACATCGCCGCCATCCTTGCCGGCACCATCCCGACGGCAAGCGGTTACCGCACGCTGCGTTCGGTCCCGCAGGATGAAGCCACCGCCGCTTGGCGCCGGGTGGTCGGTGCACTGCAGGCGGCGGGGGTCGCGGAGACGGTGATCGCCGTGCCTGAAATCGAAGCCCCCTTCGCCCAGATCCTCGCCTCCGGGGCCGACGGCGTCGCTGTCCCGCTCAAGGCCCTGACCACGCGGCAGTGGGAGCAGTTGGCCGGCGCGGTAGAGTCCGGCAAACGCGTGTGGGCCGGCGCCCTGCCTGCGGGCGAACCGGGCGCGGCCCTTCCGCGCACGGCGGAGCTGGTCGAAGCCGTCTGGCGGCCCTGGCGCCAGCTTGGCCTGCCGGCGTCGTCCCTGGCTACACTGCGTGTGACCCCTTCCCACGGCCTGGCCGGGCACAGCCCGGTGGGGGCGAAGGAGATCCTCGGCCGGCTGACCCGGCTGACGGACGGGCTCAACCAGCTCGCACTCGGTTAGGGAGGACAACCCTATACGCGGGACTCCCAGCGGTCCGGCTCCGCGTAACGCGGGAGCCCGACGGCGGTCCCGTTCACGGCCGCGGGCTGCGGCAGCAACGGGGCCAGCCGGTAGTCGAAGTATCCCGCGTAGACGAGTACGAGGCCGACGTGCTTTTGCAGCACTTTCACCTGGATCCGGTGCTTGCCTGCCCCGGCGTCCCACCACTGTTCGGCGTAGGCATTGGCGTCCAACGATGCCGGCAGGCCGAGCCGGAGCGGCCCCAGGAACGCCCGTGTGGCCCCGGAGATTCCCCGGAGCCTGCCCTCTGGCGTCACGCCGAGCCGAAGATCCGTGGCCAGCCGCCGGTATTTTCCGAGGTAATCGACCAGCCGCGTGCCGCCCTCCTCCTCGACGGCCGAGGTGGTGCCGTGGAAGAGCCGGGTGCGGCCGGGGAAGAAGATCTCGCGCCGGGCGGTCAGGCTGGAACGGCCGAACGGGTCGAGGTGGGCGTGGTTCTCGATCCGGAACGGCACCATCTCGCCGTACTCGGGGAACAGCGCCTCCTCCGCGGATGCCAGCGCCAGCAGCGGCCGCAGCCAGCGCTGGCGGCACCCCACCAGTTCGAACACGCCCTCGCCGATCCCGTAGGAGCCCGAACCTGGAGCCAGGGCGAAGTACTCCTGCAACTCCGGCTGCAGCCGGCGGAAGCTGCTGCCCAGCGCCCGCTCGTAAATCGGGGTGCGTTCGAGGGATGTGTCCACGGTGCTTTCTCCTTCCGTGCCGGAGCGGCGGTGGTCCGCCGTCACAGCCTGCCCGCAGCTTTCAGCCGGATGTACGTATCCGCGAGCTTCGGCGGAAGGTCCAGCGGCTCGGCGTCAACCACTTCGGCTCCCAGCTGCTTCAATTGTGCGGCAACCGCCGCCCGGTCCAGCAGCGCGCGTTCCGCAGCGGCTGCACGGAAGACCTGGCTCGCCGTCGTCCGTTCCGCTGCCATCGCACCCAGCAGCGGGTCCCGAACAGCGGCGACCACCACTACGTGCTGAAGCGCCAGCTGCGCCACGGTCGGGATGAGGTTCTCTTCGGGCACGCCACTGTCCAAGGAAGTCAGGAGCACCACGAGGGAACGGTGCGCTGACACTGCCCGCACCTGGGCCGGGACCTGGCCCCAGTCCATCTCGATCAGCTCAGCCTCCAGCGGCGCCATGGCCTGGACCAAACGCCCCAGGAGCGTCCCCTTTGACGCCGAATCCACGCGGCCCCGGACCCTGCGGTCGAAGGCCAGGAAGTCCACCCTGTCGCCGCCGCGTTCAGCGAGCACCGCCAGCAGCAGTGCCGCTTCGATCCCGGTGTCCAGGCGCGGCTCGTCATCGATTCGTGCCGCGGCGGTGCGTGAGGTGTCCAGCACGATCACCACGCGCCGGTCCCGTTCGGGTCGCCAGGTGCGGACGACGACGGCGGTGCGCCGGGCAGTGGCGCGCCAGTCAATCGAGCGGACATCGTCACCGCGGACATAGTCGCGCAGCGAATCGAACTCGGTCCCCGCGCCGCGGATCTGCACGGCGGCCTTGCCGTCCAGTTCCCGCAGCTTGCGCAGCTTGGAAGGCAGGTGCCGCTTCGAATGGAAGGGCGGCAGGACACGCAAGGTGCCCGGCACGGGCAGGGTGCGCTGGCGGGCGGCCAGTCCCAGCGGACCGAAGGAACGGACCGTCACATGCGGGGCGGCCAGGTCGCCACGGCGGCGGGGAACGAGCCGTACGGTCAGGCGCCGCCGTTCGCCGGCAGGAACCGTGATCGGCTGGACCGGATCCACCGCGCCGGCAGATGGCTGCCAGGCATCACGGACCATGGCCCGAAGCGTGCGGTCGTTGTTGTTCGTCAACAGAAGCTGGCTCTCGGCCGCCGCATGCAGGGTCACGTTCGCGGGCTGCAGGCGCTCCAACACCAGCTGGCGCGGGGATGCGGCCAGCATGGCGTCAAGCACGGCCAGCAAGAACAGCCCGGAGAACAGCAGCCAGGCTGTTCCCCAGCCGGGGAATAGCACCATCGGCACAAGCGCGGCCGCCGCCAGCAGCACGAGCCTTCCTGTGATGGCCATTCAGGACTCCCGGATCAACACGTGGGCGGGCATCAGCGCGGCACAGGAACGGAGGCGAGGATACTGCCGAGGACCTCGTCGACGTGCACGCCGTCCATCTGGGCTTCCGGGCGCAGTGCCACCCGGTGGCGCAAGCAGGGCAGGGCGAGTGCCTTGACGTCGTCGGGTGTGACGAAATCCCGGCCGGAGAGCCACGCCCACGCCCGTGACGTGGTGAGCAGCGCCGTGGCGCCGCGCGGCGAGACGCCCAGCTGAAACGACGGTGCCGCCCTGGTGGCCCGTACCACGTCCACGATGTAGCCCAGGACTTCCGGCGCCACCCGCACAGCGGCAACCTTCGCCCGGGCGCTTTCCAGCTCGCTGCTGCCGGCTACAGCGGTGACTCCTGCGGCCGCAAGGTTCCGCGGATCGAATCCTTGGGAGTGCCGCCGGACAACCTCGATTTCCTCGTCGCGGGCGGGCAACGGCATGGTGAGCTTGAGCAGGAAACGGTCCAGCTGCGCTTCGGGCAGCGGATAGGTGCCCTCGTATTCCACAGGGTTCTGCGTGGCGGCGACAATGAACGGCACAGGCAAGGGGCGGGAAACGCCGTCGGCCGAAACCTGGCGTTCCTCCATGGCCTCCAGCAGTGAGGCCTGGGTCTTCGGCGGCGTCCGGTTGATCTCGTCTGCCAGCAGGATGTTCGTGAAGACCGGCCCCTCCCGGAAAGTGAACTCGGAGCTGTGGGAGTCGTACACCAGTGAACCCGTGACGTCGCCGGGCATGAGGTCGGGGGTGAACTGGACCCGTTTGGTGTCCAGGCTCAGGGCCTGGGAGAGAGCCCGGACCAGCAGCGTCTTTGCCACGCCCGGCACGCCCTCCAGCAGCACATGGCCGCTGCAGAGCAGCGCGATCAGCATGCCGGTCACCGTGGAATCCTGCCCGACGACGGCCTTGCCCACCTCATGCCGGACGTCCAGGAGGGCCCGGCGGGCCGGGTCGCCGGGCGCTGGCGCCACCGGGTGCTTTGCCGGTGCCGGCGCAGTCGGCGACGGTGCCCTTGTGCCGGCATCGTAGGAAGGAGCCGTACCGGTGTATCCGTCCCATTGCGTGTTTTGCTTCAAGTTTTCGTTCACCGGGCTGATGCCTCCTGCTCGAGTTGTTCCAAGGTCTGTGCCCACCGCACCAGGCCGGACTGCGAATCCGGCCGGTGATCAAGAATTTCCCGCAACTGCGCGGGCGCGCGGCCCGTTTTGCGGGAGATCGCGTCCATCAAGGCGTCGACGCCGGCATCCGGACCGAGCCCGAACACCCGCGAAAGCCGGACCAAGGTACCGGCCCGAAGGTTTGCTGCCGCCCGTTCCACTGCCCGGGCATCCTGGTAGAGCCTGGCCCGGCCCTCGGCGGTTTCGGCCGCTTTGACCACCACCGGCAGGGGTTCGAACACCAGCGGTCCAAGCCGCCGTCCGCGCCACAGGACTGCAAAGAGTGCGACGACCAGGAGCCACGGCCCGAGGAACGCTACCCAGGGCGGAGCCAGCTCATCCAGGGTGCTCGGGTTCCTGTCCTGCGGTACATCGCCGAGGCCCGGCAGGTACCAGAGCAGCTCGGGGGAGTCGCCCAGGCTGCGGAGGACGAGCGCTGCGTTTCCGCGTTCGTCGAGCAGATCGTTGCTCAGCAGTGCAGCGCTGCCGAGCACCACCACCCGGCCGTCATCGCTGGCCGCGTACAGGCCGCCGTCTCCTATGCGGTAGCAAATTTCACCGCTTCCGGCATACAACTGGCCGTTGCCGGCGGAGATGTCTCCGGCCGCGAGGGGATCATCCAGGCCGCATTCGGGCTCGGTAACCTCGTGCCCTTGCGGTACAACACCTGCGTTGCGGAGTCCGTCGTCGAGTCCCCGCAGGGTCCGCCGGCCGGGACTTACCACGACGACCCTGTGCGAGGCGGCCCGGAGTTCCCGGAGTTGCTCCTCGCCGAGGTAGCCGTCCCGGTCGTAGAGCAGCAGCGTCGCCGCACCGTCCTTGGCTTCCAACATCGCCACGGCTTGTTCGAAGGAGCCGGGCTCGGTGATGTCCACCCCTTGTGCGCGGAGGATTTCGGCAGTTGCCATGGCTCCGCCCGGGGCCGCGTTGCGGGGCGACAATGCCCTCTCATCCGGGCCCGACGACAGCCGGGACATCACCAGGTAGCCCAGGGTGAGGGCCACGACGCACCCGATCACGATCCAGACCATGTGCCGCCGAAGACGGGCTTTCCAGCCTGCGGGCGAGCCCGGGGTGCCGGCCTCCGTGTGCTGTTGGCTGAGGGCCGTCATCGCGGCACCGCCAGTCCCCGGCCGGGCCGGCCCTGGTAGTCCGGTTTCAGTGTGGCCAGGTGGCTGTCTAGGACACGCAGGGTCTCGTAGTGTCCCGCCTCGGCCGCGGCGTGCCCGTATTTGACCGTGTCGAAGAGCCGGGCTGCTTCGTCCAGCTGTGCCTGGCTCCTGCTGAACGCGCGTCCCAGCTGTGCTGCCGCTTCGTCGGCGGTGCGGCCGGCTTGCGGATCGATGACGGTGCGGTCCTCAGCCGAGCGCACGATGGCACGGAACTGCTCGACGACGGCGGTGTTCCAGTCACCCAGCGCGGCGGCGGAGGCGGCCCGCGAACGGAAGGTCCCGGCGTCGAGGGTTGTTTCCTCATCGAAGACGGCGGCGGAGGACCGCTTCCGCCCGGAGTTGAGCCGCGGCCTGACAACGATGACGGCCGTGACCACGAGCGCGAGGGCGAGCAGGATGGCGAGCGGCCAGGTCCAGTCCTGGCCGAGGCCCGGACCTTCGGAATTCAGGGAGCGCAGCCATTCCAGGAAGTCGTTCACGAGCTTGTCGAACCAACTTGGCTTCGCCTCGGCGTACTGCGGTTTGCTGAGTTCTTCGATCGCCCAGCGCCGGGCCTCGTTGCGGTCCGGATCGACGGGGGTTTCGGCGGGCAGGAAGCCCGCGAGCACTGAAAGGACTGTCATCCCTGTGGGTATCCCGTGCCCGATCCCGGCTGCCGGCCGCCAGGGAACGGGCGGCGCGTTGAGGGGCCGCGGCCCGGAACCCCGTCCGGGTCGCTTCCGGATTCCATCATCCGCAGGAGTTCCACATCCAGGCCGTCACGTCGCATCCGCAGATCGAGGTAGACCAAAGCGGAGACAGCGGACTGGAAGGCGAAGCCCAGCGCCCCAATCAGACCGCTGACCACCATGCTGATCACCGTCAGCAGGGTGCTCGTGCTGGTCTGCTGCTCGATGCCGGCGTGCGGAGTCACTACTGAACTGATACCGCCGACCGCGAGGCTGATGGGGATCTGGAGCACTTGGCCAATTACCCCGACAATCAGGCTGGCCACCAGTACGATGCCGAAGATCCGCCACCAGCTCGCGGTAGTCAGTGACCAGGAGCGGCGGAGGGACTCGATGACGCCCAGCTCCTCGACGGCCACGGCTGCCGGGGCCACCAGCAGCTTGATGGACAGCCACACGATCACCGCCACGGCGCCGAGCCCGATCGGAAAGACGACGAGGAAGCCGGCGGGACCCGTCCCGGCGAGGATGGCCACAGCAACGACGAACAGGAGGCCGAGGGGAACGGCGGGTACCAGGAGCAGGACGAAGGACAGCCCGGTGAGGGCAAGCAGGCGGTGGCGTACGAGGACCCACATCTGCTTGAATCCGGTCTTCCGGTTCAGTGAGGAGCGGGATACCGGCACGGCCATGACCCCGCCGAGGATGGACAACAGGACCAGGGAGAGCAGTGTGACGCCCATCCCGCCAGCCGCCAGGCCGAGAACCGGCCCGAGGAGCGCGGATAGCTCAGCATCGCTGTCCAGCTGCCCCCTGTCCAACTGTTCAAGGCGGGCGAGGAGGCCGATGCTGCCAGCGATCAACGTGGCCGCGAGCAGGAGGGACAGGCACTGGCCCAGGAGCGAGGAGCCCAGCATGGCTGCAGGGTTCCGGCGGACTGTCTGGAAGGCGCCGTCCAGGACTTCGCCGAACAGCAGGGGACGCAGGGGCACGATCCCGGGTTTGGGAGGCGCGACGTACCGTGGCTGGCCGTAAGGGCTGCCCGGCGCGGGGGGCCACCCCGAAGGTTGAGGCTGTCCCCACGGTCCCGACTGACCGGGCGCGCCCCACTGCGGCTGGCCGCCCCACTGGGGTTGCGCCCAAGGCGGCTGGGCGCCGGGTCCCGGCTGACCGGGCGCGCCCCACTGCGGCTGGCCGCCCCATTGCGGTTGGTTCTGCGGCTGGCCGCCCTGCTGGGGTTGCCCCCAAGGCGGCTGGGCGCCGGGTCCCGGCTGCTCTGACACGCTTTCCTCCCCAAAAGTGCCGTGTCCGCCCAGCCTATAGTTCCGCGGACGCTGCTCATAGCCCGTAACCCGGGCCCTCGGGGCAGGCGCGGCCTCGTCCGGCGCCATGCCGTGATCGGGGGTCAACGGGACAATGGCCATTCGATGGGGGAATATATAACTATGAAGGCACGCATCCTGGTAGTTGACGACGACGAAGCACTCGCCGAAATGATCGGCATCGTGCTTCGCAACGACGGCTTCGATCCGGTTTTCTGCGCAGACGGTGGCCAGGCGCTTGACGTTTTCCGCTCCTCGAAGCCGGACCTCGTGCTCCTCGACCTCATGCTCCCCGGCTCCGACGGCATCGAGGTCTGCCGCCAGATCCGCGGTGAATCGGATGTCCCCATTGTCATGCTGACGGCCAAGTCGGACACGTCCGATGTTGTCCGCGGCCTGGAATCCGGTGCCGACGACTACGTGCCCAAGCCTTTCAAGCCCGCCGAACTCGTGGCCAGGGTCCGCGCCCGGTTGCGTCCCGGGGAGCAGAAGGCCCCCGAGACCCTCCGGATCGCCGACGTCACGATCGACGTCGCCGGCCACATGGTCACCCGCGGCGGAGAACGGATCTCGCTCACCCCGCTGGAATTCGATCTCCTGGTTGCGTTGGCGCGCAAGCCTTGGCAGGTCTTCACCCGCGAGCTCCTCCTGGAGCAGGTCTGGGGTTACCGGCACGCTGCCGACACCAGGCTCGTCAACGTCCATGTCCAGCGGCTGCGCTCCAAGATCGAGCGCGACCCCGAAGCGCCCGAAGTTGTTTTGACGGTCCGTGGTGTCGGTTACAAAGCGGGATCCTGAGTCACCTTCCGGCAAGGCCGGTTCCGGAACCACGCCGCCCGACGCGATGCCGGAGGACCGGTCCGTCCCTCCAGGACAGCAGCCGGGCAAGGAACCGGACAATCGCGGTACCGGCCGGACCCTCAACGTCCGGCGCGTGTTGCTCCTGGGCCGCATCTGGACACGCCGCGCCCTGATTCTCGAGTTGCGGGTATCACGCCTGGTGGTGACGGCCCTGCGGCATCTCCGGCCGGGGTTGCGCTACCTCTGGAAGTCCCTGCTGCGGCGCTGGCGCCGCTCCCTCGAATTCAGGACGGTCATGATGACCATCCTGCTCTCGGTGATTTCCTTCGCGGTGGTCGGTGCCTACCTGTCCAACCAGATCGCCAACAACCTGTTCCAGGAACGGCTGAGCCAGGCCGAATCGGAGAGCCGTTACTACGTCAAGCAGGTCCAGGACACCTTCGACGGTGCCCAGGTCAACGACCAGTCCAGTGTCATCACCCTCGTCTACGACACCCTCAACGCAGTGGAAGGCAACGGCTCGGTGATCCAGCGCCGCTACGTCTTCGAGGCACTCCCGGAACAAACCAAGCCGCGCAACCGCTGGGTTGAATCGCGGGCCTCCGACCAGCTGACCGTACGGGTCATCCCGCCGGAACTGCGCAAGGCCGTGCAGGAGTCGGGCAAGGAACAGTACTGGGCCTCCACCGAATTCCCGGTGGGCAACCAGGACCACCCGGGGATCGCCGTCGGGAACAAGGTCACCTTCAACGGCACCGTCTACGAGCTGTACCTGCTCTATGACCTCGAAAACGCCCAGCAGACCCTGGACCAGATCCAGAATGTGCTCTGGGCGGGCG
Organism: Arthrobacter sp. R-11; assembly: GCF_049913155.1. Taxonomy (GTDB): domain Bacteria; phylum Actinomycetota; class Actinomycetes; order Actinomycetales; family Micrococcaceae; genus Arthrobacter. The sequence continues at coordinate 2,960,717 of NZ_CP183979.1, read as the reverse complement.
GGGCGGCTCTGATCATCATGATCGGTGGCATCGCCTGGTACGTTACGCGGAACGTGGTCAGCCCGGTAAGCCATGCCGCCGTCGTCTCCGAAAAGCTGGCTGCGGGGCAGCTTCAGGAACGCATGGTGGTCAAGGGCGAGGACGAGGTCGCCCGCCTCGGCGCGTCCTTCAACCACATGGCGGCGAGCCTCCAGGAACAGATCACCCAGCTCGCCACGCTCTCCCAGATGCAGCAGCGTTTCGTCTCGGACGTCTCCCACGAACTCCGTACCCCGCTCACCACCGTCCGGATGGCAGCGGAGGTCCTGTTCGACGCACGTGACAACTTCGATCCCGTCAACCGGCGCTCCGCCGAACTCCTCTACAACCAGGTGGAGCGGTTCCAATCCTTGCTTTCGGACCTGCTGGAGATCTCGCGCTTCGACGCCGGCGCCGCCGTCCTGGAGGCGGAACCGCAGGATATTTTCCAGCTGATTGGACAGGTCATCGAAGGTGCTGCCCCGGTCGCTGCCGAATACGGCTCCGAGGTCCGGCTCACGTCCCGCAACAAGAGCATCATCGTCGAAATGGACTCGCGGCGGATCGACCGGATCCTCCGCAACCTGCTCCTGAACGCCGTGGAGCACGGCGAAGGCAAACCGGTGCACGTGACGGTGGCGGCGAACCACGAGGCCGTGGCCGTATCGGTCCGGGACCACGGAATCGGCATGACCCCGGCGGAGGCCGCCAGGGTGTTCGACCGCTTCTGGCGGGCCGACCCGGCGCGTGCCCGGACTACCGGCGGCAGCGGCCTGGGCCTGTCCATCGCCGCCGAAGACACCAAGCTCCACAACGGCTGGCTGCAGGCCTGGGGGCAGAAGGGCGCAGGCTCGAACTTCCGCCTCACCCTGCCGCTGAAGAAGGGCGGAACCATCGTGAAGTCGCCGCTGCACCTTGAGCCGCATGATCTCAGGCTCCCGGGTACCGCCCCGGACCGCCAGGTGCTGGTTGTTGACACGCAGGAGAAGTCCCTGCCGCGCCCTGCCGCGGCGCAGCCGTCGGACCCCTCCAGCCAGGCCGACGACGGCGGTGCCCCCGGCGCGGGGGAGGCCGGCCGTGCGTAGGGGTCTCCGCCGCATCCCGGTGCTGTTGCTCGCCGTCCTGGCGGCCGTCGCGCTCGTGCTCAGTTCCTGTGCCCAGATTCCGCGCTCCGGACCGGTCGGAAAGAGCAAGGAGGAAAGCGCCGGCAACCTGAACGTGCCTGACTTCTTCCCGCCGCCGCCGCAACCCGGGGCCGGTCCGGAAACCGTCATCGAGGACTTCTACGGCGCCGGCAGCGGGTACGCGGACGATTACGCGGTCGCCCGGCAGTACCTGACCCAGTCCCTTTCGGTCAGTTGGAAATCGGACAAGCGCACCCTCGTGTACCGCAAGGCGCAAGTGGTCCGCACCGCCGTCGAGAACGAATACCGGTACGAACTGGACCTCGCGTACGCCGTTGACGCCGACGGCATTACCACGCACTATCCGGAAGGCACCCTGGAAAGCATTCCGGTGACTGTCGAACAGGTCGACGGCGAATGGCGGATCTCCCAGGTGCCGGACGGTACCGCGATCCCGGAACAGACTTTCCGGGTGATCTACGGCGCGTATCCGATCTACTTCTACGACCCCGGATTCAACTATGCGGTGCCGGACTTCAGGTGGTTCATCAAGAAGAAGACCGTCAAGGCCATGACAAGCGCCCTGCTCGCCGGGCCGGCACCGTACCTGCGTGGAGCCGTCGTCAGCGCCTTCCCTTCGGGGATCCGCCTGGTGCGCGAGTCCGTGCCGGTCGTTTCCGGAGCGGCCCAGGTGGATCTTTCTGCGAAGGAGCTGGTGGAGGCCTCCGCGGAAGACCGGCAACGCATGCAGAACCAGCTCCTGCTGACTTTCCGCACCCAGCCGGATGTGATCAGCGTCCAGCTTCGTGCGGACCAGGACCTGGTCCGCGTGGAGGATACCGGTGCCGTGCTTCCACCGGTTCTGGAGAAGAGCGTGCCTTCGCGTCAGATCGTGGTGAGCAACGGAGAACTGGCCCGTTACGAAAACAACCGCCTGGCACCGCTGCCGGACCTGCAGCAGGTTGCCGGGCTGGGACCACAAGCACCCGCTGAATCGCCGGCGTCGAAGGCCGTGGCGTTCCTCAACGGCTCCGGCGCTACCCTGTACTCGATGTTGCCGGGCCAGGATCCCCGTCCGCTGACCACCCGCAGTACTTTGACCCGGCCGTCCTTCAGTCTTCAGGACTGGGTCTGGACGGCGGGCCCGGGAGCAAACGGCGGCACGCAGGTCGTGGCCTTCAAACCCTCCGCCGTGTCCAAGGGCGGAGCGGTACCCGCCGTTTCCCTCGCACCGCGATGGCTCGCCGGACGTTCCGTGAAGGAATTCCGCGTATCACGGGAGGGCACCCGCGCCCTGGTCATCTCGGAGCTGCGCGGCAGGACATCCGTCCAGGTCACCGGCATCATCCGCAACCCGGATGGCTCGCCCAAGGACCTTACCGCCCCGGCTACGCTCGAAGCCACCAACGGGGTGGACCACGGGGTCTGGGTCAATTCCGCAACCGTCGTGGTCATGAAGGAATCGCTATCGGGCAACGTCGTTCCCGAACTGATTTCCCTGTCCACCGGGCAGCCGCAGCAGCTTCCGGCCTGGCCAGGGCTGACCGGACTGAGCGCCGGCAACGGAGGGGACGAAATCTACGGTCAGTCCGCGGCGGGCCTCTTCCAAAGGGTCGGAAACGGCTGGGAACTCCAACTCAAAGGGCCGGTCGACCCCGCCTTCCCCGGCTAGCCACAGTGCGCTTCCACATACTGGTTCTTTCCACATAGCGGCGTCGGCGGCTGGCGCCGCGGGTGCCCGGGCCCGAGGCTGTGTGCATGGACAAACGTGCGCCCGGCCGGGCTGCCGTGGTTGCGGCTGAAGGATTCAAGTACGACGCCGGTACACCCGGCATACGCGATCCCGACCTTTTCGCCGTGGCGGACCCTGCCGCCCGTCACCGGGGCTCGCATGCGCGGCCGTCGCTGCTCCTGCTTGAAGCCTTTGCCTTGGCGTGGGGTGAACTGCTGGCGCTTGTCGCGCCGGTGGAATGCGTCTGTTGCGGGCATGAGGATGTCCAGGTCTGCGGTGCCTGTGCCCGCCGGATCCGCAAGCTGTGCTCCCGGCCGTTCCGGGCCGAGTCCCAGGCACCGGCGCTTCTCTCAGTGGACGGCGGGGTCCTGGTGCCGGTGGTCGCGGTCGGGTCCTACAGGGAAGAACTCGCCCAGGCTGTCCTGTCCTTCAAGAAATTCGGCCAGCGCAACCTTGCCTTGTTGCTGGGGCGGATGCTGGAACGTGGCTTGTGCGCGGCAGTGGGGGAAAACCGGCACGTCTGCCTGGTTCCTGTTCCCAGCAGCGCCGGCGCTTTCCGCCGTCGTGGGTTCAGCCCAGTCCACCTGCTGCTCCGCCGGGCCCGTTCCCGGGAAGGAACCGGGTGGGTGGTGCGAGACGTCCTGCGCAAGCGGCGGAGCGGCCTTCCCGCTTGGGCCGGTTCTCTCCGGACCGGCCATGCCATGCCGCTGCCGGAACTCCTGGCCGCTGCCGGCGCAGGCCTGGCGGGCCGTTCGAGTTCCGGGCGTCCGGGAAGCACCGGGCAAAAGGGGCTGGACAGGGGTGGCCGGGCCCGCCGTGTCAGGGGATCCATGGCCGTGCGGCGGGCGCTGGAGAAGTCGGTGTCCGGCAAGCTCTGCGTCGTCGTCGACGATGTCCTGACCACTGGAGCAACCATCGCGGAGGCCGCAAGGGCCGTTGAAGCGGCGGGTGGGTTGGTCTGCGGCGCTGTCGTCCTTGCGGCGACACGCGCTCCGGGTGGCAGGAGTTCCGACGTAGAGGCGGCGGCAGACCGTTCCCGTGACTCAAAACAAATTAAAAGCTCCGAAGGGGTGAATTAGCGGTAACGATGAACTAACGTCGGAGATGGGTACCAAGAACAGATGTACCTGTCGATAGCGGCTCGGAAAGGGGCTCGACTGTCCGTCAGAAAAGCCCCCAAAAGTGCCGTTGTCGTGTCACCTGAGTTATTTGGAGGGCACCATGGAGTTCATGATCAGCGGCCGGAATCTGACCGTTTCGGATCGCTTCCGCGAATACGCGGGCGAGAAGATTTCCAAGATTGAATCGCTCGGGGACAAGGTCCAGAGGGTCGACGCCAAGGTTTCCAAGGAAAGTAATCCGCGTCAGAACCCGGGCCAGCTCACAGTGGAAGTGACAGTCATGGGCAGGGGTCCGGTCATCCGGGCAGAAGCCAGTGCCGCTGACAAATTCGCAGCCTTCGACCTCGCGTACAGCAAGCTGCTCGAACGACTGCGCAGGGCCAAGGACAGGAAGAAGGTCCACCACGGGCGGCACACACCAAAGGCGGTGCGTGAAGCGACGGCTAGCCTCGAACCTGTCAGCACGAAGGAGCCCATCTACGCTGCGGCAAGCAACCACGAGGAACCGGCTGTCCCGGGGGCAGAAGCTTCGCCGTACGATATCGACAACGACATCCCAGCCGGTGATTCTCCGGTGCTGATCCGCCGGAAGGTCTTCCCCGCAGCATCCCTCACCATCGATGATGCCGTGGACAACATGGAACTAGTGGGTCACAACTTCTACCTATTCGTAGACAAGGAGACCAACACGCCATCGGTGGTCTACCGCCGTCGAGGCTGGACTTATGGCGTCATCACCCTGGACTCGAACTGCGAGCCCGGAAATGAAGCGGTGGAGGAGAAGATCCACGCTTACCGCTCCGATGACCATGCAGCAACGGCCTAGGCTGCCGCGTCTCCCATGACGAAAGGACTGGCATGGCCGCTTCGCTGAGCCTTCAGCAGGCACGGCGGATCGCATTGGCAGCCCAGGGCTTGGACAAGGTCCGGCCCACCGGTCCCGTAACATCACGGGCGGTGGGCCGGACCTTTGCCCGCCTGCAGCTTGTGCAGATCGACTCGGTCAACGTTCTCTCCCGCAGCCACTACCTGCCGTTCTTTTCGCGCTTGGGGGACTACGACCGCAGGATCCTCGACTCCCTCGCGGCCCGGAGCCCGCGCCGCATGATGGAGTACTGGGCCCACGAGGCAAGCTTCATCCGGCCCGAGCACTTTGCGGATCTTCTCCTGTGGCAGCGGCGCGGCTGGGTGGGCGCGGGGCACCTCGACCGCGCTTTGCGGGAGGACATGGCGGCGCGGATCCTGGAAGCCCTAGCAGAAAGCCGCCCCATGACGGCGGCTCAGCTCACCGCACGGCTCGACCACCAGGAGGACCGCCGGAACGAGCAATGGGGCTGGAACTGGAACCTCGTCAAGCAGGTCCTCGAGCATTTGTTCGAAGAGGGCCAGGTCAGCGCGGCATCCCGGACCGAACAATTCGAACGCCGTTACACCCTGACCTCCCGGGTTCTTCCGGCGGCAGTGCAGGCTCCGGACTCGAACCACAGGCATGCGGATGATGGCGGCGCCGGCCGGGAGGCTGCCATGGAGCGCCTGATCGATGCGGCCGCGCGGGCCCACGGAATCGGGACGGTCCGGTGCTTCGCCGACTACTTCCGGACTCCGATCAAGGCGGCGACCCAGGCGGTCGGCAAGCTCGTCGAGGAGGGCCGCCTGAAACCGGTGACTGTCCGGGGCTGGGACCGGGAACTGTACCGCCACGCGGAGGCAAAGAGTCCGCGGAACGTGACGGGCCGGGCGCTCCTGAGCCCCTTCGATTCACTGGTCTTCGAGCGGCGGCGGCTGCACGAACTCTTCGGTTTCCACTACCGCCTCGAGATTTACACCCCTGCCACGAAGCGGAAATTCGGATACTACGTCCTGCCCTTCCTCTTGCGGGACAGCGTCGTGGCGAGGGTGGACTTGAAGGCCGATCGCACGGGCCGTTTGCTGCTCGTCCGTTCTGCCCATGCGGAAGCCGACGCGCCGGCGGACACAGCGGACGAACTTGCTGCCGAACTACGGCTCATGGCCCGCTGGCTGGAACTGGACGACGTCGTCGTGTCACCCGAAGGCGATCTCGCCGCCAGGCTGGCGAACGCTCTGAGCCGGTCATAGCGGAAGCGTCACTGGCTTGCGTCCCGCATATTGGTCCGGCCCCCCGGACGGTCCGCTGCGCCGCTCTCTGCTCTCAGGGGAACAACACCGCTTGGTGTTGTACGCTCCCGTAGACTGAAACCGCCAGAATTCGGCAGCTTGAGACTGGGAGCAACTTCACGTGGCATCACTTATCGAAAAACTTCTCCGCACGGGTGACAAGAAGACCCTGAAACAGCTGCGGAGCTATGCCGATTCCATCAATGCCCTTGAAGAATCCTTCAAGACTTTCACCGACGCGGAACTCCGCGAGGAGACAGACGTACTGCGCGCCCGTTACCAGGATGGCGAACTCCTGGATGCCTTGCTTCCCGAAGCGTTCGCGGCGGTACGTGAAGCTTCGTCCCGTACCCTGGGCATGCGCCACTTCGATGTCCAGCTCATGGGCGGCGCAGCCCTTCACCTTGGGAACATCGCGGAGATGAAGACCGGTGAAGGCAAGACCCTCGTGGCCACTGCCCCGGCCTACCTCAACGCCCTGACCGGAAAAGGCGTGCACGTCGTCACAGTCAACGACTACCTCGCCGAATACCAGTCAGAGCTCATGGGCCGTGTCTACCGCTTCCTGGGCCTGAGCAGCGGCTGCATCCTGTCCAATCAGGATCCTTCGGTGCGCCGCGTGCAGTACGCCGCGGACATCACCTACGGTACGAACAATGAATTCGGCTTCGACTATTTGCGCGACAACATGGCGTGGGACAAGTCCGAGCTGGTCCAGCGTGGACACCACTTCGCCATCGTTGACGAAGTCGACTCGATCCTCATCGACGAAGCGAGGACACCGCTTATCATCTCGGGTCCCGCCCAAGGGGACACCAACCGGTGGTACAGCGAGTTCGCAAAGGTGGTTCAGCGCCTGAAGGCGGAAACCGACTACGAGGTCGACGAAAAGAAGCGCACCGTCGGTGTGCTCGAAGCCGGCATCGAGAAGGTAGAGGACTACCTCGGGATCCAGAACCTCTACGAATCGGCCAACACGCCGCTTATCGGGTTCCTGAACAACGCCATCAAGGCCAAGGAACTGTTCAAGCGGGACAAGGATTACGTCATCCTCGACGGCGAGGTGCTCATCGTCGACGAACACACCGGGCGCATCCTGGCGGGGCGCCGCTACAACGAGGGCATGCACCAGGCCATCGAGGCGAAGGAAAACGTCGAGATCAAGGCGGAGAACCAGACGCTCGCCACGGTCACCCTGCAGAACTACTTCCGCATGTACGAGAAGCTTTCGGGCATGACAGGCACGGCCGAAACCGAGGCCGCCGAGTTCATGAGCACGTACAAGCTAGGCGTGGTTCCCATCCCCACCAACCGCCCCATGCAGCGGCTCGACCAGTCGGACTTGGTCTACAAGAACGAGATCGTGAAGTTCGAAGCCGTCGTCAAGGACATCGCCGAACGCCATGAGATCGGACAGCCCGTGCTCGTCGGCACCACCAGTGTGGAAAAGAGCGAATACCTTTCGCGGCTGCTTGCCAAGGAGGGCATCCGGCACGAAGTCCTCAACGCCAAGAACCATGCCCGCGAGGCAGCCATTGTCGCCCAGGCCGGCCGCAAGGGTGCCGTGACCGTGGCTACCAACATGGCCGGCCGTGGTACGGACATCATGCTCGGCGGCAACGCAGAATTCACCGCGATCGCGGAACTGGCCAAGCGTGGCCTGGACCCCGAGGAGAACTCCGAAGAATACGAGGCCGCCTGGCCCGGGGCGCTGGAGGCTGCGAAGAAGGCCGTCAAGGACGAGCACGAGGAAGTACTGGGCCTGGGTGGACTGTATGTGCTGGGAACTGAGCGCCACGAATCCCGCCGCATCGACAACCAGCTCCGCGGCCGCTCGGGCCGCCAGGGTGACCCGGGGGAGTCCCGCTTCTACCTGTCGCTGACCGACGACCTGATGCGGCTCTTCAACTCCGGCGCAGCCGAGAGGCTGATGAACAGCTCGGTGCCCGACGACGTCGCCCTGGAGTCCAAGCTGGTATCCCGGGCGATCGCTTCCGCCCAGGGCCAGGTGGAAGGCCGCAACGCCGAGCAGCGCAAGAACGTGCTGAAGTACGACGACGTCCTGAACCGCCAGCGCGAAGCAATCTATGGCGACCGCCGCAGGATCCTTGAGGGCGATGACCTCCACGAGAAGGTCCAGTTCTTCCTCGAAGACACCATTAACGCCTTCATCGACGCGGCTACCGCCGAGGGCAGTGGGGACGACTGGGATTACAACCAGTTGTGGACCAACCTGAAGACCCTGTACCCGGTGACGGTTTCCGCGCAGGACATCATCGAAGAGGCCGGCGGCAAGTCCCGGGTCACCGTCGATTTCCTGAAGAACGAGATCCTTTCGGACGCCCAACTTGTCTACAAGGAGCGTGAGGAAGCCATTGGTTCTGAAAGCATGCGCGAGCTGGAACGCAGGGTGGTCCTGTCCGTGCTCGGACGCAAGTGGCAGGAACACCTTTACGAGATGGACTACCTCAAGGAAGGCATTGGCCTGCGGGCCATGGCCCAGCGCGATCCACTTGTCGAATACCAGCGTGAAGGCTTCACTCTTTTCCAGAGCATGATGGAGGCCATCAGGGAAGAAAGCATCGGGTTCCTGTACAACCTGGAAGTCGAAGTCACGCCCGCGGAAGATGTGGTAGTGGCCGACGACAGCGTGGAAGGAGCCCACACGGAGCACCACGATCCGCAGATCCGTGCGGCGGGTCTGCAGGCGCCCGAGCGCCCGGCCCAGCTGCAGTACACGGCCCCCGGTGAAGACGGAGCGAGCCAGACCCGGGTCGAGGGGCGGTCCGGAGGCGGCCGATCAGGCAAGCCGGCCAAGGCAGCTGCGGAGGACAAGGCAAAGAAAGCGCCTCGAAAGAAGCGTCGCTGATCGCTTGGGGTAGCCAGCCCCAGCAGGAAATACATGAGGACCGGAACGTCGTTCCGGTCCTCATGTATTTCCTGCTGTTCCCATCCAGGGCCTGCCTCCTCAGCTGGGCACGTTGCGCGTGCCGGGGCCGGGCTTAGCCGATCTCGAGGGCTGTCACTTTCCAGGCCTCGTTGCTCAGTTCGAGGCGCATGGCCACGGCACGGGATCGCAGCTCCTCGTTTACCACCATCGCGGCTTCGTAGACGGACTCGGTAACCGCGCAAATGTGCACCGAGCGGACCTGGGGATTGCGGTGGTGCCGGGAGTGGCCGTTGCCGGTCCGCAAGGCGTGCGCCCGGGTGAGGGCTGCCCGGTGTTGCAGGGACGTCAGGGACTTCGGGTCCAGGGAGCGTGAAAGCTGCTGGACAGGACGGGTGCCGGCAAGCACTTCAATGGCCGCCTGTGCGATTCGCCGTGCGTGCATCCTGACTTCGTGTTCCGTGCCGGACGGCCCGGTGGCACCGGGCCCGGATGGGCTGACGCGGGTGGTGGGAATCGGTAGGATTGCGGTTGCTGCGCTCATGATGTGGATCCTGACTGTAGGAATCGGACGGTTCTCAGTTCTTCGGTGGTGCTTGGAGGATTTGGCCGGGAACGATGAGCCCTGGGTCATCCCCGATGGCCTCCTTGTTGGCCGCGTACCACTTCGGCCAGTGGCGGGCGATCTCGACGTCGCTGGCCATTGGTCCCAGGTCCCTGGCAGCGATCGACCAGAGCGAGTCGCCGCGCAGCACCACGACCTCCTTGGCGGAAGGGCTGTCCGCCTGCTGTGCGGCGCGGGTGATCCTGGGGCCCACCAGCCCGGGCTCGGCGACAGGTGGCCTGGGCTGCCACTGCGGTTCTACGATGTCGACGGCGGAGCCTCGCCCTGGCGAGGTGTTTCGTATCTCGGCCACCGAGCCGGGCTCGGCCGTGCTTGGCTTCCGGACCGCAGCGGCATCCGTCGTGTGCGAAAGCGGCGTCCAAGCCGCGGGAATAATGGTGGACCCGCTGGGAGGAGTCCACGCTGCCTCCACCAGGCTTGGTGATGCCTGGGCTAGGGGCGCACCAAGCAGGTTCAGTCCGAGGACGGCCATGGCGAGCCGCCGCATGAACAAGGGGCTGAACCGCCCGGCTACCGTCGCTCCCGTGGTACGCCCGGCTTTCTGGCATATCGCCGAGGCGAAGGCCAAAAGCAGCGAGAGCAGCCACCAGACGACGATCAACATCCCCACGCCGGTGGCGGCGAACCCGATGATGTCCCCAAACATCAGCCCTTGATTGTGCGTCGACGCGATCTTCCAGCGTTCAAGGAGGAGGCAGCCGAGACCCAGGAGCAGGAACCCCAGCAACAGGATGACCACAGCCATCGCTGCGTCGTGCCTAAGGGGCCTTTCAGTCTCATTCATGGGAGTCTCCTCATGTTTGATGCTGTTTGATGTTATTTGATGTGCGTTGAGTAATTTTGAGCGTATCAATGTGATTTTGTCTAGTCGGGCAGGAACTTTCCTGCAAAATTGACCGGGCCGTGAGGGCCGCCTACGCTGGCGGCATGCGATGGGACGCTCTCTTTCAGGACATGGAGGCGCAGCTTGCCGCCGACCAGAAGCTGGCGCTTGAATCCGAGATCTCGGAGCGCGCCCGTGTGGAAATGGCCGGTATCGCCTTGGCTGACCGCCTTCGAGGTACGCTCGGCCGGGAGCTTTCTGTCCTGTTGTCCTCGGGAATGCGGGTTTCAGGGGTTCTGGCGCATGTTGGCAGCGAATGGATTGTCCTGAGCGAGGCGGCACAACAGTGGCTGGTGCCGTATTCTGCGGCGGCCAGCTATCAAGGGACGGGCCGCCAGGTCCTTCAGGATCCCGGCGTGCGGGCGCGGTTGGGTCTCGCGAGTGCGCTGAGGGGCTTGGCCCGGGACCGGGCGGAAGTCACCGTGCACCTGGTGATGGGCATGCTCCAGGAAACTGCGCTGTTCGGGGTGATTGACCGCGTTGGGAAGGACCATTTCGACCTGGCGGCCACCGGTTCGGGGGAAGCCAGACGGCAGGGCAATGTCAGCTCCGTCGTTACGGTGCCGTTTGCATCGCTTGCCGCCCTGCGCTCCCTGCGGGGCCAGGAGTTCTAGGCGGTTTCCTTCAGGAGTGGGAGGACTTCGCTTTGGCCTCTTCGATCATGCGGCTGGCTTCCGCGTAGCGTTCCTGGATGTACTGCTCCAGCATCGTCTCTTCGACCCGCCACTGACCTCGGCCGCCGACTTGGATGGCCTTCAGCTCGCCGCTCCGGACCAGGGCATAGGCCTGCGGCGAGTTGATCTGCAACTGTTCGGCGACGTCTGCCAAGGTAAGGAATCGGGGCATGACTCCATTTTGCCACTTCCTGGCATGTTTGATCCGGTTATCCACAATTTGGTGCGTTTTGGATGTCTTGACTTTGGAACCCGGGAAAGTGCCGTCAGAATGAAGGCGACTTCCGGCCCGGCCGCCCAGAGAACCAGGGGGATTCACCATGAGTGCGAACACAACGGCTGCGGCAGCGCGGCTCAGGAAACCTTCATGGAAGGATCCCCGGCTCCTGGTAGGAGTCCTGCTTGTGCTTGCCTCCGTCGCAGGCGTCATCGCCTTGGTGGGGGCTGCGGACCGCACTGTCCAGGTGTACGTGGCCAGGGAAGGCATCGCCGTCGGGCAGAAGCTGAGCAGGGATGACGTCTCGATCGCGAAGGTCCGGCTTGATGACGTCGAAGCGGGCTATGTCACCGTTGAATCCGGCCTCCCTGAGGGAAAGGTTGCGATCCAGCGCATCGCCAGGAACCAGCTCCTGCCCAAGGAGAGCCTGGGCGATGCCGATGCCCTGGACCGGAAGCCGGTAGCCGTCACTGTCGAAGACTCCCTCCCGGAGCAGGCCGTTCCCGGTTCCAGGGTGGACGTTTGGGTGTCGCTGCCCGACGCCAAGAACGGCTTCGCCGAACCGCGCTTGCTGTTGCCCGGTGCGGAAATCGCCCAGGTTACCGAAGGGTCATCCGCCCTCGGGGCATCCAAGCAAACGGTCGTGCTGGTCCTCGTCACTGACGAACAGATGCCGAAACTGCTCGGCGCCCAGGCGAACAAGGCAAAGGTCGCCGTGGTCTGGAACCCGGCAGGGACGGCGAAATGAGCATCCCGGTCGTCACCGTCGGACAGTCGCAGGACGATCTCGTCGGCGGGCTCGAAAGACTCCACGGCCCGGTGACGGTGGTCCGGCGCTGCGACGAGCTGGCCGAGCTGCTTGCCGCCTGCCAGAGCGGCCTGGCGCGGGCGGCCGTCGTCGCGGAAGGCACCGGGGACCTTACGGCCTCCCTGGTAGACCGGCTTTCCGCGGTGGGTGTCGCCGTTGTCGGACTCACTGCAGACCCCGAGGAGGCGGCGCGGTTGCGCGCCATCGGGGTGCTCACGGCGCTTCCCGACGTCGACGCGGCAGGTCTGGCCTCGAAGATTTCCGACGCGGTCCACCAGTTGACGGGGCGCGGGCCGAGGCATCCGGAGCCGCGGGACTCCGGTCTTGCCGACCCGGCGGCAGGGTTGCGCCCTGCCGCTCCCGTCGTCACGGAGGAGACTCCAGCGCCAAGCGGCACAGGCGAGATCATCGCAGTCTGGGGCCCTGCCGGGGCTCCGGGCCGGACCCTTCTGGCGGCGAACATCGCCGCTGAGCTCGCGGCCGAAGGCAAGTCCGTCCTGCTCATCGACGCCGACAGCTATGGCGCCAGCATCGCTGCGACCCTGGGCTTGCTCGACGAGTCGGCGGGACTTGCCCAGGCATGCCGGCTCGCGGACCAGGGGCTCTTGGACACGGAATCCCTGAAAAAGGTTGCGGCTTCCGTGTTCACGAAGTCCGGTGAGTTCCGGGTCCTGACCGGAATAACAAGGGCCGACCGCTGGACAGAACTCCGTGCAGCCGCTCTTTCGACTGTCTTCGAGCAGTCCAGGAAGGTGGCCGACGTCATCGTGATCGATGCCGGATTCTGCCTTGAAGCGGACGAGGAGCTGAGCTTCGATACCATGGCGCCGCGGCGGAATGCCGCCACGCTCCGAAGCCTGGAAGTCGCTGACACCGTGTTCGCTGTCGGCTCGGCAGATGCCATCGGGATCCCCAGGCTTGTGCGGGGCCTGGCCGAACTCGAGGAGGCCGTTCCCCAGTCTGCTCCGCGGATCATCCTCAACAAGGTCCGTGCCTCTGCGGCTGGGCGCTCTCCGGAACGCCAATTGCGTGAGGCCTGGGAACGTTATGCGCCGGGCAGCGGGATCGAGGCCCTCCTTCCCTCGGAACCGGAGAGCTGCGATGCGGCGCTGCTGTCAGGTTCGGTTCTCTTCGAAGTGGCCGCGGAATCTCCGCTACGTCACGCAATCGCCGAATTGGTTTGTGCGCCTGTCCAGGGAAACTCAAGATCCTCTGTACGCTCTTCCAGAGCAAGGCGACTGCTTAAGCGTTAGGCTCGCCATGTGGGCTGCAAAGACGCAGCAAAAAAGATGTGATGGAGGCGTGTGTCGATGTCGTCAGGTTCCAGTGTTGAGGATCGTTCCGCAACGGGTGTAGGCCCGGAAGGTTTCCTCGGAGACTACTACGAACATCTGGCGGAGGAGGACGCACGCGGATACTCCGCCGAGCGGCTGCACGCCAGGGCACTTGCCCATCGCGACGTCGCCAAGAAGCGCAACCCGGGCAGCGCCAACATCCAGATCGCCAACGAGGCCGACCGCAGCGTCGTCTACATCGTTACCGATGACATGCCTTTCCTCGTGGACTCCGTGAACGCCGAGCTGGTGCGCCAGAACTGCGCCATCCGGCTGGTCATGCACCCCTTGTTCGTGGTCTCCCGCGATGCGGACGGCGAGCTCGCCGGGGTTGCCCGGGTGCCAGCCACCGTAGGTATCTCCAGCGGTGACACCGCGGCCCTTCCCGATGTTTCCCGTCTCTTCGCCGAGGGCCTGAACGCTTCCCACATGGAGTCCTGGATCGCCGTCGAGGTTGACCGGATTCCGGATTCCGCCCAGCAGGAACTTCTCGACGGAATCCGCCGCGTCCTGCGGGATGTCAGGGTCGCCGTGGAAGACTGGCCGAAGATGCGCAGCAAGGCAATTGAGCTTGCGTCCTCCCTGGACAGGGTGACCCACCCCGAAGACATTGCCGAACTGCGGCAAACCCAGGACCTCCTCCGCTGGTTGGACAACGGAAACTTCACCTTTCTTGGCTACCGCGAATACGACCTGATCACCGAAAACGGCGAGGACGTGCTGGAACTGCGCGACGGGAGCGGCCTGGGCCTCCTCCGCGCCGGGGACCACCCCCACCAGATCCAGCACCTGACCGACGCCGGCCGCCGCAAGGCGCGCGAGAAGCGGGCCCTCGTCATCACTAAGGCGAATTCCCGTTCCACCGTCCACCGCCCGGCCTACCTCGACTACATCGGGGTCAAGAGTTTCGACGCCGCCGGCAACGTGAATGGCGAACGCCGCTTCATCGGCCTCTTCGCGACGAGCGCGTACACGGGCTCCGTCCGCAACATCCCGATCGTGCGGGAGAAGGTCGACGCGGTACTGGCTTCCGCCGGATTCCCGAGGGACTCGCACTCCGGCAAGGACCTCTTGGGCATCCTCGAGACCTACCCAAGGGACGAACTGTTCCAGATCGAGACCGAGGATCTCGCCGAGACCGCCCTTGGCATCCAGCGTCTCCAGGAACGCCGCCGCACTAAACTGTTCCTCCGCCCGGACATCTACGGGCGTTTCATGTCCGCTGTGGTGTACCTCCCGCGAGACCGGTACACCACGAACGTCCGGCTGCGGATCGAGCAGGAACTCCGCGAAACCTTCGCGGCGGAGAGCATCGACTACGAAGCCCGGATCACCGAGTCCGCGCTCGCACGTGTGTTCTTCCGGATCCGCCTGCCGCGTGAAGCCGAACTGGGCGAAGTAGACGCCGCCGCCCTCGAAAAGCGGCTTGTCAGGGCTTCGCGCTCCTGGGGTGAAGGCATCTCCGAGGTCGTCCGGGAGCGCTGGAGCGGCGAGGAAGCCGATCGCCGCTCCGCGGTGTGGGCGGAAGCGTTCCCCGCGAGCTACCGGGTGGACTACGAAGTCGAAGATGCGCTGGAAGACATTGCCCGGTTTGAGGAGTACGGCGCGGCCACGGCCCTCCGTGAAACGCCTGCCCAGGCGATGCCTGGAGTTCATGTCTACCTCCCCAAGGGGGCGGGGGAGGTCCTCGAGGAGGATGCCCGGGTCAAGCTCTACCTGCTCGAACCCAAGAGCCTCAGCCAGATCCTGCCCTATTTCCACAACCTCGGACTCGAAGTCCTCGATGAACGGCCTTTCGAGATCGAAACCGCCGATCAACGCGACTTCTTCCTGTACGATCTCGGCCTCAAGTACCCGTCCGGCGTGGACCCCCTCGCCACCGGGAAGCTTCTTGCGGAGTCCTTTGCTGCCGCAGTCACTGCCGCCGTGGAGTCGGACAGTTTCGACCGACTGGTTCTGCGCGAAGGCATGCCGTGGCGCCAAGTGGTCATGCTCCGTGCCTACGCCAAGTACATGCGCCAGATGGGCAACACGAACTCCTTCGAGTTCATCGCCGACACGCTGCTTTCGAATCCCGAAGTCGCCCGCGGACTGCTGGAACTCTTCGCTGCCCGCTTCGACCCCGCCGTTGAGGAAAATACCCGCCAGGTTCGCCAGGAAAGTGCACGCGCGCGCCTGGCCGAGGCCATCGACCAGGTGGCGACGCTCGACGCCGACCGCGTTCTGCGCACGTTCGTGAACCTGATTGAATCCACGCTCCGGACCAACTTCTTCCAGGGGAAGGCGCACCTGAGCTTCAAGCTTGATCCGACGCAGATCGACGGACTGCCGTTCCCGCGCCCGATGTTCGAAATCTGGGTGTACTCGCCGCGCGTCGAAGGCGTACACCTGCGCTTCGGCAAGGTCGCCCGCGGTGGCCTGCGCTGGTCCGACCGACGGGAAGACTTCCGCACCGAAATCCTTGGACTCGTCAAGGCCCAGACGGTCAAGAACGCCGTGATCGTTCCGACCGGCGCCAAGGGTGGCTTCTACGCCAAGCAACTGCCGGACCCGGCCGTCGACCGTGCCGCCTGGATGGCAGAAGGCGTCGAATGCTACAAGACCTTCATCCGGGGACTGCTCGACATTACCGACAACCTGGTCACTGACGCCGGCGGCGAGACGATCGTGCCGCCGTCGAACGTTGTCCGTCAGGATGCCGACGATTCCTACCTGGTGGTCGCCGCCGACAAGGGAACGGCGACGTTCTCCGACATCGCCAACGGCCTTGCCATGGAGTACGGATTCTGGCTCGGTGACGCCTTCGCCTCGGGCGGGTCCGTCGGTTACGACCACAAGGCAATGGGCATCACCGCCCGCGGTGCGTGGGAATCCGTCAAGCGCCACTTCAGCGAGCTGGACCTGGACACCCAGAACGAAGAGTTCACGGTGGTTGGCGTCGGCGACATGTCAGGGGACGTCTTTGGCAACGGAATGCTGCTCTCCCGGCACATCCGCCTGCTTGCGGCCTTCGACCACCGGCACATTTTCCTGGATCCGACACCGGATGCTGCGTCTTCCTTCGCTGAACGCCAGCGGCTTTTCGAACTCCCGCGCTCGTCCTGGGATGACTACGACCGCTCCCTGATCAGCGAAGGCGGCGGAGTCTTCCCGCGCCAGGCCAAGTCGATTCCGGTAACGGAGCAGGTGCGTGTGGCGCTGGGCCTGCCGGAAGGTACCGTCCAGCTGAGCCCGCCGGAGCTTCTCCGCGCGATCCTGCTCGCTCCCGCTGACCTGCTTTACAACGGCGGAATCGGAACCTACGTCAAGGCAAGCAGCGAATCCAACGCGCAGGTCGGCGACAAGGCTAACGACGCCATCCGCGTTGACGGACGTGAGCTCCGCGTCAAGGTTGTCGGTGAGGGCGGTAACCTCGGCCTGACCCAGCGCGGACGCATCGAGGCCGCGCTCCAGGGCATCATCCTGAACACGGATGCGATCGACAACTCCGCGGGCGTGGACTGCTCGGACCACGAAGTGAACATCAAGATCTTCGTGGACCGCATGGTCAAGGCCGGCAAGCTTGACGCCGCCGAGCGCGCTGACTTCCTTGCTGACATGACGGAGGAAGTCGGCCGGCTCGTCCTGGAAGACAACATCGACCAGAACATCCTGCTGCTCAACGACCGTACCCGCGTGGCCGACTGGAGCCCGAGCTACGAGCGCCTGATGGACTGGCTGGAACAGCACGCAGACCTCAAGCGGGACCTGGAGGCACTTCCGACCACCGCAAGCCTGCGCGAACGCCTCGAACAGGGCCAGGGCCTGACCTCCCCGGAACTGTCCGTGTTGGCGGCCTACGCCAAGATTGAGCTGGCGGCAGCGCTTGGGCGTTCCGACCTGGCCGACGACCCCTGGTTCCAGCGGACCATCCGTGAATACTTCCCGCAGCAGCTGCGGGAACGCTTTGACGCCGAACTGGACTCGCATCCGCTGCGCCGCGAAATCATCGCAACCGTGGTGGCCAACGACATGATCAACCTCGGCGGCATCACCTTCGCATTCCGGACCATGGAAGAGACCTCCGCCAACGAGGTGGCGGTTGCCAAAGCCTTTGTCGCCCTGCGCGAAATCTACGATCTGGATTCGATGGTGGCAGAGCTCAATGCACTGCCTGCTTCCTTCCCGACCGAGCACTGGAGCGCTGTCCACCTGGACATCCGGCGCCTGCTCGACCGGGCCGTGCGCTGGCTCCTGACCCAGGGCCTGGCCGGCAAGCCGATTGCCGATATCGTCGCGTCCTTCAAGCCGATGCTGGACCCGATGCGCTCCAGGGTGCTCGAGTACCTGCGCGGAGACGACAAGGAACGCGTCCGCGGCTGGCTCGAGCGCGGCCGCCAATGGAAGCTGCCTGAAGACCTGGCCCGCCGGTGGTCCGAGCTTTTCGAGAGCTTCGTCCTTTTGGACATCGCCCGGATCGCGGAGAGCCGTTCAAGCCGGGTGGAAGACGTCAGCAACGTCTACTACACGGTGTTCAACCGCTTCCACGTGGATTCCTTGCTTGAGCGCATCAGTGCCCTGCCGCGGGACGACCGCTGGCAGGCGCTGGCCCGCGCTGCGCTGCGGGACGACCTGTACTCGACAGTTGCGGACATCACGACGTCGGTGCTCGAGTCGAGCGAAAACGGTGCCGAGGCTGAAGATCGCCTGAAGGCGTGGGAACTGCTTAATGCCGATCAACTGGGCCGTGCGAAGAGCATGTTCGACGAGGTCAACGCCCTCGAAGCCGACGACATGGCGTCTCTGTCGGTAGCATTGAGGCTCTTGAGGTCAATCGTCCGGCGCTAGGGAAACCCGGCGCCGCATATGGAGGTGCAGTGGCAATCTTTACAGACCCCATCAGGGAGCATGCTGATTTCGGGCCTGGAGATGCCGAATGGCTGCACCTCCTGGTCGGCGACTGGCAGATGGTCGCCGACCTGGCGTTTGCGGACCTTGCGCTGTGGTTTCCGCACCCCGAGTTCGGATACATTGCCTTGGCCCACGTCCGGCCATCGACCAGCCACACGGTCTTCCACGCCGACTTCGTGGGGGAGGGGATCCGCTCCGATCTCCAGCCCCTGGTCGACAAGGCCTGGAACAGCCGCTCGATCGAGCGCTCCAGCGAAACCAGCTGGAGCAGCGAGATGGCGCTGCGTGTGGAAGCCGTGCCAATGGTGCGCAACGGCAGGACCCTTGCCGTTGTCACATCCCACATGGATCTCTCCAGTTCACGGATGCCCTCGCGCCTGGAGCTGACGTACCGCCAGTGTGCCTACGACCTGCTTCGGATGGGGACCCTCGGGCTCTGGCCGGACTTTGCTTCCCCGACAGGTTCCCGCCGGGGAGCGCCACGCGTGGGCGACGGGCTAATCAGGCTCGATGCCGACGGCATCGTCCAGTACGCGAGCCCCAACGGTGTCTCAGCTTTCCGCCGTCTTGGCGAAGTGGAGACACTCGAGGGGCGTTCGCTCGCCGAGGTCACTGCTGGCCTGCTCAAGGACCGGCGGATGGTCGACGAGACCCTTCCGCTCGTGGTCACCGGGCGGATGCCCTGGCGCAGCGAGATCGAGTCGCGCGGCGTGAGCCTGTCCCTCAGGGCGATTCCGCTCCGTGACGAGCACCAGCGCTTCGGCGCGCTGGTGCTCTGCCGGGATGTCTCCGAGCTCCGCCGCCGCGAACTCGAATTGGTGACCAAGGATGCCACCATCCGGGAGATCCACCACCGGGTGAAGAACAACCTGCAGACCGTGGCTGCCCTGCTTCGCATGCAGTCGCGCCGGATGGTCAGCGATGAAGCCAAGCAAGGCCTCGAGCAGGCGATGCGACGGGTAGCCACCATCGCGCTCGTCCACGAAACCCTGTCCCAGGGACTCACCCAGAGCGTTGACTTTGACGAGCTGATCGGGCGCCAGTTCCGCTTGTCGGCGGAGGTGGCATCGCCGTCGCAATATGTCAGGACCGAACGTTCCGGACTGTTCGGTGAACTGCCAAGCGATTTCGCTACACCGCTGGCCCTGGTGATCAACGAGCTCGTTACCAATGCCGTGGAGCACGGGCTGGAAGGCCGCGCCGGCACCGTCTGGCTGATTGCCGACCGGTCCACGGGGACCCAGGGCGACGAAATGCTGACAGTGACGATTTCGGACGATGGCGTGGGTCTCCCCGAAGGGTCGTATTCCGAAGGCCTCGGGCTGCAGATTGTCCGCACGCTTGTCACCAGCGAGCTGGGCGGCAGCATCCAATGGTTCCCGCGCGACGGCGGCGGTACCTCCGTTGAGATCGTCCTGAGCCTGCGTCCGAACTGAAGACCATGAAATGCCGCAGGGCGGCCCGGACCATTGGTCCGGGCCGCCCTGCGGCATTTCGTTTGTTAGTACCCTTGCCTGCCGACCTGTCGTGGTGCCCCGGACGCCCCGACGAGGAGGCGCCTTTGCCTAGGAGGCGCGGCGGGCGCGGGCAGCGCGGCGCTTGAGGGCGCGCCGTTCATCTTCGCTCATGCCGCCCCAGACGCCGGCGTCCTGGCCGGACTCGAGGGCCCATTGCAGGCAGGTATCCACGACTGGACAGCGGCGGCAGACGCTCTTTGCTTCTTCGATCTGGAGAAGGGCCGGTCCAGTGTTTCCCACGGGGAAGAAAAGCTCGGGGTCCTTGTCGAGGCAGGCTGCGCGGTTACGCCAATCCATGCTGATCAGTCACTCCATTCGTCAGAACTAGTCGAGCCTTTGTGAAAATATTCACGAGAGGCTTCATAGGAAAAGGGGACCCAATGGGCCCCCTTGGTCGTCTGAATCAAGCGTGTCATGTTAACGCCGTGTAAACAAGGGGTTCGAGCCTTTGAAATGCCTCTTAAACGTGAGCGATGCATCACATCGGCTGCCGGTCCTGCCACCGGTCTTTGACTATGTCCGGTAGGGTGCCAGTGTGTCAATACCCCCTGAGAACCCCGCCAACGAGCCATTCCACAAGAACGCTGACGCGCCTCGACAGGATGGTTCCCCAGGAGGCGGAGGCACAGGTCCCCGGCCTGTTGGGGTCATTGTCATTTCACTTGTGGTGCTCCTCGAGGCCTTGGCCCTTCTCGCCGCGGCAGGTCTCTACACGTTCCAGCTTGTCACCGGGGCACCTGTAGCGTCCTTCTGGGGAGCGGTTTTTACCCTGGGCCTTCTCCTTGTCTTTTCGGCATGGCTATTCGCGGTGGGGCACTTCCTGTTCCGCGGCTACCGCTGGACCCGGGCGGCCGCCCTTGTGGCCCAACTGTTCGTTCTGACCATTGGGATTCCGACTATGACCGGCGGATTGCCGCTTGCCGGTCTCGCCATGATCGTCCCCGCCTTGGCCGCGATCGTTTTCCTGTTCGAAAAGAAAGTCCTCGCCTTCGCATCCCGGACCGGGGGTTCCTCGGGCGCCCTGTGACTGGTTCAGGCCGCAACACCAGGGGGGCCCGTGAAAGGGATCTGGAAGGTCCGTGAGTCGCCGTCCTGAACAAGCACCGCCCGGCCGGGAACTTTCGGACCCGCTTCTATCCGGATCCCGAAGAGGCCGCCGTCCGATGGATGCCGGGGCGAGAGCAGGATTCCTCGTCCTTCGTCCAACGCTTGGGCGGCCAGAGGGACGCGTTGGAAGAGGGCCTGGCTGAAGGCAGCAGTTGCGATCACGCGGATCCCCAGCGACGGCAGCGCCGCCGCAAGTCCGGCTGCTTGGCTTCCCAGCCGGTCGGCGTCGTCGATAAGGACGATGCCCCGGGGATCGATGGAACCGGCCCTGGCCTGTGCGTGGAGCTCTGTGCAGAATGCTCCGGGATCGGATCCTGGTGCGGCGCGCAGCCAGTGGATTCCAGGATTCAGGGCCGGCAGTACGTCCAACAGGCCCGACTTGCCGCTGCCAGGGTGTCCCAGGGCCAGCGTGGCTCCGCCCGGTGGGAGCCTCAGTCGTACAGGATCGAGTTCGTCTCCTCCCAAGCCCAACAGGATGGCGGGGGAGGGCCCGCCATCGGGCGCCGCCGAAGCATCGTTCCGGGATTGCGCGATGACGTCGGCAAGGCCAAGCCTCCGGGGCAGGTGGCGTACCCGGAACACAGGTCGCACGGGTTCAGGCACCGCTCCGTACGGCCAGGATCGTCCCTCGGGCGGTTCGGCGAACTGCGCCTCTGCGAGCCCTTCACCGAGGATCGGTCCGCAGACCATCGCGCGGGCCGGGAATGGCTCGAGGGGGTTGAAGCGCGGCCAACCCACGCGACCCTCTTCGGTGCTTCCGCGCGGGAAGTATGCGCGGTTGGGGAGCGAGCCGTAGAGCCGGGACGTCGTCAGTTCCCTGTCGCCCGTCACCAGGAGATGAACGCCTGCCTTGGCTCCGTCCCTACTGATGCCGTGGAAGAGGTCCTCCGCCCAGGCGAGCGGGCCGGCGCGGAAAAGGGCGAGCCAGGATCCCCAGCCGGTGACTACGAGCAGCAGCGGGATATGCCCTGCGCCCCCGTTGCTTTGCCGCGTCGCTACCTCCGCGGCGATACGTTCGGCAACCCGGACAGCTCTCCCCGGCTCCTGGACCGTCACCACCGCCCCGACCCGGGACGGCAGGGGCTCTGCTGGAAAAGAGGCGTCGCCATCGAGGACGTAACAGTGGATTTCACCGTCAGCCGACACCAGCTGCGCGGCAATCGAGAGGCAGGCGCTTTCGACGCCGCTGCCGGGCGGACCCAGAAGCGTCAGATGACCGTGCTGCCCAGGATGCCAGAACAACGGAGCGGTGCATTGCTTGTCCGGCAGATCAACCACTCCCAGGAATCCGGCCGGAGAGAAGACCGTTGCATGGCGGCCGGCGGAGGGCGAGCCGCTTGCTCCGTCCAGCCGGACGGATTCAGGCAGTTCCCAGGCAACCGGCCTGCGCGGCTGTGCTTTCTCCAGCCCGGACCAGGCGGTGCGGATCGAGTCAACGACCAGACGGCCGGCTTCCCCGGGATCAGGGTCTCTGCCGGCGACGCCGGGCAGGGAGAGCTTCGGGCCGGTCAGGCAAGTCCTGAGAGCATGGAGCGCCTCATGAGCTACGACGTTCCGGGGCGCACCTTTTTCGGTCGGACCCGACAGCGAAGCGGCCTGGAACGGCTCGCAATCTTCTGTCCCCCTGCTTAGGTACGCACGGCCAGGCAGCGACAGAGGGATGCGTGCTGCATGCGGGGAGTTGATGACGTCCCGGGACTCCATTTCGGATTGGACCCGAAGTGCGATGCTGGTGGTGACGTTGGCGCGGATGTCGGAGCTTATGGCGCCCTGCGGCCGCTGCGTCGCCATGATCAGGTGGATTCCGAGGGACCTGCCGACCGTGGCCACCCTCATGAGTTCGGCAAGGGCCGACGGCGAGTCCTCAATGAGCATTCGGAACTCGTCGACCACGATAACCAGCCGTGGCAGCGGCCGGCGACTGGAACGACGGCCGGGGGTGGTTTCCTGGTGGGCCTTCAGACGGTAGGACCCGAGGTCCTCGACGCCGGCCTCGGCCAGAAGCTGTTCACGCTGCCGCACCTCAGCGCGCAGGGAGGCCAATGCCCGGTCCACGCCGCGACGCTTGAGGTCTGTGAGGAGGCCTACACAATGCGGAAGCGTTGCCAGCGGTCCCAGCCCGGACCCACCCTTGAAGTCCAGGAACAGGAAGTTGACCCGTTCGGGACTATGCGTGAGCGAAAGCGCCGTGACAATGGTGCGAAGAAGTTCGGACTTTCCGGCGCCAGTGGTTCCGGCGATCAGCAGGTGCGGGCCGTCCTCTACCAAGTCGAGAGTCCTGGGTTCGGTTTCCCCGCGGCCGATGACTGCCGGGAGCCCTGGACACTTCGTCGATTCCTCCCAGCGGTTCCTGATCGAGGGCGCGTCCACGGGAATGAGGTCGCCGAGGTTGCAGTTCGCTGGCAAGCTGGCGGTGTCCCTGGCTTGCGGAGCCTCCTTCCCGGGGAGCCTGCAGAAGGAATCGAAGACTTCGGGGACCACGAGGTCGGCTTCGAAGGACAGACTGCCCCTCCCATCGCATAGCATCCCGCAGCCTTGAGCCAAGTCGATGACGGCCTGGTGGTCCGGACCTTCGCTCCGACGAAACACCGTCCACCCGGCGGCGCCGGCGGCGTGAAGCAGCGGGTCCGCTTTCCCCTGCGGGTCCGGCAGGAAAAGAAATCCTGCTTCCTTGTACCCGGAAAGTGCTTCAAGCGCGGAATCGGGATCGGCGCACAGGATGGTCCGTGGCAGGAACCGGGCACTCAGCGGGAGCAGTTCCGCCCGGCCGCAGATGATGACCGGAGAAGAAGATGCGCACGGAAACACAGCAAGTTGCATCAGCAGGAAGTTGAACAGACCGGCGATCCTGGCCGCGGGGCCGGCGACAGGTATGTCGCGGAGCCGGGGATCCAAGGTGACCGGGGAGCTGCGCAGGACCGGGACCTTGAAGAGCGGATCAGGCGGATCGAGAACAATTCGCGCTTGTTGCTGCCCGGTGCCGATGCGCAGCGCGACCCCGCCGGTACTTCCCGTTTCGGCCTGTTTTCCCGCATGCTTGGGGTCCGCCGGGATGGAGTCCGGGCCGCGGAGCCGGGGCGGGTCCTGCCCTGACGGCCCGGGCGTTGCGGGCAAGACCGCGAGGACGATATCTGCTGCCGACGGTGCAGCCCGTTCCCTTCGTTCCCTGTCGTTGCATTCGGCAGTACGCAATGCAGAGTTGAAGGCCCGGCGCTCCTTGCGACCGGCCGCCAACGGGACCAGTACCGCTATCGCCGATATACCCGTGAACGCAAGGAACATCCAGGTCCCAGTGGTGATGGCCAGCGCCACGCCCAGGAGAAGCGGCAAACCCGCCATGAGAAGCAGGTTGAGGCGGCCCGACGCTTCGGGGCGGCGCGGAACCCGGAGAGGATCATCGGTCCCGATTCCGGCGGCAACAAGCGTGGAGGCGTGGGGGCTGCCGTCAAAGACAACGGTCATCAGCGACTTGCCGCATTGGATGAGCGAATCGGTGGAAACAACGGCAGCGCGGATCCTGCGGCCGTTCACGCTTGTTCCGTTTGAGCTGCCGTTGTCGCGTAATGAAACCGAGGTATCCGAAACCGTGAGCATGGCATGGATCCGGGAGAGGTCCGGATCAGGGATCGATACGTCGCAATTCCCCCGGCCAATTGAATAGCTGCCGCGTTCCAGCGGCACAACGAGGCCGGCACCCGGGCCGGTGTGTACCAGAAGGTGCAGCGCCGCCCGGCCGCGGGACGGCGGGGTCGGGTAAGCTCCATCCGCCTCCGCCCCATCCACCAGGACGGCGCCCGGCACCAGAGGCGGCCGGCCGACCGTCAGGGAAGAAAGCGGCCGCCCGCTGACTGTCAGCCCACCGGCGCGGAAGCGTCCGGCGACGGCGGCCTGGACCGCCGAGCCCGGGCCACCGTCGTCGATCTCCACCGTCAGCTCGACAGGTTCCTGCCGTAACGGAGAGCGCGGGCCGCGGACCAGAGTGCAATGGAATGGCATGTGACGGTTTCCTTCCCCCGGTGGTGCGCCCCGTTTCCCAAGGTATGTCTGCCTATGGCGTGCTTCGAGGGAGGAATGCGTCGATGTGGACAACTGCGGAGACAGGGGCGCAGGAATGCGGAACGAGCATCTCGGGTAGGCTTGGGATGCAGCCCAATGCACCCTATTGGGCTGCCCGCATTCGAACCAGGAGAATTTGTGACTGCTGATCTCGTCATCGTCGGGTCGGGCTTCTTTGGCCTGACAATCGCAGAACAGGCCGCCACTGAGCTGGGCTTGAAGGTCGTGGTCCTTGACCGCCGGCACCACATCGGCGGCAATGCCTATAGCGAAACTGAAGAGCAGACCGGGATCGAGGTGCACCGTTACGGTGCCCACCTGTTCCACACCTCGAACGAACGGGTCTGGGAGTACGTCAACCGGTTTACGACCTTCACCAACTACGTTCACAAGGTCTACGGCGTGCACAAGGGCGAGGTCTTCTCCCTGCCGATCAACCTGGCCACGATCAACCAATTCTTCCGCGCGAACCTGACGCCGCGCCAAGCCCAGGCGCTGATCCAGGAGCAGGCCGGGGAACTTGCAGGCACGGATCCCCAGAACCTTAACGACAAGGGCATCCAGCTGATCGGCCGCCCCCTGTACGAGGCCTTCATCAAGCACTACACGGGCAAGCAGTGGCAGACCGACCCCAAGGACCTGCCGGCGGGCATCATCTCCCGCCTCCCGGTGCGCTACAACTACGACAACCGCTACTTCAACGACAAGTACGAGGGCCTGCCGACCAACGGCTACACCGCCTGGATCGAGAAGATGGCAGAACACCCCAACATCGAGGTGCGCCTGAACACGGACTTCTTCGACGACTCGCACGAATACTCGAAGTCCAAGGTGGTCGGAAAGATCCCGGTTGTGTACACGGGCCCCGTGGACCGTTATTTCGAGTACGTCGAAGGCGACCTCTCCTGGCGCACCATCGACTTCGAAGAAGAGGTGCTGGACGAAGGCGATTTCCAGGGCACCTCCGTGGTGAACTACAACGACGCCGACGTCGCGTATACGCGCATCATCGAGCCGCGCCATTTCCACCCCGAGCGCGACTACCAGACGGAGAAGACCGTCATCATGCGTGAGTTCTCCCGATTCGCCGAGAAGGGCGACGAACCCTACTACCCGATCAACACCCCCGAGGACCGCGAGAAGCTGCTCAAGTACCGCGACCTCGCCGCCGCGGAGAAGGATGTGTTGTTCGGCGGCCGGCTCGGCACCTACAAGTACCTCGACATGCACATGGCCATCGGTTCGGCGCTGTCCATGTTCGACAACAAGATCCGGCCCCACTTCGAGAGCGGCGCGGATATCGAAAGCGGAGGAGTGGACGCGTGAGCGCGGAAACCCATCGCGGGCAGCCCGGCGTCGAGGGCGGCCCGGAGTGGGTCACCCTCCAGAGGGTCATCTTCCCGGAACATTCGGAGATGGACACTGCACCGCTCTACGTTGACATGGGGACCGCAGCCGGTACTCCGGCCCCGACCGAGCAGGAAGCCAGGAAGCAGGGCCGCCGCCCCGTGCGCCTGAGCTCGCAGGCCAGGGAAGCCCACGCGGAAGATTTCATCGGCCGCTGCGCAACCCGGGTGCGCCCCGGCGAGCGGGTCTCCTTCGGTAGCTACTTCAACGCATTCGCCGCCGGATACTGGCGCAAGTGGACCACGCTCAGCCGTGTCAGACTCAGCGTCAGCACCCGAGGGGAAGGCACGATCGTCGTCTTCCGCTCCAACGCGAAAGGTGCCCTTCTGCAGCAGAAGAGCATTCCGGTGACGGGGGAGCAGACTTCCGTTGTGGAACTGGACCTGCTTCCGTTCGGCGACGGCGGCTGGTACTGGTTCGACCTTGTCGCCGGCCGCGGTGAACTGTTCATGGATTCCGCCGAGTGGCAGGCACCGGGACCGGCGCCTGCCGCCGCATCGGTGACCCTGGAGATCACCACCCTCAACAAGACGTCCTTCTGCCTGAACAACCTCCGGCTGCTGGCGGCACACCCGGAGTGCCTGGACCATGTGGGCGAGGTCCTGATCGTGGACCAGGGCACCGACAAGGTCTCGGCAGCCGCGGGCTTCGAGGACGTGGCCAAGGACCTGGGCGGGAAACTGCGGGTCATCGAGCAGTCCAACCTGGGCGGTTCGGGCGGCTTCTCGCGCGGCATGTTCGAGGCCTGCGGCAACGGCAGCGACTATGTCCTGCTCATGGACGATGACATCGTGATCGAACCCGAGAGCATCACCCGCCTCCTGACTTTCGCCCGGTACTGCCGGAAGCCCACGATCGTCGGCGGCCACATGTTCGACCTGCACCACCGGACTGCCCTGCACACCCTGGGCGAGATTGTGAACCCGCAGCGGATCCAGCCGGATCAGCCGTACGCGGAGATGGAGCTCGGGCACGACTTCCTGATTTCCAATCTGCGGCAGACCCCTTGGATGCACCGCCGCGTCGACGTCGACTACAACGGCTGGTGGATGTGCCTGATCCCCACGTCGATCATCCGGGAGATCGGGCTTTCCATGCCTGTCTTCATCAAGTGGGACGACGTGGAGTTCGGGCTGCGCGCCAAAGCGCACGGGTACCAGACCGTCAGCCTGCCGGGCGCAGCCGTCTGGCACATCTCCTGGGGCGACAAGGACGATCTGGTCGGCTGGCAGGCCTACTTCCATAACCGGAACCGGCTCATGGTCGCCTTGATGTACAGCCCCTTCGCCAAGGGAGGCCGTGCGTTGCTGGGCGCCCTTTTCGCCGACCTCAAGCACACGCTTTCGATGCAGTACGCGACTGCGAAGGGCCGGGTGTGGGCGATGGACGACCTGCTCAAGGGTCCCGATGGGCTGCACGGAATGCTGGATACCACCTTGCCGCGGATCCGGAGCATGCTGGCCGAGCATAGCGACACCGTGTACCTCAGCGACCCGGATGACTTCCCGACGGCCCAAAAGGAAAAGACCCTGGGCGGAAGTGCGGCCGTGGCAGCGCGCCCGTCGCTGAAGACCCTCCTTCCGTGGGGCGTGAAGACCCTGCGCAGGCAACTCTTCACCGACGTTACCGCCGAGGATACCGCCCGGCCGCAGGCCCGGATTTCCCACCAGGACAACAAGTGGTGGACGGTGTCCCAGTTCGATTCTGCGATCGTCACCAACGCAGAAGGAACCGGTGCCTCCTGGTACGTCCGGGATCCGCAGTTGGCCAAGTCCCTGCTGACCTCCGCGGCGGCGTCGATGTTCCAGTTGGTCCGCCGCTGGGATGGACTCTCCGCGGAGTACAAGGCGAAAATGCCGGCCCTTTCCTCCATGGAGTCCTGGTCGAAGACCTTCGCCGAGCACACGATCACAGACAGCCGTGACCGGAACGCCCAGGCGCTGGGGGAGCGAGGATGACCTCCCTCCTGGACACGCCCTTGGTCCGGCCCGGGATCGGGCAGGGGCTCAAGGATGTCTTCCGGCGCAGGTACCTGCTCAAGCTCCTGGTCCGGAAGGAAATCAAACTCCGCTACCGGGGGTCCGTGCTGGGCGTCATCTGGTCCTATGTCAAGCCGGCCATCCAGTTCGTGGTGTTCTACATCGCAATGGGCGTGTTCCTGGGCCTGAACAAGAACGTCGGCAACTACGCCGTGTATCTCTTCTCGGGCATCGTGCTGATCAACTTCTTCACCGAAGCACTCAACAACGCGGCGAAGTCGATTGTGTACAACAGCGGCTTGATCAAGAAGATCTTCCTGCCGCGGGAACTCTTCCCGGTGGCTTCGGTCTTCGTGTCGGCGGCCCACTTCTTCCCCCAGCTCGTGGTCCTGCTCATCGGCTGTCTCCTGACCGGCTGGCAGCCCACCCCGCTCGGAATCTTCGCCGGCTTTGCGGGATTCCTGGTGCTCGCCATGCTGTCGGTAGGGCTGGGTCTCTTCTTCAGTTCGGTCAATGTCTACTTCAGGGATTCCGAGAACTTCGTCGAGATGATGCTGATGGTCGCCACCTGGGTTTCACCGGTCATGTACCAGTGGGGCATGGTGCACGAGCGCCTGGGCGACTTCTGGTTCGGGGTCTACCAGTCAAATCCGGTGACGGTCGGCGTCGAGCTCTTCCACTACGCCTTCTGGTCCTCGACGGCGGGGGGTGATGCGGCGCTTGCCGCCCCGCCCCAGCTCTTCGAGCTTTGGCTCCCGGTTGCCCTTGTCGTTTCGGCTGCGGTGCTTGCCCTCGGCCAATTCACCTTCCGCAAGCTCGAAGTCAAGTTCGCGCAGGAGCTGTAGTGTCCGAAGCATCCCCCATAACCGTAGAGATCAAGGGCATCAGCAAGCAGTTCGTGCTGCGCCACACCCGGTCCATCAAGGAAGCCCTCATCTGGTTCCTCAAAGGACGCAAGGGAGACCTTTCGGCCAAGTTCCATGCCCTTCGGGATGTGAGCCTGGACATCCGCCAGGGCGAGACGGTTGCCCTGCTGGGCTTCAACGGCTCGGGCAAGTCGACCCTCCTCAAGCACATCTCCGGCGTCATGACGCCGGACGAGGGGACTGTGCGCACCCGCGGACGCGTCGCCGGCCTGATCGAGGTGGGTGCAGGCTTCCACCCCGACCTGTCCGGACGCGACAACGTGTACCTCAACGCGGCGATCCTGGGCATGTCCGAAACCCAGATCAAGGAACGTTTCGATTCGATTGTCGAGTTCGCCGAGATCGGTGAGTTCATTGACACCGAAGTGCGCTTCTATTCGTCCGGCATGTACCTGCGTCTGGCCTTCTCGGTGGCGGTTCATTCCGACCCCGAAGTCTTCCTCGTGGACGAGATCCTCGCCGTCGGTGACGAGCCCTTCCAGAAGAAGTGCCTGGACAAGATCCAGGAACTCGTGGACGCCGGCCAGACCCTCGTCGTCGTGAGCCACGACCTCGATCTCGTGCAACGGGTGTGTTCGCGGGGCATCCTGCTGGAACACGGCCGCGTGCTCAAGGACGGCCCAAGCCACGAGGTCGTCGAGTTCCTGCGTTCCCGCACCAAGGCATGAAGTCGATGACCCAGGCTCCCGCTGCCGCCGCACACCGGGAGGCAATGCGGTGAGCCAGCAAACCTCCACCCTTGCCGTCCCGAGCCCGGCAACGCCGAAACCGGCGGGCAAGTTCCGCGCCGACATCCAGGCGCTCCGGGCCCTGGCGGTGACCGCCGTCGTCGTCAATCACCTCTGGCCCCAATTGCTGCCGGGCGGCTACGTCGGTGTGGACATCTTCTTCGTCATCTCGGGCTTCCTGATCACGAGGCACCTTGT
The DNA here is from genome assembly GCF_049913155.1 of Arthrobacter sp. R-11. Lineage (GTDB taxonomy): Bacteria > Actinomycetota > Actinomycetes > Actinomycetales > Micrococcaceae > Arthrobacter. The sequence continues at coordinate 2,930,350 of NZ_CP183979.1, read as the reverse complement.
GGAAGAGCTCAGGGGGACCGGGAAGGTCCGCCTCGCGAGGTTCTATGGGCGCCGCATGCGGCGGCTTCTTCCTGCCGCACTGCTGGTCGCCGTCGTCAGCATCGCGGCTTCATGGCTGATCCAGCCGTACTCCCGCTGGCTCGACGTCGCCTGGGAGACCCTCGCCGCCGTCTTCTACGGCGAGAACTGGCTCCTTGCCGCCAAGTCCATCGATTACTCGGCCGACCACGAAATGGCCACACCGGTTCAGCATTATTGGTCGCTTTCGGTGGAGGAACAGTTCTACCTGGTGTGGCCGCTGCTGCTGGCGGGGGCGTTCCTGCTGGCGCTGCGCATCCGGAAGACCCCGCTGCCCCTGCTGTCCGCCACCATGGGGACGGTCTTTGTACTCTCGCTGGCCTACAGCGTGTATTTCACGGTCAGCAGCAAGAACGAGGCATATTTCGTCACGACCACAAGGGCGTGGGAGTTCGCGGCCGGAGGCCTCATTGCCCTGGCCACCTTCGCCCTCGCGGGGCGTGGAGCGCAGGAGCGGGAGCTGATGCGGCCGGCGGCCCCGCGGCTTTGGATGGGACTGCTGGCCGGAGCCGGCGCGGTTGCCCTCGTTGTCTCGCTCGCTGTCTTCGACGAACAGACACTCTTCCCGGGCGCAATGGCGCTTGTCCCGGTCCTTGGCACGGGGGCGATCGTCCTCTCAGGCTCGGTTCTGGGACGGAGCGCTTTGCCCGCCGTCGGATTCCGGCCTGTCCAGGCGCTGGGGGACATCTCCTATTCCCTTTACCTGTGGCACTGGCCCATGATCGTCCTGGCGGTGCCGCTGCTTGGCCATGACCTTCGCACCCGGGAGAAGCTCGTCATCGGTGCGGCGTCGATCGTCCTTGCCGCACTGACCAAGCGTTTCGTCGAAGATCCGGGCCGCTCGCGGTTGTTCCGGAACCGGAAGGCCCGGGTCAGCATCCTCTCCGGCTTCGGCGCGATGGCGCTTGCCGGCGCCATGGCGATCGGCATGGTGTTCTCCGCCGGGCATGCCGAACAGCTCCAGCAGGAGCAGTTGGCCCTCCTCGCAAAGTCGCCCTGCTATGGTGCAGCCAGCCTGAGCGAGGGTGCTTCCTGTCCCGGCAAATACGGTCCGCCGAACGCCCTGAACATCGGCAAGGCCGAGTCACCCTATTTCGCCGTTTCCGGCTGCCGTTCGGCGACGGACCAGATCAGGGTCCAGGGGGTGCCGTACCTCCAGGATTGTGACTACTCCCGGGGAAAGAAGGACGCCAAGACGGTCTGGTTCATCGGAGACTCCCATGCTGAGCACTGGAAGGTCGCGTTCTTCGACCTTGCCAGGAAGCAGCAGTGGAAGGTCCGTCTGAGCCTGGCGGGAGGCTGCTCCTTGGCCGATGTCCGAAGGGTCGCGTTCATGGACGCTCCCCGCTTGGACGAAAAGAGCCAGTCTCGCTGCCTGGACTGGAGCGGCCAGGTCTCGGACAAGATCATGGAGCAGCGCCCGGACCTGGTGGTTGCGTCGACCTTCTCAGTGAAGGAAACGATCGACGACGGAACAGGCCGCGACCAGCTGAGCCAGTACCGCTCCTCCGTGGAACGGCGGATCGCGAAATGGGGCCAGAACGGCACGAGGGTGATCATCGTCCGTGACTCGCCCCTCACCCTTGGCAAGAGCACGCCCAACTGCGTGATCAACAACAAGGGCAATGCCCTGGCGTGCGCAACGCAGCGGAACAAAGCCCTCGTGGCCGACCCTACGGCGAAGGCAGTCTCGGATCTTGGGCATGCCAACCTCAAGGTGCTGGACCTGTCGGACCAGTTCTGCGACGACGCCCGTTGCTATGCGGTGACAGGCGGGCTCTTCGTGTTCTTCGACAACAATCACCTGAGCAAGAGTTATGTTGAGAGTCTTGCCCCGGTCTTCGAACGCAGGCTGCTCAGCCTTGCACAGGGAGCCTAGGCCTGCCCCGGCCAAGACAGAAATGCCGATTTCATGATGGGAAAACGAGAAATGATGTCCGGATCCGAGCATACGAGCACCAGCCGCCGTGCCTTCCTCGCCTTTGCAGGCCTGGCGCCCCTGGCCCTGGCCGCCTGCTCCGCCAACAACAAGGGCACCGTGGAGGTAAAGCCTTCGGATGCGGGCTTCCCCATGTCGATCACCCATCGTTTCGGGACCACTACTTTGAAGGCCCGGCCATCCCGGATCGTTGCCCTGGGAACGGTGGAGGCCGAGACCCTGGTCTCGTTGGGGGTGGTGCCGTTGTCCCGCCCGGCAGCGGACTCCACCGCGTGGTACCGGGCTGGCCTGCGGGCTTTGCCCTCTTCCGAGACGTCGCAAACGTACGACGACGGCCGGCCGCTTACCGCGTCCGTCTTCACCGAGCTGGAACCCGACGCCTTCCTCGCGGTGGGCAGCCGGCTGAGCAGGGAAGAGTATGAATCACTGTCCGCGCTTGCGCCGGTGATCCTCGCACCGGACAGTGTCCCGGCCGAGGCATGGGAGCGCGTGACGGAGTTCATCGCCGGCGTCACGGGGCTGAAGGACGCGGCCGGGCCGTTGATCGACGAAACCCGCCAGGAGGTCACGGACTCCGTGGCCGACTATCCGGTGCTGAAGGGTGCCACGGCCCTGTTCGTCTCGGCATCGTCGGCCTCCGGGTCTGATCTGGTCCTTGCTGTTCAAGGCTCGGCGCCCGCCGCGTTCTTCAGCTCCCTGGGGCTCTCCGCTCCACCTGCGCTGGCCAGCCTTGGCAAGGGCCTGAAGGAGGCTTCGGCACGGTTCCCGAAGGGCATGGTCTACTTGCCGAGGGCGCGGGCGGCGGAATTGAGCGCGGATGTCATGGTGGTGAACGTTCCCTCCAGCGACTTCAACAGCTACAAGGCCAACAAGGCGCTAAGCAAGGACTTCCCGGATTTCGGGCGCGGCACTGTCTACGTGGTTTCCGGGGATGAGGCTGTGGCCTTGCAACGACAGTCCATGCGGGGCGCCGAGTGGGCGGCCCGTAACGTGGTTCCCGAGTTGGCCAAGGCCGTGTTCAAGTCCCGGCAGGCCTGAGGCGCCAAGGCGAATACGAAAAGGGGCGGGACACCTAAGGTGTCCCGCCCCTTTCGCATGGTGGCCTAGCCGCAGGCGGTCATCTTGAACAGGCGCGCCTTGCCGACCTCCTTGACGAGTTCCACCCCTGGGGCGGAATCGTCGGCAAGGTCGCGGGTGCCTTCGAGAGGTTCGCCACGGGGCGTCATCTCCTGGTCGGCGAAGTCGAGTGCCCAGTAGGCTCGCTTTTCCTTGATCACGGGACACACGCTGGGGTTGTAGGCCGCTTCACTCCAGTGGTCCATCAGGAGGCGTTCGCTGTCGCTGCGGGCACCGAGGATGTGGGGCGCGATCACGTGCCGGCCGGAGAACGCGTACGCCATGGAGGCGCCCGTGCGGGGGTTGCCCACGATCATGTCGCTTGCCGGGACGATGTCCGCGAGCTGTTTCATGAGCGCCAGTTCGTCGGTAGTGACGAGGCTCGAATCGCTTCGCGTCTCGAACGTCGTCGACAACCGTTCCTGCACCATCGCCAAGGTGCCGCCCTGGCCTGCAACGCCGACGACCAGTACGACGACGGCGGCGGCGGCGCTGGACGCCGTCGTTCCCTGCAGCCGGGAAGCCAGCCCCCGCAACGGCTGCAGGGGGCTCTTCCTTGCCTCGCCGTCGGCGGCTGCCCAGTGAGCGAGGAACGGCCCGAGGCGGCCGATGATCCAGTCCAGCCCGAGCGCAGCCACGGGGAGCGTCACCAGGGGAAGCATCGCGGCAAAGCGGTTGCTGTCGGAGTACCAGACGCCCGTCATGAAGAAGCGGAACGAACCCACCGGCCAGGCGGAAACGATCAGATAGAGCACGGCGGCAATGCCGAACATGGCAAGGCTCCACCAGTGCTTCCGGATCCGCCGGGCAATGACGTAGAGGCCGGCGATGGTCAGCAGGAAGATGATCCAGGCGACCGTGGTGCCCATGGGTGCGCTGCCCAGGATCTCACCGAGGGCCTGGGCGTTGGTCTGGAACGGGGTCCAGCTGGCCGCGCTCTGCGGGGGCCGGACGACGATCCAGACGCCGAGGCTGCCGATGGCATAGACGGCGACGGAGAGCGTCCAGAAGAGGAAAGCCCGGCCGTTGATTTCCCCGCGGTACCGGCGGGCGACAGCGCGGAGATAGACCCCGACGACGGCGGGGCTGGCGAACAGGAGCAGCGCAACGAACGCACTCGGATGGGTAAGTGCGAGGCCGGGTACGGTTGCCACCAGGAGGAGCATCGCGTTCCCGTTGAGCTTCAGTTGACCGGAACGGATCCCGCTGGCTTCGATCGTCAGGGCCAGCACCGCCGGCAGCATGGTCAGCGCCGCGTGGTTGGGGTAGAGGATCCCGAACGCCACCATCAGGTACGGGAAGCTGCTGAAACCGGCAGTCAGCACGCCGGCGCCCAGCAGTGTAAGCGGCCGGGACCCGACGATCCGGGTGACCAGGAAGAGGGAACCCAAGGGCCAGACGACCGCCGCATAGAGGATAGAGCCCCAGTTCACGGCGACGGTGATGGCCTGGCCGCCCGACATCAGGACGAGCGCGAGGAGTGCGTGCATACCGGCCGGGTACAGCCCGTGGGAGCTATCCGTCAGGTTGCCGAGGGTCAGGGTGTTGGCCGACTGCGTATCGGCGATGTACCGGACGGCATTCAGGTGGTAGACGTTGTCGAAAGTCTCCGAGAAGGATTCGGGAGAGCCGAAACCCGCCATGTAGCGCGCGGCGATGATGATCGCCGGGACCAGCACGGCCAGGAGCACGATGGCCTTGTTGACCGTTGTCCGGGGGTAGACGCCGCGGTCCGGATCCGGGAGTTCCAGTCGGCTGTACCTTGCGCCCCTCCGGCGCAGCAGGACCCGCACGGCGGTCACCAGCGCCAGGAGCAGCACGGTCAGGGCGGCTATGGAAAGCGGGTTGAACGGAATCCGCGCGAAGCCGAAGATGATGCCGGCCGACGCGACAACGGTGGTTGTCACGGGTACGGCCAGCACGGCCAGGCTCGGTCCCCGCACGCCGGCGGTCCACAGTAATGCCAGGCCCGGGGCAAAGAAAACAACGATGGCGATTCCGAGCGTGGGGAGGCTTTCCCACCAGGACATAGATCAACTCCTAAACGTCAACGCAAGACTACTAGGCCCGGCTGGGAGTTGCTTGGCGGTGGTGGCAACGCGCCGTCTGGCTGCCTGGTGTGACCCCTCTCCTTGATACAATCCACAATCATGGGTAATTCACGGCGTTCTGGCGTTCTCATTGTCATGCCAGCATGGAACGAAGCAGAAGCTATCGGAAACACCATCCGACACGTGCTTGACGTCGTACCCCAGCACGATGTGCTCGTCGTCGATGACGGATCCAAGGACGACACCCCGAGGATTGCGGAACAGGCGGGCGCCACCGTGCTGCGACTGCCCTTCAATCTCGGCGTGGGCGGGGCCATGCGGGCCGGCTTCAAGTACGCGCTCCGGCACAAGTACCGGGCGGTCATCCAGGTCGATGCCGACGGGCAACACGACCCGCACGACATCGACCGGGTCCTGGCAGGGCTGGAGCATTCGGACATTTCAATTGGTGCCCGCTTTGCCGGCCGGGGCAGCTATGGTGCGAGGGGGCCCCGCCGATGGGCGATGTTCTTCCTCGCGAAAGTCATCTCGGCTGTTGCCCATACGCCGTTGACGGATGTGACCTCCGGATTCCGGGCCGCCAATGAACGTGCCATCCGCCAGTACATTTCCCATTTCCCCACGGAGTACCTCGGAGACACCATCGACTCGCTGGTTGTCGCCATCAAGTCGGGCTGCAAGGTCACCCAGGTTCCCGTGGAAATGAAGGAACGCCAGGCCGGCACGCCGAGCCAGGGGCCGGTCAAGTCTTCCATCTACCTGGCGCGCTCGGGCCTTGTCCTGTGCTTCGCACTTGCCCGCCGCCGGACTCCCGGTGCCGCGGAACTGCACGCACCACTGTCAGGCGACATCGCCGGAGAGGGAAGTGTCTAAGGCATGACTGTCGCCGCTTCACTGGTTTTTTCGATCTTCATGGTCATCGTCGTGCTGGTCATGCTCCGGAATGGAAGGCTTCGCGAGAAGTACGCCATTCTGTGGCTGGTCATCGGCGGGCTCACCATCATCCTCGGCCTTTTCCCGCGCCTCCTTAACTGGGCGGCGGCGCTTGTGGGCGTCGTGGTCCCGTCCAACCTGCTTTTCGCGCTGTCGATCCTTTTGCTGGTCGGCGTGAGTTTGCACGTTTCGCGGGAACTGACCATCTTGGAAGACGAAACCCGGATCCTGGCCGAAGAGGTCGCCATTCTCCGTTCCTCCGTGGAGCAGCTCCAGCGGGGAGCACACACCCAAGCCGTGGTTCCGGACACCGGGTCAACCACGCAGACCAGCCTTCAAGCGAGAGAAGAAGACAAGTGACGATTGATGTAATGCTGCCGTACTACGGTGACGTGGCCATGATGAAGGCCGCCGTGGACTCGGTGCTCGCCCAGGATGACAGGGACTTCCGCTTCACGATCGTGGATGACGGCTACCCGGATGAGAGCCTGCCCGAATACTTCAACGGCCTCGTCACTTCCGATGAAAGGGTCCGTTACTACCGCAACGAACAGAACCTCGGGGCGAACGGCAACTACAAGAAGTGCATCGGCCTCGTCGAGCACGAGATCGTCGTCATCATGGGAGCCGATGACATCATGCTCCCCAACTACATCAGCACCGTGCGGAAGGCCTTCGAGGACCCCACAGTCAGCATTGTGCAGCCCGGCGTCGAGGTCATCGACGAAAACGGTGCGGTCTACGAGCCGCTCGGCGACAAGGTCAAGAGCTTCCTGCGGCACCGGCTCGTCGGCAAGGCCTCGGAAGCCATTGTCTCGGACGAAGCCATCGCAGAAAGCCTCCTGGTCGGCGACTGGCTGTACTTCCCGTCCGTGGCCTGGCGTGCCGACGCGGTCAAAACCCACGACTTCCGCCCGCAGTACAACGTGGTCCAGGACCTGGCACTCGCGATCGACATCATCCTCCACGGCGGGCGCATGGCGGTCCTGGACACCGTCTGCTTCCAGTACCGGCGCCACCGCGAGTCGGACTCTTCCGTCCGGGCCCTCGACGGCCGCCGTTTCGCAGAGGAACGCGCATTCTTCGACGAATGTGTGCGCGATTTCACGGCCAAGGGCTGGAAGAACGCCGCCCGCGCCGCTAAATGGCACCTGACCTCCCGGCTAAATGCCGCTTCGCTGACCCCGAAGGTGATCTCCAAGGGCATGTGGCCCGGCCTGCGGAAGCTCGCAGCCCACGCCGTCCGTCCGTAGCGCAAACATGGATATCCAGAACCACTACTACGGCCATTCCGCCGTTTTTGCCCTCTACTGCGGCAGCAAGCGCCTGCGGCATGTCTCAGGATTGATCCAGCACGGCTGGACCGTCAGCAGCCCGGTGACGGCGCAGTTCGGCGACTTTGCCAGCTGGGGTCCCAAACGCCGTCGGCTGTCCTGGACCAGTTCGTCACGGGGCTGGAAGCCCGGTGACCCCGGAAATTTCTTCGACGACGGCACTCCCATGCTGGACGCCGTCGGCGCCCCGTACCTGTATCTCCTGGACGGTGCGCGCAAAGCCGGAGCTGTCCCGGCGCGCCGGGACAAGACGCTCGTCCTGCCGCTCCACGGCACGGCCCTGTTGAAGGTCGACGGCGACCACGAAGCCTATGCGCAGATGGTCAAGGAGCGCGAAGGCTCGGCAACCGTCTGCCTGCACATCGACGATCTGCACAATGAAGAAATCATGGCCGCATGGAGCAACGCCGGGCACGACATCGTCAGCGCCGGCGACCGCAGGGACCCGCAGTTCATCGGCCGCATCCTCTGGATGATGTCCGAAGCCCCCCGCGTGGTGTCCAACAGGCTCTCAACGTCCATCATGTACGCGAGCGTCACCGGCGCGGACGTGGCGATCTACGGACCTGACTTCAAGCTCGGCGCGAATGCCCACGCCGATCCCGGGCTCGTCATGCGCGACTTCTGGCCCGAGTTCTACGATGAATCCACGCCGCAGGAGGTCCTGCGGGAGATTGCCGAGGCCGAACTCGGACGCGGCGACATGCGGACCCCGGAGGAACTGAAGACGCTGCTGGGCTGGGACTCCCACACCGCCGTGCCGTTCCTCGAGTACTGGGCGAGCGGCCCCCTGACGAAGGCCCAGACGGTCCTCGGGCTGAAGAAGATTCCTGAAGGGGCACACGCCACTGAAGCGGGCCTGTCCCCGTGGCACTGGATCCGGCACCCCTTCAAACACCTGCCCTCGCCGCTGCCGAAGCTGCCCGCGATGGCCGCGGTGGAGCCCCTGCGGCCCTAGGCGGGGATTGAAAAAGGCCCTGGAGCGAGCGCTCCAGGGCCTTTTTCTTGTTCCTTACCAGGCGCTCCAGCCGCCGTCGACGGCGATCGTCTGGCCGGTGACGTAACGGGACGCGTCGGACGCGAGCCAGACGACGACGCCGCGGAAGTCGTCCTCGGTTGCCATGCGGCCCAGCGGGGTGAGCTTCTCGTAGCGTTGCGTGAAGCTGTCGGCCTGCCCCCGCGCGATTCCGCCCGGCGCGAAGGCATTCACCCGGACCTTTGGGGCGAGCACCGTGGAGAGGTACCGGGTCAGCTGGACAATCCCGCCCTTGGTCGCTCCGTAGGCCGCAGGGTTGCCCATCCGGGTTCCCTCGTAGAGGCCCATGTTCGGGCCGACAATGCCGTAGATCGATGAGACATTGATGATCGAACCGCCCGCGCTCTGCGCCAGTTTCGGTGCGAGCTGCCGGGCCAGGGAGAAGGGTGCCCGGAGGTTCAGGGACGATGCCAGCTCGAACGCCTCATCGCTCTGTTCCTCGAACGGGACGGCGTAGCCCGGCACTCCGGAGGTACCGGTGAAAGCGGCGTTGTTGACCAGGATGTCCAGGGGTCCCTCGATCGATTCCACCAGCCGGCTCGTTCCTTCGCTGCTGAGCAGGTCGGAGGCGATGCCCACGGCCTTCACGCCGTGTCGTCGGGCAATTGCTTCCGCGGTGTCCCTGCACGCATCGGCACTGACGTCGGAGATGATGACGTCGCAGCCATGGCTCGCGAGGGCATCAGCAAGAACGCTGCCCAGCGGGCCGCTGCCGCCGGTGACCAGGGCGCGCCTGCCGTGCAGCGAGAAGAGGGAGTCTCCCGTGCTCATGCTTTTTCTCCGTCCGTCAGGCCTGTTGCCGCGCCCGCTCCCGGGATGTCGACGCCGGGCAGCGGCGCGAGCCCAGCGCTCACCACGGCCTCCACCAGGCGGAACTCCCGCTCGTCGTCGATGCTGAAGGCATGGGTCTCGGGGATTTCCGCGTAGCCGTGCCGGCCTTCGTCGAACCAGCTGTTTTCGAGCCGGCGGACGAATTCCGAACGCCAGACGTAGAAGCTGCCGTTGATCCGCATGAACCGGGGAACGTCCTGCCGGCGGACCACGCCGGTGCCTTCGCTGAAGTAGCGCTCAAGGTGGGAAGCACCGTCCTGTGCGGGCTTCACGCCCACCCAAGTGGGGTTGAAGAACGGTTCGGAGACGGCGATGACCCCGTCGAGTTCAGGGGAGGCGGCAAGCGAATCGATGGCGGCGCGCACGCTTTCCGGGGTCCGCGTCGGACTGGTGGGGTCCAGGAGCAGGACCATATCGTAGCGGGTTCCGTCCAGTTCTTCCATCGCCTCAAGCGCATGGCGGAGGACCACGCTCATCGGAGCGGTGTCGCTGGCAAGCTCGGCCGGACGGAGGAACGGGACTTCTGCGCCGGCTGCAGTTGCGACCCCGGCGATTTCGGCGTCGTCCGTGGAGACGATGCAGCGCACGTTGTCGCCGAGCAGCCCAGCCAGTGCCACGGAGTGCGCCAGGAGCGGCTTGCCCAGCAGGGGGCGGATGTTCTTGCCGGGGAGCCCCTTGGACCCGCCGCGTGCGGGAATGACCGCGAGCACTTTGGGCCCGGCCGGGTTCTCATTCATTGTTGACTTCATCCTCGTGGTGGAATTGCGGGCCCGTTTTGCCGGGCCGCAGTATCACCACACTACCTTTTCGGTCCTCCCGGAAGCCGACGCCGTGCGTGCCGCATCACAGATGGCGACGCTGGCCACTCCTTCTTCGAGGCTCGCCGGGCGGAAGCGGTCCATGGTCGTCGCGCCGTCGATCCCGGCGCGCTGCAGGATCGACAGTGACTGGCGGGCCAGGACCGTGTCGACGTCGGCATCGTTGCCGAAGACCGCCTCAACGCTGCCCGCGGACGCGCTTTCAGTGGCGGGCCATTCGAGCGCCACAAGGTTCCTGACGACGTCCCATACCAGCGCCCCCTGGTCTGTGGCGATCCGGATGCTCCGCGTCTTCACCGGCGTCACATAGTCCAGGCGGAGGTGGACCGCGGCAGGGCTGTCCCACAGGATGTCGGCGGATTCCTCGGCCTCGATGCCCAGGATGCCACTGCCGAGCGCCGAACGCAGCTGCGTGGGGGCGCCGAGCAGCATGATGGGGTAGTCGATGTCGTGCACCAGGTCGCGCAGGACCCCGCCGTCTTCCTTGCGGGCCGAATAGCTGCTCCGGAAGTCACGATTGGGCCGCCAGGACGGCAGCCAGGACTGCGAGACGAGCTGTGCGCTGGTGATCCGGCCCAGGCGGGGGAGCAGTTCGGCTGCCACCGCGAAGCCCTGGTGGAACCGCAACGGGGCGCTGACCGAGATGGTGCCGGCCCGCGGGTGTTCGAGGAGTGCCTTGGCATCGGCGGCCGCAGGTGCCACCGGCTTCTCCAGGAGCACCGCCCCGGGCGCTTGGGCGAGCGCTTCCAGGGTGTCCTCGACGTGCCGCCGGGTATCCGTGGCAATGACCACCAGGTCCAGCGGGGCTTCGGGGTAGGCGTCGACGAGTTCCGCCGTCGCTGGAATGTCCGGGCGGTCCTGGAGGGACGAGCCGGGCCGGACGGGCCAGGCATACAGCTTTTCCACGCCCAGCTGCTGCAGCACCCTCAGGTGCCGGGCGCCGATGGACCCGGTTCCACGCACGAGGGCCGATATGTTCCGGCCGCCGGCGGCCTCCAGCCGCGGAAGGGCGAGGCTTCCGGCAGCACTGGAACCGTCAAAGTATGATGTGAAAGTCATCTGGCCAATCCAAGCTCTGAGGTGTTGCGGCGGTATATGGAGAACCCTGAGATGGCCTGCCGCCGGGGCAGTGCCGCCCGGAACAACATAGCAGGGCGCACATTCCAGCCTCGCGGGGCAGCTGCATGAGGTCGTGGCTTATTCTCGGTGCCTCCGGACATGCCCGAAGCCTGGCCTCCATCATCAGGGGCCGCGGTGACCGCATCGCCGCCGTCGGCGACCGGACGCTGTCGGACCGGACGGCTGCTCCTGAGGCCTTCCGCAACGTGGACGGTTCCCTTCCGGCACTGTTCGACGACGACGAACTGGCCCTGGACTTCGCACACCGGGAGTCGCTTTCGGTCACCATCGCCGTGGGAGCGAACGCTGTCCGAGCCAGGATTGCCGTGGCCTTGACGGCCGACGAGCGCTTTAGCGGGCTGACGGATGCGCTCGTCGCGGCTAGCGCCACCGTGGATGCGACCGCTGTTCTGGGTCCCCTTGCCCAAGTCTGTGAGCATGCCCACGTCGGTCCCCTCGCCAGGGTGGGCGAGGCCGTGATCGTCAACACCGGGGCGATCGTGGAGCACGACTGCCAGGTCGGCTCCGGGGCGCATCTGGCCCCCGGATCCGTGCTCCTGGGGGCCGCAACGCTCGGCCGGGAAGTGTTCCTGGGATCGGGAGCCCGTGTGCTGCCCGGCATCGGAATCGGCGATCACGCAGTCCTTGGCGCCGGTGCAGTGGCGGCCCGCCATTTGGACGGTATGGCAACATATGTGGGAGTGCCCGCCCGGCGACTCAACCCAACGAAAGGCCCAGCACATTGACGGATGACCAGCGCCCCGCTTCTGTACGTTTCGGCAGCCACAGCATCGGCCCGGCAGAGGAAATCTTCGTGATCGCGGAAGCGGGCGTCAACCACGATGGCGACGTCGCCGTCGCCCACGAGCTCATCGATCTCGCCGCGGATACCGGCGCGAACGCCGTCAAGTTCCAGACGTTCAAGCCGGAAGCGCTGGTCACTAGTTCCGCGGGAACTACCCCGTACCAGAAGAAGGCCGGCTTCGCGGAGTCCCAGTCGGAGATGCTCGCCCGCCTAACCCTCCCGGAAGCCGCCTGGACCGAACTGCGCGACCACTGCGACGAACGCGGGATCACCTTCCTTTCGACGCCCTTCGACTACGACAGCGCCCTCATGCTCGCGGAACTGGGCGTCCCGGGCCTGAAGATCGGCTCCGGCGAACTGACGAACACCCCGTACCTTTCGGCAATCGCCGAGTTCGGCATCCCGATGATCGTCTCCACGGGCATGGGAACCCGCGAGGAAATCGCCGCGGCGCTGGAAGCCACAGCCAAGGCCCCCGCAACGGTCCTGCTGCACTGCGTCTCCGCGTACCCGGCTCCGCTGGAGGAAGCCAACCTGCGCGCCATTCCGGCTCTTCGCGAGGAGTTCGGCGTGGAAGTCGGCTGGTCCGACCACACCCCCGGCGCAGTCACCGCCATTGCCGCCACGGCACTCGGCTCCACCTTGTTGGAGAAGCACATCACCACCGACAAGACCCGCAACGGCCCGGACCACTCGGCCTCCCTCGAAAAGGACGAGTTCGCGTACTACGTCCGGTCCGTCCGTGAAGCCCACGCCGCCCTCGGCGACGGCCGGAAGCGCCGGATGCCCAGCGAAGAAGCCAACGCGTCCCTGGTCCGCCGCTCCTACCACGCCGCCCGGGACATCGCGGCCGGCGCCATCATTACTGCCGACGACGTTGCGATCCTGCGTCCCGAAGGCGGCCTCGCCCCTTCGGCGCTGGTGATCGGCAAGACCGCGGCCCGTCCCGTGTCCGCCGGCACGGCCCTGCTCGGGGAGGACCTGCTCTAACATGTTGGTCCTCGCTTTTGTAGGGACCCGCGCGGATCTCTTCCCGCTGGGGCCGGTACTCTCAGCGCTTGCCGCGGACGACGCCGTCGAGCTCCACGTGGCCACGGCGATCGGGTTCCCGGAGGGAACCGCGTTTGCGAGGCTGCTCGAAGCCGGCCTGCCGGAGGGCGGGTTCACCCACCACGAGGAGGGGCTGTACCTCGAGGAGCTGACCGCGGAAACGCAGGCACGCACCGGAGCAGAGCTCTCGGCCCGGATGGCCGGGCTCGCCGGGAGCCTCGCGCCGGACGCCGTCGTCGTCCTCGGTGACCGCTGGGAACTGCTGTACGTCCTCCCGCCCTTCATCATCAGCGGCATCCGCCTCATCCACCTGCACGGCGGCGAAGTGACCGAAGGGGCCCTGGACGAGCGTGTCCGGCACGCGGTGACGAAGCTCGCCGACCAGCATTGCGTGAGCACGGCCCAGGCCGCGCGCCGCGTGGCGCAGCTGGGGGAATCCGCGGACCGGATCCACCAGACGGGCGCGCCCGGCCTTGACCGCTTCGCCGAGCCCGTGCCCCTGGACGCGGCAGCCTTCGAAGCCGAGTTCGGGCTGCCGCTCGAGCTGCCGCTCGTGATGGTGACCTACCACCCGCCGACGGCCGAAATGCAGGGCAATGCGGGTGAACTGGCCCGCCAGGTCTTCGAAGAAAGCATCCGCCAGTCGGGGACCGCCATCCTTACCTATCCGGGATTCGACGCCGGCCGGGAGGACATCATTGCCGTCCTCAAGGACATCGAAGCCCAGGGTGTGCCGGGCGTCGTCATCCGCGAAAGCCTGGGACCGCTGTACCCGAGGGTGATGGCCACGGTCCAGGCGCTGATCGGGAACTCCTCCTCGGGAATCCTCGAGGCTGCCACCTTCGGAGTGCCCGTCGTCAACGTCGGGGACAGGCAACGGGGGCGTGAGCACGGCGCCAACGTCATTCACTGCCGCGATGACCGCCAGGAGATTCGCGCTAGTATTGAAAAGGCTTTGAGCGAGGAGTTCCGCGCGATGAGCCGTGCTGTGATCAACCCATACGGGAATTCGCATGCTGCCGGGCTCATCGAAAAGGTCGTCGTGGAAAGTCCTTCGACCGGGCTGAGCAAGACATTTGTTGACGTAACCGCTGGAGAGCTGAATCTATGACTATTGAGGGCCCCCTGAGCAAGGTCTGCATCGGCCCCGAAGCCACAGTGCGGGAAGCTCTGGAAGCCATCGACCGTGGCGCGTCCGCAATAGCCCTGGTGACAAACAACGACGGCGTCCTCCACGGTGTCCTGACGGACGGCGACATCAGGCGGGGCCTCCTTCGCGGCGCGCAGCTGGAATCCAAGGTCCTGGAATACGCCAACATCAACCCCCATGTGGTGGGCCGCGACGCCACCCGCGCCTCGGTCCTGGACCTGATGCGCAGCCTGCGGATCAGCGAAGTTCCGGTAGTGGACGAGGGCGGCACGCTCGTCGGGCTGCATACCCTCACCGACATTGTCGGCAGGAAGCCCCTCAAGAACCTGGCCGTCATCATGGCGGGCGGAAAGGGCACCCGCCTCGGGGCGCTGACCAAGGACACCCCTAAGCCGCTCATGACGGTTGCCGACCGCACCATCATCGAGTGGATCATCCTCGGCCTGGTCGAATCCGGCATCACCAACATCTACGTCTCGGTGGCCTACCTCGCCGAGAAGATCATGGACCACCTCGGCGATGGTTCGCGCCTTGGCTGCAGCATCAAGTACCTCCACGAGGACCCCGAGAAGCCGCTCAACACGGCCGGCGCGCTGGGGCTGCTGCACCACGAGGTCAAGGAGATCGACGAAGCGGTCATCGTCACCAACGCCGATCTCATGGTCCGCTACTCGGCGGGTGAGCTGCTGGCGTTCCACGAGGCGAAGGGCGCCGCGGTCACCGTCGCGGCCCGCCCGTACACCCACCAGGTACCGTTCGGAGTCCTGGAAATCGCCGAGGACCGGTCCATCAACTCGGTTGTCGAGAAACCGACGGTCGAGTTTGAAATCAGCACCGGAATCTACGCGGTGTCGCCCGAAGCCCTGGCGATGGTGCCGTACATGGAGCCGTACTCCATGCCCGAACTCGTCAAAGCCTGCATCGATGAGTCCAAGACCGTGGCCGCGTGGCCCATTGATTCGGACTGGATCGACGTCGGCACCCCCAAAGACCTAGCAACAGCGAAAGGCCAGTGATAACCATGAATTTCGAGGACATCAAAGGCAAGACAGTGGTTGTCACGGGCGCCGATGGTTTCATCGGCAGCCACGTAACGCAGCGTCTGATCGCGGAAGGCGCGAACGTGCGCGCCCTCTGCGTCTACAACTCCAACGGCTCCTACGGCTGGCTGGATGACCTGAGCCCCGAAGAGCGCGACGCCGTCGACCTCCAGCTCGGCGACATCCGCGACGCTGAGTTCGTCTCGGACCTGGTCAAGGGTTCCGACGTCGTCCTGCACCTGGCCGCGCTGATCGCCATCCCGTACTCCTACCAGGCGCCCCGCTCCTACGTGGAGACCAACGTCGTCGGTACCCTGAACGTGCTTGAAGGCGTGCGCCGCCACGACGTGCCGCGCCTGGTCAACACCTCCACGTCCGAGGTCTACGGCACCCCGAAGACGGTGCCGATCACGATCGACAACGAGCTCCGCGGGCAGTCTCCCTACAGCGCCACGAAGATCGCTGCCGACAAGCTCTGCGAAGCCTGGGCCAGCTCCTTCCAGACTCCTGTTGTGGTGCTGCGTCCGTTCAACACCTACGGTCCGCGGCAGTCCGCCCGCGCCGTGATCCCGACCGTGCTCCAGCAGATGATTGCCGGCGCCGACAGGATCCACCTCGGCTCGCTGACGCCGCGCCGCGACTTCACCTTTGTCGCAGACACCGCCGACGGCTTCTTCAAGGCCGCGACCGCGCAGATTCCGCTGGAGGGCCAGGTCATCCAGCTGGGCACCGGCTACGACGTCAGCATCGGCGAGCTCGTTGAAATGGCCGCCAAGGTGACGGGCTCCAACGCGGAGATCATCACCGAGGACATCCGGGTCCGTCCCGAAGCCAGCGAAGTGATGCACTTGCTGTCCGATCCCTCGCAGGCCCTCGCCGAGCTCGGCTGGGCCCCGCAGGTCGGCCTCGAAGAAGGCCTGCGCCGCACCGCCGAATGGATCGAGGCCCGTGGCGTCGACGCCGCTGCCGCTGCCAAGTACGCCCGCTGAACCGCCAGAAAGGCAAACCGTGTCGCGAGTACCCCTAGCAATCCCGAACATCGGCGAACGCGAAGCAACGCTGATGAACGAAGCCATCAGCAGCGGCTTCGTGTCCTCGGTCGGGCATTTCGTCAGCGATTTCGAGAAGCGCTTCGCGGAGTATGTAGGAGCGAAGTACGCCGTCGCCTGTGCCTCCGGAACTGCAGCCCTTCACATCGCCATGCGCCTGGCCGACATCCAGCCCGGCGACATGGTGGCGGTGTCCGACTTCACCTTCATGGCCAGCTCCAACGCTGCGTCCTACCAGTTCGCCGAACTGCTCCTGGTGGATTCGGATCCTGAGTCCTGGTGCATGGACGTGCCCAAGCTGCGCGCCGAACTGGAGCGCCGGAAGGCCGCGGGGGAGAAGCTTCCCAAGGCGATCGAGATCGTGCACATCCTCGGCCAGCCCGCGGACGCAGCTGCCGCCGTCGAGCTCGCACGGGAGTACGGCATCCTCGTGATCGAGGACGCCGCCGAGGCCCTGGGCGCTACTTGGACGTCCGGCCCGCTGGCCGGCCGCCACGTCGGCACGGTCGGTGACATGGGCGCGTTCTCCTTCAACGGGAACAAGATCATGACCACCGGCGGCGGCGGCATGTTCACGACCAACGACGAGGAACTGGCGCGCCGCGCCAAGCACCTCTCCACCCAGGCACGCCAGCCTGACCGTGGCTACCTGCACGACGAAATCGGCTTCAACTACCGGTTGACGAATATCGCGGCAGCTCTCGGCGTCGCCCAGCTCGAACGGCTTGACGGCTTCGTTGCAGCCAAGCGCGCCATTGCGAAGCGTTACAACGAGGCCTTCGCTGGTACTGAGATCCAGACCCCTCCGGAGCTGGACGGCCAGGAGTCCACGTACTGGCTGTACTCGGTCCAGGTGCCCGCCTCGCGCGGCGCCAACGCCCGGGACGAGCTCCAGGACTTCCTCGCCGAGGCCAACATCGAGTCGCGTTCGCTGTGGCGCCCCCTGCACATGCAGCCGCCCCTGAAGGACGAAGCACGCGTGGGAGGCAGCGTCGGCGAAGACCTCTTCGCACGCGGCCTGTCCCTGCCGTGTTCCACGGACCTCACGCCGGAAGACCAGCAGCGGGTCATCGACCGTGTCCTCGAGTGGCTTGCCGGCAGCGGTGAGTAAGACAGCGCCCGACGGCGGTCCAGCCGCCGCGGGCGCCGTGAGCAACACCGGGCGGAACTCGCTTCTGTACCTCGCCGGTGCCCTCATGCAGGGCCTCGGCATCTTCATCGTGCAGCCGTTTGCCCTGCACCTGCTCAACAGCGACGGCAAATGGCAGGAACTGTACCTGTCGGTTTCGCTGATCCAGGTCGGGGTGGTGCTTGCCTCCGCCGGATTGCCGCTAGCCATCACGAAGGCCTGGTTCGAACCGGGAGGCCAGGCCAAGGCCCGCGCAATCAGCGGATTCCTCACCATCGGCGGGCTGCTGCTGGGCCTGGCAGGTGCCGGTACCTACGGCCTCGTCACGGGCGGCAACGGCACAGCCAGCTTCGCGATCGCCCTGGTGGCCATGGGACTGCAGGCGTCGGTCCTGGCGGCCCAGGCAATCCTGCGGGCACAGGGGCGCCCGCTCATGTTCGTTGCGCTCAGTCTGTGCTCGTCAATGGCCGCATACGTCGGCGGACTGCTTGCCATGCTCCTTTTCGGGGCAGAAGCCGTGGTCTTCATGGCAGGGTACGGCGTCCTCGTCTTCCTGAGCGCAATCCTGTCGCTGCTCGTCGGCCGGCCTGCGATGCCGCTGTCCCACAAGGGTGCGCTGCGGGAGGCCATTGCCGTCGGAGCCCCCGTGCTGCCACACACCGGCGCGCTCATGCTGCTCACCCAAGGGGCGCCGTTCCTGCTTGCGGCGCTGGCAGCCAACGGCATTTCGGGCGACTACGGCAAGGTCCAGGTTTTCATCCTGGGAACCATCACACTGCTCGGCGCCCTCAACAATGCCTGGGTTCCTGCCCTGATGTCCGTGCGCGGCCAGGACCGGGTTGCCCGCATGCGCTCCACCATGACCACGGCGAGCCTTGCCGGACTCGCGATCGTCGTTGTTGCAGCGGCCGGGGCGAACCTCGTCGTCCACCTGATGGCGGGAGGCAAGGAGAGCCTCATCCCCGTAGCCCAGCTCATGCCTCTCGCGGCGATGGGGTACGTCTTGTACCTCAACGCCTCCACGCTGCTGTTCGCGGACAACGCCACCTGGTGGCTCTCGGTGGTCACCCCGGCGGTCCTGCTGGTTTCCGCCGCCGTCGCTTTCTGGCCAGCGTCGACAGGGAACCTCGTCGGAGTGGCGGTTTCATCGGCGGGTTCGTTCCTGCTGCTTGGCGTTGCCTATTTCGCTGTCGCCCGGAAACGTGCGGCCGGTGGCTGGGCACCGGGGATCTATGTGGCGTGCTGCATTGCGGCCGTCGGCTATACGGTTGTCCTGATGCTGCTGCCGACGAACCTCACCACCGGCCTCATCACGGTTGCGTCCGTCGCCGTGGCGGTTCTTGGGGGAGCCGCTCTGTGGCGTGCCAGGCTGCGCCCCGGCAGTGCCCGTATGAAGCCAGAAAGGGCCAGCGTTGACTGAGTCTGTGCGAACCTCCGAAAAGGCTCCTGCCAAGGCGGGGCAGCCCATCGTCTTCTTCGACTTTGCCCGCGGGATTTCTGCGCAGGCGGTCGTTCTGGGCCACGGGTTGAACATCTTCCTGCCGGGTATCTTCATGGTCCCCGGGCACCGCGTCTTTTACATGCAGTCGTTCGCGGTGATCATCTTCTTCGTTCTTTCGGGGTACCTGATTACCAGCGCGGTGCTGAAGAAGCGGGACCGTCCCGAATTCACTTTCGGTTCCTATCTGCTCGACCGGGTGGCGAGGGTGGTCTACCCCCTCTTCCCCGCGCTGGTACTGATCATCGGTTTTGACTTCCTGGTTTTCCGGGGGACGACCAGGCTGCCTTTTGACGGCGTGGATCTGAGCCCGCAGGCGATAGCCGGCGCGTTCACCATGTTGTTCAACCACCCGCTCCTGCAGGAACTAGGCCCACGCCTCGGGGCACCCTGGATAAACGCTGGGCCCGTGGGCAGCGGAGCACCGCTGTGGTCCGTGGTCGCCGAGTGGTGGATCTACCTCGCCTTCGGCCTCCTGGCTTTTGTGGCCCTACGGAAGGTGAAGCTGGGCTTCGGCGGTGCCGTGCTGCTGATCTTCGCCATTGCAGTGCCTGTGGGGTACATGGCCAAGGGGAGCTATGAGTCGCTGGCTTGGATCATTGGAATGCTTTACGCCCTCGCGGGCAGCAGGGTTGCCAAGCTGCCACGTTCCTTCCATGCCTGGCTGGTGGTCCTGGGCATTGCGGCGTTCCTCGTGGCCTTGTACTACAACCGCCAGAACCTGCACTCTGCCAGCACCATCCTTCCGGCCGCCGTCGCGTTCTGCCATCTGTACTTCCTGTTCGACGGCGTGGCCGCCGAACGGTCGGCGTCCGGGCGGGTGCCAGGCGCCTTCCAGGAACGGTTCGGGCGGGGGTTCAGGGCGTTCAGCCTCTTCCTGTCGAGCTACAGCTACTCCCTTTATCTCCTCCATTTCTCGGTTGTGTCATACCTCTGGTACTTCCTGCACGGCGCGCTGCCAGCCTGGCAACTGATTGCCCTTTCGATGATTGCCAGCAACGTGGTCGCTTTCGGGTTCTACCTGTTGGTGGAGAAGCATTTCCACCGGGTCGGGAAATGGCTCAAGGGTGTCCTGCTGCGTCCGGTCCCCGTTGCGTCCAGGCCGGCCGGCTCGGTCACGCGCAATCACGATCTGGAGGACGCCAAACCCTGACGCGGGAAAGAGGGCTGGGCCGGGTCCCGCCTTTTTTCTTCAGCCCGCCGCGCGTGAATCGCGCCGGGCCCGCTGCGCTAAACTCGATCCGGTGGATTCCCGCTTGCACGTTGTGTTCGCAGCGTCCCGGCCCGGGTCTTCACTGATTGCCACGGGTCCTTTCCGAAGAACGGAAAACGACTGCTTCGTGGCGAGGGGGCAGTGAAGCGAGGAGCCACGTGTGTCATCTTTTGCCGGCCGGATAATGGGAAACCGGCCGACGCGGGTCCGGCACGCCTGGGTTCATGTTGCAGCCGCTTTGCTGTTCGCCGTGGCCACATTGGCAGTCGGCCCGGGCGTGGTCTGGGGCGACACCGTCCAGTACATCCGGATTGCCCACGAACTTCAGGGCGCATCGCCTGATGAAGCCTGGGAAGCGGCATACCTGGAATTCTGCAAGAACCCGTCCATCCCGTACGCGGGAACGGTCGAAAACTGCCTGAGCACCACCATGGCGGGGCACGGTCCTGTGATCGGCTACATCGACAGGAACCCGCAGTACCAGGAGATCTTCAGCCCCCGGATCGGCTATCCGCTGATAGCGCTGCCCCTGATGAACCTTCTCGGCGACCGGACCGGACTGTGGATTGTCGCCGTCCTGTCGACGGCGATCGCCGGTCTCTTGCTGGCCAGGCTCGCCCGGCTTGCCAACCTTCCCTTGTTGCCGGCGGCAATTGCGCAAGCGGCCTTCTACCTTCTCCCGGTGAGCCTGCCGCATGGCATCGCCTTGCTTGCGGAGGCCCCGACGCTGCTGTCCTCCCTCGTCATGGCAGTCGGTCTGGCCCAGTTGCTCAACGGTGCGCGGAAACGGGGCGTGGCCCTGATGGCGGCGGGCCTGGGAATGGTGTTCTTCTTCAAGTACTCATCAACGATGCTGCTTTGCGTGAGCTTCCTGGTGCTTTGCCTCTCCATGCTCCTGTCCAAGGAGTACCGGCGCCGACCACAACTCCGGGCAGCAGCGGTCGTCACCGCACTGTTCGCCGCCGCCAGCGTCCTCATCAACACGTTGCTGGGATTGCCTGGCCTGCAGCACAGCCTCCAGGACACCTTCACCGACCACTTCAGGTTCCCGCCGGTCGATGACCCGCTGCAGCGACTCATCGCGCTGGAGGGTGATTTTGCTTTGTCTTTCCTCGCAGCGCTCCCGGCGAACGCCGTTTATCTTGCAGCATTCATCACGGCCGTCGTGGGTATGGTGCTCGCCAAACGGCGCGGAATCCTCCCCATGGCCGGGTGGGCAGCGGCGGGGCTGTCGATCTACGGGGTCCTGAGCGTCATCGGACACCCCGTCTACAGCCAGTCGGACCGGCTCGGTTCCAGCCTCTGGGTTGGCGTTGCCATAGGGATGGGATTCCTGGCATTGGTCATCCAACGCCGGCTCAAGGGGGACACCGGCCCGGCCGGGACCACCGATGCCGGCCGCGGCGTCACGAATAGTTGACCGTTACCCCGCTGGCGGTCCAGGTCATGCTGCCGCCTTGGAATGCGACCGTGCGGTAACCAAGGAAGGCAACGGCCGCCGCCTTCGGATATCCCAACTTACCCATCTGCCAGCCTGCCTGGCGCCACGCCTCCCGGTACGGTTCGGTGACCGCGTGGGCCCCTGTTGCCGACGTCCAATAGACGTTGCCCTTGCTGAAGGCCTGGTAGCAGCCGCCCCCGTAAAGGCCGCACATCACCCGGCTGGTGGGGTAGCCGATGGCGGGTTGGAAGCCGGCTTCTTTCCAGGCGCTCCAGTAGGCGCCGGTGACGGCGTGGGCCCCGGTGGCCGAGCTCCAGTAGATGTTGCCTTTTGCGAAGGGCTGGTAGCAGCCGCCGCCGTAGAGTCCGCAGGTGACGGGGCCTGTGGGGTAGCCGATGGCGGGTTGGAAGCCGGCTTCTTTCCAGGCGGTCCAGTAGGCGCCGGTGACGGCGTGGGCCCCGGTGGCCGAGCTCCAGTAGATGTTGCCTTTGGCGAAGGGCTGGTAGCAGCCGCCGCCGTAGAGTCCGCAGCTGACGGGGCCGGTGGGGTAGCCGATGGCGGGTTGGAAGCCTACCTCCTGCCAGGCGGTCCAGTAGGCGCCGGTGACGGCGTGGGCCCCGGTGGCCGAGCTCCAGTAGATGTTGCCTTTTGCGAAGGGCTGGTAGCAGCCGCCGCCGTAGAGTCCGCAGCTGACGGGGCCCGTGGGGTAGCCGATGGCGGGTTGGAAGCCTACCTCCTGCCAGGCGGTCCAGTAGGCGCCGGTGACGGCGTGGGCCCCGGTGGCCGAGCTCCAGTAGATGTTGCCCTTGGTGAAGGGCTGGTAGCAGCCGCCGCCATAGAGTCCGCAGGTGACGTTGCCCTTCGGATATCCCAGCCCGTCCTGCCAGTTCGCCTCTCTCCAGGCGGGCATGTACGCATTCTTGACCGCAAATGTCCCGACATTGGGCGTGCGGTAGATGGTCCCTGTTTGGAATGTCTGGTAGCAGGTGGTGCTGCTCGCGCTGCCGTAAGGGCAGGTGACATCGCCCGTGGGATAGCCGAGGCCGGACTGCCATCCGGCCTCTCCCCAGGCAGTCCAGAAGGTCCCGATGACCGGATACGCACCGGTTGCAGGGTTCCAATAGATGTTTCCGTTGGCGTAGGCCCGGTAACATCCGCCGTTGACCAGCCCGCAGATGTCCGCGGTGGATTTTGCGGCGCCGAGAGGACCGGTGGCTCCGCCGGTGGCGAGCCATTTGTTGTAGATCGCTCCGCGGGAATCGTCCCGCGACCTGGCGAAGAGCTGCAGCTGGGACACCGCCCCGTTCCAGATGTTCGAATCACCCTGGAAAGGCCCCGTGCTGCTGTACTGCCAGAAGCTGAAGGTCTCCCAGCTCGCCGGCAGCGTGCCGGGGGTATTGCTCGGTGACGAAGGATACGCCGCGATCCAGAGCGGGTAGTTGGAGAACGCGGCGGAATTGCCGGTGCAGCGCTGCCACCAGTCAGTCGTCGAGTAGATGACGGGGTAGCGTCCGGTCAGGGACCATACGGTGTTGCCGAAGTCGGAGATCCACTTGACCATCTGGGCGGCGGAGAAGTTGTAGCAGACATTGCCGAAGTAGAAGCCGTTGATGGTACGGCCTTCGTAGGGGTTGTATTCGATGTCGAGCACCGGCGGCAGGGTGTAGCCGTCGCCGCTCCAGCCCCCGCCGTTGGCGACGAAGTACCGGGCCTGGTCTGCCGCGGAAGACCAATTGGGAATCGCGAAGTGGTAGGCGCCGCGGAGCATCCCGACATTCCTGGATCCGTTGTACTGCTGGGCGAAGTTCTCGTTGGTGTAGTAGTTGCCCTCGCTCGCCTTCACGTAGGCGAAACGGGAGCCTTGCTTCCACTGGGAGGCCCAATCCACGTTGCCCTGGTGGGCGCTGACGTCCTGGCCGGCCACCCCGTAGCTTGGACGCCAGTGGTTCGGATCGGGTGCCATTGGCAGCGCCCCGGCGACGGCTCGGGAACCCAGAGTGCCGGCACCGCCTGTTGCCTTCTTGTCCGCCACAACCCGGGGCGAACGTTGGCCCATTTCCGCACCCCCCTTCGGAATGGCGGCACGCATGGCGTCTTTCATGTCTTGCGACGCGGAACTGCCGTCGCTGGCAGGCATGGCCGGCATGGGAACGGAAGGAACCACGGCAGGTGCCGGAACAATTTCCTGCGGCGCGGGCGGCACGGGATCCTGGGCCCGTTCGAGCGGAGCCGCGGGGCTGGTGGAAGGCGCTGAGCCGGTGGAAGGCGAAGGATCCGGTGGAAGGGTCTGGGCATGCGCCGGTGCTGCGAGGGAGAGAGTCAATCCCAGCAGGAGGGATAGCACGGTCCCGCCGCGTGTGATGGAACGTTTGGAATCCGCTACAGGGGTTGTCTTTTTCATTCCTTGTTCCAGCTCGACGCCGCCCCACAGGGAGCCTTTGTTCGTAGCGTCGACTGCGCGCACAGTGCCAGGTTCCGTGCAGCGCATCAATAAGGCCGGCTCCTAACCGGGACACCATAACATTTGCGTGTCTGGAGTGGCCAGTGGTACAGGAGTGTCCAACGTGGTTTCCGGGATCCGGTTATCCACAGCTGGACCCATGTGACTTGGATCCGTGTTGTACAGTCCCTAGCCTTGATCCCGTTGAACGTTAGATCCCGTTGAACGTTATATCCCTTGCCAGAGGGAGCGCCACATTGGGGGGAAGATGGACGCTGTCCGCATCGTCGAAGACGAAGTCCGGGAATTGATCCGCCGTCGTGGGCTCGATCCCCTCAAGCAGGCCGTCGAGGTGCATCGCCTGGTCGAAGCCGCGGTCAACGACTATGATGCACGCGCATTGATTGCACCGCTGCCTCCGATCGGCCACCTGGAAAGCGCGCGGAAGCAGGTCTTCGACGCCGTCGCCGGCTTCGGGCCGCTGCAGCCTTACCTGGACGATCCCACGATCGAAGAAATCTGGATCAATTCGCCGAACGAAGTCTATGCAGCGCGGAACGGGGAATCGGAACTCACCTCGACCACCCTCAACGACCAGCAGGTACGCGACCTCGTGGAGCGGATGCTGAAGAGCTCGGGCCGCCGTCTTGACCTGTCTTCACCGTTTGTCGACGCGGCGCTGCCGGACGGCTCCCGCCTTCACGTCGTCATTCCGGACATCACCCGCCGGCACTGGGCCGTGAACATCCGCAAGTTCGTGGTCAAGGCGAGCCGCCTGGAGCATCTCGTCGAGCTCGGAACCCTGACCCCGCAGTCCGCACGGTTCCTCGGCGCGGCCGTGGCAAGCGGCCTTAACATCCTCGTCTCAGGTGCCACCCAGGCGGGGAAGACGACGATGCTGAATTGCCTTGCCGCAAACATCGGTTCCCGCGAGCGCGTCATCACGGTAGAAGAGATCTTCGAACTGCAGTTCCCGCTGCGCGATGTCGTTGCCCTGCAGTGCCGCCAGCCCAACCTCGAGGGGCAGGGTGAGATTCCGCTGCGCCGGCTGGTCAAGGAAGCGCTCCGCATGCGCCCCGACCGGCTTGTGGTCGGTGAAGTCCGGGAAGCCGAAAGCCTGGACATGTTGATCGCGTTGAACTCCGGCCTTCCGGGCATGTGCACCGTTCACGCCAACTCCGCCCATGACGCGGTCACGAAGATCTGCACGCTGCCCTTGCTGGCCGGCGAGAACATTTCCAGTGCCTTCGTCGTCCCCACCGTGGCGTCCTGCATCGACCTCGTGGTCCATTGCAGCCGCAGTGCCAACGGACATCGGCAGGTCACCGAGATCCTCTCCCTTGGCCGCCGCGTGGAAAACGGAATCATTGAATCTTCCCTGGTCTTTACGATGCAGGACGGGCAATTGCTTCCGAAGGCGAACGCCATGCCGTCCACCGAGAAATTCGCCCGGGCGGGCTTCGACGTCGCTGCGCTGCTGGGGGCGCGATGATGGCGCCCTTGCTTGGAGTCCTTTGCGGACTCGGGGTCTTCCTCATCTGGTGGTCCGCCTGGGAGCAGGCTCCCGCCGCAACCCGGGAACGGAAGCCGAAGCGGCTGGAGACCCTTCTCCTTACCGCGGGCATTGAGAAGGTCAGCTCTGCGGGCCTCACTGCTTCCTGCCTCGGTCTGGGCCTGTTCGTGGTCCTGGTCTTCTTCATCGTTACCGGATCCCTGCCTATCGCCGCTTGCTTCGGTCTCTTCGGTGCCTGGCTCCCGCTCGCCGTCGTGCGATGGCGGGCCCG
This sequence comes from Arthrobacter sp. R-11, assembly GCF_049913155.1. Classification (GTDB taxonomy): domain Bacteria; phylum Actinomycetota; class Actinomycetes; order Actinomycetales; family Micrococcaceae; genus Arthrobacter. The sequence continues at coordinate 2,904,496 of NZ_CP183979.1, read as the reverse complement.
ACGGCGGACCGCGATGCTCCGTGGCCTGTGGCCCGACGTCGTCGATCACCTCCGCTCGGCCATCCGCGCCGGCCTGCCGCTGCCGGAAGCGCTGATCCAGCTCGGGCACAAAGGCCCGGAGGAACTGCGCACCCTGTTCCGGGACTTCGGCGCCGACTACCGTGCAGGTGGCCAGTTCGATGCCGCGCTGAACAGGCTGAAGGGCCGCCTAGCTGATCCCGTGGCCGACCGGATCGTCGAGGCGCTCCGGATGACCCGCGACGTCGGTGGTTCCGATCTCGGCCGTCTTCTGGGAACGCTGGGCGAGTTCCTCCGCGAAAGCGCGCGGACGAGGAGCGAGCTTGCTGCCAGGCAGTCCTGGACGATCAACGCCGCCAGGCTCGCCGTGGCGGCGCCGTGGATAGTCCTCATGCTGCTGGCGAGCCGGTCGGAAGCCATCGCCGCCTACAACACGCCCATGGGCGTTGCTGTGCTGGCCGGCGGCCTGGTGATCTCGGCATTCTGCTATTCGATCATGCTGAGGATCGGTGCGCTCCCCGAGGACGAGAGGGTGCTCCGATGAACACCTTTTCCGCCATGGCCGTTTTCTGCGGCTTGCTTCTCGGGGCCGGGCTTTGGCTCGTCCTTGTCCGCATGCCGTTCATGCGGGCCACCCCGTTCCTGGAACGGATTGAGCCGCAGCTCAGGTCCCACAACCTTGAATCCACGCTCCTGCAGACTTCCGGACACAACATCACGCCTTTCGGACCCCTGGAGAGGATCCTGCGCCCCTTGGTCGAGGACGGCTTGCACCACCTCGCGAAGTTCAACTTCGGGACCACGGCCCTGAACAGGCGCCTTGCGCGGGCAGGTTCCAGGAAGACGGCTCTGGACTTCCGCGCCGAGCAATTGCTCTGGGCGGCCATCGGCTTCGTGCTGGCCATCGTGCTCACGGTCTTCAGTGCGACGGCCGGACGCTTCAACCTCGGCCTGTCGCTCGTTTCGATTGTGGGGGCGACGCTCGGCGGGTTCCTGTTCCGCGACTACGTGCTCGGCGTCCAGATCAAGCGCCGGGAGAGGCGCATGCTCGCGGAGTTCCCAAGCCTGGCCGAGCTCATGGCCCTCGCGGTGGGGGCGGGCGAGAGCGCGATCGGTGCGCTGGATCGGGTCTGCCGGACAGCGAACGGTGAACTGGCGAAGGAGTTCGCGCTGTCCTGGCCGCCACGCGGGCCGGGAAGCCCCTGGTCGAGGCGCTGCAGGACTTTTCCGCGCGCACAGAGCTGGGGGCGTTGGTGCGCTTCGTCGACGGCATGGTTGTCGCCGTCGAACGCGGCACGCCGCTGGCCGAAGTCCTCCGCGCCCAGGCATCGGACGTCCGCGACAGCGCCAAACGGGAACTCATGGAGTCGGCCGGCCGCAAGGAAATCGGCATGATGGTGCCGCTGGTCTTCGGCGTCCTTCCACTGACTGTCGTGTTTGCCGTCTACCCGGGCGTCGCAGCCCTGAACCTGGGCTTCTGATGTACGCGCTTCTGATGCCAGTTGCAGCCACCCCGGGCAACCCGGTCTTCGAACAAGAAAAACCTGCACAAATGACCCGCACAAGGAAATGGGGAAGAACATGACAACGCAACAACTCCGGAGCCTGCCGGTGACCACCTTGGGGTACCTGTCCCGGTCCCTCGAGGGCATTGGGTCCCGCTGCGCCCGTCGGCTTGCTTCCGACGCCGGTATGTCCGAGCGGGGCGACGTCCCCGGTTGGGTGATGATCACCCTGATGTCCGCCGCCCTGGTTGCCGGCTTGCTGGCGTTGGCGACCCCGGCGCTCGCCGAATTGTTCAACAATGCCATGGACAAGGTCAACAAGTAGATCCATGCTGCCGGACACCAGGACGGGTGCGTTGCACCCTGGCACCCGCGGGGACGAGCGGGGCTCCGCCGTCGTCGACTTCGTCCTGGTCGGCACCCTCCTGACCTTCCTCTTCCTCGCCATCATCCAGTTGACCCTCGTGCTGCACGTACGCAACACCCTCATCGACGCCGCGTCTTCCGGCGCCCGCTACGGCACCCTTGCCGACAGGACACCCGAAGATGCCCGGCATCGCACCGCCGATCTGATCGGCACCGCGCTGAACCCGGGCTACGCGCAGGACATCTCGACGTCGGAAGCGGAGGTCCGGGGGATCCGCACCCTTGAAGTCACCGTCAGGGCGCCGCTTCCGGTCGTAGGTCTCTTCGGTGTCCCGGTTTCCGTGCTGGAGGTGAAGGGCCATGCGGCGCTTCCGGGTTGATCTTCAGCGGCGCCTTGGTACCCGGCTGCGTGTCTCCCTCTGCCGCCCACGGTCAGGCGACGGACCGCTTCCGGGCACCGGAAGGGAGGAGGGGAGCGCCGTCGTCGAGTTCACGTTCCTGGCCCTGCTGCTGATGGTTCCGCTCGTGTATTTCATTGTCACGGTCGGCCAGTTGCAGGGCGGCGCTTTCGGGGTGGTAGGTGCCGCGGACCAGGCCGCCAAGGTGTTCGTTGCCCAGGAAGACGCCGGCCGGGCCCGGGCGGCGGCGGAACAAGCGGCCGTGCTGACCCTTGCCGATTACGGGCACCCCCCAGAGCGCGCGACGATCGATATTTCCTGTGACCGCGCCGACTGCATGTCTGCGGGCGCAACAGTCACGGTCACCGTAAACCTCACGGTTCCGCTGCCCATGGTGCCGTTCGGCGATTCGCTCCGGCTCGATGCCGGCCGGCTGAACGCCTCTGCTTCCCAGATTGTCGGGAGGTTCCGATGAGCGCCAACGGCGCCCGGGGCGAGTCCGAACAGGGCCAGACCATGGTGCTGATCATCGGCTTCACGCTGCTTGCCTTACTCCTGGCGAGCGTCGTCGCGGCGGCCTCGGCCGTGTACATCGAGCACAAGAAGCTCCTGTCGATGGCCGACGGCGCCTCGGTGGCGGCCGCCGACAGCTACACCCTTGGCGGCACGACCAGGGGATCCAGCCGGCCGGCGGCGGTGCTCACCAGCGAACGTGTCCGCAGTGTCACGGCGTCCTACCTCAGCCGCAACAACGCCTATGCCCGCTTCGACCGCCTTGCTGTCGGAGGGGGCACGGGAAGCCCGGACTCCTCGTCGGCGGACGTCACCCTCACCGCCGTCGCGCATCCGCCGATCGTGAGTTTCCTCCTCCCGGAAGGCATTCCGATCGAAGCACGGTCCACAGCGCGCTCCCGGCTCACACGCTAGTCGGCGGCGGTTCCGGCTCCTGGTTCCGGCTCCCGGCTCCTTCCATGTTTGTCACGCGGGCACCGGCAGGACACCGGGCCCTTCCGATGGCGTAGGCTTGAACAACCATGGCTGAGATTGATTTTTCCGCGGAAATCCGCGCCCTTCGCTCAACGTACTCCTCCATCGAGCAGGTGTCCGACGTCGATAGGCTCAAGGCTGATATTGCCGAGCTGAGCGAACAGGCAGGGGCTCCGGACCTTTGGGACGATCCTGCGTCTGCGCAGCAGGTCACGTCCAAACTCTCGCACCGTCAGTCCGAGCTGGAACGGCTGAACAAGCTCGCCGGCCGCATCGACGACCTTGAGGTACTCGTCGAACTGGGCCAGGCCGAGGGCGACCAGGATTCCATGGCTGAAGCGGCCACGGAGCTGGAGTCAATCCGGAAGGCCCTGGCCGAACTCGAAGTCGTGACCCTGCTTTCGGGCGAATACGACGAACGCGAAGCCGTGGTCACCATCCGCGCAGGCGCCGGTGGCGTGGATGCCGCGGACTTCGCGGAAATGCTGCTGCGCATGTACCTGCGCTGGGCCGAACGGCACGGCTACCCCACGTCCGTCATGGACACCTCCTACGCCGAAGAAGCCGGGCTGAAATCGGCAACCTTCGAAGTCAAGGCCCCGTACGCCTTCGGCACCCTGAGCGTCGAGGCCGGAACGCACCGGCTGGTCCGGATCAGCCCCTTCGACAACCAGGGCCGGCGCCAGACCTCCTTCGCGGCGGTCGAGGTCATTCCGCTCATCGAGCAGACCGACTCGATCGAGATCCCCGACAACGAAATCCGGGTAGACGTCTTCCGTTCCTCGGGCCCCGGCGGCCAGTCCGTCAACACCACGGACTCCGCAGTGCGCCTGACCCACATCCCGACGGGAATCGTGGTGTCGATGCAGAACGAGAAATCCCAGCTGCAGAACCGCGCCGCCGCGATGCGGGTCCTGCAGTCCCGCCTGCTCCTGCTGAAGAAGGAGCAGGAAGACGCCGAGAAGAAGGCCCTGGCCGGCGACGTGAAGGCATCGTGGGGCGACCAGATGCGCTCCTACGTGCTCAACCCGTACCAGATGGTCAAAGACCTCCGGACCGAGCACGAAGTCGGCAACACCTCTGCGGTGCTCGACGGCGAAATCGACGACTTCATTGACGCGGGCATCCGCTGGCGCACCGGAAACCGTAACGCCGCAGGCTAAGCCGCGGACGAGGTGAACCGGCAGCCGGTTGGGCCCCGCGCAGGATAGTCACAGGCCTGGCGCAGGATAGACACAGGATCGGCACAGGATTGGCGACACGCCCCGGGAGGCCGCGTTCTTCCCGGGAACCCGTGCGTATAGTCGAAGGGCCGGTGCCCATCTTCCCCAAACGAAAAGCCCCGCACCGGTGGCTGGAGCTTCGCGCGATGCGGCGCGTCGGTCGGGGTTGCCGAAGAGCCATGATCCGATTTGAGAACGTCACCAAGGTTTACGACCCCAATGCGAGGCCGGCGCTGGATGACGTCAGCCTCGAGATCGAACGCGGGGAGTTCACCTTCTTGGTCGGCGCCTCGGGATCCGGAAAATCCACCTTCCTGCGGCTGATCCTGAAGGAAGACCGGGCCACTTCGGGGTCGGTGTACGTGGCCGGCCAGAACGTCGCGAACATCTCCAGCTGGCGCGTGCCGAGGCTGCGCCGCGGCATCGGGGTCGTCTTCCAGGACTTCCGCCTCCTGCCGCAGAAGAACGTCTTCGCCAACGTCGCCTTCGCCATGCAGGTCATCGGCAAGAGCCGGAGCATCATCAGGGAAACCGTGCCCGAGGTCCTCAAGACGGTCGGTCTTGAAGGCAAGGAAAAGCGCATGCCCCACGAACTCTCCGGCGGCGAGCAGCAGCGCGTCGCGATCGCGCGCGCCGTCGTCAACCGGCCCGGCATCCTCCTGGCGGACGAACCCACCGGAAACCTGGATCCCATCACCTCTATGGGCATCATGGGCGTCCTCGACAAGATCAACCAGAACGGGACCACCGTGGTGATGGCCACCCACGATGACGACATCGTGAATGAAATGCGCAAGCGCGTCGTCGAACTGCGGAACGGCGTGGTGGTGCGTGACGAGGCCAAGGCGCTCTACACCTCCATGATCCCCGTGGTCGGGGAGTCCCGCCGGCTCAAGGACGCCAGCGGCGAAGAACTCAACCGCGCGACGGGAGGCCAGCTGTGAGGCTTGCATTCATCCTCGGTGAGATCGGCAGCGGTCTGCGCCGCAACCTGTCGATGGTGATTTCGGTCGTCCTGGTGACTTTCGTGTCGCTGACCTTTGTTGGGGCCGCCGGCATGCTGCAGATGCAGATCAACCAGATGAAGGGCTACTGGTACGACAAAGTCCAGGTGGCGATCTTCCTCTGCAACGAGTCCTCGACGTCGGCCGGCTGCGCCTCCGGCGCGGTTACCGATGAACAGCGGGAGAACCTGGGCAAAATGCTTGAGTCTCCGGCCGTCAAGCAGTACATCAGCGATTTCCAGTTCGAATCGCAGGCCGAGGCGTTCCAGCACTTCAAGGACCAGTTCTCCAATTCGCCGATCGTGGACTCGGTGACCCAGGACCAGCTCCCGGCGTCCTTCCGGATCAACATGAAGGACCCGGAGAAGTACCAGATCATCAGCGAGACCTTCTCATCCCAGCCGGGCGTGGAAACTGTCAGCGACCAGCGCCAGGTGCTTGAACGGATCTTCGTCTGGATGAACGGGGCTTCCGTGGTTGCCATGGGGATCGCCGTCGTCATGATCGTCTGCGCGGTGCTGCTCATCACCACCACCATCAGGTTGTCCGCGTTCAGCCGGCGCCGCGAAACCGGAATCATGCGGCTTGTCGGCGCCTCCAAGACCGTCATCCAGCTGCCGTTCATCCTCGAAGGCGTGATCGCCGCCGTGGTGGGGGCGCTCCTGGCCTCCGGTACGCTGTGGCTCGTGACCCTTTGGCTCAACGGCGATCTGTCGCGGCAGTTCCTGAATACCCCGTTCATTTCCTCCGCCCAAGTGCTAGTTGTCGCGCCGGTCCTGATCGCCTTGGGCGGCGGACTGGCGGGCATCGCTTCCTTGCTAACCCTCCGCCGATACCTGAAGGTGTAATGATGAACCGCAGCGAAGAGCAGAAAAGCCTGCCGGCGTCGGGAAGGGTCCCGCTGCCGGTGCAGCTGCGGCTTGCGGCGCGCCGGATGAAGATCGTGGCCGCTGCGCTGGCGGTGACGTTGGCGGCTGGCCTTGGGGCAGCGGCGCCGATTGCCCGGGCCGACGATCTCGAGGACAAGCAGTCCGCCCTGGAAGCCGAAGCGGCACGGGTGGAACAGTCCCTGGAGTTCGTTGATGCCAAGATTGCCAAGGCTGCCGGTGATCTGGTGGTCTACCAGGGCCGCCTGCCCGGTGCGCAGCAGGCCCTGCTCGAGGCCCAGGGGCGCGTAGCCTCCGCCGTCCGGGAGGTCGAAGCCCTGGCCGCGCGCGTGGATCTGGCCCAGCAGAACAAAGCCAAGATCACCGAGCAGCTGGAAAACGACAAGCAGAAGATCAGCGAGACGAAGAAGCTGATCGGCCAGATCGCCTCGCAGGCCTATAAGTCCGGCGGTGTTCCCACCAACGTCGCGCTGCTGTTCGGATCGAACGACGGCGGCAGCCTCACCGAAACGATGGACCTCGCCGACCAGGCCATGCGCAGCCAGAACGCCGCCATGACCAAGCTGACGCAGCAGAACGCCACCAACGTGAATTCCCAGGCGCGCCTCGCAGCGGTCGAGGACGAAATCCGGGACCTGAAGGCGAAGGCCGATGCCGCCCTGGCACGTGAGAAGGCCGCCCGGGACGAAGCCGCGGCCAAGAAGGCCGAAGTGGACAAGCTCATTGCGGACACCACGCGACTGAACAGCCAACTGCAGGCGGCCAAGCCCGGCATCCAGGCCAAGCTGCAGCAAGTGAAGGAACAACAGGCCACCGTGGCCGCGGAGATCGCCGAACGCGACCGCAAGCTCCGTGAGGCCTGGGAGGCTGAGCAGCGCCGGATCGCGGAAGCCGCTGCGGCAGCAGCGCGTGCGCAGAATAGGCCCGTGCAGCCCTACAACCCTCCGGTGGTGCCGCCGGCCTCGGCCTTCGGCCTGATCCACCCCGTGCCGGCCGACGTGCCGATCACCTCGGGTTTCGGCTGGCGTGCCACGCCTCCTGGAACCATCGACTTCTACGGCCAGGGCGGCTACATGCACACCGGCATCGACTTCGGGGCCAGCTGCGGCACCCCGGTGTACGCCGCGGCCGCCGGAACCGTGTTCTCGGCAGGCTGGGGCAACGATGGCGGCGGCAACAGGGTCAAGATCTCGCACGGTGTGGTGGGCGGCCATTCGCTGACCACGGTGTATTACCACAACACCAGCGTGGTGGTTTCCGAAGGCCAGCAGGTCAGCCGTGGCCAGCTGATCGCGTACTCGGGCACGACGGGTAACTCCACCGGCTGCCACGTGCACTTCGAGACCTGGCTCGACTCGGCCGCCGTCGACCCGATGACCCTGCTCTAGCTCCCCTTTGTCGGGGCGGGGCGCGGCTTTCCGGGCCCGCCCCTGGCGTAGACTGGGGTGAATCTCAACAAACCAAGGAGTTCTACCGTGCCCAAGGAAAGTGGCCGTAAGGTAGTGGCCACCAATCGCAAGGCCCGGCACAACTACCACATCCTGGACAGCTATGAGGCTGGCATCGCCCTCATGGGAACCGAAGTGAAGTCCCTTCGCGAGGGCCACGCGTCGATGGTCGACGGTTTCTGCACCTTCTACAACGACGAGTTGTGGATGGAAGGAATCCATATCCCCGAGTACAACCAGGGGAGCTGGACCAACCATGCCGCGCGCCGCCGTCGCAAACTGCTCCTCCACCGGGAAGAGCTGGACAAGATCGCGGGCAAGATCCGGGAATCCGGCTTCACCGTGGTGCCGCTGCAGCTTTACTTCCTGGACGGCCGCGCAAAGGTTGAAATCGCACTCGCCCGAGGCAAGAAGGACTATGACAAGCGGCAGACGCTCAGGGAACAGCAGGACAACCGGGAGGCGCTGCGCGAAATGCGCGAACGCAACCGGCGCTAGCCGCCCGCGCTGCGTGGAATGATTTCCCGTCGCGGTGCGTTATGATGGATAGTCCGGACGGAATGGCGGTCTTGCCGCTGTGCCGGACGGAATTTGGTAACAAAATACGGGGATGATCGGTTTCGACGATGTTAGTCGCGACAGGTGAAGCGGGCCGAGGATGCAGAATTATCTCGTAAACGCTGTCTGCAAACCAATAAGTGCCGAATCTAAGCGCACTGACTTCGCTCTTGCTGCCTAAGCAGTAAGACAGTCCGTCAGCCCGGGGTTGCTATCGCCCCGGTTCCTGGCGTCATTCAGATAGCCACTGCTGTTTACCTTTGTCATTGGGGTGAACGGGACTTTTAGATGACTGGGCCCGGATCAGCCAGCTGTTTGCAGCATGGCTGGGGCCGAGAAAATCCGACGCAAACTGCGCCCGGAGAAGCCCTGACAACACGACATCGGACGGGGGTTCAATTCCCCCCATCTCCACGAATTGAGGCCCCTGGAAACAGGGGCCTTTTTTCGTGCCCTCACTGGCCCGAAGAACAGGTTCACCCACGGCGTAGCGTTGCGCGGATTAGGGGCGGTTCCCCGCGCGTTGAAGCAGGTATCAAGGCCTGAGGAGGCAGCCATGGGCAACGAACCGGAGGCGGTGTTCCCGGAGGAACCTGCTGAGACCGTGTCCGACGACGACGTTTTGGACACGTATTCGCAGACCGTCATGCGGGTGGCAGGGAGCGTGACGGCACACGTTGCCGCCCTCGAAATGAACGGCGTCCGGCGCAACGGCTATGTCAGGCTTGGTGCCGGTTCAGCGGTGGTCTTCACGGCGGACGGCTACCTGCTCACGAACGCACACGTCGTAGCAGGCCACCAGGGAGGAAGGGCCGTTTTCGTTGACGGCACGCACAGCGAAGTCGAGCTCATCGGCTCCGATCCCTTGTCCGATCTCGCCGTGCTCCGTGCCCGCCACACTCCTCCGCCGGCGGTCCTGGGGAACGCTGAATCCTTGCGGGTCGGTCAACTCGTTGTTGCGGTCGGCAATCCGCTGGGGCTGTCCGGATCGGTGACTGCCGGCGTCGTCAGCGGGCTTGGCCGCTCCATCCCCGTGCGGTCGGGAAGGCACACCCGGCTGATCGAAGACGTCATCCAAACCGACGCGGCACTGAACCCCGGAAATTCGGGGGGAGCATTGGCAGACACGAAGGGGCGGATCGTCGGCATCAATACGGCCGTTGCGGGGCTGGGCCTGGGCCTGGCGATTCCCATCAACGGCACAACCCGGCGCATCATCGCTGCCCTTCTGCGTGATGGCCGGGTCACGAGGGCCTACCTCGGATTGGTCAGCACCCCGATCCCGCTGGACGTGGGCGCCGTGGTGAGGACGGGGAACAAGGAGGCCCTTCGGGTGGTCGAGGTGATCGCAGGCTCGCCCGCGGAACAGGCCGGAATGCGGCCTGGCGATCTGGTTCTCAGGGCCCAGGACAAGGCGGTGTCCAGCGCGGAAAGCCTGCAGAAACTGCTGTTCTCCCAGGCGGTCGGGGAGCCCTTCCGGATGTCGGTGCTGCGTGACGGCCGGATCGTGGACGTGGTGGCGGTCCCCAGCGAAATGAGCGATAAGGACGAATAAGACACCCGGGGCCGGTGGCCCCGGGTGCTCTCATTTCCTTTTCAGATGCGCAACGGGATCGATGGCGGCTTCGGTGTCGTGCTTTGCGCGCTTGACGGCCCGCTTCTGCTTGATGGATTTGCCGCTCTTCTTTATCTCGTGCTGGTGTGGTGATTTGTCAGGCATGACTCGCTCCTATGCCGGATACCGCAGGGACCACCTCTGGAGACCATCGGCCCCCACTTTGTAAACTACGCCCCTTTCGGCTGGATACAAGGTCCGTGCCCGGGCGTAGGCTGTGCACATGAACGACACGGCCGTGCTCCCTCCAGCTACGCCGCTGCAAAAGCGTGTGCTCGTGGTGGCCATAGTGGCTTCGTTCATTGCCTTCCTGGATACCTTCGTGGTCAACCTGGCGTTGCCCGCGATCGGGCGCGAACTCGGCGGCGGACTTGTCATCCAGCAGTGGGTGGTGGACGCGTACCTGCTCACGCTCGGCGGCCTGATCCTTGTGGCCGGTTCATTGTCGGACCATTTCGGCAGGGTGCGGGTACTCGAATGGGGGCTGGGCGGCTTTGCCCTGACATCGGTCCTCTGCGGCCTGGCCTGGTCGGGTGAGGTCCTTGTGGTGGCCCGGGCCCTGCAGGGTGTAGCCGGCGCCCTCGTGGTTCCGAGTTCGCTGGCGCTGATCGTGAACTTCTTCAGCGGTCCGTCGCAGTCGCGGGCCATCGGCCAGTGGTCCGGATGGACCAGCGCCGCGGCCATCGTGGCGCCGTTGGTGGGCGGGCTCTCGGTCGACTATTTGTCGTGGCGTTTCTTCTTCTTTGCCAATTTGGTCCCGCTTGCCGTGGTCTGGCCCCTGGTCCTGAGGCTGCGCGAGGACGACAGTAGGGACCCCGCAGCGGGACACATCGATTATCGTGGTGCGAGCCTGGCAATCGTCGGACTCGGCGGTCCCGTGTACGCGTTCATCGAACAGGGCCACCTCGGCTGGGGCAGCCCGTTCGTGTGGGTGCCGCTTGCCGTCGGCGTGGTTGCCCTGATCCTGTTCCTCGCCCACGAAGCCCGGACGCCGGCGCCAATGCTGCCGCTGCGGCTCTTCACGATCAGGAACTTTGGCTGGGGAAACATCGCGACCCTTGCCATTTATGCGGCCTTCTCCCTGGGCTTCTTCCTGCTGGGGATCTACCTCCAGCAGGTGGGCGGGATGACCGCGACGACGGCAGGTATCGCCCTGCTGCCTTCCACCGTGATCCTGATGCTGGCCTCCAGCTACTTCGGCGGCCTTGCCGGCAAGTTCGGGCCCCGTTGGTTCATGACCCTCGGCCCGGTGCTATGCGGCATCGGCTTCCTGCTGCTGCTTACGGTGCAGCAGACCCTGAACTACTGGGCCCAGGTGCTGCCGGGGCAGATCGTGTTCGGAATCGGCCTGGCCGTGACCGTCGCTCCGCTGACCGCTGCCATCCTGGGCGCGGTTCCAACCGAACAGGCGGGCATAGGTTCGGCGATTAACAACGCGGTGGCCCGCATCGCGGGCCTGATCTGCATCGCCTTTGCCGGGATTATCACTGGCCCGGTCCTGACGACGGCGGGCCTGCACCAGGGCGCGGTGGTCACCGCGGTGCTGCTCATGATCGGGGCGGCCGCGTCCGCCGTCGGAATCCGCAACCCCGAACTGGAGCCGGTGACGCAGGGCGGGGACGGCCGATAGCGTCAGGCGTCGGGCAGCGTGCAGCCTTCGTGCGTCGACTCCGAAGCGATCCAGAGAGCCGAGGCCACCTCGTCGGCGAGATCGTACTCCCGGCTGGAAGAGCCGCTGCCGATCTTCACCACCAAGGCCCCGCCGAAAGGCTTGCGGCCCAGCACCTCCACGCTGGCGTCCAGGTCGATTTCCTCTGCGGCCAGGTAGCGCAGCAGCTCCGGGTTTTCGTCGCTGATCCTGGTGATCCGGCCGGAATGTCCCTTGTCGAGTTCGACCATCCGGTGGGCATGCGGCAGCGCCACGGTGCCGTCAGCGGCGGGGATGGGGTCGCCGTGGGGATCCCGCGCCGGGTCGCCGAGCTTCCGGGCCATGCGTTCGATGAACGTGTCGGAGACTGCGTGTTCGAGGAGTTCGGCTTCGTCGTGGACTTCGTCCCAGCTGTAGCCAAGCTCCATCACAAGATAGGTCTCGATCAGCCGGTGCCGGCGGACCATGGCCAATGCGAGCTGCATCCCCTCCGGGGTCAGGGTGATCGCGCTATAGGGCTGGTGGTCCACCAGGCCCTGGTCCTTGAGCTTGCGGACCATCTCCGAGACCGAGGAGTTCGCCACGCCGAGGCGCTGGGCGAGCTGCGAGGACGTGATGGGTTTGTCCTGCCACTCGGTAAACGAATAGATGACCTTGACGTAGTCCTCGATCGAGGATGAGGGCGTACCGGTCTTCACGGTCCTAGCCTACCGTGAACGGCCTGCCTGGAAATTTGCCCGGCTCAGACTTTCCGCGCCCGCCAGCTCTGTGTTACATAGGGCAGCCGGATGACGTCGGATGGCCCGTGGCCAAGGTGGTCGTGCAGATACCAGTGGAGGTTGGCGATGACCTTGGCCCGGGTGGCCTCATTCGCCCGCAGGTAGTAGCTGCGCGACTTCGTCAGCTCCATGATGTCTTCGGGAAGCAATGGATCCTCCCACGGGCTCAGGTGGCTCTCCAGGCCAGTGAATTCCGGGCCCACCACGGGCCGGAAGTCCGCTTTATGGACGTCCCCGGCATGCATGATGCGCGAGAGCCGATGGACCCACGGGACCGAGGTGTCCAGCTGGTTCCACACCAGTCCGAGCACCCCGCCGGGTCGCAGGATGCGGGCCAGTTCGGTGCTTGCCGAGAAGGGATCGCACCAGTGCCAGGCCTGGGCAACGCTGACGACGTCGAATGTTGAGTCCGCCAGCCCTGTTGCCTCTGCCGTGCCGAGGAGTGCCGTGGCCGCCGGGTAATCCTTCCTCAGCTGCGCGAGCATGTCTTCGGAGGGGTCGACGGCGGCTGTCAGCAGGCCGCGTTCCAGCAGCAGGGCGGTGAATTTGCCGGTCCCGGCGCCGATGTCCGCGGCGGTCCGGGCGCCGGCGGGCACCAGCCAGTCCGCGGAATCGGCAGGGTAGCCGGGACGGACGCGATGGTAGTGCTCGCCGCCGTCCTGGAAGCTCGAACCGAGTTCACGCCGCCGGCCGCTGTTGAGCTTGGGGCCGTGGAGCCTGGGCCCGCCGCGGTGTCCACCGGATCGCAAAGCCACGCGTCCACTCCTCACAGGGTCCTGAAATACCCTACGAATCTACCGCACTCAGTCGGTGCTGCAGGGCGCTGCGCCCGCGGTGCCGGGAGTGTTCGGCGCCCAGTGCGGGTAGCTGCGGTGGTCGTTGGCAGGGACCCAGCGGCCGGCGTCGACGACGTAGTCCCAGCCCAGGCCTTCGGTCTTGAGTGCCTTGATGCCGGCGATCAGGCGGGTGGCGTCCTCGAGCCGGGAACCCAGGCCGAAGCTGGCGCGCAGGGAACCGGAGGGGAGACCGAGCCTCTTGAGCAGGGGGTGGGCGCAGAAACGTCCGTCCCGCAGGCCGATGCCGTGTTCGGCGGAGAGATACGCGGCGACCAGGCCGGCGTCGTAGCCCTCAAGGGAGAAGTTCACAACGCCGATGGTGTCGGCGGGGTCTGTGTCGCTGAAGATCTGGTGGACGGTAACGCCTTCGATTTCCTTCAGCCCCGCAACCAGGTGGGTGCGGATCGCGGATTCGTGGGCGTGCCATTCGTCCTGGTCCAGTTCCGCGATGACCTGGGTGGCCCTGGCCAGGGTGGCCGCGCCGAGTACGTTCGGGGAGCCACCTTCGTGGCGGGCCGGTCCGGTGGCCCAGATGACAGAGTCGAGGCGCGCTTCGCGGACGGCGCCGCCGCCGGCGAGGTGCGGGGTGCCGGCGTCGAGCCAGTCGGGGCGGCCCACCAGGACGCCGGCGCCGAACGGTGCGTAGAGTTTGTGCCCCGAGAAGACCAGGTAGTCGATGTCCGCCGCGGCGATGTCGACCCGGCGGTGCGGGGCGAGCTGGGCGGCGTCGACGACGATGCGTGCGCCGTACGCGTGGGCCAGTGCGGCGAGTTCCTTGACGGGCAGGATCTCACCGGTGACGTTGGAGGCTCCGGTCACGGCGAGCAGGCTGACGCCGCCCTGCGCGAGGGCTTCGCGGACGTTGGCCAGGGTTTCCGCCAAGGTCGATGCCGCCACAATGCTGCGGTGCGGGACATGCTGCCAGGGGAGCAGGTTGGCGTGGTGCTCGATGTCCAGATACAGGACCTCGCCGCTATGCCTTCCGTCCACAAGAGGCAGGCAGCCGGCAAGCAGGTTCAGCGAATCCGTGGTGTTGCGGGTGAAGATCACGCTGTCGTCCGCGCGGCCGCCCACGAAATCGCGCACGATGTTGCGCGCGTTTTCGTAGACCGAGGTGCTGATCTGCGAGGCGTAGCCGGCGCCGCGGTGGACGCTCGCGTAGAAGGGCAGGACCTCGTTCAGGTAGGCGGACACGACAGTCAGTGCCGGGGCGGATGCACCATAATCCAGGTTCGCGTAGCGTACGTGGCCGCCCTGGATGAGCGGTGCCTGCAGTTCGGCGCCGGTGACGGCGGCCAGCGGGCGGGCAGCCGGCGACAGCGGGGAATCGTTGTGACGGAGTTCAGGCGAAGTGAAAGTGGCAGTGCTCATGGGAGTCCTCATTCAAGGGAACCCTGCATGCAGGGGATCCGCGCTTGCCGCATCCGTTCCGGACCGGCCGGGTCGTCACCCGGGGCACCCCGCCGCGATGGAGGGTTGCCGGCCAGCAAACCGGGGTTTCACGCTGGCACTCGTGACCTGTCTTTGAGACTAAGACACCATACGCGAGGTGCCAAAGCCAGCCGGCTTTGTTAAGCCGATTGTTACGGAAAAGCGGTTTCGGGGCGGTTTGCCGAACAAAAATCGGCAGGCGTCCCGCGACGGGGATGCCTGCCGATGAATCTTCGCCGAAACTCCTGTGAAGGGATCAGAGGAGGTCGTCGATGGAAGGGTTGAGTTTCTTCAGGACCTCGGAATGCAGGATCGAGTTGCTTGCCACGGCGTTCCCGCCGAACGGACCGTCCTTGCCATCCAAGGAGGTGAAGCGGCCGCCGGCTTCCGTCACGATCGGCACCAGCGCCGCCATGTCGTAGAGCTCGAGCTCAGGTTCGGCGGCGATGTCCACCGCACCTTCGGCCACGAGGCAGTAGGACCAGAAATCGCCGTACGCCCGGCTGCGCCAGACGGCGTCTTCCAGGTCCAAGAAGGAATCCAGTGAGCCCTGTTTTTTCCATTCCGAGATTTCCGAGTAGGACAGGGAGGCGTCCGACAGCCGCGAGACATTGCTGACCTTGAGCCGGGTGGCCGAGGCCAGGGAGCGGCCGGTGTAGGCGCCTCCGCCCTTGACCGCCCACCAGCGCCGGCCCAGCGCGGGGGCGCTGACGACGCCGACAACCACCTCGTCGCCGTCGACCAGGGCGATGAGGGTGGCCCAGACGGGAACGCCGCGGACAAAGTTCTTGGTTCCATCGATCGGATCGATGATCCAGCGCCGGGCGCCGTGCCCGGTGCTGCCGAATTCCTCGCCTAGCACGGCGTCCCGGGGACGCGAGCGGGACAGTTGGCCGCGGATGGCTTCCTCGGCAGCGCGGTCGGCGTCGGTCACGGGGGTGAGGTCGGGCTTGGACTCAACCTGCAGGTCCAGGGCCTTGAATCGCTCCATGGTCAGGGCATCGACGGAATCCGCAAGCACGTGGGCAAGGCGGAGGTCGTCGTTGTAGTTCGGATCGGCTTGGGTCATGGTTCCAAGCTACCGGTAAAACACAGCCCGCCCGGGGAACCGTGGAGCATGGCTCGTCAGATGACGGTGCCCAGCTCCTTGGATTCCTTGGCCTCCTGGCGCGGATCCGCGCCCAGGAGGCGGCGCAGCGAGGCCAGGCGGGCCGGGCCCGCTTCCCCGGCGGAACCCGAGGCGACCCAGTCGTCGAGACCGCAGCGGACCGCGTTGGCGTCGTGCTTGCAGCCGCGTTCACAGGATTCGGTGCCCGGCTCAAGGTCCGGGAAGGCGTGCATGATCCGGTCCGGATCCACCAATGCCAGCCCGAAGGAACGGATGCCTGGGGTGTCGATGATCCAGCTCCCGGCGGGAGCTTCGTGCAGCCTCAGGGCCAGGGCCGAGGAGGAGGTGTGGCGTCCGCGGCCGGTGACGGCGTTCACGCCACCGGTGGCGCGTTCGGCGCCGGTGAGGGCGTTGACCATGGTGGACTTCCCGACGCCGGAGTGCCCCAGCAATACCGTTACTTTGCCGTCGAGGTATTCGCGCAGCTGGCCGACGGCGCTGCCGTCGAGCCTCGCGGAAAGGCCGTCGTCGCTCCGGGCGTCGATGCCGGAAGCCTCAGCATCGGCGGTACGGCTGATGATCACCGGAAAATCGAGGCTCAGGTAGTTGGCCAACAGTTCCGCAGGATCCTTGACATCCGCCTTGGTGATGAGCAGCAGCGGCTCGATTCCGGCGTCGTAGGCTGCCACCAGGGCGCGGTCGATGAACCCGGTGCGCGGCTCCGGGTTGGCCGCCGCCACCACGATCACCAATTGGTCGGCGTTGGCCACCACCACCCGTTCCACGGGATCGGTGTCGTCGGCGCTGCGCCGCAGCACTGTCTTGCGCTCCTCGACGCGGACCAGGCGGGCCAGCGTGTCGGGTGCGCCGGACACGTCTCCTACAAGTCCGACGAAGTCGCCGGGAACCACTGGGTTGCGCCGCAGTTCGCGGGCGCGGGCGGCGATGACAATGCGTTCCTCGGGCGTGTCCTCGGCGACCACGGCGGTGTAGCGCCCGCGGTCCACCGTGATGATCCGGCCGAGCACGGCGTCGTCGTGGCTCGGCCGGTCTTTGGTACGCGGGCGGGAACCCTTCTTGTTGGGCCGGATCCGGACGTCGGACTCATCCCAAGACTGTGCGGAGCGTCCCATCGTCAGTGACCGGGCTCCGGGGCTCCGGGCGCGGCGCTGTCCTGTTCAAGCATGGCCGCCCAGATCTGCGGGAACTCCGGCATGGTTTTGGAGGTGGTGGCGATGTCCTCCACGAGCACGCCTTCGACGGCGAGGCCCAGGATGGCCCCGGCGGTCGCCATGCGGTGGTCCGCGTAGCTGTGCACGACGCCGCCGTGCAGCTTGGCGGGCCGGATCACCAGGCCGTCGTTGGTCTCCTCGGCGTCGCCGCCGAGCCTGTTGATTTCGGCGACCAGCGCCGCCAGGCGGTCCGTTTCGTGACCGCGCAGGTGGCCGATGCCCGTGAGCCTGGACGGGCCGGTGGCCAGGGCGCAGAGGGCCGCCACCGTCGGGGCGAGTTCGCTGGTCTCGTCGAAGTCCGCCCCCTTGATTTCCTGCCCGCCGGTCACGGTGAGCGTGCCGTTGTCGAGGCTGACGGTGGCGCCCATGGTCTGCAGGATCTCCCGCCAGAGATCGCCCACCTGGGTGGTGTTGGACGGCCAGTTGGGAATCCGGACGGTGCCCTTGGTGGCGAGGGCGGCGGCCAGGAAAGGCCCGGCATTGGAGAGGTCCTGTTCGATCCGCACGTCGAAGGCCCGGATGGCGCCGGGGGACACCACCCAGTGATTGGGGACGGTGTCGTCGACCACGACGCCCACGCCGCGCAGTACGGCGATCGTCATGTTGATGTGGTCCAGGCTGGGCACCGGTTTGCCGACGTGCTCCAGGTGCAGGCCCTCGGTGAAGCGGGCGCCGACCAGCAGCAGCGCGGAGACGAACTGGGAGGATGCGCTGGCGTCGATCACCAGGTGGCCGCCGCGTACCGAACCGTTGCCGTCCACCGTGAAAGGAAGCGAGGACGCAGGCCCGCCGTCCGGGCCGGAAATCCCGACGCCGAGCGCGGACAGCGCCTCGATGATCGTGTTCATGGGGCGCTTGCGGGCGTGCGGGTCGCCGTCGAACGCCGAGGAACCGTTGCGAAGGGCCGCGAGCGGAGGCACGAAACGCATCACGGTGCCGGCGAGCCCGCAATCGATGGCGCAATCGGAGGCCGGCGCCGCCGGATCGATCGGTTCGATCAGCAGGTCAGGTCCGTAGCTGCCGTCGCCCGGCACCTCCGTCACGGTGGCGCCCAGTTGCCGGAGCGCCTCGATCATCAGGGCAGAATCCCGGGAGTGGAGGGGAGCGCGGAGCCTGGATGGTCCGTCGGCCAAGGCCGCGAGGACCAGATAGCGGTTGGTGAGGGACTTGGAACCCGGAACCGTGACCGTGGCGTCAACGGGCCGGTGCGCGAAAGGGGCGTCCCAGAGGGGTGCGGAGGTTGTGGTGGCTTCCGTGGTGCCGGTCATGCGTTCTTTATGCTCCAACTGCGTTGTCTACTGCCTTGCGGACGGCGCGGTCCGCCTTCTTCAACTGCTTGCCGCCGGCCTTGCGGGCGTCCATGGCCAGGTGCTCGGCACGCCAGGCAAGGCTCGGCTTGCCGGCGGTGTCGACGGCAGCGAGCAGCGCGCCCCCGGTGAGCGAGATGTTCTTCAACAGCTGCGCGCGGCGCTCAAGCCGGCCTTCCTTGGTGCTGATGTCCGCCGAGCGCCACTCGACGAAGGCGTTCAGTCCCGAAATGACCGCCAGCAGGCCGGCAGAGAAGCGGGGCAGCTTGCCAAGAGCGAGCAGGGCGCCCGCACCAAGTTGGGTGCCGCCGATAAGCCGGGCGATGAGTTTTTCATCGGCCGGGAATGGCAGGGAATCCGAGGCCCGGCGCAGCAGCGGGGAGAGTTGCTTGGCAGTGTCGTCCGCGTTCTTGAGCTTGTCGATCCCGGAAACTACGAAGCTTGAGGCCAGCATCGGGCGGGCGGGAAAACGGATGAGGGACATGTTTTGCCTCCTGGATGGCTTGCCGCAACGGTCAAGGGTGCAGTCGCCTCCTAGTCTTGCACCTTTGCGGAATATTTGCCCGGGAGGGGCGGTTGTGAGAAGAAGGCGCGGCTGCGCGCGGGGAGGCCTGCGCGCAGAACGAGTGCGAAGCCAGTATCAAGTGGAAGGAGCCGCTTTCTTGAGCTTGGTGAAAGACCGTCAGGAAGTGCCGGCACCGGTGCGGGAGCCGGAGAAGGGTGCGCGCCGGGTGACAGTAGACTTGAACGCAATGAGCACCTTGGACCCGGCCGCAGCGGCCATGTACGAAGCAGCGGAGCAGCCCCAACCAGGCTCGCCGGCCGCAGCTGAAGAGTCCGGCGCCGGCGTCGTCATCGATGTCGCAAGCGAAACGCCCGAACAGCGGCGGGCCCGCTTCGAACGGGACGCCATGCAGTACGTCGACCAGCTCTACTCGGCTGCGATGCGCATGGCGCGGAACCCTTCGGACGCGGAGGACCTGGTGCAGGAGGCCTACACCAAGGCGTTTTCGGCGTTCCATCAGTACAACCCCGGAACAAACCTCAAGGCCTGGTTGTACCGGATCCTGACAAACACCTACATCAACCTGTACCGGAAGCGGCAGCGCGAGCCACTCCAGTCGAACTCGGACTCGATTGAGGACTGGCAGCTTGCCAGGGCAGAATCGCACACT
Organism: Arthrobacter sp. R-11; assembly: GCF_049913155.1. Lineage (GTDB taxonomy): Bacteria > Actinomycetota > Actinomycetes > Actinomycetales > Micrococcaceae > Arthrobacter. The sequence continues at coordinate 2,884,971 of NZ_CP183979.1, read as the reverse complement.
TCGACCGGCTTGCGTTCGGCCGAGGCGGAAGCCTTGGACCATCTTCCCGACTCCGACGTAAAGCGTGCGCTGCAGGCCATCCCGGAGGAATTCCGGCTCGCGGTGTATTTCGCGGACGTCGAAGGCTTCGCCTACAAAGAAATTTCGGACATCATGAACACCCCCATCGGAACGGTCATGTCCCGGCTGCACCGTGGCAGGAAAATGCTGCGGGAACTGCTGGCAGACTACGCCGCCGAACGGGGAATCAGGGGCGCCGCGGACACCCCGGCCGGGAACGGCGCCGCAAGCAATACACAGGAGAAACGGAAATGAGCTGCCAAGGACTGGGCGACTGCGACGATGCGCGGATGCAGCGTATCTATGAATACCTTGACGGTGCGCTGACCCGGGAGGACATTGCCGAGATCAAGCAGCACCTGCAGGAGTGCCCCGAGTGCACCGAGGAATACGACCTGGAATGCGTCATCCGCACGGTCGTCAAGCGTTCCTGCACCGAGTTCGCCCCGGAGAACCTCAAGAGTTCCATCCTGGACCGCATCCATTCGATGAACTCGGCGGAGGTCTAGGCGCCGGCCGAAGGCTCCAACGGAAGGGCCCCGGAAACCATCAGGTTTCCGGGGCCCTTCCATGTTTGCTCCAACAACTCAGGTGTTGGGACGCTTGCCGTGGTTTGCGCCGCCGCGCTTACGGTCACGACGCTTGCGTGCACGCTTGCTCATAGCCGGCCTCCTTCGTTTCTTGTACTCAACAAAGCTGCCCTCCAGTCTCCCACACGCGGGGGCCGGGCGGCGAACCGGCGGACGCGCTCCGCGTCGGGGCCGGATCAGGGCCGCATGGAGTTCCTGATGGCAATGCGCGCCTGGTCCAGCACAGTGCGGACCGTCTCCAGGGCGACGGGCGTCAGCTGGGCGGCGCCTGCATGCTTGCGCAGTTCCACCCGCATGTCGTCCCGGAAAGACTGCACCATGAGCTCTGCTTCCTTCAGGAGCCGCACGCTTTCCGGTGAATGCCGCCCCGTTCCCTGACCGGTTCCGGCCGGTACAGCCGCCGCCCGGGCCGACTCGGCACTGGCTGCCAGGTCTGCCCGCAGTCCGCGCATATTGCTGCGGATGTCCTCCCGGAGTTCGTCCGCCAGTCGCCGTACCGAGGCCGAAATGCCCGCCTCGACCTCGGCCAGTTCGGCGCGCCGGCTGTCTAGTTCGGCCAGCCCGGCCCTGGTGATCGAGTAGTTGGTGCGGCGCCCGTCATTCTCGGTGGCCACCAGACCTTCTTCCTCCAGCTTGCCCAGCCGGGGGTAGACCGTGCCAGCGCTGGGGGAGTAGGTGCCGCCGAAGCGTTCGCCGAGCGCTTTGATGATTTCGTAGCCGTGCTTCGGGCCGGACTCCAGCAGGGCCAGCAAGTAGAGCCGGAGGGCTCCGTGGGCGAAGACCGGCGGCATCAGAACCCGCCCCCGCCCGGCACCTGCCCGCCGGCCGCCGGAGAACCGGTGGCCGCGGCGCTGCCGTGGATGACATAGGTCTTCCCGGACACCGAGTTGCACCGCACCAGGGTGATCCGGTCCCTGGGGCCCACGGTCGCCTGCACATTGTTGCCCGGATGGTCATGGAGCTGTCCGTCAATCACGACGGCGCCGCTGGCGGACTTTGCAGCGACATCCGCGCCGATGTCCCGGGGTAGCCTGACCGTCACGTCTCCGGACACCGAATGGGCGGCAAGGTCGTGAGTGTGGCCGTGCAGGTCGAAGCTGAGGTCCCCGCTGACGGTTGTGGCCCGGACGTTGCTGAAATCGCCGGACGCGGTCACTTCGCCCGAGACGCTCTTGGCGGTCATCACCCCGTGGTGGCCGCGTGCGATGACTTCCCCGCTGACGGTGTTCACATGCAGTTCGCCGCTGGTGTCATCCGAGAGCACGGAGCCCGACACCGTGTTGAGCCTGGTGGTCCCCGAGGTTCCGGAGACCATGCCGTCGCCGCTGACAGTGCCGGCCTCGACGGTGATGCCGGCCGGGACGGCGATGCCGATCACCACGGTATTGCTGCTGGTGTTGTTGACGGTCCCCATGAGGTTGCGGAACCACCCTTGGGCCCCGTGGAGCTGGTGGCGGACCTCCAGGCGGCCGTCGACGACGGTGACGCTCAGCGGATCGCCCGCTATCTCGGATACTTCGATGCGGGCCGTGGCCTCGTCATGCGTGACGATGTCAAAACGGCCCTTGACGATGCCCAGCCTGAGCGAGCGGACGCCGTCGACGTCGATGGTCTGCGGGCCGGTGACGGTCCAGTTCTGTTCTGACATGACCCCTCCAGAAATTGCGATATATCGCGTTGATGAAGTCACGATATATCGCAAATCGGGCGATGGCAATGGTTTCCCTCGAGGGCTGCCGGTCCTATTCGGGCTGAGCGATCCTCAGCCACTGGAACCAGCCGCGGTGCAGCACCAGCCACGCCATCAGGCCGTAGCCGGCCTGGCCGGGGGTGCCGCCGTTCGAGGCGAGGTCGGTCCGCCATTGTTCGTGGTTGAGCAGGGGCGAGAAGGTGTCGACGTAGTGGTGGTTGCGGCGGGTGGTTACATCCGAAAATGCGGCGTTGAGTTCGGCGAGCCGGCGGTTGCGTGCCGGATCCAGGCCTGGGGGAGGACCGACCACGAAGACCTCGACGTTGTTCTGGGTGGCGCCGTCCAGGATGTTCGCGAGGTTGAGCCGGCTGCGGGCCGTGGACAGGCCGAATTCGATGTCCCGGGCGGACAGTCCGATCACCAGGCGGTTTTCGTGGGCGTCGCTGAAGCGGCGGCCGGCTTCGTCGAGCCAGCGTCCGGCAAGGCCCTCGGTGCCTTCCATCGGGCAGGGAAGCGAATAGCTCTCCACGGCGACGGCGTCATGGGGCGTCCGCGCGAGCACCCGGCCCAGCCAACCCAGGGCACGGGGATCGCCGAGTCCTGCGAGCAGTTCATCTCCAACAGCCGCGATGCGCAGCTTCCTGTCTTCCACTGTTACCTCTTCACCAACGTTGCGGTCCGTGCCGGTGCCTGGCAGCCGTAGCCACCTGGCATGTCTACCCATTTAAACAGAAGTGCCCGGCGGGAGGCTTGTTACGAAGCTCCGGCCGGGCACCCTTGTTGTTTACTTGCGTTCGAAGGCCTGCTTCAGCAGCGTGCTCTGCTCCGCTGCGTGGCGCTTCATGGAACCGGCAGCCGTGGAGGCCGAGGCCGGGCGGGACACCAGGCGGACCTTGCGGTCCAAGGCCTGCGGCAGGTTCAGTCCGATGAACGGCCACGGGCCCTGGTTGGCGGGCTCGTCCTGGGCCCAGACAACCTCGGCGTTCGGGTACTTCGCCAGCTCGGCCTCGATCTCCGCCTGCGGCAGCGGGTACAGCTGCTCCACCCGGATGATCGCCGTCGAGGTGTCACCGGACTTCTGGCGGCTGGACAGCAGGTCGTAGTAGAGGCGGCCGGACACCAGCAGTACGCGGTCGACGTTCTGCAGCGCCTCGTGCTCGCCGATGACCGGCTTGAAGCCGCCCGAGGTGAAGTCCTCGACGGCGGATGCCGCGGCCTTCAGGCGAAGCAGCTGCTTCGGCGTGAAGATGATGAGCGGCTTCCGGGGCCGGCTGTAGGCCTGGCGGCGCAGCAGGTGGAAGTGCGAAGCGGCGGTGGTCGGGTTGGCGACCACCATGTTGTCCTCGGCGCACAGCTGGAGGAAGCGCTCGATGCGGGCGGAGGAATGGTCCGGTCCCTGGCCTTCGTAGCCGTGCGGCAGCATGAGCACGAGCGAGGAACGCTGGCCCCACTTCTGTTCGGCTGAGGAGATGAACTCGTCGATGATGGTCTGGGCGCCGTTGACGAAGTCGCCGAACTGGGCCTCCCAGAGCACGAGGGCATCCGGACGTTCTACGGAGTAGCCGTATTCGAAGCCCATGGCGGCGTATTCCGACAGCAGGGAGTCGTAGATCCACAGCTTGGCCTGGTTGTCGCTGAGCTTGCCGAGCGGCATCCATTCGTTGCCGTTGAGGCGGTCATGGAAGACCGCATGGCGCTGCACGAAGGTGCCGCGGCGCGAGTCCTGGCCGGCCAGGCGGACCGGGACGCCTTCCATGATGAGCGAACCGAAGGCCGCGATTTCGCCGAAGCCCCAGTCGATGCCGCCTTCGCGGGACATCTGCTCGCGCTTCTCGAGGAGCTGCTTGAGCTTGGAGTGGACTGTGAAATCCTCCGGGATTTCAAGGTGGGCACGGCCGATGTGCTGGAGCACCTCGGGGGAGATGGCAGTCGACGCCGGGGCGTTCGTTCCGGAGTCGGCCTGCTGTGCGATCGGGCGCTCGATGCCCGAAACAGCGGCGGAGTCGGCGGTGACGATCGGGATGGGCGAGGTCTGGGCGGCGTGGGTCTCCGCGAAGACACGTTCCAGGCGCTCCTGGTAGTCGCGGAGCAGCTGCTCTGCTTCTTCCTCGGTGATGTCGCCACGGCCGATCAGGGACTCGGTGTACAGCTTGCGGACCGAGCGCTTTGCCTCGATCAGGTTGTACATCAGCGGCTGCGTCATCGAGGGATCGTCGCCTTCGTTGTGGCCACGGCGGCGGTAGCACACCATGTCCACGATGACGTCCTTGTGGAAGCGCTGGCGGAATTCGTAAGCCAGCTGCGCCACACGCACCACGGCTTCGGGGTCGTCGCCATTCACGTGGAACACCGGTGCCTGGATCATCTTCGCGACGTCCGTGGAGTAGGTGGAGGAACGCGAGGAGGACGGTGCGGTGGTGAAGCCCACCTGGTTGTTCACGATGATGTGGATGGTGCCGCCGGTGCGGTAACCCCGCAGCTGGGACAGGTTCAGGGTTTCGGCAACCACGCCCTGGCCGGCAAACGCGGCGTCGCCGTGCACCATGATCGGCAGGACCGGGAAGGTCTCGCCCTGGTCCAGACGGTCCTGCTTGGCACGCACGATGCCTTCCAGGACCGAGTCCACGGCCTCCAGGTGCGAGGGGTTGGCGGCCAGGTAGACCTTGGTCTCCTTGCCGTTGTCCGAGGTGAACGTGCCTTCGGTGCCGAGGTGGTACTTGACGTCGCCCGAACCCTGCACGGAGCGCGGGTCCTGGGTTCCTTCGAACTCACGGAACACCTGGGCATAGGTCTTGCCCGCGATGTTCGTCAGTACGTTGAGGCGGCCGCGGTGGGCCATACCGATCGCAACCTCGTCAAGGCCGTCGTCGGCGGCGTCCGAAATGATGGTGTCCAGCAGCGGGATCAGGGATTCGCCGCCTTCAAGCGAGAAGCGCTTCTGGCCGACGAACTTGGTCTGCAGGAAGGTTTCGAACGCCTCGGCCGCGTTGAGCTTGGAGACGATGCGCAGCTGCTCTTCGCGGCTGGGCTTGGAGTATGGGTGCTCCAGCTGGTCCTGGAACCACTGGCGTTCCTTGGGCTCCTGGATGTGCATGTACTCGATGCCGGTGGTGCGGCAGTACGCATCGCGCAGCACGCCAAGGATGTCGCGGAACTTCAGCATCGGCTTGCCGCCGAAGCCGCCGGTGGGCCATTCGCGGTCGAGGTCCCAGAGGGTCAGGCCGTAGGTCAGGACGTCGAGGTCCGGGTGCTTGCGCTGGACGTACTCGAGCGGGTTGGTGTCGGCCATGAGGTGGCCGCGGACCCGGTAGGAGTGGATCAGCTGCTGGATGCGGGCAACCTTGTTGATCTCGTCGGCGGGGTCGACCTGGAGGTCGGGGCTCCAACGGACGGGCTCGTACGGGATGCGCAGTGCTTCGAAGATTTCGTCGTAGAAGTTCTGCGCGCCCAGCAGCAGCTGGTGGACCAGCTTGAGGAATTCGCCGCTGCCCGCGCCCTGGATGACGCGGTGGTCATAGGTGGAGGTCAGCGTGAGGATCTTGCTGATGGCGTTCTGGGCGATGATCTTCTCGCTGGCGCCCTGCCATTCGGCCGGGTAGTCGAGGGCGCCGACGCCGATGATCGCCGCCTGGCCCTTGGAAAGGCGCGGGACGGAGTGCACGGTGCCGATGCCGCCCGGGTTCGTCAGGGAGACGGTGGTGCCGGCGTGGTCGTCAGCGGTGAGCTTGCCGTTACGGGCACGCTTGATGAGGTCCTCGTAGGTGTGCCAGAACTCGGCGAAGTTCATGGTCTCCGCCTTCTTGATGTTCGGGACCATCAGGAGGCGGGTGCCGTCGGGCTTGGGCATGTCGATGGCGATGCCGAAGTTGACGTGCGCGGGCTGGACGGCCACGGGCTTGCCGTCCACCTCGTCGTAGTAGACGTTCATGGACGGGAACTGGGAGAGCGCCCGGACCACGGCGTAACCGATGATGTGGGTGAAGGAGACCTTGCCGCCGCGAGCGCGGGCGAGGTTGGAGTTGATGACAACGCGGTTGTCGATCAGCAGTTTGGCCGGAACGGCGCGGACACTCGTGGCCGTGGGCACTTCCAGGCTCGTCACCATGTTGGCGGCGATGGCCTTTGCCGGGCCGCGGAGGACGGAGACGACGTCTTCCTCGGGCGGGGTGGGTGCCTTCGTGCTCTTGGGCAGCTGCGCCGGGATGGGCTGGGCCTGCCCGGCGCCGGGCTTCTGCGCGCCGTCTTTGGCGACAGTGGCCGGGGCCTTCTTTGCCGGCGCTGCGGGGGCGGCCGGTGCGGCGGCGGTAGCAGGGGCTGTGGCCGGGGCCGTAGCAGGGGCTGCTGCCGGAGCCGGTGCGGCGGGGGAAGCTGCAGGCGCCGGTGCGGGCGCCGTTGCCGTGGGCGCCGGGGCCTGTGCTACGACAGGAAGTACTCGAGTTGCGGGGTTTGCGGGGACGGCGGAGGTTCCGTTGGAAGAAGTGCCGTCAGCGGCAGTGAAGGATTCGAAGAGGGGCCACCACTTGGCGTCGACCGAATTCTTGTCCTGCTGGTACCGCTCGTACAGTTCGTCAACGAGCCACTCGTTTCCGCCAAATTCCTCTGGTAGACGGTGGCTTGGCTGCTCTGGCACTTGAAATACGCCTCTTCCATGAGTGTTGATGTCCAGCTGACCCGGTGGAATTGCCTGAAAAAACGACTCGGGCCAGGGTCCGGTCCCTCGGGCTCAGACCCTTGCCAGTCTAGTGACGGACGGCGCCTCTCTGCCAATAGTGGTGACCTAAATCATGTCTGTGCTACGAACTGGGCCAGGGGCTCAGGCGCGCGGCAGGGCCGGGCCGGCGATTTTGACCGCTGCGCCGTTGCGGGCGGGCTGTAGACTGGAGCCCTTATGGACAGTAATTCCAGGTGCCGGCCTGGACGCTGCGGGGGAAGCCGAACGGCTGTCCTTCCCCGGGCGTTCCACAGCGCCGGCAATACCCGTACACATGCCCATCACGCGCCCTCTGCCGCCTCCGGCGGAGCCTCGCCCCACTCCTCGGCCACGGCTGACCAGCCTCCGCCGGCCCCTTCTTCCCGCCCTCTCCGACGAAGCGACGGTGGGGCCTGAATGGAATGGCTCCTGCTCCTTGCCGGCCTCCTTCTGATCCTTGGCACAGGCTTCTTCGTCGCCGTCGAGTTTTCCCTGGTGGCTCTTGACCAGACATCCGTCCAGCGTGCGGTAGCCGACGGCGACCACGCGGCGCGGCCCTTGCTCAAGTGCCTGAAGTCCTTGTCCACGCAGCTTTCCAGCTGCCAGTTGGGTATCACCCTGACCACACTGCTGACGGGTTTCGTCATGGAGCCATCAGTCGGCGAGCTGCTGCACGGTCCGTTGCTGCTGATCGGCGCGCCGGAGGCCGCTGCGCGCTCGGTCTCCCTGTTCATCGCCATGGTGTTCGCCACTTTGCTGTCGATGCTGATCGGCGAACTTGTACCGAAGAACCTCGCGATCGCCAAAGCTTTCCCGGTCGGCAGGGCGCTGGCCCGCCCGCAATTGATCTTCACCACCGTCTTCAAGCCCGCCATCTTGTTGCTCAACGGATTTTCGAACCGGGTCCTGCACCTTTTCGGCCTGGAAGCCAAGGAAGAGATATCCGGTGCCCGCTCGCCTGCCGAGCTGGCATCGCTCGTGCGGCGATCGGCGGAGCTTGGAACTCTCGACGCCGGCACGGCCAACTTCGTGGCGCGCACCCTGAGCTTTGCGCAGCGGACCGCGGCCGACGTCATGACACCCCGCATCCGGATGGAGACCATCGCTGCCGGGCAGCCTGTCACCGACATCATCGATGCTGCCCGCCGGACCGGTTACTCCAGGTTTCCCGTCATCGGAGAGTCCGCGGACGACATCCGGGGCCTTGTGCATGTCAAGAAAGCCGTGGCCGTTCCGCGGGAGCGCCGCGACGGCCTCGAGGCCGGAGCGATCATGGCCGAGGTGCTCCGGGTCCCGGAGACCATCCATCTTGATGCCCTGCTTTCCGAACTCCGCGAAGGCAACCTCCAGTTGGCTGTCGTGTTGGACGAATACGGCGGCACCGCCGGGATCGCCACCCTCGAGGACCTGGTGGAGGAAATCGTGGGCGAGGTGGCCGATGAGCACGACCGGGTGCGTCCCGGCCTGCTGCAAAGTGCCTCCGGCGACTGGTATTTCCCTGGGCTGCTGCGGCCGGACGAGGTTTCCGAACAGATTCCCGGGCTGACGGTGCCCGACGATCCCGCATACGAGACGGTGGGCGGCTACGTCATGAGCCGGCTGGGCCGGATTGCCGTGACGGGGGACGTCGTCGAGGCCGGTGGCGGAACCTTGTCGGTCACCCGGATGGACGGCCGCAGGATCGACCGGATTTGCTTCCGGCCCACACCGGCGGACGCCCCGGGTGGGGCGGCCGCCGGGCACGGCGGCAGGAACGCGAAGGGGGCGACGGCATGAGCGACTGGACCGGAATCCTCTGGCTTGTGTTCCTGCTGATCGGCAACGCCTTCTTCGTGGGGGCCGAGTTCGCCATCATGTCCGCGCGCCGGAGCCAGATCGAACCGCTCGCGGAGGCAGGATCCAAGCGTGCCAGGACCACCCTGCACGCCATGGAGAATGTTTCGCTCATGCTGGCGTGCGCCCAGTTGGGCATTACGGTGTGCTCGCTGCTGATCCTGCAGGTGGCCGAGCCTGCGATCCACCATCTGCTTGCCGCCCCGCTGGAAGTGCTCGGCACGCCGCACGAACTGGCCGATGCCGCGGCGTTCACTGCAGCCCTGCTTGCGGTGACCTTCCTGCACGTGACATTCGGCGAGATGGTTCCGAAGAACATCTCGGTCTCCGTGGCGAACAAGGCGGCGCTGCTCCTGGCGCCGCCGCTGGTCCACATCGCCCGCGTCGTGAAGCCGGTGATCTGGACCCTCAACTGGAGCGCGAACCACATCCTGCGCCTGATGCGCATCGAGCCGAAGGACGAGGTCACGTCCTCCTTCACCCTGGAGGAAGTGCAGTCCATTGTGCAGGAATCCACCCGGCACGGGCTGGTGGCTGACGATTCCGGCCTGCTCAGCGGTGCCCTGGAGTTCTCGGCGCACACCGCCGCGCACATCATGGTGCCAGTCGGGAAGCTGGTGACGCTCAGGCCGGGCACGACCCCGCGGGAGCTGGAGAAGGCAGTCAGCCGCACCGGCTTCTCGCGCTTCCCGTTGTTGGACGACGACGGCGGGCTGGCCGGATACCTGCACATCAAGGATGTGCTGTCGATTCCCGAGGAGGGGCAGGGGCATCCGATCTCGGAAGGCAGGATCCGCTCCTTGGTCAACCTTTCGCCCGACGACGAAATCGAGGACGCACTGGCGGTCATGCAGCGGACGGGTTCGCACCTTGCCCGTGTGGTGGACCCGGCCGGAGCGACCCTCGGCGTGCTCTTCCTGGAGGACGTGATCGAGCAACTCGTAGGCGAAATCAGGGACGCGACCCAGGCTACCGGCATCCGGCGGCTGGGCGGCGCGGGCAGCGCCTGATCCGCCCGTCCAAGGCGTACAGGTCTAGCCCTAAATAGGAATCATTCCTATTTAGGGCTAGACTCGTGCAAGCAACAATCGTCTTCGATTCTCATCTGAGTAGATCTGAGGTTTCCGTGCGCCGCCCAGTCGCCCGTCTCTCCCTTGCTGTCTCGGCCGGATTGGCCATCATGCTGTCCGCATGCTCGGCACCTGCCGCAATATCGCCGTCGTCCTCCGCCGCAGACGGGGCCATCCGGGTGGTGACCTCCACGAACGTCTACGGCGATATCGTCAAGAGCATCGGCGCGGACTTGGTCTCCGTGGACTCCATCATCAGCAAGACCAGCCAGGACCCGCACTCCTATGAGGCGAATGCCCAGGACAAGCTGGCCGTGTCCAAGGCGGAGCTCCTGGTGGAAAACGGGGGAGGCTATGACGGCTTCCTGCACAAGCTCGCGGACGACACGGGCTTCGACCACGCGAACATCGTCACCGCCGTCGAGGCCGCCGGACTGGCCCCGCATGAAGACGAGGCTTCGCACTCCGCCGGCGACCACGACCATGGCCACGATCATGGTGCGTTCAATGAGCACGTCTGGTACAGCCCCGCCGCCATGGCGAAGGTGGCCGATGCCGTCGCCGCAAGGCTCGGCGCGCTGAAGCCGGCCTCCGCGGCGGAGTTCACCTCCAACGCAGGCAAGTTCAAATCCACCCTGGCCGGCATCACGGGGAAGCTTGACGCGATCAAGGCAAAGCACGCCAACACCCCGGTGGCCATCACCGAACCGGTGCCGGTCTACCTGCTCGAAGCCGCGGGGCTGGTCAACAAGACTCCCGAGGCGTACAGCGCCGCCATCGAAGAGGACACCGACGTTTCCCCTGCGGTACTCAAGGAAACCAAGGATCTCTTCACCGCCGGCAACGTGAAGCTGCTCGCGTACAACGAACAGACGGAAGGCCCGCAGACCGAAGCCGTCAAGGATGCCGCGACCTCGGCCGGCGTTCCGGTGGTGGACTTCACCGAGACGGTCCCGGAAGGCAAAAGCTATCTGGAATGGATGGAAGGCAACGCCGACGCGATCGCCGGCGCCCTCAAGTAGCCCCCGGCCCGTGCCTGCGGATCCGCCTCCACCGGGTGGGTCTGCAGGTCCCTTCAACAAGTAGACTGGCGTTCGTTGGTCGACGTATGGAACGCACGGACAGAGGAAATTTTTGACACCGCTAGTGAGTCTTCGCGGAGCCAGCCTGAAGTTCGGCAAGAGGGTGCTCTGGGAGGGCCTGGACCTCGAGATCAATCCGGGCGAATTCTTTGCCGTCCTCGGGCCCAACGGCAGCGGCAAGACCAGCTTCCTCAAGGTGCTGCTGGGCCTGCAGGAACTGCATTCAGGCACAGTCGAACTGGGTGGAAACCCCGTGGAACGGGGCAGCAGGCGGATTGGCTACATCCCGCAGCAGAAGTCCTTCTCACCGGACACCCCGCTCCGTGCCCGCGATCTCGTGGGCCTCGGCATCGACGGGCACCGCTGGGGGCTGAGGCTGTCCGGGCAAGCAGTCAACCGCAGAATCGACGAGCTCCTGGAACTCGTAGGCGCCAGCGACTACGCGAAAGTGCCGCTGGGGCAGCTTTCCGGCGGCGAGCAGCAGCGCTTGCGCGTGGCCCAGGCGCTCGCCTCCGAGCCGCAGGTGCTGCTGTGCGATGAGCCGTTGCTGTCCCTCGATCTGCACCACCAGCTGGCCGTCAGCGCCCTGATCAACCAGCAGTGCCACGAACGGAACAGCGCGGTGGTGTTCGTGACCCATGAGATCAACCCCGTCATCGACTACGTTGACCGTGTCCTTTACCTCGCGGGCGGCCAGTTCCGGGTGGGCACGCCGGACGAGGTCATGACCACCGAGGTGCTCTCGGAACTCTACGACAGCCACGTCGAGGTGATCCGAGCGAACGGGCGAATCGTCGTCGTCGGCCTGCCGGACGCCACCACGCACTTCCACGACGACGCGCACTCAGGCTTGGCGGAGGGCCACTGATGGATTTCGGAACGATCCTGCAGACCATCTTCAACTTCGAGAACTACGGGGAACTGCTCGAGCTGGTGCAGAACTCCATCTGGGCCGGCGCCGTGCTGGGCCTGCTGGGCGGCATGGTGGGGACCTTCGTCATGAAGCGGGATCTGGCCTTCGCCGTCCACGGAATCTCCGAACTGTCCTTTGCGGGGGCGGCGTTCGCGCTGCTGATCGGCGCGGACATCGTCCTTGGATCCTTGATCGGCTCAGTCGCCGCGGCCCTGCTCCTGGGTTTGATGGGCGTGCGGGCCCGCGACAAGAACTCGATCATCGGCGTCATCATGCCCTTCGGCCTGGGCCTGGGCATCCTGTTCCTGGCACTCTACGAAGGCCGGGCCGCGAACAAGTTCGGCCTCCTGACCGGGCAGATCGTCTCGGTCGACACCGTCCAGCTGCAGGCCCTGGCGGGGACCGCCGTCGTCGTGATGTTGGTGCTGTCGCTGATCTGGCGGCCGCTCAGCTTCGCGAGCGTGGACCCGGACATGGCCGAAGCCCGTGGCGTGCCGGTGCGCGGACTGGCGATCGGCTTCATGGTGCTGCTGGGGGTCAGCGTCGCGTTGTCCATCCAGATTGTCGGCGCGCTCCTGGTCCTCGCGCTGCTGATCACCCCGGCGGCTGCGGCCCTGCGGGTAAGCACCTCGCCGAAGGTGGTCCTGCTGCTAAGCGTCGCCTTCGCCATGACCGCGACCGTGGGCGGAATCCTGCTGGCCCTCGGCAGCCGGATCCCGATCAGCCCGTACGTCACCACGCTGTCGTTCCTGATCTACGTGGTCTGCCGGGTCATCGGGGGAGTGCGGGCCAGGGGCGGCCATAACGGCCGGATCACCCGGACGGCCGGGGCGGACGCGCAGGCAAAGGTCGGCGCCGGCGCCTGAACGGCCTTACAGCTCGCCCGCGGCCTTCTTGGCCGTGCACTCCGGGCAGAGGCCGAAGATTTCCACCGTGTGTGCCACTTCGGTGTAGCCGTGTTCCGTGGCGGTTCGTGCGGCCCAGGTCTCGACCGCGGGAGCCTCCACTTCGACCGCCTTGCCGCAGTTACGGCACAGCAGGTGATGGTGGTGCCCGGTGACCGCGCAGCGGCGGTAGACGGCTTCGCCGTCGGCGTTGCGCAGGACGTCGACCAGGCCTTCGTCGGCGAGCGACTGCAGGATGCGGTAGGCGGTGGCGAGGGAAACCGAGATGCCTTGGTTCTGGAGCAGCCGGTACAGCTCCTGGGTGCTGACGAAATCGTCGAGCTCATCAAGGGCCGCGCTCACGGCGATGCGTTGCTTGGTGACCCTTTGCTCCCGCCCTGGCTTGGCGTCGGACGCTGTGTTGCCGGGAGCTTGGGTGGCGGCTTTGGGGCCGGGAGGCATGCGTGGACTCATTTCGCTGTCGGCGTCGTGCAGACATCAAGATTACCAGCCGGGCCGCACGGCGTCGGCGGCCTGCCCGGCCTAGGGGAGCGGTACCGTGAGAGTCTGTCCCGGGAAGTTGATCGGCGCGTAGTGGCTGTCTCCGAGGTAATCGGCGCTGAAGGTGAAAGTCCGTGGCCACGTTGGCAACCAATAGTCGGCCGCGGCTTTGTTTCCGGAAACCGGCACGGGCAGGCCGAATTCGATGCCATCGGAATAGAACTGGACGTAGCCCGCAGGGTCCGGAGTGCCCGGCTGCTGCGGGGTAAGGGTCACTTCCATGTGCACGGTGTACGGCCCCGTCACGGCCGGGGTGTGCGTGCCGTCGATCGGCAGCGGATCCGCCGGCGCCAGGACCTGAAGTGATACCGGCTTGGATTCCGGTCCGGTATAACGGATCGCGGACTCGTGCCGGGCGGTCAGCTGATGGATTCCCGCCGGCAGGTAGCCCGCAGTCAGGGTGGCCCGCCAGCCGCGGGAGCCCGGAACGACGACTCCCTCACCGATGGACTTGCCGTCGGAGTAGAAGACGATGGGTCCGTCCGAGTAGCCAGTCAGCGCCTCCCCGTCATCGGTCGTGACCTGCGCGGTGAGCTCGACCGGTTCGCTCACAGTTATTGGTCCTTCCGTGCTGAGCTGAAGCGAGGTCTCCGTGCGGGGACCCGTCCACACCTCGTACGGGAAGGACTCCGTCGCCGCTTCGAAGTAGGCATCCCCCGAATAGCTCACCGTGTATTGCCGGGTGCCCGTGCCGACAGGAGTGACGTAGATGTGAACCTCGCCCTCATCGCCTGCCAGGGTCCGCGTTTGCGGTGCGGCTCCCGGCTCGTTCAGCTGCAGGGTGAGCGTTCCGCTCGGTCCCTTCGGGGCGTCCGGAGCAACCACAAAGGCGACGAGGACTTCGACTGGATTCCCCACGAAGGCCCAGGTCGGTTCGTCCAAACGGGCGCGGATTTCGACTGTGGACCGGGACTCCGGCATGAGCTCCTCCATGACAAATACTCTTGCGATGGAAGCCCCCCAGGAACTCCAACGGGCGCTTGCGAAGCACCCTGCGGCAGACGATACTCCCCCTTCGGAGCAACCGTAAGGCCCCGGTTCCGGTTCCGTGGCGGGATTCCGGTCCCGGGGCTGGTCATGGATCCGGCTGACCGCGTGACGAGCCGGTCGGGTCCTCGTTAGTAGGCCCGCCCGGGGATACTCTTGGGCCATGAAGCTGACGAAGTTCACGCATTCCTGTGTCCGGCTGCAGAAGGACGGGCAGGTGCTGGTGATCGATCCCGGGACCTTCTCGGAAGCAGAGGAGGCGCTGGCCGGTGCCCACGCCGTACTGATCACCCATGAACATCCGGACCATGTGGATGCCCCGGCCCTGCTCGAGGCGCTGCGCGGCAACCCGGGTCTCCAGGTCCATGCCCCGGCCCGCCTCGCGGCGGAGCTCGCCGGGAAGGCCGGCGACGACGGCGGCCGGGTACACGCCGTCGAACCCGGCACCTCCTTCGAAACGGGAGGCTTTGCCGTGCGCGCGTTCGGCGGCCAGCACGCCTTGATCCACCCGCTGATCCCGGTGGTGGCGAACATCGGCTACCTCGTGGAGGAGAATGTCTTCCACCCCGGGGACTCCTTCGTGGTCCCGGACGGCATCGAGGTGAAGACGCTCCTGGTGCCCTTGCACGCACCGTGGTCCAAGGTGGGCGAAGTGGTGGACTTCGTGGTGGCAGTGCGGGCGCCGCAGGCGTACCCGGTGCATGACGCGCTCCTGAACGAGCTGGGCCGCGGGCTGGTCGAGGGACATGTGGGCCGGATCGGCGGCAAGTACGGTACCAAGTACACCAGCCTGGCGGCGCGGGAGTCCGTGGAGGTCTAGCGCCCTAAGCCTCTTCGGGCCATGCCCCGGTATCGAAGAAGCGCGTCAGGACCGCTTCATACGGGCGCGGGTCCAGGCCCTTTTCGTCCAGCCACTCCTGCTTGTAGTAGCTGCCCGCGTAGCGCTCGCCGCCGTCGCACATCAGGGAAACGATGCTTCCGCGCTTCCCCTGCGCCACCATGTCCGCCACCAACTGCCACACACCCCACAGGTTGGTGCCGGTGGAGGGGCCGGCCTGCAGGCCGGCAAGGCTGCGGAGGTGCCGCATGGCCGCGACGGACGCGGCGTCCGGTACCGGGATCATGGTGTCGATGACGGCCGGCACGAAGCTGGGTTCCATCCGGGGACGGCCGATGCCTTCAATCCGGGACGGCATGCCCGTGCTGAACTCCGCGACGCCGTCGCGCCAGCCGGGATAGAACGCCGAGTTTTCGGGGTCGACGACGGCCAGCCGGGTCCCGTGGCAGTGGTACCGCAGGTAGCGGCCGATGGTGGCGCTGGTTCCGCCCGTGCCTGCGCCCACCACGATCCATTCCGGAACCGGGTGCTCTTCCAGGGCAAGCTGCCCGAAGATCGACTCTGCGATGTTGTTGTTGCCGCGCCAGTCGGTGGCCCGCTCCGCGTAGGTGAACTGGTCCATGTAGTGGCCGCCGGATGTCCGGGCGGCTTCCTGGGCTGCGGCGTAGACCTCCGACGCGTGGTCCACCAGCAGGCAGCTGCCGCCGAACTCCTCGATGAGCGCGATCTTCTCCGGGCTGGTGGTGCGAGTCATCACCGCGATGAAAGGCAGGCCGATGAGCCGGGCGAAGTACGCTTCCGAAACGGCGGTGCTGCCGCTGGAGGCCTCCACGATGGTGGTGTCCTCGTTGATCCATCCGTTCACCAGGCCGTACAGGAACAGCGAGCGCGCCAGGCGGTGCTTGAGGCTGCCCGAGCGGTGCGTGGACTCGTCCTTCAAGTACAGCTGGACGCCCCAGTGTTCGGGCAACGGGACCGAATAGAGATGGGTGTCCGCGGACCGGTTGTTCTCCGCCTCGATGCGCCGGATGGCTTCGCTGGCCCACCGCCTGTTTTGCTTCCCTGGAGTCTTCACCGACCCAGCCTACCGGCGCTGGTTATAAGCTGGAATCCGCCTGCTTGCCACGTGAACGAAGGAGATTCCATGGGTACGCTGATGGACGTTGCCACCCTCGAGGAACGGATGGATTCCGGCGGGCGCACGGTGCTGCTCGACGTCCGCTGGGTGCTCGGGGACCCGCATGGGCACGCCCACTACCTGGCGGGCCATATCCCAGGCGCCGTGTTCGTGGACCTGCACCATGAACTGGCCGACCCCTCGGTGGCAGGCGAGGGCCGCCACCCCCTGCCCGCTCCTGAAGCGTTGCAGCGCAGCGCCCGGGCCTGGGGCATCAACGACGGCGACACCGTGGTGGCGTACGACGACAATGGCAATACCGCCGCTGCCCGTGCCTGGTGGCTGCTCCGCGACGCCGGGCTTGAGTCGGTTTTCCTGCTCGACGGCGGACTGGCCGCCTGGCGCGCGGCCGGCCACCCCGTGGAAGAAGGAGAGCAGGCCTCGCCTCCCGGCGGTGTCACCCTCGGCCGCGGCGCGATGCCGAGCATCGACATGGCCGGTGCCGCCGTCTGGCATGAACAGGGCATCCTGCTCGATGCGCGGGCCGGTGAGCGCTACCGCGGCGAGATCGAACCCATCGACCCCCGGGCCGGCCACATCCCGGGTGCCGTCAGTGCGCCCACGGGGGAAAACCTGGCCGGGGACGGCCGCTTCCTGACCGTCGCAGAGCTGCGCTCCCGCTTCGCGGAGGCAGGAATCGACGGCGGCACCGCCGTCGCGGTCTACTGCGGTTCCGGCGTGACGGCAGCACACCAGATCGCCGCCTTGGAGATCGCCGGCTTCCCGGCGGCGCTCTATCCAGGCTCCTTCTCGCAGTGGTCTTCCGAGGAGGCGAACGAGGTCGCCGTCGGCGCCGCGCCCGGTGGTAGCGTCGGAGCATGACTCCCGGACGCCCCGTGCCCCCTCCGCTCGGCAAGCCCCTGACTGTTGCGGAACCCCCCACCGCTGCGGAATCCCCGGCACTGCGTGGCACCCTCACGGCGGCGATGGGGGCGACGTCTGCTGCGAGCGGCCTGCTTCCGCTGACCCTGGCGCGCCGGGTGCCCAAGGAAGACGACGTCGAAATCGACATTGAATTCTGCGGGCTGTGCCATTCCGACGTGCACGCCACCCGTGGTGAATGGGGCAGCCGGCCTTACCCGCTGGTGCCGGGGCACGAGATCGTGGGCAGGGTGCGCCGCACCGGAGCGGCAGTGGACGACTTCAGCGTCGGGGAACTCGTGGGCGTCGGCTGCCTGGTGGACTCCTGCCGTGAATGCGAAAGCTGCCTCGAAGGACTCGAGCAATACTGCGAGCGCGGCAACGTGGGCACCTACGGGGTGAAGGATCCGCGGAACGGCGATGCCATCACCCAGGGCGGCTATTCGGGCACCATCGTGGTGGACCGCCGCTTTGTCCTGCGGATTCCCGACGGAATGGACCCGGCGGCCACGGCTCCGCTGCTGTGCGCGGGAATCACCACCTATTCGCCGTTGCGCTATTTCGACGTCGAGCCCGGAGACGTCGTGGGCGTCGTCGGGCTGGGCGGGCTCGGCCACATGGCCGTGAAAATCGCCAAGGCGATGGGCGCGGAGGTGGTCCTCTTCACCAGTTCGGAAGGCAAGACGGCGGCCGCGGGCGAACTCGGCGCGGACCGTGTTGTCCTCTCCCGGGAGCCCGCTGCCATGGCAGCGGCCAAGGCGAGCATCGACGTCATCATCGACACCGTGGCCGCGCCCCATGACCTCAACCCGTACCTGCGTACCCTCCGCCTGGGCGGGGCTCTGTTCCAGCTCGGGCTGCCGCCGGGCGACATGCCGCCGGTCAGCCCCGGCCTGCTGATCCGGCGTCGGCTGGCCTACTCGGGTTCCCTGATCGGCGGGATCGCCGAAACCCAGGAGATGCTCGAATTCTGCGCCGAACACGGCGTCGCCAGCGACATCGAGATCGTCGGTGCCGCCGGGCTCAACGAAGCCTACGACCGCATGGTCGCCGGCGACGTGAAATACCGCTTCGTCCTCGACACCAAGACCCTGCACACCCCGTCCGAAAAGGCAGACGCATGAGCACCCTCTTCAGCAAGATCATCAACGGCGACATCCCGGGCCGCTTCGTCTGGAAGGACGAGGACGTCGTGTCGTTCCTGAGCATTGCACCCCTCGCCGACGGCCACGTCCTGGTGGTGCCGCGCCTCGAGGTGGACCGCTGGACCGACGCGCCGGCCGAAGTGCTTGGACGTGTGACCGCCGTGGCGCAGACCATCGGCAAGGCCCTGGTCGGCGAGTTCGGCTCGGCGCGGGCGGGCCTGCTGGTGGCCGGTTACGAAGTGCACCACTTGCACGTCCATGTCTGGCCGTCGAACTCGATGGCCGACTACGACTTCGGCTCCGCGGACCAGAACCCGGACCCGTCACAGCTTGAGGCCAACGCCGAGCGAATCCGCGCGGCACTGCGCGATGCCGGGCACGGGGAGTTCGTACCGGCCTCCTAGTCCCCACCGCCCCCTGGGCTCGCTGCGTCTCCATCAGCTCCCAAATCTCGCTTCGCTCGATTCGGGGCCCGCGCTGATGTGGGCCCCCGTCCAGGGAACCCTGGCGGCGTGGGCACAACCGCTTCCGAGGGCATTGTGGGCTGCCGGGCCCAGGCGTACCGTGTCGCATAGACAAGGACACAAGCCGCGCAGCAGCCGCGCGGCACCAGTGTGCCGGAGGGGTCATGGCAACGTCCAAAGCCGGCCTGGACCTGGGCCGCGCCGCCTACGACGATCACCGCTGGGGCGAGGCCTTCGGGCACTTCGGGGATGCCCATCGCGAAGGCGGGCTTCCTGCCGCCGACCTTGAACGCTTTGCCACCACTGCTTTCCTCACGGGCCACTCGCGCGTCGGGACCGATGCCCTGGCCCGCGCACACGAAGAGTACCTGCTCACGGGCGATGTCCCCGCGGCCGTGCGGTGCGCCGGCTGGCTTGGCATCCATCTCCTCAACACTGGCGAGGCGGCGGCCAGTTCGGGGTGGCTTGCACGGGGCACGCGGCTCCTCGAGGAAGTCGATGAGCCCGGCGCGGCCGAAGGGCTGCTCCTCATCCCGGCCGCCGTCGCGAAGCTTTATGGGGGAGACGCCGCCGAAGCCGCCGCCCTCTTCGGCAAGGCCTACGGAATCGGCACGGCTTCCCGCGACAGGGACGTCGCCTCCCTGGCACAGCTTGGCCAGGGGCAGGCGCAGGTCATGCTCGGCCATGCGGCGGCCGGGCTGGAACTGTTCGACGAGGTGATGGTGGCAGCCACCACCGGGGAAGTGTCTGCCATTCCGTGCGGCATCATCTATTGCGCCACCATCGGAACCTGCCAGGCGGTCTTCGACCTGCCCCGTGCGCTGGAGTGGACAATGGCGCTCGACCGCTGGTGCGAGGGCCAGCCGGAGCTGGTGCTTTTCAGCGGCCAATGCCATGCGCACCGTGCGGAACTGTATGCCCTGCGCGGTCTGTGGGACGAGGCCATGGCGGCGGCCGCGAAGGCACAGGAACGTTCCGCCCACGGGGATCCGCAGGCCAGGTTCGGGGGCTTCTACTACCAAGGCGAAGTACAGCGGCTCCGCGGCTTGTTCGAAGCCGCCTCCACGTCATACCGTGCGGCTGCGGACTCCGGTTTCGATCCCCAGCCGGGAATGGCGCTCCTGCACCTCGCGCTGGGTGAGGTGCAGCTGGCCCGCCGCCAGATCAACGACGCCGTGGCTGCCGCCGACGCCACCTGGCGGAGCCGCCTGCTCTGCGGCCTCGTCGAGATCGAGCTTGCGGCCGGTGACTTCGCCGCGGCCCGCAGCGCGGCGGACGATTTGGGTCGTTTCGCCTCCGGATATCCGGCGCCGATGCCGCGTGCCCTGGCCGCCCAGGCGGATGGAGCGGTGCTCCTCGAAGAAGGCGAAGCGGCTGCAGCCCTGAAGCCCTTGCGGACTGCGTGGACCTTGTGGCGGACCCTGGAGATTCCCTATGAGGCCGCCCGTTGCCGGATGCTGGTGGCCAAAGCGCGCCGCCGGCTTGGCGACGAAGAGACAGCTCTCATGGATTTCGAAGCCGCCCGCAAGGAACTGGAGGAGCTTGGTGCCCGGCCGGCCATGGCCACGGTTGATGCTTTGATCGGGGCCAATTTGCTTGGGGGGCCCGCCGCATCGGCCGCAGTGCCCGGCCCCCTGACCGGGCGGGAAGTGGAAGTCCTCCGGCTGGTGGCGGCCGGCAAGAGCAACCGGGCGGTCGCCGTCGAACTCTTCCTGAGTGAAAAGACCGTGGCACGGCACCTGAGCAACATCTTCGCAAAGCTGGAGGTGACATCCCGGGTGGCGGCAAGCCGGTATGCGTATGAGCATGGGTTGATGGCGTGATGCCTGCACCGAATTACCCATCCGTGTCCGGCGCAAGATGCATCATCCTTCCGATGCGAGGCAGCACCCCGCGGCAATAGCGTCGAAGCATGAACCTTCCCATGGTCGCCGGAACCGTCTCGACGGTCCTCTTCACTGTGAGCATGCTGCCGATGCTGGTGAAGGCGGCACGCACCAAGGACCTTGCCTCGTACAGCCTGGGCAACCTGCTCCTGGGCAACCTAGCGAACGCGGTCCATTCGTTCTATGTGTTCAGCCTGCCCGCGGGGCCGATCTGGCTGCTCCACGTGTCCTATGTCCTGGCGTCCGCCCTGATGCTTGCCTGGTGCCTGCGCTACCGCCACGCGCCCGGCGGTCCCGCGCACGATGCCGGGATACACGATGCAGGGGCAAGGGAAGGTCTGCGCCCGACCGAAGAGTTACTTGGAGCATAAGGAGGCTTCACCATGAATACCAGGCAGAATCCGTCCGACGGTGTCCTGGACACCATCATCGTCGGCGGCGGGCAGGCCGGGCTTGCCCTGGGTTACTTCCTCTCCCGCCAAGGACACGATTTCGCCATTCTCGATGCCGGGCAACGGGTAGGCGATGCCTGGCGCCGGCGCTGGGATTCCCTGCGCCTGTTCACCCCCGCTAAGTACAACGGCCTTCCGGGAATGCCGTTCCCTGGCGACCGCCTCGCGTTTCCGGGCAAGGACGAGGTGGCCGACTATCTCGAAGGCTACGCCGCGCATTTCGGCCTGCCGGTCCGGCTTGGCGTGAAGGTGGAGCACCTGTGGCAGGAAGGCGGCCACTTTGTCGCGGAAGGGGGCGGACGGAGCTGGAAGGCGAGGAACGTGGTGGTGGCCACGGGGCCTTGCGTTGCCCCGAAGGTTCCCGGCTTTGCCGCACAGTTGGATGACTCCGTGTTCCAGCTGCATTCCAGCCTGTACAGGAATCCCGCGCAGCTCCGGCCTGGCCCCGTGCTGGTGGTGGGCGTGGGCAATTCCGGGGCGGAGATCGCCCTGGAGCTGAGCTACAGCCACCACACCCTCCTGGCGGGAAAACCGACCGCGGAGCTGCCGGGCAAGCATGGACGGGCTGCTGCGCGGTTCTTCCTGCCGCTCGTCCGGTTCGCCGGACTCCACATCCTCACGCTCGGTACGCCGATCGGCCGCAAGGCGGCACCTGGCTTCCTCGGCCACGGCACCCCGTTGATCCGCACCAAGCTCAAGGACCTCGCGGCTGCCGGCGTCGAACGCGTCGCCCGGATCGCGGGGGTGCGCGACGGCAAAGCGGTGGCCGAGGACGGCCGCGTCCTCGACGTCGCAAACGTCATCTGGTGCACGGGCTACAAGGATGATTTCGGCTGGCTGGAAACCGACGCCCTTGGCGCGGACGGCCGGCCGCGGCAGCACCGCGGAGTGGCGCGGGACACCGAAGGCCTGTTCTTCCTGGGCCAGGAATTCCTATACTCGGCGACGTCGGCCACCTTGCCCGGGCTCGCCCGTGACGCAGGGTACCTGGCCCGCCAGATTCCGCGCCGTGGTGCTGACGGTTCTGTCGCGCATGCGGCGCTCCGGCCGCAGAAAGCCCGGGAACGGGCCTGATGGGGCAGCGGCTGATGGGCGCGAGGGCGGCCTTAGGGAACGTGCCCCTGCCCCCAGGCCAGGTGGTGGGGCTTGCCGCGGACGTCCTCCTCGCCCGGTTGCGGCCCGCTCCGCTCCCGGGACCGCGCGCGTCCGGCCGTGCCGCCGGCGCGGTCTTGCTTGTCGCCGGCTGCGCGATCAACCTCCGCTCGCTGACGGAACGCCGGGAACGCGAGAGCGGGGCGTTCGAGCTGGAACATCCGCGGCGGCTGGTGGTGACCGGGCCCTACGCCGTCAGCCGCAATCCGATGTACGCCGGCTGGTGGTTGATGCACCTCGGCATCGGGCTGCTCCAAGGCTCGGTGTGGTCACTGTTCACCACGCCGGCTGCCGCCCTGGCCGAGCACAGGGGAGTGCTGGCCGAGGAACGGGAGCTGTCGGACCTGTTCGGCGCGGATTTCGCCGCCTACGCCGAGCGGGTGCCGCGCTACTTTTCCCTGCGGCGGCTGCCGCGGAAGACCCGGCCGTGAATCAGCACCGGCCGTGAATCAGCCGCGTTTCGGGGTCATGGCCACCATGCCGGCGTAGGTGAAACCGCCGCCGAAGCCGAAAAGCAGGGCCGGCGCGTCGGCCGGGATACGGCCGGCGTGCCACCACTTGCTAAGGCCGAGCGGGACGCTCGCGGCTGAGGTGTTGCCGGACTCGATCACGTCGGTCACCACCACCTTGTCGCTGAGCCCCAGGCCCTGGGCGAGGGGCTCGATGATGCGCAGGTTCGCCTGGTGGGCCACCAACACCTCGATGTCCCCCAGCGTGAGCCCGGCCCGCTCCACGGCCTCGCGGGCGTGGCCGACGGCGTCGAGCAGGCCCCAGCGCAGCACTTCCCGGCCGTTCTGCGAGAACTTGCCATCCGGGGGACCGATCCGCACCGAATCTGCCATGTCCGTGCGGGATCCCCACACCACCGGACCGATCCGGGGCCCAGCGGAGGGGCCCACGACGGCGGCGCCCGCCCCGTCCGCGACGAGCACGGCGGTGCTTCGGTCCGTCCAGTCGGTGACAGTGGAGAGCGTTTCGGCGCCGACGACGATCGCGTGGCTGGCGGAGCCGGCGCGGATGGCCTGGTCGGCGATGCCGAGGGCGTACTCGAAGCCCGAGCAGGCTGTGTTGATCTCGATGACGCCCGGGCCGCGGTGGTCCGCTCCGAGGCTGAGTGCCTGCGCGACCCGGCCGGCCGTATTGGGGGAACGCTCCTGCGAAGTGGTCGTGGCGACGACCACCAGGTCGATCTGCGACGCTGCCAGCCCCGAGTCGGAGAGCGCCATGCCTGCCGCGTCCGTTGCCAGGGTGGCGACGGTTTCGCCTTCGCCGGCAATGTGCCGCGTGACGATCCCGGTGCGCTGGCGGATCCATTCGTCGTTGGTGTCCAGGATCGTCTCGAGCTCGAAGTTGTCCATCACCCGTACGGGCTGGGCGTGTCCGAGGCCGAGGATCTGGGTTCCGGCGGGTCCACTGGGAAGATGCAGGGCGGGAAGGGGCAGGGTCATCCTGGTCCTTTCAGATGGGGGCAGCCCGCAGTTGGGGTGTGGCGGGGCGGTCGGGAAAATCGATGCGGTCGGGAAAGTCGGGGCGGTACCTGCGGCCTAGGCCGGGGCGAGTGCCTGGTTCAGTGCCGTGCGGATGCGCTTCTCGGAGACGGAGTAGGCTGTGCCGAGTTCGACGGCGAAGAGGCTCACGCGGAGCTCTTCGATCATCCAGCGCACCCGGGTTAATTCGCTTCCGGCCCGGCCGCCCGGCCGGAGGGCCGCGACGGCGTCGTCGTAGTCGTCTTCCAGTGCCTGGACGGCGGCCATGTTCAGGCCGTCCCGCTGCACGTTGTTCGGCAGCTTCTCCAGGCGCTTCTCGATGGCCGCCAGGTAACGCGGCAGCTGGCTGAGCTGGGCGTAGCCCGTCTGTGCTACAAAACCGGGGAAGACGAGCTGTTCCAGCTGGCTCTTGATGTCATTGAGGGCGCTGATCAGGCTCAGGCTGGTGCTGCCCTTGAGCTGCTTTTCGATGCGGCGGCTGCTGGCGAGGATGCGCTCGACGACGGCGGTCACCGTGAACACGGTGTCGATCAGTTCCGCGCGCACGGCTTCGTACAGGGTGTCGAAGGACTTCCTGTCCCACGGCAGCTCCGCGGGAGTCAGTTTGTCGATCGCGGCGAGGGCGCAGTCGGCGATCAGGGCGCTGACGGAGCCGTGCGGGTTCTGGCTGAAGGTCAGCTTCTCCGTGTTGTTCAGGTGCTCCAGGACGTAGCGGTCCGGCGGCGGGACGCGTAGGGCGAGCAGGCGGATGACGCCGCCGCGCATGGCCGATTCCTGCTCGGCGCGGGTCTGGAAGACCCGCAGGGCCACGCTCTTGCCTTCGTCCACCAGTGCCGGGAAACCGGTCACCTGGTGGCCGTTCACCAGCCGGCTGATCTGCCGTTCAACGGTGCCGACGCTCCATTCGGTGAGCCCGGCTTGTTCGGCAAATGCGGCCGGGGCGCCGCCGGCCTGTGCGCCAGCGGCGTTGCCGTTCCCGGATGCCGCGCTGGCGGCCGGGCCGCCCGGCAAGCCGGCCCCGGCTGCCTTACTACCGCCCGCCTGGCCTCCGGTCGCCTTCTTGCCGGAGGGGGCCGTCGTCGCGGGGGTGGCGCCGAGGGATTCGGCGATGGCGCGGCGCGTGGCCGGGGCAAGCTCCTGCTGCAGGGCCGCGAGGTCCTTGCCTTCGCCGAGGACCTTGCCGCGGCTGTCCACTACCTTGAAACTGACCCGCAGGTGCGCCGGGACGGCGCCCCAATTCCAGGAGCCGGGCGGGATGATGTGTCCGCGCAGGCGGCGCAGCACGAGTTCGAGGGAGGGTTCGAGTTCGTCGCTGGCGGGATCGAAGTCTGCTTCCAGGGCGGCGGCGGCCTGGCGGGCGACATCCGGGGCCGGCACGAAGTTCTTGCGGACCTGTTTGGGCAGGGACTTGATCAGGGCGGTCAGCAGTTCGACGCGCTGGCCCGGGATCTGCCAGCGGAACGCGGCGTCGTCGAGCTGGTTGAGGAACAGTACGGGCACCTCGGCGGTGACGCCGTCGGAAGGATTGGGCGGGGAGCCCGGGGCGACGGGATGGAACTCGTAGCTGAGCGGCAGCTCGAAGCCCTTGTGCAGCCACGTTTTCGGGTACGCCGAATCGTCCAGCTCGGCGGCGTCCTCACTTATCAGCAGCGACTGGTCGAAGTCCAGGAGTGCCGGGTCCTGTTGCCGGGCGTCCTTCCACCATTTGTCGAAATGCCGCTCGGACACCACGTCCTTGCCGATCCGGGCGTCGTAGAACTCGAAAAGCGTGTTGTCGTCCACCAGGATGTCGCGCCGGCGCATCCGGGTTTCGAGTTCCTCGATCTCATGCAGGAGCGCACGATTGCGGTGGAAGAACTTGTGCTGGGTCCGCCATTCTCCTTCCACCAGGGCATGGCGGATGAAGAGTTCGCGCGAAAGCTCCGGATCGATGCGCCCGTAGTTGACCCGCCGGTTGGGGATGACGGGCACGCCGTACAGGGTCACCTTCTCGTGCGCCATCACCGAGCCGCTGCGGCTGGACCAGTGCGGCTCACTGTAGGAGCGTTTCACCAAGTCCGGGGCCACCTGCTCCACCCAGAGCGGATCGAACTTCGCTGCCACCCTGGCCCACAGCCGGCTGGTTTCGACCAGTTCGGCGGCCATC
Organism: Arthrobacter sp. R-11; assembly: GCF_049913155.1. GTDB lineage: Bacteria > Actinomycetota > Actinomycetes > Actinomycetales > Micrococcaceae > Arthrobacter. The sequence continues at coordinate 2,859,003 of NZ_CP183979.1, read as the reverse complement.
ACGAACGCGGGGGACTTCTTGAACAGGGCCGAACCGGGGAAGATCGCGAAGCGGCTGCCGCGGGCACCGGCGTACTCCCGCTTGCGCTCGTCCAGCAGGCCGATGTGGCTCAGCAGCCCGGAGAGCAGGCTGATGTGGATGCCTTCGTGCAGGCCCACGGGATCGGCCTCGCGCTTGTTGTCGATCGTGATTCCCAGCGGCTTGGCCAGCTGCCGCAGCTGCTGGAACAGGTCCTGCCATTCGCGCACGCGCAGGTAGTTGATGAACTCGTTGCGGCACAGCCGGCGGAACTGGGTGGAGGACAGCTCGCGCTGCTGCTCCTGGATGTAGTTCCACAGGTTCAGGTAGCCGGTGAAGTCAGAGTTTTCGTCCCGGAAACGTGCATGCTTCTCGGCGGCCAGTTGCTGCTTGTCCGTGGGGCGCTCGCGCGGATCCTGGATGGTGAGCGCTGCGGCCAGGATCATGACTTCCTTGACACAGCCGCGCTTGCCGGCCTCCACGATCATCCGGCCGAGGCGCGGGTCCACCGGTAGCTGGGCGAGCTTATGCCCGACGGCGGTCAGCCCGCCCTGCTGCTCCCCTGCGCCTTGCTCCCGCGAGCCTTGCTGCCCGCGTCCGCCCTGCCCGCGGCCGCCTGCCGACGGGGCACGGAGGGCGCCGAGCTCGCGGAGGAGGGTCACGCCGTCGTTGATTGCCCGCGACTCCGGCGGCTCGACGAAGGGGAAGGCCTCGATGTCCTTGGGACCGCGTGCCACGCCCATCGCGGTCATCTGCAGGATGACGGCGGCCAGGTTGGTACGCAGGATTTCGGGGTCGGTGAACTGCGGGCGGGACTCGAAGTCCTCTTCCGAGTACAGCCGGATGGCGATGCCTTCGGAGACGCGGCCGCAGCGGCCGGAGCGCTGGCTGGCAGAGGCCTGCGAGACCCGTTCGATCGGCAGCCGCTGGACCTTGGTGCGGTGCGAGTAGCGGGAGATGCGGGCCGTTCCGGTGTCGACGACGTACTTGATGCCGGGCACGGTGAGCGAGGTCTCGGCGACGTTGGTGGCCAGCACGATCCGCCGCTTGCCGCCGGGGTTGAAGACCCGGTGCTGCTCCTGCAGGCTGAGCCGTGCGTACAGGGGGAGCACCTCGGTGCCGGTAAGGCGCCGGTTCGCCTGGATCCGGCCGTTCAGGGCCTCTGCGGCGTCGCGGATTTCGCGCTCGCCGGAGAAGAAAATGAGGATGTCGCCGGGGGCCTCCTGGGCGAGCTCGTCGACGGCGTCGCACACCGCGTCCAGTGGGTCCCGGTCTTCCTCGAGTTCGTCGTCGGGGGTTTCGTCGCCCTCCGCCGGACCGCCGGCCGGCTGGGAGAGCGGCCGGTAGCGGATCTCCACGGGGTACGTGCGGCCGGACACCTCGATGATCGGCGCCGGGGCGTCGTCGCTGCCGAAATGCCGGGCGAAGCGTTCGGGGTCGATCGTGGCCGAGGTGATGATGATCTTCAGGTCCGGGCGCTGCGGCAGGATGCGCTTGAGGTAGCCGAGGATGAAGTCGATGTTGAGGCTGCGCTCGTGGGCCTCGTCGATGATGATGGTGCTGTATTTGCGCAGCAGCTTGTCCCGCTGGATCTCCGCCAGCAGGATGCCGTCCGTCATGAGCTTGATCCGGGTGTTCCTGCCGGTCTCGCCGGTGAACCTGACCTGGAAGCCCACCTCCTGGCCAATCTCCACACCGAGCTCGAAGGCGATGCGCTCCGCCACCGTGCGTGCGGCAAGGCGACGGGGCTGGGTGTGCCCGATCAGTCCCTTGTCGCCGAGCCCCAGCTCAAGGCACATTTTCGGAATCTGGGTGGTCTTGCCCGAACCCGTCTCGCCCGCGATGATCGTGACCTGGTTCGCGGCGATGGCCGCCATAATGTCCTCGCGGCGTTCGGAGACCGGCAGCTCTGCGGGGTAGGAGATATGAAGTGTCATGGCTGGAAGCCAGTCTACTGTGGCGCCGGGTCCCCCGCCGAGCGCGCCAGCCGGCCGGCCAGCAATACGGCGTACTCCTTGAATTCCGGTGGCGAGAGGATTTCGAACTCCATGCCCAGGGCTGCAAGGTGCGCGGCGGGCTGAGCCAGGCTGTCCCAGCCGGCATGCAGCAGCGTGGCGGACCCGCCGTCGTCGGTCAGGGTCGCCAGCTGCGGGCCGACGACGGCGGCCACCTCGCCGATCGGGGCGAACAGGCGCACGACGACGTCATAGCGGTAGGGCGAACGGGTCACCGACTGCTGGACGTAGGCGGCGAGGTCCTCCGCCGGGAGCGGCCGGGGCAGGAATTTCTTGGTGGCGGCCGGCAGCGAGGCGATGCGGTCCGCGCGGAAGGTGCGCCAGTCTTCGCGCTCGAGGTCCCACGCCACGAGGTACCAGCGGCGGCCCGTGTCCACCAAGCGGTACGGCTCGGCGGTGCGGCGGTCCACCGTGCCGTCCGGCTTGGCGTAGTCGAAACGGATCAGCCGGCGGTCCGCGATGGCAGAGGACACCACCGTGAGCTGGTGCGGATCCACCGCGGCCGCGTTGCTGGGCAGTGTAGTGACGGCGGCTTTGAGGGTGGCGAAGCGCGGGCGAAGCCTGGCAGGCAGCACCTGTTCAAGCTTGGCGAGGGCCCGCACGGAGGCTTCGCCGATTCCGGCAACTGGTCCGGCGGCCACCGAATTCAGTCCGAGGGCGACCGCCAGGGCCTCGTTGTCGTCGAGCAAAAGCGGGGGCAGCTGGGCGCCGGCTCCCAGCTGGTAACCGCCCGCAATTCCGGGCGAGGCGTGGATGGGGTATCCGAGGGTGCGGAGTTTGTCGATGTCCCGGCGCACGGTGCGTTCCGTGACGCCCATGCGCTCGGCCAGGGCCGGGCCGGTCCATTCCCGCCGCAGCTGCAGCAAGGACAGCAACTGCAGCAGCCGGGCGGAGCTTTGGATCATGGACCAAAGCTTAGTCCCGCGGCTCCCCGCCTTCGTGCCTCAGGCGGGGCCCCGGCGGAGTTGCGGCCGGCTGATCAGAGCAGGCGCATGGTCCAGTAAGCGCTGCTGGGGAGGTCGAGGGCGCGCCAGTCGCGTTCGGAGCGGACCGGCGGGATGTGGCCCCGGCCGTCGCGGAGGACTGCCGAGATGGTGGCTGCGATAGCCAGCAGGACGATGATGACGATGAAGGCTACGAGGATTTCCATGCCTCCATCGTCTGCCTGGCCAGCTCCAAGAAACAGTGGCAGAAATGACGCATTTAGCAAAATTTCTGCCACACTGGAGATATGTTGAAATCAGTGGCTGTCATCGTTGTTCCGGGCTTTTCGATCTTCGAGTTCGGGACCGCCTTTGAGATTTTCGGCATTGACCGTTCCGGGCGGGAGGGCGGCGTACCGAAGTTCGATTTCCGTGTCTGCACCCCGCAACCCGGTGACGTCCCCATGAAGTCCGGCTTGTCGATGCATGTGGGCCTGGACCTGTCGGCCGCCTCCGATGCGGACCTGGTCATCATGGCGCCCTACGGTCGCGACCTGGACGTTCCGGTGGAAGTCCTGGAAACCCTCCGGGCCGCGCATGACCGGGGCGCCTGGGTGCTGTCCATCTGCTCCGGCGCCTATGCGCTTGCCCGGGCCGGATTGCTGGACGGGCGCCGCTGCACCACCCATTGGCACTATTCGCAGGACCTGGCGGGCCGCTATCCCAAGGCCCGGGTGGATGAAAACGTCCTCTATGTGCAGGACGGCACCATCATCACCAGCGCGGGCACGGCCTCCGGCATCGACGCCTGCCTGCATTTGGTCCGCGTGGAGCTGGGTGCGAAGGTGGCGGCCGCCATCGCCCGGGACATGGTGGTGGCACCGCACCGCGACGGCGGGCAGGCCCAGTACATCGACAGGCCGATGCCGAGTTGCGGCTCGGCACCGATGGAAGCCCTGCTGCGCTGGATGGTGGAGAACCTGGACCAGGAGCACAGTGTCGCCGAGTTGGCTGAGCGGCTGCACATGTCGCCAAGGACCTTCGCCCGCCGCTTCCGGGCCGAAACCGGGGCAACACCGGCGGCTTGGCTCAACTCACAGCGCGTGCTGCGGGCCCAGGAGTTGCTGGAAAGCAGCGACCTGAACATCGACGAGGTGGCGAGGGAAGCAGGATTCGGCCACTCGGTGCTGATGCGGCACCATTTCGCCAAGGTCCTGGACACCAGCCCACAGTCCTACCGCCGGGCCTTCCGGGGTCAACTTGCCGAAGTGGGGTAGCTCAGGGGTGGGGTGGCTCAGCGCGACCCACGGCTTTCGGAACCCTCCGCCTTGGCGGATTCCACCAATTCTTCCCAGGGGCCGGTGACTTCCCGGTCCGGCAGGGTGGCGCGGTGCTGCCCGGCGCGGATCGAGTACATGAAACGGTCCGGTTCATTGGCGTTGCGCGACAGAGCCTTGGCCTCTTCCCATGGGCAGGCCTCCACGAGCGGCATCCAACGCTCCTTGTCGTCCGCGGAGACGGCATTGACGCTCCAGACACGCGTCAGTGCGGCGATGCCCCCGCTGCGACGGACAGTGATTTTCATGCCTCACCGATCTTCGTGCTGCCCCGGATGCGGAATCCGCTGGCGGCCGGCGCTGGAGTCAGACCTTGACCTTTACAGTTTCCCACGCCTTCAGAACGGCGTCATGCTCGGCGGAGCCGCTGCCGAACAGTTCCTCTGCAGTGGCGATGGTGGTCCTGGCGAACTTGCCGAAGGTGCACGCAGGAGGGAGGGATCCACTGGTCAGGGTTCCGTACCAGATCTGCCCCGGCCCTTCCCAGGCGTTGCCGCCCAGCTCCGATGCCACCAGGTAGAAGGCCCGGTTGGGGATGCCCGAATTGATATGGACCCCACCGTTGTCCGCGGTGGTGCGGACATAGCTGTCCATGGAATCAGGCTGCGGGTCCTTGCCCAGGACCTCGTCGTCGTATGCCGTTCCCGGCGCCTTCAGGGAACGCAGGGCCACGCCCTGCACGGCGTCGGTGAAAAGGCCTTCGCCGATCAGCCAGTTCGCTTCCGAGGCGGGCTGCTTCCGCGCGTATTGCTCCACCAGGACGCCGAAGACGTCGGACATGGATTCGTTCAGGGCGCCCGCCTGGTTCCGGTAGGCGAGGCCGGCCGTGTACTGGGTGACGCCGTGGGCAAGTTCGTGGCCGATCACGCTCAACGACTTGGTGAAGCGCTGGAAGATCTCGCCGTCGCCGTCGCCGAAAACCATCTGGCGGCCGTCCCAGAAGGCATTGTCGTAGAGCTCGCCGAAATGGACCGTGGCATCGAGCTTGAGGCCCTCGCCGTCGATGGAGTTCCGTTCGAAGATGTCGGCGTAGAGGCTGTGGGTATCCCCAAGTCCGTCATAGGCTTCGTCGGCCGCGGCATCCCCGACCGGTGGCATTCCTTCCTTCCGCACCAGCGTGCCCGGCAGGGTTTCGGTGGATGCGGCGTCGAAGATGGTGCGCTTGGGCGGGGCGGGTGGGGCCTGGCGTGCGCTGGGTGGCGTGGCGGGCACCGGGAGGGCGCGGGCGGCCTGCAGGCCCTTGATATGCAGCAGCGATTCCTTCGCGGCCCGCGCGATGGCTCGGAGCCTGGGTTCCGGGCGGGCGGCGAGGCGGCGCAGCATGTACGGAGGAACAATGGAACAGATCATTGGCAAACCCCTTAGCGTCTGGCGGAGCCGGTACGAATCAGCTTAGGAGCGGGCGCCGACAATTTGGCCGCCCGCCACGGGCATGTCCGCCATGGTGCCTGCGCCTGCAACGCAAAAACCCCGCCATTCCTGCGAATGGCGGGGTTTCTGTGTCCTCAAAAGGAATGTGCCCTCGATAGGATTCGAACCTACGGCCTTCTGCTCCGGAGGCAGACGCTCTATCCCCTGAGCTACGAGGGCATCCGGGGTTCCCGTTTCCGGGACGTTGACGAGCTTAGCAGGTCCGCGGGCCGCAGTGAAAAAGCAATGAAAAAACGGCGCGGCGGCCGCCTCCGGCCCCGCAATCAGGTGTCCGGCCTCCGCATAGGCTCCCGGAACTTCTCAGTATCCGGCGAAGGCATCCACCCGGACGCGCCGCGCCCCGGCGTGCCGGGCGGCGCTGCGAAGGGCCTCCACCCGGGTGGGGGATCCGGACACGTACACCGTCCGTTGGGCGATGTCCGGCACCAGCTCCCGCAGCGAAGAGCCGTCAATCCGGACCGTGCCGGCGTCGTGCAAGAACTCCGGGGGCGCGGAACCGTCGGCAAGCCGCACGAGCACCCGCGCACCCGAGGCCGCAAGCACGTCCGGGCACGCCAATTCCTCGGCGCCCGGGGCCAGGTAGAGCACCACGATGTCACGGTCCCGCGCCGCCCCGGACGCCAGCTGGGAAAGGAACGGGGTGATCCCGATACCCGCCGCGATCAGCAGCACGGGCGTCCCGCCGTCGCGCGGCAGCACGAAGTCGCCGCCCACCGCGGTTGCCCGCAAGGGATCGCCGGGCGCCAGCTCCAGCAGGGCTCGCTTCGCCGAGGACAACGGTTCCGCCGTCCCCACCCCGAACGTCAGCTCGCCGGTGCCGGGCGCGCTGCTCAGGCTGAAGATCCGGCGTCGTCCCTTTCCATCGGAGGAAGAGTGCGGAAGGTCAAGTTCCATGTACTGCCCCGGCGTGAAGCGGACGGGACGGCCCGGCGCGAAACGCAGCTCCGTGGTGGTGGGTGTCAGCGGCCGGGATCCCGTGAACACCAGCCTGATGCCGCCGCGCTGGCCGGCGAAGAAGGCCAGCAGGTTGCCCAGCAGCAGTGCCAGCTCGGGGGAGTTCGCCACGAAGCCCAGGTTGTACGGCACCGCGAAGACCACCCCGACTACGGCGGCAAGCGCCAGCTGCTGCCAGCGCCGGGGCGGCAGGGTGAGCGGCTCCGTCAGCATGAACCCGGCGAAGAACAGCAGAGGCCGCTGCGCGAACGGCTGCCAGAGGGCCGCCCCTGGCGACATTCCGGCGCGAAGCAGCTCGCTGAAGACGATCGAGCCCGACACCAGCAGGAAGGTCGAAGCCATCAGCACCTTCCTGGTCCGGTACATGATCAGGGCGACCGCCGGCAGAAGCGCCCACAGCATCGCGGGGGTGGCCGCCCACCAGGTGGCGACATTCAGGCCTGTCAGCGAAACGATGAACGCACCGGCGGCGGCCGGGTTGAAGATGTGCCGCCCTCGGAAGGCCAGCAGGTACTTCGATGCCGAGGCCAGCACGCAGGCCAGCGCCACGCCTGCCAGGTCCGGCCACGCGACCGCGGGCAGCAGATCGCTGGGCCAGAACAGGAAGAAGAGCAGCAGGCCGGTGATCAGGGAGGATTCCGAATGCGGCCGGACGCGGAAGAGCGCGGCGAAGAGGCGGCCGGCCAGGTACGTCAGCCCGATGCAGAGCGCGGCGTGCGCCAGCATGTCCGGCAGGCCGAACGTCAGCCAGCCGAGGGCGTTGAGCACCAGGCTGTATGTCCCGAGGAGCGCGAGCACCCAGAGAATCAGCCTGTACATGGTGAAGCGGCCCAACCAGGTGTCGAGCCGCGATTTGGCGGAGCCGAAGCCAACGGTCATGTGAACAGCGCCCCTTCAAAGCCCTGCGAGCAGTGCGCCCTGCCGTCCGAAAAAACCCTGAGCCAGTCGAATTCGAATTCTTCCTCCAACAGCCGTGGCTCCACAAGGAACAAAGCCGTGGCCAGGGCATCGGCTTCCAAAGTGCTTGCGGCCATCGTCCAGGTGGCGACCACGGTGTCCACCGGCCTGCCGGTGGTGGCGTCCAGCACGTGGTGCAGCCCGTCACCCCAGGCCCGCCGGTTGCTCGCCGAAGCGCACAGTGCCCTGTCGCCGAGTTCGACGACGCCGATCGCCTGTGCGGGATCGTACGGGTGTTCCAGGCCCACCCGCAGCGGCGAGGGCCCGGCGTGGATCATGTCGCCGCTGCCGTCCACCAGGTAATGCGCGATGCCGTCCGCCCGCAGGGTCTCCGCCAGCAGGTCCACCAGCTGCCCCTTTCCGGCGGCTCCGACGTCGAGCACCACCGGCTCGCTGCAGCCCACCGTGCTGCCTTCCCAGTGGAGGACGTCTTCCCAAGGCGGCGCCGGCCGGGCCGGGCCGCGGGGGACCAGGGCGTAGTCCGCCCCGTAGCCGAGCTGCTCCAGGCTCCCGCCGACCAGCGGCGTCATCGAGCCGCCGCTGAGCCGGTGCAAGGTGCGGAACACGGAGCCCAGCCGTTCCGCGTGATCCGGCAGGGTCACCGTTCCGGCCGCCCGCGCCAGTTCAGCGATCCGTGAATCCGGCCGGAAACGGGAGTAGCTGACGTCGTACTCTTCCACGGCCTGCAGCAAGCGGGTGCGCACTGCAGGAGCGAGCGGGGCCGGCGTCGAGATTTGCCAGGCGGTGCCGATGCCGTCAAAGGAGAAGGAATCCCAGCCGGGGTGCGGCATGGCGGCTACTTCGCCTGGGCCTTGATGGATTCGACGGCCTCGTTGAAGCCGCCACTGGTCAGCGAAGAACCCGCTACCTTGGACACGCTGAGCTCATCGAGCTTCTTTCCAACGATCTGGGCGGCGATGCCGTCCTTGAACTCGCCCTGGAACTTCCGGGTATTGGGGTTGGTGGGGTGGGTGGTGATCTCCACTCCGGTGACGGTCCCGTCCGCCAGGGTCAGCTGGACGCCCACGGTTTCGGTGCCGTTGGGCGAGGTGTAGTGGCCGTCCGCGCTGTAGCTGCCGTCCTTGTAGCCGCTGGAGTTGCCGGCCGGATTGGAAGATGCCGGGTCCCCGCTTGCGCCGGAACTACCGGTGGACGGTGTGGCCGACGGCGTCTGCGCGGACGGAGTCTGGGCAGTCGGGGTTTGGGCAGTGGGGGCGCAGGCCGCCACCGCTCCGGCGAGGGAGAGTCCGGCGACGCCGGCGAGGAGGCTCTTGCGAAGTGGCGTGGTCATGGTGTGCTCGTTTCAACTGGACAAGATGCGGGGCAGGGTTGAACTGACAGGGTGCCAAAGCGTTTCATTCCTTTGACGTCCGGACCAGCGTATTGGTTCATGCTGTGCGCAACGGCAGCCGGATCTGTGCCCATGCTGTGACGCCGGCTGTTGCAATTCCTCCACTTGCAAGCCCCGACGGTACGCTAGACGCGTGACTCCCGAAGAACTCTCTGCCGCCATATCCGCCTGCCTGAAAGACGCTGTCGCCGCCGGCGACGTCGCCCTTTCCGAATCCGATCTGCCGGATGACGTGCGCGTGGAGCGACCCAAGAACCGGGAGCACGGTGACTGGGCCACGAACATTGCCCTCCAACTGGCCAAGAAGGCCGGCACCAACCCGCGTGAATTCGCCACGCTCCTGAGCACCCGGCTCAAGGAGATCGACGGCGTCACGGCCGTGGACATCGCCGGTCCCGGCTTCCTGAACATCACCGTGGACGCTGCCGCCGCCGGCGCCCTGGCCAAGGTGATCGTGGAAGCCGGAAGCTCCTATGGAAGCAACCAGGCGCTGGCCGGCCACGTGGTCAACATGGAATTCGTCTCGGCCAACCCCACAGGCCCGCTGCACATCGGCCACACCCGCTGGGCCGCGCTCGGCGATTCGATCGCCCGCGTGCTACGTGCCTCCGGTGCCGACGTCACGGCCGAGTACTACATCAACGACGCCGGCTCCCAGATGAACGTCTTCGCCAACTCCGTGCTGTCCCGCCTGCACGGCCGTGACGTTCCGGAGGGCGGCTACCCGGGCCAGTACATCGTCGAACTCGGCGATGAGGTCCTCAAGGCCCACCCGGCCATCCGCGAACTCACGGACGAAGCCGCCCTGCCGGTCATCCGCCAGGCCGCCTACGAGGCCCAGATGGCGGACATCAAGGCCACGCTCGCCGAATTCGGTGTGTCCTTCGACGTCTACTTCTCCGAGCAGGACCTCCACGATCACGGCGCCATCGAATCCGCCGTCGCCCGCCTGCGCGAGCAGGGCCACGTGTTCGACAAGGACGGCGCCGTCTGGCTGCGCACCACGGACTTCGGCGACGACAAGGACCGCGTGATGATCCGGGCCAACGGCGAACCCACGTACTTCGCCGCCGACGCCGCCTACTACCTGTCCAAGAAGGACCGCGGCTTCCCCGAGAAGATCTATCTGCTGGGCGCGGACCACCACGGCTACATCAACCGCCTCAAGGCCATTGCCGCCTGTGCCGGCGACGACCCGGAAACCAACATCGAGGTCCTTATCGGCCAGCTGGTGTCGGTCAACGGCGCCAAGCTGTCCAAGCGTGCCGGCAACATCATCGAGCTCAAGGACCTCATCTCCTGGCTCGGCACCGACGCCGTGCGCTACTCCCTGGCCCGCTTCCCCGCTGACTCGCCGCTGACCCTGGATCCGGAACTGCTGAAGAAGAACAGCAACGAGAACCCGGTGTTCTACGTCCAGTACGCCCATGCCCGTTCGCGCGGCACGGCACGCAACGCGGCCGAGGCCGGCGTCGAACGCCAGGTGAACGGCGAGGACGCCTTCGACGCCTCGCTGCTGGACCACGCCACGGAGAACGAGCTCCTGTCCTACCTGGGCAGCTACCCCTCGATCGTGGCCAAGGCCGCTGAGTTCCGCGAACCGCACCGGGTGGCCCGCCACCTGGAAGTGATCGCCGGCGCCTACCACCGCTGGTACGACGCCTGCCGTGTCTCGCCGCAGGGCGAAGAACCCGTCCGCGACGTGAACCGCACCCGCCTGTGGCTGAACGACGCCACGAGCCAGGTCCTCGCCAACGGCCTCGGACTGCTGGGCGTCTCCGCGCCGGAACGGATGTGATCGCGTGACCGCAGAAACCGCAGCATCGCCCCTCGCCCCGGAATGGCTCGCCGTGCCGGCGGACTTGAACGCGCTTCACGCCCCCATGTGGGCGGCGGGCGTTGAACGGAACGACGCCGGCGAGCTCGCCATTGACGGCATTCCCGTCAGCGAGCTCAAGGCCAGGTTCGGCACCCCGCTTTTCGTGATGAGCGAAACCGACTTCCGCGCCCGGGCCCGCGCCTTCAAGGACGCCTTCGACGCCGCCTTTGCAGACATCTGCGGGGGAGTGGACGTCTATTACGCGGGCAAGTCCTTCCTGTGCACGGCTGTCGCCTCCTGGGTTGCTGAGGAGGGCCTGCGCCTGGACACCTGTTCCGGCGGCGAGCTCGCAGTGGCCGCCCGCGCCGGGATCGATGGCGCGAACCTCGGCCTGCACGGCAACAACAAGTCCGACGCCGAGATCAACCGCGCCCTGGACATGAAACTCGGCCGGATCGTCGTGGACAGCCTGGACGAACTCGAACGCGTGGCCAAGATCGCCTCCGCCCGCGGCGAGGTGGCCAAGGTGATGCTGCGCCTGACCCCGGGCGTGCACGCCCACACGCACGAGTTCATCGCCACCGCCCACGAGGACCAGAAGTTCGGCCTCTCCATGGCAGAGGACTCCACCGAGGAGGCAGGCCTCTCCGCAGCGGAGGAAGCCGTGGCGGCAGCCACCGCCTACCCGAGCGTGGAACTGCTTGGCCTGCACTGCCACATCGGCTCGCAGATCTTCGAACCCGAGGGCTTCGCCCTTGCCGCCGAAAAGCTGCTGGCCTTCCTCGCGGCCATGCAGTCGAAATACTCCATCACCCTGCCGGAACTGGACCTTGGCGGCGGCTACGGCATCGCCTACACCCCGGTGGACACGCCCCGCCCTGCGGCGGAGATCGCGCAGGCAATGGCCGCCGTCGTGCGTTCCAGCTGTGCGGAACTGGGCATCAAGGCCCCGCGCATCTCCATCGAGCCCGGCCGTGCGATCGTCGGCAGCAGCACCTTTACCCTGTACGAGACCGGCACCCTGAAAACGGTGCGCGTGGACGCCCCGGCGGCCGCCCTTGCCGGTGCCGCCGGCGGCGAAAACGTTACGTTCCCGCGCCGCTATGTGTCGGTCGACGGCGGCATGAGCGACAACGCCCGTCCGGTGCTCTACGACGCGGATTATTCGGCCGTTCTCGCCTCCCGGACGTCCCTTGCCGAACCGCAGCTGTCCCGAGTGGTGGGCAAACATTGCGAGAGCGGCGACATAGTTGTTAGAGATGTATATCTGCCCGCGGATGTGGCAGCCGGTGATTTGCTCGCAGTACCGGGTACCGGCGCCTACTGCTGGGCCCTCTCCAGCAACTACAACTACCTGGCCCGGCCGGGCGTCGTCGCTGTGCGCGGCGGGGCAGCCCGGTGGATTGTCCGCGGGGAAACCGAAGAAGATCTGTTGAACCGCGACATGGGAGTGGCGAATGTCTGAAGTGCGCACCTTGAAAGTGGCCCTGCTGGGTTGTGGCAACGTCGGGGCACAGGTGGCGCGGATTCTGCTTGACGACGCCGAGGCCTTGGCCGCCCGCAGCGGCGCCCGCCTGGAGCTCTCCGGGATTGCCGTGCGCAACCTCGATGCCAAGCGCGACGTCGAACTGCCGCGCGAGCTGTTCACCACTGACGCCGACACCCTGGTCAAGGACGCCGACCTCGTCATCGAGCTTCTCGGCGGCATCGAGCCGGCCCGCTCCCTGATCCTCACCGCGATCGAGAACGGCGCCTGCGTCGTCACCGGCAACAAGGCCCTGTTGGCGCAGGACGGACCCGCCCTCTACGAAGCCGCCGACAAGGCCGGTGTACAGCTGTCCTACGAGGCCGCCGTCGCCGGTGCGATCCCGATCCTGCGCCCCATCCGCGACAGCCTCTCCGGCGACCGCATCACCCGCGTGCTCGGCATCGTGAACGGCACCACCAACTTCATCCTCGACCAGATGGACACCACCGGCGCCCAGTTCGCCGACGCCCTGGCCGAGGCACAGCGCCTGGGCTACGCGGAAGCGGACCCCACCGCCGACGTCGAGGGCCATGACGCCGCCGCGAAGGCCGCCATCCTGGCCTCGCTGTCCTTCCACACCCGCTTCGCCCTGGAAAACGTCCACTGCGAAGGCATCACCAAGGTCACCGCGTCGGACATCGCCTCGGCGAAGGAAGCCGGCTTTGTCATCAAGCTGCTCGCCATCGCCGAGAAGCTGGTGGACGCCGACGGCGGCGAGGGCGTTTCGGTGCGCGTGCACCCCACGCTCCTGCCGCGCGAGCACCCCCTGGCGGCCGTCCGCGGCGCCTTCAACGCTGTCTTCATCGAGGCGGAGAACGCCGGCGAACTGATGTTCTACGGCCAGGGTGCCGGCGGCACCCCGACGGCCTCGGCAGTGCTCGGCGACCTTGTGTCTGCCGCGCGCCGCCTCGTGCTGGGCGGCCCCGGCCGCACCGAAACCACCACCGGCCACGTCCCTGCGCTTCCGGTGGAAGCCTCCGAGACCAGCTACTACATCGGCCTCGACGTCGCCGACCAGGCCGGGGTGCTGGCCCGGATCGCCCACATCTTTGCGGAGAACGGCGTCTCCATCGAGATCATGCGCCAGACCATCCACCGTGACGCCGCTTCGAACATCGAGTCGGCCGAACTGAAGATCGTCACGCACCGTGCATCCGAAGCCGCACTCGCGGCAACCGTCGAGGCCGTCAGGGCCCTCGACGTCATCAATTCCGTCACATCCGTACTGCGGGTAGAAGGGGTCTAAGTGGCTCACCAATGGCGCGGGGTAATCCGCGAATACGCTGAACGTCTGCCTGTCACGGAAGCCACCAAGGTCATTACCCTCGGCGAGGGCGGCACCCCGCTGGTCCACGCGGAGAAGCTGTCCGAGCTCACCGGATCCCAGGTGTTCCTCAAGGTCGAAGGCATGAACCCCACCGGGTCCTTCAAGGACCGCGGCATGACCATGGCCATGACCGCAGCCGTCGAGGCCGGGGCCAAGGCCGTCGTGTGCGCCTCCACCGGCAACACCTCCGCCTCCGCCGCGGCCTACGCCACCGCTGCCGGCCTGAAGTGCGCCGTCCTGGTTCCCGAAGGCAAGATCTCCATGGGCAAGCTCAGCCAGGCGATCGCCCACGGTGCCACCCTGCTGCAGGTCGACGGCAACTTCGACAACTGCCTGGACATCGCCCGCAAGCTGGGCGAGTCCTACCCGGTGTTCCTGGTGAACTCGGTGAACCCGGCCCGTATCCAGGGCCAGAAGACCGGTGCCTTCGAAGTGGTTGACGCCCTGGGCGACGCCCCGGACATCCACGTGCTGCCCGTCGGCAACGCCGGCAACATCAGCGCCTACTGGAAGGGCTACAAGGAGTACTCCGCCCCCTTCGAGTCCGCCACCGCGGGCACCCTGCCGGCCGTGTCCACCAAGACGCCGGTCATGTGGGGCTTCCAGGCTGCCGGCGCCGCGCCCTTCGTCGCAGGCCACCCGATCACGGAGCCGGACACCATCGCCACCGCCATCCGCATCGGCAACCCGGCGTCCTGGGACACCGCCGTCGCCGCACGCGATGAGTCCGGCGGTCTGATCGAAGCCGTGACCGACGAGGAAATCCTGGATGCCCACCGCTGGTTGTCCTCCAAGGAAGGTGTCTTCGTAGAGCCCGGTTCCGCCGCCGGCGTCGCGGGCCTGATCAAGAAGCACGCCGCAGGCGAGGTGCCCACTGGCAAGACGATCGTCATCACTGTCACCGGACACGGCCTGAAGGACCCGCAGTGGGCCCTCCGTACTGCCGACGGCAGTGAAGTTCAGCCCGTCAAGGTGCCGAACGACGTCGTCACCGTGGCAAGCGAGCTGGGCCTGGACGCCCGCTAGGCTCCGGACGCTAAACAGGACTGGAAGAAAACAAAGAGTGGAAACGACGCAGCCCGTCGCGGGCGAACTTACGACGCTCGCGGCGGGGCAGCAGCTGACCGTGCGGGTTCCCGGGACCAGCGCCAACCTCGGCCCCGGGTACGACAGCCTCGGACTCGCGCTGTCCATCTACGACACCCTGACCGTGGAAACCCTGGACAACGGAGAGCTCGAATTCGAGCTCTCCGGCGAAGGCGCGGACACGCTGCCCCGCGATGCCAGCCACCTCGTGGTCCGCGCTATCAACGCAGCGCTTGAACGCCTCGGATTCCGCCACAACGGCCTGAAGATCACGGCCGAGAACGTCAACCCGCACGGCCGCGGCCTCGGTTCCTCCGCCTCCGCCGTCGTCGCCGCCGTCACGGCCGCAAATGCGCTGGTTCCCGAGGACTCGCAGCGCAGCCGCGAGTGGATCCTGCAGCTGACCAGCGAGATGGAAGGGCACCCGGACAACGTCGCTCCCGCGATTTTCGGCGGACTGGCGCTGTCCTGGCAGGACAGCGAGCAGTACAGCAGCGCGCGGGCCGACGTCGTTCCTTCCGTCATCCCGGTGGTGGCGGTTCCGGACTACGAACTTTCCACCGAAACCGCCCGCGGCCTGCTGCCCGCCTCGGTGGGCCACCACGCGGCGGCCATGAACTCCGGCCGGGCCGCCCTGCTGATCCATGCCCTCACCAAGGCCCCGGAATTCCTGCTGCCGGCTACCGAGGACTACCTGCACCAGAGCTACCGGGCGGAGGCAATGCAGCCGAGCGCGCAGTTGATTGCGGCACTCCGTTCGGAAGGGTACGCCGCCGTTGTGTCCGGCGCCGGTCCCACTGTTCTGGCCTTGGCCAACGGTGAAGAGGAAGCCGCAGCCGTCGTTTCGCGGATTTCGCGCTTCGCTGCGGACAACACACCCGGCGTCGCCTGGCGCGTGCTGACGCTGGCAGTGGACGTTGAAGGTGCTAGAGTGGAACTGCACCGGCGGTAAACCGCGGGCAGTTCCCTGACATTGGACCCTGGCAACAGGTACGTTCCATCGTCCACTGTGTCGAAGTCCCTGCCGGTGTCGTCTCCTTTTCGGCCTGTCGCAGGCATTGCAGATCGACTCTGTTTCCTTCAGCGCCAGCCCGTGCCCCGCATTCCGGGGCATCGAAGACGTCATCAAATTCGGGCCTTGCTGGCTCAATAAGCGGCAAGGCCGACATCCCGGCTGCAGATCTGAACTGCAGTCCAGAACACATCATCGCGCCCGGCTCCAGTCCGGGCGACGTCGAGGGGGAAGGATCCTTCGTGACAGAAACCACTGAGCTGGCTCCAGCTGTGGACACAAACTCAGCCGCCGCACCCGCCAAAAGCAGCGGCCTTGCAGGGCTCAAGCTTGCACAGCTGCAGGCCCTCGCCAGCCAGCTGGGCATTTCCGGCGGCTCCCGGATGCGCAAGGGAGACCTCGTAGCGGCAATCTCCGCGCACCGTGCCGGCGCAAGCGCCAGCAAGGCCCCGGTGAAGACCGAGGCCAAGGCCGAGGCTCCCGCCAAGGCCGAAACCAAGACCAGGACGGCCGCGAAGGCCGCCGCAACCGCCGCGGAGCCGGCCGAAGCCGTTGCTCCGCAGGAAAGCGCGGCACCGGAAGGTACCCGCGCCCGTACCCGTGGCCGCAGCCGCCGCGCAAGCAGCGACGGCGTTGTTGCCGCCCCGGCAGCAGAAGCCGCCGAGGCCGCGGCACCCGCCGCCGTCGTTGAAGCGGCAGCACCCGTTGCCGCTCCCGCAGAGGGCGCCGAAGCAGCCGGCGAGCGTCGCCAGCCGCGCACCCGCAACCGCCGCCGTGGCGAAAGCGCCACCTCTGCCGAGACGGCCGAGACCGCTGAAGCCCGCCCGGCCGAGCTGGCACAGAGCGAGCGTCAGCCGCAGGGTGAGCGCCAGGCGCAGAGTGAGCGTCAGCCGCAGGGCGAGCAGCGCCGCACCGAGCAGCCCGCTGAAGGCGGCGAGGGCGCACAGCGCGAACGCCGGGACAACAACCGCAACCGCCGTGACGAGAACGACGGCGAAGAAGGCGGCAGCCGCCGCAGCCGCCGCAACCGCCGCGACCGCAACGATCGCGGCGAGCAGAACGACCGCCGCGAAACCAACACCCGCAGCGACCGCTTCCGCGACCGCAACGAACGCCGCCGCGGCCGCGCCCAGGGCCCGGATGTCGACGACGTCGAGGTCACCGAAGACGACGTCCTGCTGCCGGTCGCCGGCATCCTGGATGTACTCGAGAACTACGCGTTCATCCGCACCTCCGGCTACCTGCCCGGCGCCAACGACGTCTACGTCTCGCTGGCCCAGGTCAAGAAGTACAGCCTGCGCAAGGGCGACGCCGTCGTCGGCGCGATCCGTGCCCCGCGCGACGGCGAGGACCGCAACCAGCAGTCCGCCCGCCAGAAGTTCAACGCCCTGGTCCGCGTCACTTCCGTCAACGGCAAGACCCCGGAAGAGCTCAAGGACCGCGTCGAATTCGCCAAGCTCGTCCCGCTGTACCCCTCCGAGCGCCTGCGCCTCGAGACCGACCCCAAGAAGATCGGTCCGCGTGTCATCGACCTCGTGGCCCCGATCGGCAAGGGCCAGCGCGGCCTGATCGTCTCCCCGCCGAAGGCCGGCAAGACGCTCATCCTGCAGTCCATCGCCAACGCCATCACCACCAACAACCCTGAGGTCCACCTCATGATGGTGCTCGTTGACGAACGCCCCGAAGAAGTCACGGACATGCAGCGCACCGTCAAGGGCGAGGTCATTGCCTCCACCTTCGACCGTCCCGCCGACGACCACACCACCGTTGCCGAGCTCTCCATCGAACGCGCCAAGCGCCTCGTGGAAATGGGCATGGACGTGGTGGTCCTCCTGGACTCGATGACCCGACTGGGCCGTGCCTACAACCTGGCAGCACCGGCTTCCGGCCGTATCCTGTCGGGTGGTGTGGATTCCGCCGCCCTGTACCCGCCGAAGCGCTTCTTCGGTGCAGCCCGCAACATCGAAAACGGCGGCTCGCTGACCATCCTGGCAACCGCCCTCGTGGAGACCGGTTCCAAGATGGACGAGGTCATCTTCGAAGAGTTCAAGGGCACCGGCAACATGGAGCTCCGCCTGTCCCGCCAGCTGGCAGACAAGCGCATCTTCCCGGCCGTGGACGTCAACGCGTCCGGTACCCGCCGCGAAGAGAACCTGCTTTCGGCCGAGGAAGTCAAGATCATGTGGAAGCTGCGCCGCGTCCTCTCCGGACTCGAAACGCAGCAGAGCCTTGAACTGCTGACCAACAAGATCCGGGAAACCGGCAGCAACGTCGAGTTCCTCATGCAGGTGCAGAAGACGACGCTGGGCGCTAAGTCGGATAACGACAAGTAGCTGCGTTTACCGCTCAAAATATGCCGGCCCCGCCCCTCCGCCGGGGTGGCTTTGGATCTGCGATCCAGAGCCACCCCGGCTACGGCAGGCCCGAAGCCACTCCCGGGCCGGCATATTTTGAGCGGTCGTTGGTTTAAAGAGAATTCCTGGCCTACAGCAACGCGGGGTCGGATACGGCCCATCCGGGCCCTCGGAATGGGCCGTAAGTGACCCCGCGTTGCAGTCATTAGACTTGTGCAAGTCGAAAGAGGTTTGAGAGATGTTTGAGTCCGTACAGGGATTGCTTGATGAGCATGCTGCCATCCAGGCGCAGCTGAGCGATCCTGCCGTTTATGCCGACCAGTCCCTGGCGCGGAAGCTGGGGCGCCGCTCCGCGCAGCTGCAGGGCATCGTGGAGGCGTACAACAGGTGGCGCGGTCTCACCGACGATCTCGAAGCTGCCAAAGAGATGGCTTCCGAAGATCCCGACTTCGCCGCCGAGGTGGAGCAGATCGAGGAAAAGCTTCCGCTCGCGCAGGAGAAACTGCGGCGCCTGCTCATCCCGCGCGACCCGGACGACGCGCGCAACGTCATCATCGAGGTCAAGGGCGGTGAAGGCGGTGAGGAAGCTGCGCTCTTCGCTGCCGACCTGCTGCGCATGTACACGCGGTACGCCGAAGCCCGCGGCTGGAAGACCGAGCTTATCTCGTCCACGGAATCGGACCTGGGCGGTTACAAGGACGCCCAGATGGCCATCAAGGGTTCCTCCAACGACCCCGCCGAAGGCGTGTGGGCCCGCCTGAAGTTCGAAGGTGGCGTGCACCGCGTGCAGCGCGTTCCCGCCACCGAATCCCAGGGCCGCATCCACACTTCCGCGGCCGGCGTGCTGGTGTTCCCCGAAGTGGACGAGCCCGAAGAGATCGAGATCAACCAGAACGACCTCAAGATCGATGTCTACCGTTCCTCCGGCCCCGGCGGCCAGTCCGTGAACACCACTGACTCCGCCGTGCGCATCACCCACCTGCCCACGGGCATTGTGGTCGCCATGCAGAACGAGAAGTCCCAGCTGCAGAACCGCGAAGCCGCCATGCGCGTGCTCCGGGCCCGCCTGCTGGCCCACCAGCAGGAGCAGCTTGACGCCGAAAGCGCCGAGCACCGCAAGTCGCAGATCCGCACCATGGACCGCTCTGAGCGCATCCGTACCTACAACTTCCCGGAAAACCGCATCGCGGACCACCGCACCGGCTACAAGTCCTACAACCTGGACGCCGTCATGAACGGTGACCTGGAACCGGTCATCCAGTCCGCCATCGAGATGGACGAGCAGGCGCGCCTGGACGCCCTCGGCGAGTAGCGCCGGGCCGGATCCGATGGCTTTTGAGAGCGGGCAGAGCCTCGCGGACGCCGTCCGCGAGGCCACTGTCGTCCTGAGCGATGCCGGCGTGCCCACGCCGCGCGTTGACGCCGAACTCCTCGCAGAGCACCTTCTCGGAGTCGGCCTCGGCCGGCTGCGGGCGATGCTGCTGGGCGACGCCCCGGCGCCCGAGGGCTACGGCGAACTGGTTGCCGAGCGCGCCAGCCGCGTGCCGCTCCAGCACATCACCGGCGTCGCGCATTTCCGCTACCTGACGCTCGCCGTCGGGCCCGGTGTCTTCATTCCGCGTCCGGAAACGGAATCAGTCGTCCAGCTCGTGATCGACCGGCTTGCCGGAGTGGACCGCCCGAAAGTGGTGGACCTGGGCACCGGTTCGGGAGCAATCGCCGCCTCGATCGCCCACGAAGTGCCGGGCGCCGAAGTCCACGCCGTCGAGTTCAGCGCCTTCGCGCATGCCTGGGCAGAGAAGAACCTGCAGCCACTGGGCGTCAAACTTGTCCACGGAGATCTCCGCGACGCGCTGCCCGAGCACAACGGCAGCTTCGACGTCGTGGTTTCCAACCCGCCGTACATCCCGGCCGAAGCCATCCCGAACGAACCCGAAGTGGCGCTGCATGATCCTCCCGAGGCGCTGTACGGCGGGGGAGCCGACGGCATGGAGCTTCCGACGGCGGCCGCGGCCTCCGCGGCCCGCCTGTTGAAGCCGGGGGGCTACTTCGTGATGGAGCACGCCGAGGTACAAGCCGGATGGATTGCCGGGCACCTGCGCGAGGCAGGGTGCTGGACGGATGTCACCTCGCACATCGACCTCAACGGCAAGCAGCGGGCGACGAGCGCGGTCCTGTCACCGGGCACCCCGCGGGAGTGAAAGAATAACGCAGTGACCACTAGCTACGACTGCACCTCAGAGGAAGCACGCGCGGATGGCATCGAACACGCCCGGCGCGCCATCAGCGAGAAGAAATGCATCGTGATGCCTACGGACACCGTGTACGGCATCGCTGCTGATGCCTTTTCGCCGCAGGCAGTGACCATGCTGCTCGTGTCCAAAGGCCGCAGCCGGCAGATGCCGCCGCCGGTGCTGATTCCGCGCCTTGGCGCTCTGGACGGCCTCGCCACGGAGGTCTCCGACGAGGCCCGCAAGCTGGCAGAAACCTTCTGGCCGGGCGGACTGACGCTGATCTTCCACGCCCAGCCTTCCCTGGACTGGGACCTCGGCGAAACCCGCGGCACTGTGGCCCTGCGGATGCCCGACGACGAGATCGCCCTCGAACTGCTCAACCGCACGGGCCCGCTGGCGGTCTCTTCCGCGAACCGTACCGGCCAGACGGCAGCCCGCACCGCGGCCGAAGCGCAGGAGCAGCTCGCCGAGTCCGTGGAGGTCTACCTGGAAGGCGGGCTGCGGCCCGTCGACGGGGAAGAAGGCGTGCCTTCCACGATCGTTGACGCCACCGCGCTGCCACTGCGCGTGGTGCGGGAGGGGGCCGTTTCCCTCGAACAGCTCCGGCAGCTGGTTCCCGGCGTCCTGGCCCTGGGTGAGGTCGCGCCCGAACCCATGCCCGAAGCCGAAGAGGTGCCCCCGCCCCCGGAAGAGCCCGAGGAAGCGGCACCTGAAGACGTGGCCAGCGAAGGCCCTGAGCCGGAAGCCGAAAAGACCCAGCCGGGCAATGCACCATCCAGCGGGCCTGCTGCCGGATGACTCCTGGAAGGGCGCATGGGGGCCGGATGGCCCCGGACGGGGTGGACCACATGGACTTGAGCAAGGACCGGGTCCCCTTCCTGGACGTGGACGTCACCGCGCTGCGGGTGGACGAACTCCTGGAGGTGCTCGAGGTCTTCCTCGCCGAAGACCGCGCCAGGCTCGTCGTCGGCCACAACCTGCACAGCATCACTTTGCTGCATTCGCGGCCGGACTTCCGCGCCCTCTATGAGCGCAGCGACGTGATCCTCCTGGATGGGGCCCCCGTGGCCATGCTGTGGGGCAAGGCCCACGGCCGGCGGGGACGGAGCGCCGCCATGGCCTACCGCTTGGGTTCCACCGACTGGCTGCCCGAACTCGGCCGGCTGCAGGGACTGGAGCGCATCGCCGTCATCGGTGCCGGCGCCGACGCCAATGCCAAGGCGGTGGAGAAGCTGCGCGGCATCGTTCCAGGTGCCGAGGTCACCGGCCGGCCCGGCGAGGCCTGGGATGGGGCCAAGGAGGAAGCCGCCGTCGCATGGCTCGCGGAATTCCGGCCCCAAATGGTGCTGCTCGGGCTCGGCATGCCGTTGCAGGAGTCGGTGCTCCTGCGCCGGCTGGATCAGCTTCCACCTGCGGTGTATGCCGCCGTCGGCGGTGCCATTGAGCAACTGGGCGGCGTCCAGAAACTCGCGCCGCGCTGGCTGGGGCGGCTGGGGCTGGAGTGGGCCTGGCGCCTGCTCCTGCATCCGGGCCGGGTTGCCTACCGCGTATTCGGCGAGCCCTGGGTCCTGCTTGGCCTCCTGCTGCGGAAGCGGATCCTGGGGCGCTAACGAGCCGTCAGAATTTCTGCTGGTCCAGCGGGCCAAAGCCCTTGCCGCGCAGTCCTGCGGAGAAAGCGCGGAACCATTCCGCGAGCCCGCGGAAATCGCCCCGTGGGAGGAAATAGCCGAGGTACCCGCCGACGTCGGCCACAAGGGACTTCACGCGACGGTACCGGCGGATGAGGTAGCCGCGGTTGCGGTAGTAGAAATAGCGCTTGAAGGCGCCTTCCGGGACGATCACATGCCAACGGGCCCCGAAGACGTGCTTCGTTTCGGAGAAGGCGTGCGGATGGCTGATCGACGCCGTCGCCACCGTGCCGAAGCGGATGCCCGCTTTGCGCAGGCGGATCATGAAGTCCACCTCGTCGCCGCGGATGAACAGCCGGATGTCCGGCACCCCCACTTTGAAGAAGACATCCGAACGGATCAGGGCACCGTTGAAGAAATGCCCGACGTCGGGCAGGAACCCCGCCTTTTCGACCTCGGCGCGGTCGTGGGTCACCTTGCCGTCGATCCGGAAGAAGAAGGACAACTTGTCCGGCTGCCCGGGCGCCAGCACCAGCGGCACCACGGCGTCGAGTTGGCGGGATTCCGCCTCGCGCAGCAGGGTCTCGAGGCAGGCAGGATCGGTGGGTTCGGCGTCGTCGTCCATGATCCAGACCCACTCGGCGCCGCTGGCCACGGCTTTGAGGATTGCCAGGGCGAAGCCGCCGGCCCCGCCCAGGTTGGCCTCGGAGCGCACATAGTCGACGTTCGGATGCTTCGCCGCAACGTCACGGGCCGGGGCGGTGCCGCTGTCCACCAGGCAGATGGCCTGGACCGGGGCGCTCTGGGCCTGGATCGCGTCGAGCAGTGTTGCCAGCTCGCGGGGGCGGTCGAAAGTCACGGCGGCAACGGCAACCGGCACGGGCATTGGGGGATCCTTCCGGAGCGGCGCAGAGTGGCAACCGGCTCGCCTTGAGGGTGCGAGTGCCGGAGCACGGCTGCTGTTGCCGCTAGTATCTTGGACAGAGTCCAACTGTAGTACAGCAATATCCGGCGGTGCGCAGGGCGTTGCGGGCACATCCCGCAACGCATCGCAAGGGCGCAAACCATCACCGTCTTCAGGAGCCGCCACGTGATCATGTACTCCCTCATGATGCTCACGGCTGCCGTGGTGGCGTATCTGACCACCTGGGGCGCGCGGCTCCTGGCGAAGAAGATGCGGCTGTTCGGGCCGATCCGCAGCCGCGACATGCATTCGGTGCCGATCTCCCGCCTGGGCGGACTGGGCCTGTGTGCCGGCTTCGCCGTCGCCTTGGTGGTGGCCAGCAATTCCTTCTTCGTCAAGGACATCTTCCGGGGCAATGCGGCGCCCTGGGGAATCCTTGCCGGCGTCCTGGTGATCGTCGCCGTCGGCCTCGCAGACGACCTCCTGGACATCCGCTGGTGGATCAAGCTGATCGGGCAGGCACTGGCCGCGACCGTGGTGGCTGTGTGGGGTGTGCGGATGACCGTGATTCCCTTCATCCCCGAACCCATCCATATAGAGTCCGAAGCGCTGCGGATCGTCGTCACCGCCCTGCTGATCGTCACCACCATGAACGCCGTCAACTTCATCGACGGCCTGGACGGCCTTGCCGCGGGCGTTGCCGCCATCGGGGGAGTGGCATTCTTCCTGACCGCCTACTGGGTGCACCGCAATGCGGTCCTCCTGGACCGCTCCGACCTTGCGGCCCTGCTGATGGCCATCCTCGTGGGCTGCTGCATCGGCTTCCTGCCGCACAACTGGTTCCCTGCCCGGATCTTCATGGGGGATTCCGGTGCCATGCTGCTCGGCCTGGTCATGGCCTCGGCCGGTGTCGTCTCCACCGGACAGATCAGTTCCGGACTCTACGATCGCGTCAACGGTATTCCCACGATCATCCCCATCCTGCTGCCGTTCGCGATTCTTTCGCTGCCGCTGCTGGACCTGGGCCTCGCCGTCGTCCGCCGCACGGCCCGGGGACAATCGCCCTGGTCGGCGGACCGCGGCCACCTGCACCACAAGCTGATCGAACTCGGCCACTCGCACCGCACGGCCGTGCTGATGATGTACGTCTGGACTGCCATCCTGGCCTTCGGCGGCCTCGCCTTCGCGATCTTCCCGTGGCAGGTCGTGCTCACCATCGACATCGCAGCGGCACTGGTCATGGCCGTCGTCACGGCGTGGCCGTACTTTGCGCGCAGGGGCAGCCGGACCCGCCAATGACGGCGCGTTAACATCACAGTTCTATCTCATGTAGAATTCTTGGTGCGGGCAGTCACTCGCACGCGCACCCACCCTCTTTGAGACCTGGCATCCCCTGCCTCGACGATTGGCATCCCCATGACTTCCAACGCCGATGGACATCAGTCCAAGCAGTTTGGCGTTGCCGTCGGCGGAAGCTCATTGTGGCTCAGGCTCCTTGTCCTGAGTACGACGGCGGCTGTGCTGGCCCTTGCTGTCACTGCGGTCATTGCCGCGGTCCTGAATGGCGGCCAGGGCGCGTTGTCCGTCGCCTTCGGTGGTGCGCTGGTAATCGTGTTCTTCGCGATCAGCCTCCTGATCGGCCACTTCGTCGGACGTAACAATCCCTCCGGCGCAGTGGGACTCTTCGTGGCCACCTACTTCGTCAAGGTTGTCGGCTTCGCCGTCGTCCTGTTCGTCTTCGGTGCCCCTCCGTGGCTGCACGGCCGCTGGTTCCTGATCGCCGCGGTCGTCACCGTCATCGTGTGGCAGGCCGCCGAGATCCTGGGATTCAGCAAGGCACGCCTGCAGATCTACAACGACCCCTCGCCCAGCGAAGGAGGCCACGATGGCAAAGCCTGAACACGAACACCGGAAGTCCGTTCCGGCCCCCTCCGGCTCCGGCAATTCCGACGACGCAGCCAACGACGGAAACGACGGCGGATACAACGCCGGCATCGCCGTCTTCAGCTACATCGTCGGCGGAATCATTGTCTGGAGTTTGATAGGGTGGGGACTGGATTATCTGTGGGGGACCCGCTGGATTGTGCTCCTAGGCGCTCTGCTTGGAGCCGCAGGGGGGTTTTACCTTTCCCATATGCACGGCCTCACCCGTCAAGGCTCTCCTTCGGGTGGGAACAAAGCAGGCCGCGGTCCGTCCCAGGACGGGGCACAGTAATGCCAAATAATTTCACACGGGAAGTGGCCGCCGGCAACGCGGACCGATTCTCACCAAAGCCCAATGATGGACACTGCAGAGAGGAAACGCGTTGATCGCGCTTGCGCTCCCGGCCCAGGATTCAGGGACCTTCACCCCTCCCGGAATCGACGAAATGCACCTGCCGGCTATCCTGCCGTGGGGTGCGCACGAAGGATTCTCCAAGCAGATGCTGCTGGTCATCCTGTCGGTCGTCATTATCGCCACCTTCTTCATCCTTGCTGCACGCAAGCAGCAGCTGGTTCCCGGCAAGCTGCAGTTCGCGGGTGAAATGGCCTACGGCTTCGTCCGTAACAGCATCGCCAAGGACATCATCGGCGGCCGTGACTTCATTAAGTACGTCCCGCTGCTGTTCTCCCTGTTCTTCTTCATCCTGGTGAACAACATCTACGGCGCCATCCCGTACATCCAGCTTCCGAGCTTCTCCCACGTTGGCGGCGCCTATGTGCTGGCAGCCATCGTGTACGTCACCTGGATCGGCATCGGCCTCAAGAAGAACGGCATCAAGTACTTCAAGCTCGCAACGGTTCCGTCCGGCGTGCCATGGTACATCCTGCCGATCGTCGTGCCGATCGAAATCATCTCCAACTTCCTGGTCCGTCCGGTCACCCACAGCCTCCGTCTCTTTGCGACGATGCTCGCCGGCCACCTGATCGTCATGCTCGCCGGTTCCGGCATCGAGTTCCTCGTGATGCAGGAGAACGTCCTCCTCAAGGGCGCTTCCGTGCTGGTCCTTGTCGGCGCGGTCGCCATGTACATGCTGGAAGCCCTGATCATGGCGCTGCAGGCGTACGTTTTCACCCTGCTGACTGCGATCTACATCGAAGGCGCACTGCACGCCGACAGCCACTAAGGCACCCACAGACTTCCCCTTCGGGGGATGAAGCAAACCAAACAACCTGCCACGAACGTGGCATCTTGAAAGGAAAAAAATGGAAGGCTCCATCAACGGCTCCCTCAACCTCATCGGCTACGGCCTCTCCGCAATCGGCGGTGGTATCGGTGTGGGTCTCGTGTTCGCTGCCTACATCAACGGTGTTGCCCGTCAGCCTGAGGCCCAGCGCGTGCTGCAGCCGATCGCATTCCTTGGTCTGGCCCTGACTGAAGCTCTCGCCATCCTCGGCCTGGTCTTCGCTTTCGTTCTTCGCTAAACCTGCTGAACCAAGCGAACAATCAGTAACGAGTAGATAGGACGGGTGAAATATGAATCAGCTGATCATCTCAGCCGCCACTGAAGGCGAGGAGTCCGCATCGCCCCTTACTCCCAATGTCTGGGAGATGGGCGTCGTTCTCGTCGGCTTTGCTGTCCTCCTGTTCATCGTGGTCAAGTTTGTTGTCCCGATGTTCGAGAAGACCTTCGCAGAGCGCGCCGAAGCGATCGAAGGCGGCATTGCCAAGGCTGAAAAGGCACAGGCCGAAGCTTCTGCAGCTCTCGAGGAATACAAGCAGCAGCTCACCGATGCCCGCGCCGAAGCCAACCGGATCCGTGAGGAAGCCCGCGGCGAAGGTGCGCAGATCCTTGCCGACCTGAAGGCCAAGGCCGCTGCCGAGTCTGCGCGCATCACCGAGCAGGCTCACGCCCAGATCGAGTCCGAGCGCCAGGCGGCTGTTGTTGCCCTGCGCTCCGAGGTGGGCACCCTGGCCACGACCCTGGCAGGCCGCATCGTGGGCGAAGCGCTCAACGATGACGAGCGCTCCGCCCGAGTGGTGGACCGCTTCCTGGCAGATCTGGAGTCCCAGAACGCAGGTGCAGCTAAGTAATGGCAGGTGTATCGAGCGAATCGCTGACCTCGGCGCTGGAGCAGCTGGAAGCCAAGCTTCCGCTCGCCTCGCTGCAGTTGGCTAGGGAACTCTTCGGAATCCTGGGAACGGTAGACAGCTCGGCTGGCTTGCGCCGCGCCCTGACTGACCCCTCCCGCAGCGGAGAAGAGAAGTCGGCGCTGGTCAAGCAGCTGTTTGGCGGGAAAGTCTCCGCTGATGCTGCGGAAATCATGTCCGGACTGGCCAGCTCGCGCTGGGCAGCCGCACGTGACATCGGCGATGCACTCGAGACTCTTGCCGCCACGGTGGTCATCGCCGTGGCTGAAAACAAGTCGGCCGTTTCTGCCTCCGGAATCACGGGGCTGGAAGGGCTGGAGAACGAACTGTTTGCCTTCAAGCAGGCCGTTGCTTCCAGCCACGATGTACAAGCTGCTCTGGCTGAGCCGCAGGCTTCCGCTGCAGCGAAGGTTGCTCTTGCCGGAAAACTGGTCCCGGGCGCCAGCGAGGAAGCCAAGCTCCTCATTGGCCAGGCGGTGTCCCAGCCGCGCGGGATCAAGGCGGTAAAGCTCGTCGACAGCTTCGCGGCACTCGCCGCCAAGCGCCAGCAGCGCTGGATTGCGACCGTCAGCGTCACCCGTCCGCTGACGGAAACGCAGGCCAGCCGCCTGCAGGCCGGGCTCGATGCCCTCTACGGCCGTGAACTGAAGGTCAACGTCAACGTTGATCCGGCGTTGATCGGTGGAATCCGGGTCCAGGTGGGTGACGAAGTGCTCGACGCTTCGGTCGTGGCCCGCCTGTCCGAACTCCGCCGGCAACTCGCCGGCTAGCCGGACAAGAACAACTAACTGATACAAAACCCGGTCATCGTGACAACGATGATCACGAAAACAGGAGAGCAGGGACTGCAGATGGCCGAATTGACCATCAACGCCGACGACGTCCGTGATGCGTTGAACGAGTTCGCGGCGTCCTACGAACCCGGTAACGCAGAGCGCGTAGAGGTTGGTCGCGTGACCGCCGCAAGTGACGGCATCGCCCGTGTTGAGGGTCTTCCCTCGGTCATGGCGAACGAGCTGCTTCGCTTCGAAGACGGCACGCTGGGCCTCGCCCAGAACCTCGACGTCCGCGAAATCGGTGTCATCATCCTCGGTGACTTCACCGGTATTGAAGAAGGCCAGGAAGTCCACCGCACCGGTGAGATCCTGTCCGTTCCGGTGGGCGACGCCTTCCTCGGCCGTGTTGTGGACCCGCTGGGCCAGCCGATCGACGACCTCGGCGAGATCAAGGCTGAGACCACCCGTGCACTGGAACTCCAGGCTCCGGGCGTGACCCAGCGCAAGTCGGTGCACGAGCCGATGCAGACCGGTCTCAAGGCAATCGACGCCATGATTCCGATCGGCCGCGGCCAGCGCCAGCTGATCATCGGTGACCGCCAGACCGGCAAGACCGCCATCGCCGTGGACACCATCATCAACCAGAGGGCCAACTGGGCTTCGGGCGACGTGCAGAAGCAGGTCCGCTGCATCTACGTGGGTGTCGGCCAGAAGGCTTCCACCATCGCCGCTGTCCGCCAGACCCTGGAAGACCACGGAGCCCTGGAGTACACCACGATCGTGGCCTCTCCGGCATCCGACCCGGCCGGCTTCAAGTACCTGGCTCCCTATGCCGGTTCCGCCATCGGCCAGCACTGGATGTACGCCGGCAAGCACGTCCTGGTGATCTTCGACGACCTGTCCAAGCAGGCCGAAGCCTACCGTGCAGTGTCCCTGCTCCTGCGCCGTCCGCCGGGACGCGAAGCCTACCCGGGCGACGTCTTCTACTTGCACTCCCGCCTGCTGGAACGTTGTGCCAAGCTCTCCGACGAGCTCGGCGCAGGTTCCATGACCGGCCTGCCGATCGTGGAAACCAAGGCCAACGACGTCTCCGCCTACATTCCGACCAACGTCATCTCCATCACGGACGGTCAGATCTTCCTCCAGTCGGACCTCTTCAACGCCAACCAGCGTCCCGCTGTTGACGTCGGTGTGTCCGTCTCCCGCGTGGGTGGCGCGGCCCAGGTCAAGTCCATGAAGAAGGTCTCCGGTACCTTGAAGCTGGACCTGGCCCAGTACCGCGACATGCAGGCCTTCGCGATGTTCGCATCGGACCTGGACGCAGCTTCCCGCCAGCAGCTGACCCGCGGCGCCCGCCTGATGGAACTGCTCAAGCAGGGCCAGTACTCGCCGTTCCCGGTCGAGGACCAGGTTGTCTCCATCTGGGCAGGCACCAACGGCTACCTGGACGACGTGCCGGTTGAGGACATCAACCGCTTCGAGTCCGAGTTCCTGGAGCACCTGAAGCACAAGTCCTCCATCCTGACCACGCTGGCTCAGACCAACGTCCTGGATGACGACACCGTTGAGGCGCTGAAGTCTTCGATCATTGACTTCAAGAAGGGCTTCTTCGGGGAAGGCGACAACCGTCTGGTTGGCGCCGGCCACGAAGAGCACGAAGCGATCTCCGGCGGCGAAGTCGACCAGGAAAAGATCGTCAAGCAGAAGCGCTAGTTCCGTTGACCGGGCCGGCCGGAGCGCAAGCTCCGGCCGGCCCGGCACCGGGATCTTAGGAAAGGATAAGTATGGGAGCCCAGATCCGGGTCTACCGCCAGAAGATCTCCTCGACGACGTCGATGCGCAAGATCTTCAAGGCGATGGAGCTGATCGCTACCTCGCGCATCGGTAAGGCCCGCGCCCGCGTTGCAGCTTCGCTGCCGTATGCCAATGCGATTACCCGTGCCGTTTCTGCTGTCGCGAGCCAGAACGAAATCGACCACCCGCTCGTCACCGAGCCGGAGCAGATCCGCCGTGCCGCCGTCCTGGTCATCACCTCTGACCGTGGCCTGGCCGGTTCCTACTCCGCCAGCGTGCTCAAGCAGGCCGAAGGACTCAACGAACTCCTCCGTGCTGAAGGCAAGGACGTCAAGACCTACGTGCTCGGCCGCAAGGCCCAGGCGTACTTCGATTTCCGCAGCCGCCCCTACGCCCGTGTTTGGACCGGCGGAACGGACGCACCGGAGTTCGCGACGGCGCAGGAAATCGGCGCTGCCCTGCTCGAAGAGTTCGCCACCGATTACGCGGAAGGCGGCGTGGACGAAATCCACGTTGTGTACACCCGCTTCAAGTCGATGGTGACGCAGGAACCCACCGTGGTCCGCCTTCTTCCCTTGGAAGTCGAAGAGCAGGCGGTCAGCGAGTCGGAACTGCTGCCGCTGTACGAGTTCGAGCCGGAAGCCGAGCAGGTCCTTGATGCACTGCTTCCGCGTTACATCGAGTCCCGCATCTTCGCAGCGATGCTGCAGGCCGCAGCATCCGAGCTCGCTGCCCGCCAGCGCGCGATGAAGTCGGCCGGTGACAACGCGACCGAGCTGATCAAGAAGTACACGCGACTGCGGAACACGGCCCGCCAGGCTGAAATCACGCAGGAACTGTCCGAGATCGTGGCCGGCGCCGACGCCCTCAGCGCGTAACCGGTACGGCATCAGTCGCAGCCGCACCAAACAGATAAACTTAACCCCACGCCATCTACTGAACGAAGTGAGAGAGATGACTGCCACCGCTACCGAGCACGTAGCCGCAACGGCTGGTGCCACCGGCCGCATTGCCCGTGTCATTGGCCCGGTTGTCGACGTCGAATTCCCGGCCGACGCAATCCCGTCCATCTACAACGCACTCACCACCGAGGTAACCCTCAACGGCGAGACCAAGACCATCACCTTCGAGACCTCCCAGCACCTGGGTGACAACCTCGTCCGTGCCATCTCCCTGCAGGCCACCGACGGACTTGTCCGCGGCACCTCCGTGCAGGACACCGGCGCCTCGATTTCCGTGCCCGTCGGCGACGGTGTCAAGGGCCACATCTTCAACGTGCTCGGCAAGCCGCTCGACGTTGACGAGTCCGAGATCAAGGCTGACGCCTACTGGCCGATCCACCGCAAGGCTCCGAGCTTCGCGTCCCTCGAAGGTTCCACCGAGATGCTGGAAACCGGCATCAAGGTCATCGACCTTCTCACCCCCTACATCAAGGGTGGCAAGATCGGTCTGTTCGGTGGCGCTGGCGTCGGCAAGACCGTTCTGATCCAGGAAATGATCACCCGTGTTGCCCGCAACTTCGGTGGTACTTCCGTGTTCGCCGGTGTCGGCGAGCGTACCCGTGAAGGCAACGACCTCTGGGTCGAAATGGAAGAGGCCGGCGTTCTGAAGGACACCGCCCTTGTGTTCGGCCAGATGGACGAACCGCCGGGAACGCGTCTGCGCGTGGCGCTGTCCGCCCTGACCATGGCGGAGTACTTCCGCGATGTCCAGAACCAGGACGTGCTGCTCTTCATCGACAACATCTTCCGCTTCACCCAGGCCGGTTCCGAGGTTTCGACCCTTCTGGGCCGCATGCCTTCCGCCGTGGGTTACCAGCCGAACCTGGCCGACGAGATGGGTCTCCTCCAGGAGCGCATCACCTCGACCAAGGGACACTCCATCACCTCGATGCAGGCCATCTACGTCCCGGCTGACGACTACACCGACCCGGCTCCGGCAACCACCTTCGCCCACCTGGATGCGACCACGGAACTCTCCCGTGAAATCGCATCCCGTGGCCTGTACCCGGCCGTGGATCCGCTGACCTCCACCTCGCGAATCCTCGACCCGCAGTACATCGGCAAGGACCACTACGACACCGCTGTGCGCGTGAAGCAGATCCTGCAGAAGAACAAGGAACTCCAGGACATCATCGCCATCCTCGGTGTCGATGAACTGTCCGAAGAAGACAAGATCGTCGTGGCACGTGCCCGCCGCATCCAGCAGTTCCTCTCCCAGAACACCTACACTGCAAAGCAGTTCACCGGTGTCGAGGGCTCCACCGTGTCCATCAAGGACACCATCGAGGGCTTCAAGGCCATCTGCGACGGCGACGTCGACCACATCGCTGAGCAGGCGTTCTTCAACGTCGGCGCCATGGATGACGTCGAGCGCCAGTGGGCCAAGATCCAGGAACAGACCAAGTAGCATGGCTGAGCTCGAGGTTGAGATTGTAGCGGCGGACCACTTCGTGTGGTCCGGCGCGGCCAAGATGGTCAAGGCCCGCACCAGCGATGGTGAAATCGGAATCCTGCCGGGCCACTCGCCGCTGCTCGCCATCCTGGCCGAGGGCGAGCTGGCAATCGAGCCGGTTTCCGGAGACCGCATCGCGGTGGCTGTCGACGGGGGATTCTTCTCCGTCGACAACAACCGGGTGGTCATTGTTGCTGACAACGCCCAGCTGGGTGAATCAGCTACCGCGGGGATCCGATAGCACGACCTTGATGGACGATTCTGTTTTTCCGTTCATCATCCTGGCAAGTGCCTTTGGCCTGCTTGTTTTGACACTGTGCCTCGTGGGGGTGCGCCGCTTCAATCTGCGGCGCGCCCTCGGCACGGTGGACGCCTCCATCTGCATGGCTGGAAACAGCTGGCGGATGGGGGTTTGTCGTTATCAGGACTCCGAGCTGGAATGGTTCAGCCTCCTGTCACTGAGCTTCCGCCCCCGGCACAGCTTCAAACGCAGTTCCCTGGAACTGCTCGGCCGCCGGAAGCCCAGTGAGACCGAACTGACCAAGCTGCAGCCCGACGTT
Source organism: Arthrobacter sp. R-11 (assembly GCF_049913155.1). Classification (GTDB taxonomy): domain Bacteria; phylum Actinomycetota; class Actinomycetes; order Actinomycetales; family Micrococcaceae; genus Arthrobacter. Next base: position 2,826,469 of record NZ_CP183979.1, on the reverse strand, counting down.
GTGGTCGTTGAACTACGGCACGAAGGGGAGTCCTTCATGCTTGCCATGCGCTTCGAAGCCTATGCGGGGCTGTCCTCCTGGCTGGAGGCCGGCCCGGTGATCGGAGTCGGAACCTGGCGCTGAATTCCAGGAAGCTTAAACAGAAAGACCCGGGCAGCCTGCCCGGGTCTTTTCCGTTTGCGTGGCTCGATCAGAGCGCGGTTACGCCGGTGGCCTGCGGGCCCTTGGCGCCCTGGCCGATTTCGAACTGAACACGCTGGTTCTCGTCGAGGGTGCGGAAGCCGGAGGTCTGGATCTCCGAGTAGTGGACGAAGACGTCGCCTTCGGCGTCGTCCGGGGTGATGAAGCCGAAGCCCTTTTCAGCGTTGAACCACTTGACAGTGCCCAGTGCCATTATTCGTTTCTCCTCATTGTGGAACTTCTTCTTTAAGTCCGGCACACTGCGTGCCGCGCTTAGTCACTCCGCGAGAAGACCTGAATTCCGCCCTGGCATTGCCTGGCTGGTATTGCAGGAGCTTCACGCTCGCAACAAGTCTTGCGAGCATGAATCACACCTACACAAAGACTGCTACAACACTTTCATGGCCATTAGTGCTGGTCAACGGTCTGCCGGGGAATTCCGGGAAAATTTAAGTAAAAAGAAGGTAACGGCATTTCGGTATAAATAAGGTAATAGCCCCCGCCTTTGTGCAGGCAGCCTAAAGCCAGGCCCCTTGGCGCAGGACGGCGGCCAGCTCAAGGTCCCCGTCCACCACCACGAGATCGGCCCTCAGGCCCCGCCGGAGGCCGCCCACTTCATCGGCAAGGCCCAGCACTGCTGCGGGGACCGCTGTTGCCGAGAGGACCGCATCCGCCAGTCCGACGCCGGCCGCCACAGTGTGTCGCACGACGTCGAGCATGGTGGCGGTGCCGCCGGCAATCGAGCCGGTGGCGTCCAGCGTGGCGACGCCGCCGCTGACAGTGACGGGCGAGGGCCCGAGCATGTAGTTGCCGTCGGACAGTCCGGCGGCCGCCATCGAGTCCGTGACCAGCAGGATGTTGGCGGCGCCGACCAGCTGGAAGACGGTGGCTACGGTTGCAGGGGCAAGGTGTGTGCCGTCGGCGATCAGTTCCACCACGGCCTTGCCCGCCTGCGCGGCGCGCAGGCAGGCAGCCACGGGGCCGGGGGAGCGGTGGTGAAGGGGTCGCATCCCGTTGAACAGGTGGGTGACCGTGGGAAGTGAGCTGACTCCGTCGAACCCTGCCGACGCCAGCCCATCCCGGGCGGCCGCGAGGGACGCGGTGGCGGTGGCGTCGTCGCAGTCGGTGTGGCCCAATGACGGCGTCACGCCGTGCGAGGTCATCAGGTCCACCAGCTCGGCGGCGCCGGGCAGTTCCGGCGCGTACGTCATGGTGGCCAGTTTTCCCGCGGCAGCTTCAATCAGCTCGGCCATGAGCGAGAGGTCGGGCTCCAGGAGGTAGGCGGGGTTCTGGGCGCCGCAGCGGGCATGCGAGAGGAACGGTCCCTCGAGGTGGATGCCGGCAAGCAGCCCTTCGTCGGCCAGGCGCACGTAGAGGCCGATGCCGCGCAGCAGGTCCTCCCGCGAGGCGGTGACCATACTCGCCAGGAGCGTGGTGGTTCCCGAGCGGTGCAGGAAATCGATCGCTTTGCGTGCCGAGTCCTCGTCGCCGCCCGGGAAGTCGCCGCCGTTGCCGCCATGGCAATGCACGTCGACGAAGCCGGGCAGGAGGTAGCGGCCCGCCGGTGGCGTAGCGTTGGGCAGTCCGGTGAATCCTTCGAAGGCGTTCTCGTCGAAGTCCCCGAGCGGTCCGGCGAAGGCGATCCGGTCGCCGTCCACGGCCACCAGCCCGTCCTCGATGACGGCCCCGTCACTGACGATGGTTCCGCTGATGAGCTGGCGGGGTGGCGTGGGCATGGCCGAAGGCAGGCTCGGGTCTGTCATGCCATTGATTCTATTGGGCGGAGCCGCTCAGTCTACTGATTGCTAGTGAGCGAAACTAAAATATTTCAATCAATGGCGATCAGAAGAGCCGGGACTCGCTGTCGTCCACGCCGCGCATCGCGTCGTAATCGAGCGTCACGCAGTCGATCCCGCGGTCGTTCGCGAGGACCTTGGCCTGCGGCTTGATCTGCTGGGCTGCGAAAATCCCGCGCACAGGGGCCAGCAGGGGATCGCGGTTGAGCAGTTCGAGGTAGCGCGTGAGCTGCTCGACGCCGTCGATGTCACCGCGGCGCTTGAGCTCGACGGCGACCGTGCCGCCGTCGGCGTCGCGCGCCAGGATGTCCACCGGGCCGATCGCGGTGAAGTACTCGCGGCGGATCAGGGAGTAGCCGCTGCCCAGGGTTTCGATCTGCTCGGCCAGCAGGCGTTGGAGGTCCGCTTCCACGCCGTCCTTGATAAGGCCAGGGTCTGTGCCCAGCTCGTGGGAAGTGTCGTGGAGCTGCTCGTAGATGTTGATGATCAGGCGGTCGTCGGTCTTGGCCGACTGCACTGTCCACTGTTCAACGACGCCTTCTTCCACCTCGGCCTCTTCGGGGGTGGTGACGCGTAGGGTGGCCGGCGGGCTCATCCAGTTCAGGGGCTTGTAGGAACCGCCGTCCGAATGGACCAGCACGGAACCATCGGCCTTCACCAGGAGGAGCCGGGTGGCCAGGGGCAGGTGGGCCTTGAGTCGGCCGACGTAATCAACTGAGCAGCGGGCTATGACGAGTCGCACCCGCTCAACTTTACTGCCTGTGACGGGGTGCCGCCCGGCCGCCGGCTCTGGGGCAGAATGGAGCCATGCCCCGTTCCAACCGTCCCCGCCGCACAGGCTCCGCGAATTCGAAGTGGACCCGCGGTGCCGAAGCTCCCGAATTGGACCTGGAACGGGCAAGGGCCGGGATTGCGCGGCGGGAGGTCGCTCCCGACGGCGAATGGATCGTCCGCACTATGACCGCAAGGAACGCCGAGAAGAACTATGTCTGCCCCGGCTGTTCGATGGCGATCCTGCCGGGAACGGCCCACCTGGTGGTGTGGTCGGCAAGCCACCTGCTGGGCGATGCCGCCGGCCTGGAGGAACGCCGGCACTGGCACAACAAGTGCTGGACGGGGCGCACCTACCGCTACCGCTGAGGCACGGCAGGGCGCCATGCGGGCGGCGGGGATACCCTTGGAAGCATGACTTTCGACCCCGCTTCGTTCGTGTTCACCCAAGCTCAGGCTCCCGTGGCCATCCGCGCCTCGACCGTGTTGCCGGCGCGCCGGGAAAACATCGAAATCGAAACCGAAGACGGCAAGGTCCTGGTGGGGGAGCTGGCGCTTCCGGAATCGGGGGAAATCACAGCGACGCTCATCACGCTGCATCCGCTCCCCACCCACGGCGGTTTCATGGACTCCCATGTCTACCGGAAGGCGTCCTACCGCCTTCCGGCGCTGGCCGGCGTCGCGGTGCTCCGCTTCAACACCCGCGGCACCCATTCGCCCCGGGGCACCAGCCAGGGCAGCTTCGAAGAGGGCATCGGCGAACGGTATGACGTCGAGGCCGCAGTGCGCTTCGCCGTCGGGCGCGGCCTGCCGAACCGCTGGCTGGTGGGCTGGTCCTTCGGCACTGAGCTGGCGCTCATGTACGGTGCTGTCGATCCGGTGGCCTCCGAGGTGGAGGGCGCCATCCTGCTCTCCCCGCCGCTGCACCGCGCGACGGATGTCCACCTGAAGGAATGGGCGTCCTCAGGCAAACCGCTGACCGTATTGGTTCCGGAACACGACGACTTCCTGCAGCCGGCCGAGGCAGCCGAGCGCTTCAGCCTCGTGCCCCAGGCGCGGCTGCTGGGGGTCGACGGCGCCAAGCACCTGTGGGTGGGCGAGAAGTACGCCGCGCGGGTGCTGGACGAGATCGTCGACGACGTCACCGAAGCCGGCGCCGGTCCCGATGGCCTGCCGCGCGAGTGGGCAGGTCCGTTCGCGACGGCGGCCTAGCGCCTGGTCGCTAGTGGCGGTCCTGGCGGACGATGAAGACTTCCTTGATGAGCAGCATGGTCGCCGCCGCGGTGGGAATCGCAATGAGCGCGCCGAGCACGCCCAGCAGGCTGCCGCCGGCGATCACCGAGATGACAGCCACCGCACCCGGTACCGCGACGGCACGCTGCATGATGCGCGGCGAGATGAAGTAGGCCTCGAACTGCAGGTAGGCGAAGTAGCAGATCGCGTAGACCACCGCGGTCTGCCAGCCCAGCGTGAGGGCCACCAGGATCACCACGACCGCGGCGATCATGCCGCCGACCAGCGGGATGAACGCGAGCAGTGCGACCACGAAGGCCAGCAGCACGCTGAACGGAACGCCGAGGATGCTCATGACGATGAAGGCGAACAGGGCGTTGAGCAGGGCCACACATGCCTGGCCGATCACGTAGTTGCCCACGGAACGGGTGATCTCTTCCGAGAGGGCCTCGACCCGGGGGCGGCGGGACCGGGGCGCCAGGCGGTAGGCCCATTTCTTCATGGCGGGCAGGGCGCCCAGGAAGTACAGGCTGAGCACCAGCACGATCAGCGCGCCGAAGAGGCTGTTGGCCACTGTGGAACCGAAGCCCACCACGCCGCCGAAGATGCCGCCCATAGCGTCGGGGTTCTTGACGAACTTGTCCAGCTCCTGGCTGATCCGGTCCCGCACCCCAAACTGGTTGTCCAGGGTCCGGAAAAACTCCGAATCCAGGAAGTCCCGGATCCAGGTGGGCGCCTGGCCCACGATTTCGGTCACCTGCTCGACGATGGTGGGGATCAGCGTGGCGAAGAAGCTTGCGACACCTACGGCCAACACCCCGACGGCGAGCAGGATGCCCGCGGGGCGCGGAACCTTTCGGGTCTCGAGCCAGCGGACCACCGGATCCAGTCCCAGCGCGATGAAAAGCGCGGTCACGATCCACAGCAGGAGCTGGGCCGTGTGGGTGCCGATGTAGAAGAGCAGCAGTGCCGCGCCGACGCCGGCCGTTCCCATGAATCCGAGGTAAAGCGGGTGCTGTGCGGACATCCGGGGGCCGGGGGAACCGAAGCGGGCGTCGCCATCGTCGAGCGCGGAGTCATCGCCGCCGTCGAGCTCCGGAGGCATCTCGAACCGCAGCCGCGGCTGGGCACCGGGGAGGGGCTGCCGGAGCCTGCGGGCAAGCACGGCGAACATGCCCGCCCTGGGTGCCCGCCCGTTTGCCGCTTGGGCGGTTCCTTCCGCGTCGTCGGACGGCCCGGGAGGCGTCGGGGACTTGTGCTCATTCACGCGCTTCTACTGCCTTTGCATTCCGTGCGGCCCCGCAGGCAAAGCCGATTCCAATGTTGTTCGTCACCCTACCAGCAGCATGAATCTGCGGTTTTGCCCCGTCGCTGAGGGGAATCCGGGGGCCACGAGGCGAGCCCCGCGACCGACCGCCGGGTAACAAAACCGTTACCCTTAAAGCTCAACGACCGCTGATGATTGGTATTCCTGTGCGATTGAAGACTGCAGCCTCCCTGGCGCTGCTGGGCCTGCTGATACTGCTGGCCGGCATCGGCCAGTTGACCTTCTGGGCTCCTGCCGACACCGTGACCGCGTCTGCTCCCGGCGATACGAAAGCCGCCCCGTTGACTGTGATCGGGCAAGGCTTCCTGGACCACCAGGGCGGACCAAGCCGGATCACGATCAAGGGCGAAGGCAACTTCGTGCTGGCCGTGGGCCGCCCCGACGACGTCGACGCCTGGGTAGGCAAGACCGCCCACAACACGGTCAGCGGGGTCTCGGAGGACGGCAAGTCGCTTCAGGTCGCCAGCACCGAGGGCGAAGCTACTGCACCGGCCCCGGCCGGGTCCGACCTCTGGGTCGAAACCGAAAGCGCCAGCGGACAGCTTGAATATACGTGGAGCCCGCCGGCCGGCGGCGAATGGTCCCTCCTGCTCGCCAGCGACGGCACCAAGCCCGCGCCGGCATCGATTTCCGTGACGTACCCGAATGACACCGCCATGCCGTGGGCTGTCCCGCTTATCATCTTCGGCTCCGTCATCATCGCGGCAGGCGCCGCAATGCCCCTGCTCAGCAGGTTCCTGGGTGCACGAAACGGCGGAAACGGCGGTTCCGGCGGCGGTTCCGGGAGCAAGGTGCCGGCGGAAGCCGGCCGGGAAGCTGCGGGCCCCGCCCCGCTGAAGGGCGAAGCTCCGCAGGAGAAGGGCGGCACCACCGCCCTGCGGGTCCTGCTTGCGGGCGCCCTTTCCGCCGCACTCGCAGGGGCACCGCTTGTAGCGGCCCAAGCTGCAGAATCCCCCTCGCCGTCGGCGTCGCAGGGCGCTTCCGCGGCCGCCGACGTGCCCGTCCTGGTCGACGCCCAGCTCAAGCGCATCCTGGAACAGGTTGCCAACGCCGTTTCGGCCGGTGACGCAGCCCGCGACGCCGCGAAGCTGAAGACCCGGCTCGGCGGCACCGAACTGCTGGTGCGCTCGCAGAACTACAAGATCCGCGCCAAGATCTCGGCCTACCGGGCGCCCATGCCGGTGCGCGCCAGCAAACTGCTGGGCAGCGTCGTAACCACCCAGCGCAGCTGGCCCCGCACGGTTGTCGCCGTGACCCAGGGTGACGGCAACGTCGTGCCGCAGGTGCTGACTCTGAGCCAGTCTGCTCCGCGGGAGAACTACAAGCTCCTGGCCACGGCCCCTATGCAGCCTGGCTCCTCTTTCCCCGCGATCCCGCTGGGCGGCACCAAGCAGTCTGCGGCCGACGACAAGACCGGGCTGCTCTACAGCGGAAACGAAGCCATGGCGGCACTGGCTGACCGGCTCTCCAAGACGGAGTCCGCGTTCAAGACCAAGCTGGTTGAAGGCACGGGTTCGCCGTATATCTCCGACACCCTTGAGTACCAGAAGGAGTCCGTCAAGGCGGGCAGCAACGGGGTCTTCAAGTTCACGCACACCCCGGTGCCCGCTGAGACCAAGGTCTTCCGCACCTCCGACGGCGGCGCCCTCGTTGTGGGCCGGCTCGACTTCGTTTACGCGACCACTCCCAAGACCAAAGGCGACACGCTGATCGCCGACAAGGCCGCGGCCGTGCTGGCAGGCAAGGAGTCGAGCTCGGTGGGCACCTCCCAGACGTTCGCCGAATCGGTAGCCATCTACGTTCCGCCGACCGGATCCAGCGAGCCGATGAAGCTCGTGGCCGCCTTCCGCTGGCTTACCAGCGCCAGCGTCAAGTAGGCGAAGCGGCGGCCGGTGAAACGGATAGAGTGGACTCTATGAGTTCGCCAGGATCACGACCCGTTTCCCCGGCCGCCGCCAGCCAGCTCAACCTCCGCGGCGCCGTCGACCTCTCCGCGCTCCGGCGTCCGGCGGCACCGCCGCCCGCGCCGCCGGGCCAGGGCAACGGCGCGGCCGCACCAGCCCGCGGCACCCAGGACGGAAATCCGGATTCGGGGCCGGAGGGTGCCGTGCGTCCGCTCCGCGTGGATGCCAACGAAGCGAACTTCCAGGACCTGGTGGAGCTTTCGGCACGGATCCCGGTGCTTTTCCTGCTCTGGGCCCGCTACTCGCCGGAGTCCAGCACGCTGCTGCAGACCCTGGAAGACGTCGTCGACAGCTATGACGGCCGGATCGTCCTCGCAGCGGCGGACATCGATGCCTTCCCCCAACTGGCGGATGCCTTCCGGATCGAAGCCGTCCCCACCGCTGTTGCCGTCCTGAAGGGCCGGCCTTTGCCGCTGTTCCAAGGGCCCGCGGCGGAGCACGAAATCCGTGCACTGCTGGACGAACTGCTGAAGGTCGCGGCCGAGAACGGCGTGACCGGCAGTGTCCGCGGGGAGTCCGCGGCGCCGCAGGAAGCACCGGTGCCGCCCCTGCACCAGGCAGCCTTCGACGCAATCGAGGCCGGCGACTATGCCGCGGCCGCCCAGGCATACCGGCAGGCCCTTGCCGAACAGCCGGCGGACCGTGAGGCGAAGGCCGGGCTCGCCCAGGTGGAACTGATGCAGCGGCTGGAAGCGATTTCCGCACCGCAGGCGGACGCCCTGCGCCAGCAGGCCGCGCAGGAACCGGATAATCTCGAGGCCCAGCTCGCCATTGCCGATCTCGATGTCTCAGGTGGACACATCGACGACGGATTCAACCGCATTATCTCGTTCATCGGCCGCAACTTCGGCGCCGAGCGCGAAACCGCACGCGTGCGGCTGCTGGAACTCTTCGACGTCGTCGGCATTGCGGACGAAAGGGTGGCCAAGGCGCGGCAGGGCCTCGCCCGCGTGCTGTTCTGACAGAGGGCTGTTCCGACGACGGCGGTCGCCTCGTCCGTTCGGATGAGCTTCGCGGCCTGGAGGCCACCGGAGTTCGTCCTGGCGGATGACCCCGCCGGAAAACGGCGGGGGCTACGCTGGCAGAATGAGCGCCCCGAGTTCCGGTTACCCTGTCCCAGACCCGTCCCCTGCACCTCCCGTCCCGGCCCTGGCACTGCGCGGACTGGCCAAACGCTTCGGAGACAAGATCGCCGTCAACGGCATCAGCCTCGACGTCCCAGCCGGTTCCTTCTACGGCGTCGTCGGCCCGAACGGGGCCGGAAAGACCACCACGCTATCCATGGCCACGGGACTGCTGCGGCCGGACTATGGAACGGCCTTCATCCACGGCGTGGACGTCTGGGCGCGGCCGCTCGAGGCCAAGAAGCTCATGGGCATCCTGCCCGACGGCGTGCGCCTGTTCGACCGCCTGAGCGGGGAGCAGCTGGTCAGCTACGCGGGATTGCTGCGGGGAATGGACCGCGCGGTGGTGCAAGCCAGGGTCCAGGAACTGCTCGCCGCGCTCGACCTGGGCAAGGATGCCGGAACCCTGGTGGTGGACTATTCGGCCGGCATGCGCAAGAAGATCGCGCTGGCCTCCGCCCTGATCCACGCGCCCCGGCTGCTGGTCCTCGACGAACCGTTTGAATCCGTGGACCCGGTGTCCGCCTCGAATATCCGCGGCATCCTCGAACAGTATGTCGCCTCGGGCGGAACCGTGATCGTTTCCAGCCACGTCATGGACCTGGTCCAGCGCATGTGCGACCACGTGGCGGTGGTGGCCGCCGGCCGGGTGCTGGCGGCCGGGACGGTCGAGGAGGTGCGCGCCGGGGCCTCGCTGGAGGACCGGTTTGTTGCACTGGTGGGCGGCGGCACGCGTGCGGAGGGGCTCGAGTGGTTGCGCACCTTCTGAGCCTGAAATGGCGGCTCCTGCTCAACGGCTTCCGCCGCAGCCCGCTGCAGATCGTCGGGATGGCCGTCGGCGCTCTCTATGCGGCGGGCATCGCGCTGGCCTGCGCGTCCGGCCTGGTGGCACTGCGCTGGGCCGATCCGCAGACGGCGCAGACCGCCGTCGTGCTGGGCGGCGCCCTGGTGATCACCGGCTGGGCGGTGGTGCCGCTCGTGGCCTCGGCCGCGGACCTCACGCTGGATCCCAGCCGCTTCACCACGTCCGCGATTCCCATGCGGGAGCTGCTCCCGGGCCTTGCCTTGGCCGGACTGCTTGGCCTGCCTGGCATCGCCACTCTGCTCGCTTCGCTGGCCACCGTGGTGACCTGGTCCCGCAGTTTCGTGGCAGCCGCCGGGGCCCTCGTCGGAGCTTTGCTTGGCGTGCTGAGCTGTGTGGTGGCGTCCAAGCTGGTGACGACGGCGGTGGCCAGCCTCCTTGCCTCGCGCCGCTTCAAGGACATCAGCAGCATCGTTTTCATTGTTCCGCTGATGCTGGCCGGGCCGATGGTGACGGCGGTGGTCCAGGGTGTCCGGGACAGCAGGGACTACCTGCCGGGGCTGGCCGAGGCGATTTCCTGGACACCGCTGGGTGCTGCCTGGGCGATTGGCGGGGAGCTCGACGCCGGCAACGCGGCGGGTGCGGCCATCAAGGTGCTCATCGCCCTGGCATCCCTGGCCGCGCTCGGCGGCGCCTGGTACCTGCTCCTGAAACGGGCCATGGTCACCCCGCCCTACACAGGTGGCGGCAGCAGGAAGGCCGGCAAGGCCGGTTTGTTCGGCACCTTTCCTGCAACTCCGGCCGGCGCAGTGGCGGCCCGCTCGCTGAGCTACTGGATGCGCGACCCGCGCTATGCCGGTTCGCTGGTGGTGGTTCCGTTGCTGCCGGTGCTGTTCTACTTCGGCAGCGCCCAGAGCGGGAACCAGGAGCTGTTGATCGCGGTGGCTCCGCTGACGGCGTTCCTGCTGGCCTGGTCCATCTCGGCCGACGTCTCCTACGACAACACCGCTTTCGCGCTGCACCTGGCCACCGGGGTCCGTGGCCGGGACGACCGGCTCGGCCGGGCCCTCGCCTGCCTGTCCTTCGCCCTGCCGCTGGTGCTGCTGTTCGCCGTCGGGTCCATCGCGGTGACCGGGCGCTGGGAGTGGCTGCCCAACATCCTCGGCTGCTCGCTGGGTGCCCTCTTCACCGGCCTTGGCTTGGCTTCGGTGGTCTCGGCCCGGTGGACCAGCGCGGTTCCCGCTCCCGGAGAGAGCCCCTTCAAGAAGCCGCCCGGCAACACTGCACAAACGTTGCTGGTGCAGTTCGCGGGAATGGGAGTCATGGCCGTCCTGCTGCTCCCGGAGATCGCGATGGTGGTGGCGCAGGCGGCAACCGGCAGCGCGGTGTTCGGCTGGATCGGCGTGGGGGCCGGGCCGGTGCTCGGCTTGGCCTTCTTCACGGCCGGGATCAGGCTCGGCGGCCGCTGGCTGGACCGCCGCGGACCGGAAATGTTCGCCCAGCTCTCAAACAACCGCTGAAAGCGGGCTCCGCATGGCATAGCCTCGTGGAAGACCCCGTTTCCGGGAGCGCCAGCGTAGAAAGGCCGTGAACAATGGAAGTCGTCATCCTGCCGGGCAGCAGGCAGATCGGCAGGCTTGCGGCCGACGCCATTGAGGCGCTCTTGCGGCAGAAGCCCGATGCGGTCCTGGGCCTGGCCACCGGATCCTCGCCCCTGCCGGTCTACGATGAGCTGTCCCGGCGGCACCTCGAGGAAGGCCTGGACTTCAGCCGCGCCCACGCCTTCGCCCTGGACGAGTACGTGGGGCTTGAGCCCGGCCATCCCGAGTCCTATCGGGAGGTCATCCGCCGGGAATTCACGGACCGGGTGAATATCGATCCCGCCAATGTCCACAGCCCGGACGGGACGGCGGAGGACCTCCAAGCGGCCTGCCAGGAGTACGAGGACGCCATCCGGGAACGCGGCGGGGTGGACCTGCAGATCCTTGGGGTCGGAACGGACGGGCACATCGGCTTCAACGAACCGGGCTCCTCGCTGGTGTCCCGGACCCGGATCAAGACCCTCATCGAGCAGACCCGGAAGGACAATGCGCGCTTCTTCCGAAGCATCGACGACGTCCCGCACCACGTGGTGACCCAGGGCCTGGGCACCATCCTGGACGCCCGGCACGTGATCCTGCTCGCCACGGGAGCCCAGAAGGCCCAGGCGGTGCGTGACTTCGTGGAAGGCCCCGTGGCCGCGATCTGTGCGGCGTCGGTGCTGCAGCTGCATCCGCACGCAACCATCCTGATCGACGAAGCAGCGGCCTCCTCCCTCAGGCTGGCGGACTACTACCGGCACGCCTTCGAGAACAAGCCGAAGTGGCAGGGACTCTAGCGGCTAAGATGGATGGCATGACGACCCTGCCTCCGGACCCATTCGAGAACGATCCAATGCGCGAACTTTCCGGAGCCGGCACTTCCACGGCCACCATTGAGCGTGAGGAAACGCGCCAGGAAGTGGAACCCGGCGACCGGGAGCGCTTCTCCCACTACGTCCGCAAGGAAAAGATCATGGAGTCGGCACTGACCGGCGAGCCCGTGATCGCCTTGTGCGGAAAGGTCTGGACTCCCGGCCGCGATCCGCAGAAGTTCCCCGTCTGCCCCGAGTGCAAGAAGATCTACGAGGGCCTGCGCCCCGGCGACGACGGCGACTCCCGCTAGCGGGATCCGTCGCCTCTCCTGACGCTTCCCAGGGCCGGCGCCACCGTGCACCGGCCCCTTTCCTTTGCCGGGTAACCGGGGCCGCCTGATCCGGCGAGCCCCGTGGCGATCCGGCACGTCCCGGATCAGACCCGGAACAGATTGGTGTTTTTGTGCTTAGCTGGCATGTGCTGAACAAGGCCGAATCCAACACGGCCGAACCGAACGGAACAACTACCGCCGCCTCCCGGCCCGCCCTGACCGCGAAAGGTCATCCGGCCGTGCAGGGGGCAGGCGCATGACGGAGACGCTCTTCGGCGGCCCATCCCTTCCTCCGGCCTATCCGGAGCGCGCCGCCTGGGGCACGGCCCCCAAGCTGCGCGCCTGGCAGCAGGAAGCCCTGGACCTGTACTTGCGGAACAGCCCGCGCGACTTCCTTGCGGTAGCCACCCCCGGTGCAGGCAAGACGACCTTCGCCCTCCGCATCGCCTCGATGCTGATCGACAGCGGCGCCGTCAACCGCGTAACGATCGTTGCCCCAACGGACCACCTCAAGCGGCAGTGGGCGGATGCCGCCGCCCGCGTGGGCATCGCGATCGACCCCAACTTCAAGAATTCCGACGGCCAGCACGGCCGCGGCTTCATCGGCGTCGCCGTGACCTATGCGCAGGTGGCCAGCAAACCCATGCTGCACCGGGCGAAGACCGAAGCCGCGCGGACCCTGGTGATCCTCGATGAGATCCACCACGGTGGCGAGGCCCTCTCCTGGGGTGACGGGCTGCGCGAAGCCTTCGATCCTGCCACGCGCCGACTCGCGCTCACCGGTACGCCTTTCCGTTCCGACACCTCGCCGATCCCGTTCGTCGAATACGCCGAGGACAGGGACGGCATCCGCCGCTCAAAAGCCGATTACACCTACGGTTACGGTAATGCGCTGCGTGACCACGTGGTCCGCCCGGTCCTGTTCATGGCCTATTCCGGACAGATGCGCTGGCGGACCAGCGCCGGCGATGAAATGGCGGCTTCCCTCGGCGAGGCCGCGGTGACCAAGGACATTACCTCCCAGGCCTGGCGGACCGCCCTGAACCCGGCCGGTGAATGGATTCCCGCCGTGCTTGCAGCCGCGGACAAGCGCTTGAGCGAGGTGCGCCGCACGGTGCCCGACGCCGGCGGGCTGGTCATCGCCACCGACCACGAAGACGCCCGCGCCTATGCCGGCCAGCTGAAGAAGATTACGGGGCAGTCGCCCACGGTGATCCTTTCCGACGACTCGAAGGCCTCCAGCAAGATCGAGGAATTCTCCGAAGGCGACAAACGGTGGATGGTCGCGGTCCGCATGGTGTCTGAAGGCGTGGACGTGCCGCGCCTTTCGGTAGGCGTCTACGCGACGTCGACGTCCACGCCGCTGTTCTTCGCCCAGGCCGTGGGCCGCTTCGTGCGTGCCCGCAAGCGGGGCGAGACGGCGTCGGTGTTCCTGCCCTCGGTGCCGCCCCTGATGGCGCTGGCGAACTCGATGGAAGCCGAGCGCGACCACGCCTTGGACCGCCCGGAGAAGGAGGACCCGGACGGCCTGTTCAACCCCGAAGAGTCCCTGATGGCCGAGGCCAACCGCGAGGAGAAGGCCTCCGACACCCTCGAAAAGGGCAAGTTCGAGGCGCTGGATTCCCAGGCTTCCTTTGACCGGGTGCTTTTCGACGGCGGCGAGTTCGGGACCGGGGCGGACATCGGTTCCGAAGACGAACTGGACTTCCTGGGGATCCCCGGATTGCTCGACGCCGAACAGGTCGGCACGCTGCTGCGCCAGCGCCAGCACGACCAGCAGTCGCGGAAGAAGCGGCAGTCCCCGCTGGCTGCCGCCGCCACGGGAACGGTTCCGGACCACCGCATGCTGATGGACCTGCGCAACGAGCTGGCCAAGAACGTCGCGGCCTGGTCCGCGCGCACCGGCACGCCGCATGGAGTGGTTCATAACAAGCTGCGCGAGGTGTGTGGCGGCCCCGCGGTGGCCCAGGCCAACGAAGCCCAGCTGCAGGCCCGTTTGCGCAAGCTGCAGGACTGGTTCATCGGGCGGAAATAGCGCCGCCTATCCCGGAGTCCGGGGCCAGGGGAGCCCCGGGGCTATTGTTCTTCGAGCTCGACGCCGTTTTCCTCGAGTTCGGCGTAGGTGCTGCTGAGGTCCTCGGCGATCCCGGCAGTAAGTCCGCCGATCACCGTCACGGCGTAGCCGGCCTGGACGGCGTCGAGCGCGGTGGCCTTGACGCAGTAGTCGGTGGCGATGCCCACCACCACGAGCTCCTCGACGTCATGGCTTTGCAGCCAGTCGTCCAGGCCGATCGCGTCCTCCGGATCGCTGTCCGCCGGCTCCGTGGACGGCGCGCCGCCGGCGAGCCGTTCCCCCATGGGGACTTCGTCCTCCGGGGCGAGGACGCCCTCGAAGCCGGAATAGGCGGCGGCGTACTGGCCCTTCCGGAAATAGGCCTGGACGTACTCGCTGTCCAGGTCCGGGTGCAGCTCGGCGCCCTTGCTTCCCGCCCGGCAATGCGGCGGCCAGCTGTCCACCATGTCCGGATCATCTGAAAAGTGGCTGCCCGGCTCGATGTGCCAGTCCTGGGTGGCCACGATGTGGTCGAAATGCTGGTGCCGGGCGTCAAGGTAGTCGCTGATGGCCCCGGCCACCGCGGCTCCGCCCGTCACCGCAAGGGACCCGCCTTCGCAGAAATCGTTCTGGACATCGACGATGATCAGGGCCCGTGCCATGTCAGTCCTCCTCGTAGACCGTGGGAATCGCAGGCTCGCCGCGCTGTAGGCGGCGGACAACGGAAGGAAGCTCGGCCATGGCGGCGTCGTGCCGCTCCCGGGCCCGGACGACGCCCTCGTGGCCGGTCCAGCCGGGGAGGAGCTCCCCGTTCTTGATGAACTGCTGCAGCAGCTGGCGGTCGTTGCCGTCGTCCTCCGGCGGATGCCCGATCCCCACCAGTTCCCGGGTGGCGATGCCGTGGTCGTCGAGCTTGCGGAGCGCATACTTGCGGCCCCCCACGCTGGCCTTGTTCTTGGCTGCCTTCGCCACGGGGACGAACTCCCCGGCGTCGTTGCTGCGGCTGACCAGTTTGTAGACCATGCTCGCGGTCGGCGCCCCGGAACCTGTGACCAGTGACGTTCCGACGCCGTAGGCATCCACCGGGGCGGACTGCAGCGCGGCAATGGCGTACTCGTCCAAGTCGGAAGTGACCACGATGCGCGTGCTGGTGTTGCCCAGGCTGTCCAGCAGCTCGCGGACCCATTGTGCCTGGGTGACGAGGTCGCCGGAGTCCAGGCGCACGGCACCGAGCTTGTCGCCGGCGAGTTCGACGGCGGTCCGCACCGCGTTCTCGACGTCGTAGGTGTCGACCAGGAGCGTTGTTTCCGGGCCGAAGGCCTCGATCTGCGCGGCGAAGGCGTCGCGCTCGCTGTCATGCAGCAAGGTGAAGGAATGGGCCGCGGTGCCCACGGTCTTGAGGCCGAAGCGGCGGCCGGCTTCGAGGTTGGAGGTGCTTGCGAAGCCGCCGATCACGGCGGCGCGGGCTGCCGCCGTCGCCGATTCCTCCTGGGTGCGACGGGAACCCATCTCGATGCACGGACGGCCGCCGGCCGCGCTGGTCATGCGGGAAGCCGCAGAGGCGATCGCGGTGTCATGGTTCAGCACGGAGAGGATGTACGTCTCCAGGATGCACGCTTCGGCGAACGTCGATTCGACGATCAGCACGGGGGAGTTGGGGAAGTAGGCCTCGCCCTCGGGATAGCCCCATACGTCGCCGCTGAAACGGTAGTTGGCCAGGAAATCGAGGGTCTCGCGGTTGACCACCTTGTTCCGTTCGAGGAACTCCAATTCGTCCTCGCCGAAGCGGAAATTCAGGATGCCTTCAAGCAGTCGCCCCGTACCGGCCACGATGCCATAGCGACGCCCGTCCGGCAGGCGCCGGGCGAAAGCCTCAAAGACCGAACGGCGGTGCGCGGCGCCCGAATGAAGGGCTGCCTGGAGCATCGTCAGTTCGTAGTGATCGGTGAAAAGCGCGGTGCAGGGGTGGTCCCAGGCAGTGGATCTACTCACGGATTCACTCTAGTCCCCACCGGCTCCCACGTCTCGCTGCGCTCAACGCGGGGCCCTCGCCGGTGTGGGCCCACCCACCGGCTCCCACGTCTCGCTGCGTCCCCACCGGCACTCGGCCCGTGCGTGTCTGCCCATCGCCATAGAATGGACAGATGACCACACCCGTTGCCACAGGCGTTGCCAGAGGCACATACGCAGCCGTCGACGTCGAGGAACGGACGGACACCTCGGAGCAAGGCTCCACCGCCCTCCTCAGCGCGCCGGACAACCCCTGGAACCTGGTGGTCTGGAACGATCCTGTCAACCTGATGAGCTACGTCAGTTTCGTGTTCCAGAGCTACTTCGGCTACTCCGAGGCCAAGGCCAACAAGCTCATGCTCGAAGTGCACCGGAAGGGCCGCTCGATCGTGGCACACGGAGCGAAGGAACAGGTGGAACAGCACGCCGTCGCCATGCACGGCTACGGGCTGTGGGCAACCGTTGAGAAGGCCAGCAGCGCAGGAACCGGCAAGGGGGGCGCACGTGGCTAAGGCCTTCAAATACGGACTCAAGGGCATCACGGGACACCTGGAACCGGCCGAGCGCGAGCTTTTGCGCGGACTGATCGACGACGTCGTTTCGATGCTCGAGCCCCGGGAAGCCGCGGACCAGGACCCGCTCGCTGCCCTGGTGGGCCTTGACCTGGACGTACAAGCGCCCACCGACCGGGCCCTCTTGCGCCTGCTGCCCAACGTCATGAAGGACGACGACGCCGGCTCCCTGGAGTTCCGCCAGCTCACCGAGCGCTCGCTGCGGGAGAGCAAGATCGGCGCCCTGCGCGCCGCGGCGATGGGCCTGGACCGCAAGGAACTCACCCTCACCCAGGACGAGGCCCGGCTCTGGTCGATGGCGCTGAACGACATCCGGCTGGTGCTCGCCGAACGGCTGGACATCCGGGACGAAGCGGATGCCGACCATGTCCACGCCATGCAGGACTGGTCACAGGCCGAGGACGTTGAAAGCTACCTGGCCCTCGTCTACAACTTCACCACCTGGCTGCAGGAGTCCTTGGTGCAGTCGATGATGGCCTCGATGGACCGCCGCACCTAAGTGCCTGCGCGGGGGCCTGTCAAGGGGCCTTCCTGTGATGAAGCAGACATGAGGCGCTGATCGCAACGCATGGCTGCACTTGGCGGCTGTGCTTTATTCTCGAAGAATTATGAATTCAGCATCGGGCACGGCAAACGCTCCGGCAGGGGATCCCCAGCAGCGCACCGCGGGCGACGACGCGCTGGCATCGCGTCCCATCGGCGTTTTCGACTCCGGGGTAGGCGGCCTCACCGTGGCCCGGTCCATCATCGACCAGCTGCCCAACGAATCCATCCTCTACGTCGGGGACACCGCCAACGGTCCCTACGGACCCCTCCCGATCGCCGAGGTGCGGGCCAATGCGCTGGGCGTCATGGACGAACTCGTGGACTCCGGCGTCAAGCTGCTCACCATCGCCTGCAACTCGGCGTCGGCGGCCGTGCTCCGTGACGCGCGCGAACGCTACACGGCCCGCTACGGCATCCCTGTTATCGAAGTCATCCAGCCAGCCGTCCGCCGCGCGGTCGCCGCCACCCGGAACGGCAGGGTCGGCGTCATTGGAACCTCTGCCACAGTGGGCTCCCGGGCCTACGAGGACACTTTCGCCGCGGCCCCGGACCTGGCCATCACCTCCGTTGCCTGCCCTGAGTTCGTCAGCTTCGTCGAGGCTGGCATCACCACAGGCCCGGAACTTCTTGCCGCCGCCGGGAGCTACCTGGAACCGCTCAAGCAGGCCGGCGTGGACACCGTAGTGCTGGGCTGTACCCATTACCCCCTGCTGACCGGCGTCATTTCCTACGTCATGGGCGAGGACGTCACGCTCGTTTCCAGCGCCGAAGAGACGGCCAAGGATGTCTACCGTGCCCTGGTCACCTACGGCATCCAGCGCAGCGGCGGGGAAGCACCGACCCACGACTTCATGGCCACAGGCGACGCCGCCCAGTTCGAGACCCTGGCCCGCCGCTTCCTAGGCCCGGAGGTGCTCTCCGTCCGCCACGTCGACCATGTCGCGGCCCAGTACCCCACCGGCAGCCTGGCCCGCATCACCCCGGAGATGCTGGAGGCTGCCCGCATTGGCGGCCACCGCCAGCGGACCTCCAACTTCGTGGATGCCCGCACCGGTGCAGAACCGGGAGGTTCCCGGTGAAACTGACCATTGTTGGCTGTACCGGCTCGTTTCCCGGCCCGGGCTCGCCGGCGTCGTGCTATCTGCTGACGGCGCACGACGGCGAGCGGCAATGGAAGATCGTCATGGACCTGGGCAGCGGGGCACTGGGCGCCATCCAGCGTTACACTGATCTCGAGGACATCGACGCGATCTTCCTGACCCACCTGCATCCGGACCACTGCATGGACCTGTGCGGCCTGCACGTTGCCGTGCGCTGGAAGCCGGGCGGCTGGGGCCGGGACCGCATCCCCGTCTGGGGCCCGGCGGCCACCGCCGACCGCATGGCCACCGCGTACGGGCTGGACCTGGACCCGGGCATGCATGAGGAATTCGATTTCACCAACTGGGCCGAGCGCAAGCCGGTGCAGATGGGACCATTCACCGTGACGCCGTTCGCCGTGAACCACCCCGTGGAAGAGGCGTACGCCCTGCGTGTGGAGGTGACCGAGCCCGGCAAGGACGGCGACCCTGTCACCCGGGTGCTGACCTACTCGGGGGACACCGACAGCTGCCAGGGCTTGGAGGACGCGGCCAGGGGAGCGGACCTGTTCCTCTGCGAGGCGGCCTTCGAGGAAGGCCGGGACGACGGCATCAAGGACGTGCACCTTACCGGGAAACGTGCCGGGCAGGCTGCCACGGCAGCCGGGGCGCGCCGTCTCCTGCTGACCCACATCCCGGTCTGGACTTCGCAGACCGAGGTGCTGGCGGAGGCGAAGCCCGAGTTCGACGGGGACGTTGCCATCGCCGTCGCGGGGGTGCATTACACCGTCTGAGGCGGCGGGTCCGAACGATAAGCTGGAGGCATGACTTCAGAAGCCACCACTGCCCCCGTTGTTCGTGCCGACGGACGCGCCCCCGACCAGCTGAGGCCCATCAGCATCACCCGCGGCTGGTCCAAGCAGGCCGAAGGTTCCGCGCTGATCGAGTTCGGCAACACCAGGGTCCTGTGCACGGCTTCGCTGACCGAGGGCGTGCCGCGCTGGCTCAAGGGCGAAGGCCGCGGTTGGGTGACGGCCGAATACGCCATGCTTCCGCGCGCCACCAACACCCGTTCCGACCGTGAATCCGTCAAGGGCAGGATCGGCGGACGCACCCACGAGATCTCCCGGCTGATCGGCCGCTCGCTGCGTTCCATCATCGACACCAAGGCCCTGGGCGAGAACACGATCGTGCTGGACTGCGACGTCCTGCAGGCCGACGGCGGCACCCGCACCGCAGCTATCACCGGCGCCTATGTTGCGCTTGCGGAGTCCATCCGTTTTGCCCGCGAGAACAAGATCATTCCGGCATCCTCCCAGCCGCTGACGGACACCATTGCCGCCGTGTCCGTGGGCATCATCGACGGCGTGCCGATGCTCGACCTGCCGTATGTGGAAGACGTCCGCGCTGAAACCGACATGAACGTAGTGGTCACCGGTTCCGGAAAGTTCGTGGAGGTACAGGGCACCGCCGAGGGCGCGCCCTTCGACCGCGATGAACTCAACGCCCTGCTGGACCTCGCCTTGCTCGGTACCTCCCAGCTGGCCGCCATCCAGCGCGAGACCCTGGCGGAGGCCCCGTGAGCGGTCAGCCCCGCCTGGTCCTCGCCACCCACAACCAGGGCAAGCTGCGGGAACTGCGCGAACTGCTCCGCGGCCAGGTCCCCGGGCTCGACGTCGACACCCAGGTGGTCGACGCGGGCGCGGCGGGTGCCCCGGACGTTGTCGAAGACGGCGTGACCTTCGCCGAGAACTCGCTGCTGAAAGCCCGGGCCGTCGCCGAAGCGACCGGACTGGTGGCCATCGCCGACGACTCCGGCTTGGCCGTGGACGTCCTGGGCGGTGCGCCCGGAATCTTCTCCGCGCGTTGGTCAGGACGGCACGGTGACGACACCGCGAACCTGCAGCTCCTGCTGGCCCAGCTCTCCGATGTGCCGGACAGCCACCGCGGCGCCGCGTTCATCTGCGCCGCAGCGCTCGCCGTGCCCGGGGACGACGGCAGCGCCCGCGAGGTGGTCGAATACGGCCAGCTTGAAGGCACCCTGCTGCGCGAACCGCGCGGTGAGGGCGGTTTCGGCTATGACCCCATCCTGCAGCCCAGCGGCATGGACCGCAGCTGCGCGGAACTGAGCTCCGAGGAAAAGAACGCCATCAGCCACCGGGGCCACGCGTTCCGGGCACTCCTTCCGGCCATCGTCGATGCTCTGAAGTAGGGCGAAGAGCAAAGCAATGGCACCCTGCGGGGCAGGGTGCCATTGCTTTTGCGGGTTTTCGTAGGGCGCTGCGCTCAGCGCTCGTGGCGGGGGCCGCCGTCGTGCTCGTCAATGAACTCTTCCACCGGATCCGTGCCGTCGGCCGCGGCCCTGCGCTTGGCCAGGAAGCCGCGGAGCACCTCAATGCCCACCGGGATAACGGAGATCAGGACGATCACGATGAAGATGATGTCGAGGTTGTCGCGGACCCACGGGACGCGGTCGCCCAGCAGGAAGCCGAGCAGCGTGACGCCGCCGCCCCACAGGAGCGCGCCGATCACGTTGAAGATGAAGAACTTGCGCTTATCCATCTGCGCCACCCCGACAATCACGGGAACGAAGGTGCGGATGATCGGGACGAAGCGGGCCAGGATCAGGGCCTTGCCGCCGTGCTTTTCGAAGAAGGCGTGCGCGCTTTCCACGTTCTCGCGCTTGAACAGCCTGGAATCGGGCTTGTTGAAGATCGCGGGGCCGGCCTTGGAACCGATGAGGTAGCCGGTCTGGTTGCCGATGATCGCGGAGACGATGATCAGTGCCGCGAGGGCCCAGATGTTGAACTTGATGGTGTCGGTGGCCACCAGAAGGCCTGCGGTGAAGAGCATGGAATCACCCGGCAGGAAGAAGCCCACCAGCAGGCCGGTTTCGGCGAACACGATGCCGCAGACAAGCAGCACGACCCACGGGGCCAGGGCAGGATCGGCCAGGAAAACCTGGGGGTTCAGCCAGTCGGGGAGGATCGAGGCCATGTGGGGCTGTACGGGGCCGGCGCCTCCCAAGGTGGATACGGCAAAGTCGCTTATCGCAGAAAGGGTCACCTTTCAAGGGTACGTGACCGGCGGGTGTCGGAGCCTTGGGGTGGGCCGGCCGGCCCGGACTCTGCCTGTACCCTTGACAGGTGGCATTGGACTTTACGGCGATCGACTTCGAAACGGCCAACGGCTTCCGGGGATCACCGTGTTCGGTGGGGCTGAGCAAGGTACGGGGCGGCGTAGTGGTCGAAGAAGCGTCCTGGCTGATGCGTCCGCCGGAACACCATGACCACTTCGACTTCCACAACACGCGGATCCACGGCATCCGTGCCGAAGACGTGGCCGGGGCGCCGCGTTTCGGCGAGCTGTTCCCGGAAATCGCCGGCTTCATCGGTGACGACATCCTGGCCGCCCACAATGCGGCCTTCGACCTCGGCGTGATCCGTTCCGGCCTTGAGGTGTCCGGCCTGTCCGGCCCGGCCTACGACTACGTCTGCACGGTGATGCTGTCGCGCCGCTGCTATTCCCTGGTGTCCAACTCGCTTCCTTATGCGGCCGAGGAGGCCGGGGTGCCGCTGGTCAACCACCACGACGCCGCGGAGGACGCCCGGGCCTGTGCCGGCATCCTGGTCGACATCGCCCGCCGCAACCAGGCCAACAGCATTGCGGAGCTCTACCTTTCCCTCGGCCTGGCCGTTCCCACGCAACGAGCCATCCGGCCCGGGGACGCCCTGTCCAAGCAGACGCTCGCCGCGATCGCCGGGCGGGGGAGTGCCAGCGTGCTGGGTGCCGGATCGGCCAGGACCGCTGCGGCAGGAGGAAACGCCGTCGGGCTGTCCACACGGGGCTGGGGTGCCTGGCCGGAGGAAGGCCCCAACCCTCAGCCCAATCTTGCCGCGGAACCCGGCCACCCGCTGTTCGGGCAGACGGTGGTGTTCACGGGGGACCTCGCCATCGCAAGGCCCGAGGCCAAGCAGCGTGCCGCCGAAATGGGCGCGCGCCCCGAAAGCCGGGTGACCGGCAGGACCACGGTGCTGGTGGTGGGCGATGGTTTCGTTGCCGACGACCTGCGCAGCGGCAGGCTGACCGGCAAGGCGAAGCGCGTGCTTGAACTGCACGGCCGCGGCCAGCAGATCGAGGTGCTCTCCGAAGGGGAATTCCTGCAGATGGTGGGCGGCGCCTAGCGCTGCCGCTGGTTTCATACGGCGCAACAATGCTTCCCCTGCCGGGGCGGGCGTCCCTAGCCTTGAGCCATGGCGAAGCAGACCACGGCCCAGCAGGGCGCAGGCACCACCCGTAACCCGGGAACCACCCGTAGGGGCGGGATCTTTGCGTTCCCCAACCCTGTCAACGAATACGCGGCGCGGATCACCGCCGGGCTCGTCGTTGCGGCCGCGGTGGCGACCCTTGCCACCGGCTTCGGCCCCGGGCTGGTCCTGATCGCGGGCGGCTTCTGGCTCCGCGTGCTGTTCGGCCCGCGGATCTCACCGTTCGCCCTGTTGTCGGTCAAGGTCCTCGCACCGCGGATCGGGCGCGCAAAGCTTGTGCCGGGCCCGCCCAAGCGCTTCGCGCAGGGCATCGGCGCCGGCCTGGGCACCGTTGCGGCGGCCCTGTACTTCCTCGGCTTCGGCACGGCAGCCTGGGTCCTGCTGGGTCTGCTGATCGTGGCGGCCTCCCTCGAAGCCTTCCTTGGTTTCTGCCTGGGCTGCGCCATTTTCGGCCTGCTGCAGCGCCGGGGCATGATCCCCGCGGACATCTGCGAGGCGTGCAACAACATCGAGCTGCGCCGGCTCTGAGCCTGCTTAGCCTGGGCCCGTTCCGTCAGGGTTCCCTGGCCGGGCGAAGCGATGTCAGGGGCCGGCGGGGAGGGTGACGGCGATCAGCCGCTCGCCCATGCCGCGGATCAGTTCCGGTGCTTCCAGGGCGGCGAGCCAGTCGGCGGGCAGGGCTTCCTCGCCATACCGGGCACCCAGGATGTTCCCGGCGATGGACGCTGTCGAATCGCTGTCCCCGCTGTGGTTGAGCGCCAGCGCCACGGCCTGGCGGAAGTGAGCGGCAGGGTCCTGTCCGGCGCCCTGTTCCGTTGCCAGTACCGCATAGAGCCCGACGGCGAGGGCCTCTTCGGCGACCCAGCCCTCACCCAGCTGCCCCGTCAGTTCCTCCGGGCTGAGTGCGGCGCCCGACGGCAGCCTGAGCGCCGCTAGGTCGAGGGCTTGGCGCAGCCGCTTCACGAGCTCGGGGTCGGCATCGGGCCTGCGTTCAAGGAGCTCCAGGGCGTGCTGCGCGGCATCCTGGACCTCCGAGCCGCCCATGAGCCGGTGGATCAGCACGCTGAAGGCTCCTGCGCTCTGGCGAGCCGAGGGGTGGCCGTGCGTCAATGAGGCCGCATCGGAGCTGAGCTTGTAAACGGTGGCTTCACTGATGTGCGGGATGAGCCCGAACGGTGCCGAACGCATCACCGTGCCGCAGCCCTTGGACTCGGGGTTCACGGGACGGGCGACCGTTCCCATTTGGCCGCCGGCCAGTCCGCTCAGGCAGGCGTTGCCGGGGTGGCGCTGGTGCCGCAGGACCTCGTGGCCGTCGATCCAGCGGGGCTGGGGAGCCGGGGC
This sequence comes from Arthrobacter sp. R-11, assembly GCF_049913155.1. Classification (GTDB taxonomy): domain Bacteria; phylum Actinomycetota; class Actinomycetes; order Actinomycetales; family Micrococcaceae; genus Arthrobacter. Next base: position 2,802,679 of record NZ_CP183979.1, on the reverse strand, counting down.
CGAGGACGGGGTCTCCACGCCCTGGGTGGCGAGCCAGCGGAGGTAAGCCAGCCAGAGGCATGCGACCTCATCCGCGGCCACGCCATCGTTCGCCCATTCGAGCGCCTCCAACAACCCGTCGACGGTGTACAGGGTCATCTGGGTGTCGTCCGAAAAGTGGCTGCCGCCGTCGAGCTGTCCGAAGGAGGTGAGCCCCTCGGCGCCGAACCTGGCCCGGATGCTGTCGATCGGATCGAATTCGACGGCGTAGCCGAGGGAATCGCCCAGGGCGCCGCCCAGAAGGCAGCCCAGGATCCGGGACTGCGGGGTGGGCGCGGAGGAAGTCACAGGGGGAACGCTCATGCCTGTAAATCTACCGTGGCTGCGTAGGGTTCCGGACGCCCGTTCCCGCCCGGCCAGTCCGCGGCAGGTGGGCCGCGCGGGGAACGGATCGCGCTGGTACGGTGGCACGGGAAGAGGAGGACGCAGATGCGTGAGCCCGAATGGCGCAAGACCGGCAAGACCCCGGACTACCGTTTTTCACTGGCGAATGAACGGACTTTCCTCGCCTGGATCAGGACCTCCCTGGCACTGCTCGCCGGGGCGGTGGCGATCGACCAGCTGGCACCCGATATCGCACCGCGCACCGTGCGCATCGTGCTGTGCCTGGTGCTCGCCGTGGTGGGCGCCGGGCTCGCCTTCATGGCCTACCGCCGCTGGGGACTCATGGAGGCGGCCATGCGCCAGGACCAGGCACTGCCGTTCTCCCGCGTGCTGCTGTTCATGACCATCGTGGTGGCGGCGGCTGCCTTTGTCTTCGCGGTGCTGATCCTGGTGGCAAGGTGATCCTCGCGCCCCGGGATCCCGGCCTGCAGGCCGAACGGACCATGCTGTCCTGGCGCCGCACCCTGCTGACCCTGTTAGTGGCGGACCTGTTTGTCTGGCGCAGTTGGCTGGCGGCCGCAGCCGGCGACGGCGGAACTTCCGGCGCGTTCTACCAGGGCATCTGCGCGGCCGCGGCAGCCGCGGCAACCATCGTGCTGGGATGCGTCGTCTGGGCCCGCTCCCGTCAGTTGTCCGGCTCCCACGGATACAGTGCGGCGGCCGGCGCCGCCGCGGCACCGTCCGCCGCGACGATGCGGCTGTGCACCCTGGCCGTCCTGGTGCTGGGTGCCGCCGCGCTCGCAGCAGTGGCACTGGGGCACTAACGTTCGGCCCTTCCCAAACTCCGCAAGCTCAGTTCGGGCCCTCGTGTCCTCTCTTAGCATTCAGGAACTGCACAGAATCTGCTGGCAGGATGCTGGAGGCGAATGCCTCTCCCTGTTCCATTCCTGCCCCCGAACGGACCCCTGTCCGGCGGGCCGCCACCGGACAGGACACCCCCGATGCGAAGGATTTTCCCGAGATGACCTCAACTGTGTCCGCTTCCCGCCCCGGCAGCAGCCGCTTGCTTGCCCGGGCCGCCGCAGAGGCACTGGGAACCCTGTTCGTCGTCGTGATAGCACTCGGGGTTCCGGTCCTCACCCTGCCCCAGTCCAGCCCCCTTCCCGCGCCGCTGGCCGGCGGCCTGGCCGTCACAGCGGCGATGGTTGCCTTCGGCGCCTTGTCCGGAGGACACTTCAACCCGGCCATCACGGTGGGCAACATGGTCGCCGGCCGCACCCGCTTCGCCGATGGCCTGGCCTACCTCGCCGCCCAGCTGATCGGCGGCATCCTGGGGGCCTTCCTGCTCTTCGCCGTGATCCTTAGCATCCCGACGATCCCCGACAGCCGGGCCGCGTTCGACACCGTGGCCTCGGGCTTCGGCGAGCACTCCGTCATCCAGGCCTCCATGGCTGCAGCCCTCCTGCTTGAGGTCGTCGGAGCCGCCGTGCTGGTGGCTGTATATCTGGGTGCCGCATCGAGCAAGCATGCGGAGGGGCGGAAAGGCTCGGCCCTGGCTGCGCCGATCGCCGTCGGCCTGACCGTTGCGGTGCTCCTGCAACTCGGACAGTCCGTGGGCAACCTCGCGTTCAACCCCGTCCGTGCCACGGGCGCCGCACTCTTTTCGTCGGGCTGGGCTGTGGGCAGTCTGTGGCTGTTCTGGGTGGCCCCGCTGTTTGGCGCCGCCATCGCCGGCCTTGTGTTCCGCGCATTCGTGCTGTTTTCGGCTCCGGGTCCGGCCGCCGGTGCGGTTGATCCGGCTACGGCTTCCGCCGATGAGAACCTCCGGTCCGACGCCGGAACCGAGTCCGACGCCGGAACCGTGTCCGACGCCAGGACCGTGTCCGACGCCGGAACGGAGCAGGACGACGCGGCGGCTGCTCCCGCCGCCCCGGCCAAGCGGGACGAAGCCCGCGACTTCTTCGACGGCAAGCGGGACTGAACAGGACTTAGAGGGGCGACACACCGCAGTGGAGCACCCCGTTGCGCCGTGTCGGCGGGCCGCTGGCCAATAATGTCGGTGCCGCCCCCTAGCTTGGAAACATGAGGCTTCTTCACACATCGGACTGGCATCTGGGCCGTTCCTTCCACGGCGTCGGGATGCTCGATGCCCAGCGGGGGATCATCGACCAGCTCGTAGAGTTCGTCCGCGAGCAGTCCGTGGACGTGGTGTTGATTGCCGGCGACGTCTACGACCGTGCCTTGCCCGGCCTGGACGTCGTCAAGCTGCTGGACGACGCCCTGGTCGGGATCACTGGAGCCGGTGCGAAGGTGGTGCTCACCAGCGGAAACCACGATTCCGCCATCCGGCTCGGCTTCGCCTCACGCCTGCTCGAGCGCGGGGGAGTCCACCTGCGTACCCGGATCGAAGACCTTGATTCTCCGGTGCTGTTTTCCCTGGGGGAGCAGGGTGCACAGGCAGTCAGCGCCGAGGCCCCCACCGGCGCAGAGGAATCCGGGCCGTTGCTGGCGGTCTACGGAATCCCCTACCTTGAGCCGCGGCTCGTGGCTGGAAAACTGGAGGCAGCTGCCAATCATTTCGACGTGACCGAGGCAGCCTTGCAGAGGATCCGGACGGACCTTGCAACGCGGAACGGCTCCGCCACGGTGCACGCGGTGGTCCTCGCCCACACCTTCGCTAGCGGCGGGATCAGCTCGGACAGCGAACGTGAATTGAGCATCGGCGGGCTCGGCGCCGTACCCCTGGACCTTTTCGAAGGATTCGCCTACACCGCTTTGGGCCATCTCCACGGCCGCCAGGAGCTGGCGCCGAACGTCCGCTACTCCGGCTCACCCTTGGCCTACTCATTCTCCGAAGCCAGGCACCGGAAGGGTGCCTGGCTTGTCGACATCGGACCGGACGGTGCAACGGACGTTTCCGAGGTCCTTTGGCGTGCCCCGCGCGAGCTCGCCGTCCTCCGCGGCCGGCTGGCGGAGCTCCTTGAATCCCCCGAACATGCGTGGGCCGAGACCGCCTACTGCCAGGTCACTCTGACCGACCCCGTGCGTCCGCCCCAGGCCATGGAACGGCTGAGGGCACGTTTCCCGGACACCCTTGTTCTCGGATTCGAGCCCGAAGGCAGAACGGAAAAAGGCAAAGCAAGCTACAGCAGCCGCCTGGCGGAGGCCCAGGACGACCTCGGGGTGTGCTGCGGTTTCCTGGACCATGTCCGCGGGCGCTCCGCTGACGTACGGGAAACAGCTGTTCTTCGCGAAGCACTGGAAGCAGTCCGCCTGGAAGGAGCCGAGCTGTGAGGATCCACCGCCTGGAAATCGAAGCCTTCGGTCCCTTTGCCGAAGTCCAGTCCATCGACTTCGACCACCTCGGTGCCCAGGGGCTGTTCCTCCTGAACGGCGCTACCGGCGCGGGGAAGACCAGCGTCCTGGACGCCATCTGCTTTGCACTCTACGGATCGGTGCCGGGTGCCCGTCAGGAGGGCAAACGCCTGCGCAGCGACCATGCCGATCCGGCGTCAGAGCCGCGTGTGCTCTGCGAATTCTCGGCCCGTGGACGGCATTTTGAGGTCACCCGATCCCCGGCCTGGGACCGCCCCAGTGCTCGTGGGCGCAAAGGCTTCACCACCCAGCAGGCAAAGACCCTCCTCCGCGAATTCGTGGCTGGTTCGTGGGAAGAGAAGTCTTCCCGCAACGATGAAGCCGGAGCGGAAATCACGGAGCTGCTGGGCATGGACCGTGAACAGTTCACCAGGGTGGTCATGCTTCCCCAAGGTGATTTCGCGGCGTTCCTGCGGTCCAAGGCAAGCGACCGCCTGGCCCTGCTGCAGAAACTATTCGGTACAGCCCGCTTCGAGGCCCTAGAACAGCAACTCGCCTGCCAGGCGCAGGACGCCCGGGCCGTGGTTGAATCGGAAGAGGGCGGCCTTCTTTTGCTGATGCAGCGTGCGGAAGCGGAGTTCGCCGAGCTTGGAACTGCGACGGCGGAACCGGCGGTCTCTGACGATGCTTCCGGGACTGCGCCGGAGCGCAGGCTCGAGGCAATGGAAGACGCCGCACGCACCGAGCTGGCAGCGCGCCGCCAGGCCGCGGGAGCGGCAGAGGCAGCGAGCCTGCAACTCGCGGACAGGCTCCAGGCCGCGCAGGAACGCAGCCAGCGCCATGCCAGGCTCCAGGCCGCCACCCTGCGCCGCGAGGCACTGCTCGCGGAAGCGGACGCCGTCCACCAGTCCCGGGAACGGCTCGGCCGCCATGCGAAGGCCACAGTGCTCAGCGGGCACATGGACGCTCTGGACAGGGCGGCGGCCGCGCGTTCCGCCGCGGCCGCCGCACTGGTAGCGGCCCGGGAACGGCTTCGGGCAGGATCCGGGGACTGCGGCGATCCCGTCGTAGCGCTGGCCGGGGTTCAGGAACAGCTTGCCGTCCTGGACGCCCGGGTTCCGGACGAACAGAGGCTGCGGGAGATTGCGGCGCGCCTTGAAGCACTCGACGCCGGGAAGGCGCGGCGGGAGGCCGACGTCGGGCTCCGGAACACGGAGCTGTTTTCCCTCCGGGAAGAAGCAGCGGACCTGGCCGCGCGGCTCGCCCCCCTGGAAAGCGAGGCTGCAACGCTCGATCGCCGCGAACAGGAGGCAGCCGCCGCCGCTGTCCTGGTGGAAACCATCGGCTGGTACGCCCGGGCCCTGCAGGACGTGTCATCCGCAGCCGGCCGGCACAGCGCCGCCCGGGAAAAGTCCCTGGAGCTGAAGCAACACTGGCTCGAGTTGCGCGAACTGCGGTTGCTGAACGCGGCCGCCGAACTGGCGGACAAACTGGAACACGGGGAATCCTGCCCGGTCTGCGGCAGCCGGGAGCACCCGCAGCCGGCCGAGGCGGCCCTTTCCGGCCTTGCCATGGCGGACGAGGAAAAGACCGCTCACGAGCGCTTCGAAGCGAGCGAACTGCACCTCCAGACCCTTGCGGCAGAACTTGCCGCGGCCGAACAGCAGCTCGCCGTCCTCGCGGGCCAAGGAGGAGACCGCGATCCTGAGGAGGTCCTCGGCCAGCTTGCCTCGGCGCGGGAGTCCCTGGCCGGGGCGCGCGCCGCGGCGTCGGAACTCGCCGGCGTGCGGGCAGCGATCGAACGGCTTGGCGCCGCAATCGCCGGGGCGGAGCAGGATCTGGCCCGTGCCGCGACCGAGGCCGCACAGGAGAAATCCACTGCGGCCGCCCTGCGCGAGCAGCACGCGGAACTGGAAGCCACACTAGGCGCCCTGCGCGGCGGGTTCGACACCCTGGCGTCCCGCATCGCGGCCCTGACTGAGGAACGTACCCTCCTTCAAGGGGTGGTATCGGCAGCGCAGCAGGTGGAACGGACCGAAGAGTCGTGTGCGGATGCCGGCCGGGCACTCGCGCAGGCGTTGCCCCTGGCCGGTTTCGCCTCGGCGGAGGCTGCGCGCCGCGAACTGCTGGATGAGGCGGAATCAGCACGGCTCGAACGGCAGGTCCGGGAAGCAGATGAGGAAAGTGCCCGGGTGGCCGAGCTTTTCGAATCGGAAGACCTCGTGCTGGCGGGCAAGGAAGTGCAGGTGGGCGAGCTCCCGCTGAGCACTGAAGGAATATCGGAGCTGGCGCAGGAAGCGCGGCGCACCGCGGAGTCCGCCCGCGGCCTGGACCTTGCCGCAGGCCTGGCCGCCCGCACCGTCGAGTCTTTGGCTTCGCTCCGGTCCAGCTACCTCGCCGCGGCGGACGCGATCCGGGGGCCCCGTGAGCGGGCGAGGCTCCTCGGCAACCTGGCGGACACCGCACGCGGGGCAGGCGACAACAGCTACAGAATGAGCCTCAACAGTTATGTGCTGGCCGCCCGGCTTGAGCAGGTTGCCGACGCCGCGTCCGAACGCCTGGTGGCGATGAGCGACGGCCGCTACACACTCCGGCATACCGACGCCCGGGCTGCCCGCGGGCAGAAGTCGGGCCTTGGCCTTGAGGTCGTTGACGAATGGACCGGCCAGCACCGGGACACCGCCACCCTTTCCGGCGGCGAGTCCTTCATGGCGTCGCTGTCCCTGGCGTTGGGGCTCGCGGACGTTGTGCAGCAGGAGGCCGGCGGGGTGGACATCGAGACGCTCTTCGTCGATGAGGGATTCGGCAGCCTCGACGAGCAGGCCCTGGAACAGGTCATGGACGCCCTCGAAGGATTGCGCGACGGCGGCCGGGTGGTAGGCCTGGTGAGCCACGTCGCGGAAATGAAACAGCGGATCGCCAGCCAGCTGCAGGTCGAGAAGGGCCGGAACGGTTCCACGGTGCGGGTGCTGGAGGCGGACGTCCGGTAGAATGGCCGGGTTACACCGGGTCGCGCGCATCGGGAGGAGGGACGATGCGCACCTCTTAGCGAACCCGGAAATATGAACCCCCTGCCTTCCCAGCACGCGGCGGCCAATGGTGCCGCCCCATCTTCAGCGGCCGCGCCCCCAGCGGCCGCATCCACCAACGGAACGGCCGCCCAGGCCCGCCGCTCCCGCCTGCCGGGGCGCTTCGCGCGCCTCCCGGAACTCGCCGGCCCCGGATTCCTGCCCATCGCGCTCTTTGCCCGCCTGCCCTTGGCGATGCTCACGGTCGGGACCCTCACCCTCGCGACGGCGGTGAGCCACTCGTACGCGGTCGGCGGGCTCGCTGCCGGCGCTGTCGGCATCGGCTCAGCCGTCGGCGCGCCGGTGCTCGGTGCCCTCGCGGACCGTGCCGGGCAACGCGCCGTCCTGCTCCTTGCCGCGGCGGTCAACACCCTGGCCGTCGTTGCCCTGATCCTCGCGGCCTACCTCACACCTGCCTTTGGCACTCCGGCCGACGCAGCCGCGGTGGTCATCACGGCCTTCCTTTCCGGCGCCAGCTGCCCCCAGGTCGGTCCGATGGCCCGCGTGCGCTGGATGGCCCTCACCACCCGCGACCTGGCCGCCACGGATCCGGCTAGAACCACCGGCGGACCCGCCGGGGAGCGCGGACCCGGCCGTACCTCCGGCAGCGTCGCCACCCGGCGTGCCGAGCTGGACACTGCGTTGTCCTACGAGGGCACGGCGGACGAACTCACCTTCGTCCTCGGCCCCGCCCTGGTCGGTCTGCTGGCAAGCATCTTCGTGCCCTGGCTCCCGCTGGCGCTTGCAGCCGGCCTCACGGCGACCCTCGTTCCGGCCTTTGCCGTGCACCCTTCACATCTGGCCGTGGTGCCTGCGCGGCGCAAGGCGGAGGCCGGCGTCGGGCAGCACCCGGAAATGAAGCACCCGACGCGGGCCGGGGCGTTCGCCTGGCTCAAGGTGATGGTGGCCGTGCTCGCGATGATTTGCATGGGCACCTTCTTCGGCTCCCTGCAGAACGCGCTGAGCGCCTTTTCCGCCCAGTTCGCGACGGCGGAGATCGCCGGCCTCATGTACGCCGTCATGGGCCTGAGCTCGGCCGTTGCCGCCCTTTCGGTGGCCTACTGGCCGCAGCGTTTCGGACTCACGGCCCGCTGGATTTCCGCTGCTGTGCTGATGGCGGCGCTTTCGCTGCTGCTGTTCCTGCCGTCCGGAATCTGGCCGATGGTGGCGGTCCTGCTGGTGCTCGGCATCCCGGTGGGGCCGGTGATGGTCACGGTATTCAATATCGGCGGGCTGGTTGCGCCGGCAGGCCGCATGGCTACGGTCATGACTGCCCTGGCCAGCGGAATCGTCGCCGGCACGGCGCTGGGTGCCTTCCTGGCCGGGCAGATGGCGCAGAGCCAAGGCTTCACGGCCGCCTTTGTGGTCTCCCTGGCATCAGCCGCAGCCCTTGCCATGCTTGGTGCGTCCGCCGCTGTGCTGCTGCGGCGCGGCAGGGCGGCGCAGGCCGACGGCGGCCGGAGGCCGGGAGCCTAGCCCTCGTTGCGGTATCCGGTGGGGGAGTTGCCGAACGCGGCCCGGAAGATCCGGCTGAAATGCGCGGCGTCGGTGAATCCCCAGCGGGCCGCGATGGCGGTGACCGGCCGGTTTGCCAGCACGGGGTCGCGCAGGTCGCGGCGGCAGCGTTCCAGGCGCCGCTGCCGGATGGAAGCGGCCACAGTGGTGCCGATTTCCTGGAACAGGTCGTGCAGGTGCCGGGTGGAAATGTAGTGGGCCGCGGCGATTGATCCGGGGCCCAGCGTGGGGTCCCCGAGGTTGGCCTCGATATAGTCGTGGATCCGGCTGAGCAGCAGGAAATGGGGATCGCGGCCGGTGTCCACCAACTGGTCCAGTTCGCCGTTGAACAGCGTGGTGACCAGGTCCAGTGCGTTGTGGGCAAGCCGCAGGCCATTGGTCCCGGAGAGTGCTTCGAGGTTGTCTGCAAGCCGGACCAGGAACGGGCTGATGAGTTCCCCCAGGCCCTCGTCGCCGGGCATCCGCAACGCCGTCACGTGCTCCATCGCCCCGGCCGGAAGGTCCAGCTGCTCGTGCGGGAACATCAGCACCAGGCTGCGGAAATCGCCGTCGAAGCGCAGTTCGTACGGCCGTGAGGTGTCGTAGATGGCGAGGTCTCCGGCGGCCAGGACCGCCTCGCGCTCGTCCTGGATCAGTGTTCCGGTGCCGGTGAGCTGGATGCTGAGCTTGAAGTAACGGGTCTCGGATTTGGCGATCAGCGCCGGGGTGCGCACCACTGTGTGCCGCCCCGCCGTCACCTCCACCACGGAGATGTTGCCCAGCACCCGGGACCGCATGGTTCCGTGGAACCCAGTTGCCCCGTTGTCCCGGACCATCAGCGGCACGAAGGACTTCGAAATGGCACGGCTCCAGTCCTGGAAACTGTCTGCCACGACGGTGTGCACTGCGGAGGCGCCGGTTTCGGCCACGGCAGTCATGGAACTCCTTCGAACGGCCCCGATGTGCGCCGGCGGCCCTTTGGGAACGGGAACCGGCGGGTGTGAGCTTGCCCGCAATTCTACACTTGCAGCCGCGCGGGCCGGCCACGGCGGGACGCTACCGCCTGATGCCGGATGCGGGCCGTGCAAGACCCGTGAGGCGGTTCAGGAAAGCTGGCTTTCGATCCGCGCCGCGCTTGCCGCGAGTGCCTGGCCGACGGCGGCCTCGTCCTGGTCGCGCCGGATGTAGACGACGGCGATCGCGGCCGGGCGGCCGCCCGGAACATGAATGGGCGCGGCCAGCGAGGAAAGCCCCTCGATGACCTCATCGTGGCTTGCCGCGTAGCCGAGCCGCCGGGCATCGGCGGCCTCGGCGCGGTAGGGCAGCCCGGGCGCGAGGGCGGTCCACTGCTCGGGACTCATGGTCGACTGGATTGCGATTCCCGGGGCCCCGACGTTCGCGGGATGCCGTGTGCCGGGGTGCTGGACCAGGGTCGCGGCCGAATGGCGCGGCTCCACTGTCACCAACGTGACGCAGTCCTGGTGGTCCCAGACGGCGACGAAGGCGGTCATGTTGTAGGTGTTGGCAAGCTGCGTGAGTTCGGGAAGGGCCGCCATCTGCAGGTTGCGGGAGACGCCCCGTGCGAGGACAGCCAGGCCGGGCCCCGGCTGCACCCGGCCGGCGTCGTCGCGGACCAGCAGCGAGTGGTCCTCCAAGGTGCGCAGGATGCGGTACGCCACGGAGCGGTGCACGCCGAGGGCCGCGGCGAGCTCCGCGATCGTAAGGGAACGTTCGGCGGCCGCCAGGATCTCGAGTGCCTGGATGCCGCGCGACAGGGTCTGCGACGGCGACACCGTCGCTGCGGTGTCGTTCCGGCTGCTCGCGGCGTTGGGAGACGTCATGGGCTCCATCCTATGGCCGCCGCCCGTGCAATGGCGGTCCGTGAACCGCGGCCGGAAGGCCACCGGGTTCCCGGCGGGCAAGTCCAGGCGCTGACCGGCGTGTTGCAAATCACAGCGTATGTAGTACGCTATTCCAACTGACCGTTCTGTCGGTAATTCAAGCCCGGCGTCCGGCCTCCCCGCACCCCCATCATCGGAGTTCCAATGACTGCAACTTCCTCTGTCGATGCCTCAACGGGCCCCAGCAGCAAGCGTGAAGAACGCAGGGTGCTTGCCGGAACCCTGGTAGGCACCACCATCGAGTGGTACGACTTCTTCATCTTCGCCCAGCTCACGGCGACCCTTCTGGGCCCGCTGTTCCTCACGCCGCTGAACGAGTCCAATCCGGGCCTGGCGCAGATCCTGTCGTTCGCCACCATCGGCATCAGCTTCCTGTTCCGCCCCCTCGGCGCCTTCGTGGCAGGCCACCTCGGTGACCGCCTGGGCCGCAAGGCAGTGCTCGTCATGACCCTCGTCTTGATGGGAGCGGCCACGGCCCTCATCGGCCTGCTGCCCGGCTACAGTGCTATCGGGGCCTGGGCTCCGGTGCTGCTCATCGCCCTGCGCGTCATGCAGGGCTTCTCCGCTGGCGGCGAATGGGGCGGCGCCGCCCTGATGGCAGTGGAACATGCGCCGGTCTCCAAGCGCGGCCTGTTCGGCGCCTATCCGCAGATCGGCGTGCCTATCGGCATGATCCTGGCAACGGGCTTGCTGACCATGCTCAAGTCCGGGATGTCCGAGGCCGACTTCACCGGCTGGGGCTGGCGCGTCCCGTTCCTGCTCTCCGTGGTGCTGATCGTGGTGGGTTACCTGATCCGCCGGGCTGTCGGTGAAAGCCCTGTGTTCAAGGAGATCGCCCAGCGCAAGGCCGAAAGCCGGGCGCCGCTGGGCGAGCTGTTCCGCGGGCACTCCAAGGAAGTGGTGCTGGCCGCACTGATCTTCATCGCCAACAACGCCGCCGGCTACCTGCTGATTGCCTTCTTCATCTCCTACGCCAACAAGACCCTCAAGATGCCGTCCGCCCAGGTGCTGATGGCTACCACACTGGCCTCCTTCGGCTGGCTCATCTTTACCCTGGTGGGCGGCTGGCTATCGGACAAGATCGGCCGCGTGAAGACCTTCCTGGCCGGCTACGCGATCGTGTTCGCATGGATGATCCCGATGTTCGCCTTGATCGACGCCAAGGACATCGTGCTCTACGGAACCGCACTCTTCGTCCTCACCATTGGCCTTGGCTTGTCCTACGGCCCGATGTCCGCGATGTACGCCGAGATGTTCCCGGCCCAGGTCCGCTACTCGGGCATCTCCATCGGCTACGCCCTGGGCTCGGTCCTTGGCGGGGCTTTCGCGCCCATGATCGCCCAGGCCCTCCTGGACAACACCAAGTGGTCCGGCTCCGTGGGCATCTACATCATGGTGCTGTGCGTGATCTCCGGAACGGGCGTGGTGCTCGCAAAGGAAACCAGGGGCCGGCCCCTCGGATTCAGTGCCCACTGACAGCAGGGCGACAGCGCAAGGGGTGCGGACCGCAGGCGGTCCGCACCCCTTGCGCAAGGACCGCACAGGCTAGCCGGCTTCTTGGAGGAGCTTCACGGCGTCGTCGTCGCTCAACTGCTCGAAATGCTCATAAAAGGAACCCACCGCGCGGAACTTACCGGGAGTGTAAAGGGAAAAGGCGAAGTCGCAGGCCCTGGCGATCGACGCCTGCGCCTCAAGCGAGGCGACCGGGACCGCGGCGACGACGGCGGCGGGACTGCCGGCCCGGACGCCCTCGATGGCCGCACGCATGGTGGCCCCGGTGGCCAGGCCGTCATCGACCAGCACCACGGTCTTGCCCGCGACGTTGAAGCCCACCCGCGGATAGCTGTCCACCCGGCGGAGCAGTTCGGTGCGCTCGCGGTCCTCGACGGCGTCCAATGACTCCCGGCTGATGCCGTGCCGGAGCATGCGGTCCAGCAGCGGGCGGTTGAGGATGCGGACGATCCTGCCGTTGGACCAGGCCAAGGCCCCGAACGCGGTCTCGTCGCGGCCCGGAATGCCGAGCTTGCGCACAAGCACCGCGCCATAGGGCTGGTATAGGGCGGCGGCGGCAGCAGCGGCCACGGGAATCCCGCCCCGGGCCAAGCCGAGCAGGATGGTGTCCGGGCGCTCCCGGAGTTGCGGAAGCGCGGCGGCCAGGCGGTGCCCGGCCTCCGTACGGTCCTTGAAGCGCATGCCCATCAGTCCCACTTCCACGTAATCCGGCGCTGAAGCAAGCCTATCGAAACCCGCTGCCGGAGAGCCTTCCGCTCAGACGCCGAGGAAGCCGATGGCGGCGTCCTTGAATGCGCGGCTGGTGACGGCGTTGCTGTGGTTCCGGCCGGGGATGAGCAACTGCTCGGCCATGCTGCCGGAACGGGCCGCAATCGCGGCCAGCTCCGGCAGGGTGGCGGCCCGTTCGTCCTTTTCGCCTGCAACCAGCAGGACCGGCATATGGGGTGCAGCCTCGGCAGGGTCGAACGGTTCGCCCTTGATGGCCTCGATGAGGGACAGCAGGGCGAAGAGGTCGTTGCTCGGCAGCAGTTGGGCCATCTTGAGCAGCTCCGCCGTGGACTCGTCCCCGATCGGCGTGCCGTCGGCGAGGTGCCGCTGGGCCGCCGCGAGGTCGAAGGCTGCCAGGGGATCTTCCTTGTTCGGCCCGCCGAGCACCAGCCGGTGGACCAGCTCCGGCTGGGTGGCACCGAATTCCCAGGCGAGCCGGGAACCCAGCGAGTAGCCCACCACGTCCAGGCCGCTGGAAGGATCGCCGTCGCGCAACGGGCGCGCGCCGGCGTCGGACACGATCTGCAGTAGATCCGCGCGGATCCTGCTGGGGGTGTAGGAATCCAGGTCCTCGGGCGAGCCGCTGCGTCCGTGCCCGGGCAGATCCACCACGATGATCCGGCGCCCGGCGCCCTGCAGTGCCGTGACCCAGCCGGTGTCGGACCAGTTGAGCTTGCCTGAGGAAGAGAAGCCGTGGATCAGCAGGACCGGGCGGAGGCCGGCATCCTTGCCTTCGGCGGGCTCATGGATCTCGACGAACAAGCCCGGGTCGGTGCCTTCCACGGTGTGGTGGAGTTCTCCTGTGTGCCTGCCCGTCATGGCCTCAGTCCTCATCATGTACGGCGCCCAGGCGTACCCGGCGCTTCGGTGCGTCTTCTGCTGGAACAGTGCCCACGATACTCCCGAACGAGGGTAAGCCGCGTCAGTTTGCGTGGCTTGTTGCCCGTGAGGATTTGACCCGTTCGCCCACCCGGCAGGCGACGGCGATGCCCGCAATCAGCAGGGAGGTGGCCACCAGTTGTCCGGCGCTCTCCGGGTTGGAGAAACCGACGGTGAAGACGATGCCCAGCAGCACCAGGCCGAAGACCGTGAGGGCGGGGAAGCCCTTCATGCGCAGAGGCAGTTCGGTGCCCTCGCGGTCGGCCCGGCGGCGCAGGATGAGCTGCGAGATCAGGGCGCTGCCCCAGACCACCAGGCAGGTGGAGCCCACCAGGTTGAGGAGGGCGGGCAGGACCTTGTCCGGGAAGAGCAGTTCGAGCACCGTGGCGATGAAGCCGAAAGCAACCGAAACCCCGACGGCGGCCATCGGCACCTGCTTGCCGCGCAGGCGCGAAAGGAAGGCCGGGGCCTCGCCGCGTTCGGAAAGCGAGAACACCATCCGGGAGGCCCCGTAGAGGTTGGCATTCAGCGCCGAAAGCAACGCGACGACGGCGACGAGGGTGATTGCGGTTCCGGCGCCAGGGATGCCGGCCAGGTCCAGGACGCCGGCGAACGGCGACTTGAGGCCCTCGGAGCCGGTGGGAAGGACGGCGGCGATGACGAAGACGGAGCCGATGTAGAACACCAGGATGCGCCATAGCACGGTGCGGATTGCCTGGCCGACGCTGCGCACCGGGTCTTCGGTCTCGGCTGCGGCGACGCTGACGATCTCGGTACCGCCAAAGGCGAAGATGACCACGAAGAGGGCGGCGGCGATGCCGCCCCAGCCGGCGGGGGCGAAGTTGCCCGTGATGTTTCCAAAGCCTGGAGAGGTGGTTCCTGGGAGCCAGCCGAAGAGCAGCGCCGCGCCTACCAGGAGGAACACGACGATCGCGGCGACTTTCAGGATGGCGAACCAGAACTCGAATTCACCGAAGCTGCGGACACCCACCAGGTTGATCGCGGTGAAGATGGTCATGAAAACCAGGGCAAGCACCCAGGCCGGGAGGACGGGCCATACCGAGAACAGGAGGCCGGCAGCGCCGAGCGCCTCGGCAGCAATGACGACCACCAACTGCAGCCACCACAGCCAGCCCACGGTGGAGCCGGCGGTCTTTCCCATGGCCTTTTCGGCGTAGACGGAGAAGGCGCCGCTGTTGGGGTTCGCCGCCGCCATCTCCCCCAAGGCCCACATCACCAGGATGATCAGGGTGCCGGCCACGAGATACGAGACCAGAACGGCGGGCCCCGCGGCCTGTACGCCGGCGCCTGAACCCAGGAACAGTCCCGCGCCGATTGCGCTGCCCAGGCCCATCATGGTGAGCTGGCGCGGTTTCATCGCATGGCCGAGGCCGGTCGAAGGAGTGGATGGGATAACACCAGTGGACTTCGTTGTCATTCGTGTATGCCTTGTTTTCCTCGGATTGTGTACTTGCCCTTATGGGACTTATCGAATTTACCGCGTTTCGGCCGTGGCAGACACATTTGGCAACAGCCCGGCCGGGTCCTACCATTAGTTAGGGTCATGTTGACCATAACTAATCCAAGCAGGCGAACACCAAGCAAGGAAGCGGGTGAACGGTGTTCACGAACTCGGCCAATGTCTCCGAACGCCGGCTCGCGCCGCCGTCGCTGGCCATCTCCACCGTGATCTTCGCCCTGCGGCCCAGCGAACGCTCCGGCCGCCCCACCTTGTGGCTACCGTTGGTGCGCCGGATCCGCGAACCGTTCAAGGAGATGTGGGCGCTGCCCGGCGGGCCGCTCAGCCACGACGAATCACTGCAGGACGCGGCATCCCGGAACCTGCTGGAGACCACGGGCCTGGCGCCGGAATTCCTCGAACAGCTCTATGCCTTCGGCGGCCTGCACCGTTCGCCCAGCCAGCGTGTGGTGTCGATCGTCTACTGGGCATTGGTGCAGCCCACCGAGGCAGCGCTGGCCGACGAGTCCGAAAACGTGCGCTGGTTCCGGGCGGACAAACTCGAACAGCTCGCCTTCGACCACAACGCGATCGTGGACTACGCCTTGTGGCGGCTGCGCAACAAGATGGCCTACGGCTCCATCGCCTACCACTTCCTCGGTGAATACTTCACGCTCGCCCAGGTCAGGGAGGTCTACGAGGCCGTGCTTGACCGCCCGCTGGATCCGGCCAACTTCCGGCGCCAACTCAAGTCCGCGCCGGAGATCGAAGAAACCGGCGAATACCTCCAGGGCGGAAAGCACCGCCCGCCCCGCCTTTACCGCTTTACCGGCACACCCGGCCTCGGGCCAGACAGGAGCACACCATGAGCAGCGTCAACACCGCCATCCAGCTGATCACGCGCGAGGAAGCGGAGAAGGGCCGCTCCGTGGCCGGATCCACCTGCAGCCCTGCCCTCGCCAAGGGGCCGTGGGAGTACGACCTCGCCGAGTCCCTGGCTGGAATCCCGGCCTACGGCCCCGGCGCGTCCAGCGCGGATGCCGCGCCGCGCAGCACCCCGCGCCAGGGCCAGCTGCCGGAAGAATACAAGCTGGCCAGCGACACCGAACTCGACGCCCGCATCCGCGCGGCCAAGGAGAAGCTCGGCAGCAAGGCAGTGATCCTGGGCCACTTCTACCAGCGCGACGAAGTGGTGCAGTACGCGGACTTCGTCGGCGACTCCTTCCAGCTGGCCAACGCCGCCCTCACCCGGCCCGATGCCGAGGCCATCATCTTCTGCGGCGTGCATTTCATGGCCGAAACCGCGGACATCCTCTCCGCCCCGGAGCAGGCGGTGATCCTGCCCAACCTCGCGGCCGGCTGCTCCATGGCGGACATGGCGGATGAGGACTCCGTGGAGGAGTGCTGGGAGCAGCTCGGGGAAATCTTCGGCACCGAGCCCGACGACGCCGGGCGCGCCCCGGTCATCCCCGTCACCTACATGAACTCCTCCGCCGCCCTCAAGGCATTCTGCGGCCGCAACGGCGGCATCGTGTGCACGTCCTCGAACGCGAAGACGGTCCTCGAATGGGCCTTCGAGCGCGGCCAGCGCGTGCTGTTCTTCCCGGACCAGCACCTTGGCCGGAACACCGCCAAGGCCCTGGGCGTCCCGCTGGAGCAGATGCCCATGTGGAACCCGCGCAAGGAACTGGGCGGCAACGACGAACAGACCCTGCTCGACTCCCGGGTGATCCTGTGGCACGGCTTCTGCTCGGTGCACAAGCGCTTCAATGTGGCCCAGATCGAGAAGGCCCGCGCCGACTACCCGGGCGTCAACGTCATCGTGCACCCGGAATGCCCCATGGAGGTCGTTGACGCCGCGGACGGCGCAGGCTCCACCGACTTCATCAAGAAGGCGATTGCGGCGGCCACCGAGCCCACCACCTTCGCTATCGGCACCGAGATCAACATGGTGAACCGGCTCGCGGCGGAGAACCCGCAGCACACCATCTTCTGCCTGGACCCGGTCATCTGCCCGTGCTCCACCATGTACCGCATCCACCCGGGTTACCTCGCCTGGGTGCTTGAGGAACTCGTTGAAGGACGCATCGTCAACCGCATCACCGTGGACGACGCCGTGCAGGCCAACGCCAAGATTGCGCTTGAGCGCATGCTGGCAGCCCGCCCCTGAACCTGCCGTATGAAGCAAGCGGAATGAGGCTGACATGACTGCACATGGCCTTGCAGCAGGGCGCATTGCCGGAGGGCAGCGGCGCAAGCGGCTGATCGTCGTCGGAAGCGGCATCGCCGGGTTGTACTCCGCGCTGCTCGCTGCCGAGGGCGGGGCCGAGGTGGTGCTGCTGAGCAAGGGGGCGCTCGCGGACAGCAACACTTACTTCGCCCAGGGCGGCATTTCCGCCGTCCTGGACGAACCGGCACCCGGGGACACGGTCGCGGCGCACATCGCCGACACCCTCAAGGCCGGCGGCGGGCACTGCGATGAGGCAGCCGTGCGGGTGCTGTGCACCGAAGCCCGCCTGGACATCGCCGGACTGGAGCGGTTCGGCGTCCGTTTCGACCTGGACGACGACGGCGACCCTGCCTTGGGGATCGAGGCCGCCCACTCGGCCCCGCGCATCCTGCACGCCGGCGGGGACGCCACCGGCGCCGGCGTGGCCCGGGCACTCATCCGCGCGGTCCTGGACGCCCAGGCCGCGGGACGGATCCAGGTGATCGGCCACGCGCACGTGACCTCCTTGTCCCAGGGCCTAGGCCGCGTCACCGGCGTGAACTTCATCCACGACGGCCGGGAGCTCAGCTGCCAGGCCGACGCCGTGCTGTTGGCCACCGGGGGAGCGGGCCGGATGTTCGCCAAGACCACCAACCCCGCCGTTGCCACGGCGGACGGCCTGGCCCTTGCGTGGCGGGCGGGCGCTGCGGTGGCTGACCTCGAATTCTTCCAGTTCCATCCGACGTGCATGGTGCTGCCGGACGACGCCCGGGAAAGCGCGGGCAGCGACCCGCTGCTCATCTCCGAAGCCGTCCGCGGCGAGGGCGCCATACTCGTGGACGCCCACGGCGACCGCTTCATGCCCGCCTACCACCCCGACGCCGAACTGGCGCCGCGCGATGTCGTCTCCCGCAGCATCGCCCTGCACCTGGCCGCCCTCGGCGAGCCGAACGGCCACGTCTTCCTGGACGCGCGGGTCATCGAGAAGCAGCAGGGGCCGGGCTTCCTGGCCAGGCGCTTCCCGACGATCACCGCCCGCACCCGGGAGGCCGGCGTCGACTGGACCCGCGAGCTGGTCCCCGTGGCACCGGCGGCCCACTACTGGATGGGCGGCGTGGTCACGGACCTGGACGGACGCACGTCCGTTCCCGGCTTGCTGGCCGCCGGCGAGGTGGCGTGCACCGGCGTCCAGGGGGCCAACCGGCTCGCCAGCAACTCGCTGCTCGAAGGCCTCGTCTTCGGCCGGCGTGCCGTCGAGGGGTTCCTTGGAGGCGATTCGACAGGTCCCTCGGCGCCTGCGCTCAGCTCTCGCGCCGGCGAACACCTCCCAAGCTCGGCGGCCGGCGCGGACCCTCACGCAACAACGGCGCTTTCGGGCTCTCCCGAACCGCGCGAGGTGACCCCGTGGCAGCTCGAGGTTCTTCCCGGGAAGGGTTCCTATGAAGCCTTGTTCGCCGACGCCGGCGCTTTCGAGCGGGGCGCCCTGCGCCAGCTGATGACCGCCAAGTCCGGGGTGCTCCGCGAGGGCGTGCTACTCCGCGAGGCCGGTGCAGCCCTCAGCTCCTGGGCGGAAGATGTGGACCCGGAAACTGTTCCGGATTCCTTGGATCCACGGGAGCACGAGGACGCCAACCTCCTGCTGGCCGCGCAGCTGCTGGTACACGCCGCCCGGGAACGTCGGACCTCCCTGGGTGCCCACTACCGCAACGATTCGCGGCAGGAAGCCGCCGCCGTCGACGATTTTGACAAGCGTTACACCATGAGCCGGAAAGCGAGCCTGATCCTTGACTAGCCTGTCCCTCCCCGCAGCCGCCGTGCGCGACATCCTCGAGCGTGCCTTCGCCGAGGACGCGCCCAACGGGGACATCACCTCGCAGCTGCTCATCCCGGCCGAGGCCCGCGCCACCGCCGTGCTGAACGCCCGCGTGCCCGGCATCTTCAGCGGCGGCACAGTCTTCCGCGACGCCATGCTCCTGATCGACCCGGACACCGAGGTTGAGCTGCTGCTGCAGGACGGAGCAGAGTTCGACGCCGGAACGCACCTCGCCCGGGTCACCGGCCGAGCCCGTTCCGTGCTGCTCGCCGAGCGCGTGGGCCTGAACCTGGTGCAGCGCATGAGCGCGATCGCCACGAAGACCGCGGAGTTCGTGCACCTGGTCGAAGGCACCAAGGCCCGCATTACCGACACCCGGAAGACCACCCCCGGGCTGCGGGTCCTGGAACGCTATGCCGTGCGCTGCGGCGGCGGAGCGAACCACCGCTACAGCCTGTCCGACGCCGTGCTGGCCAAGGACAACCACCTGGCCGTCATGACCGGCGGCGACGCCGGCAAGCTCACCGCCCTGCTCGCTACGGCGAAGGCACAGCTGGGCCACACCACCCATTTCGAGGTCGAAGTGGACAGTGCCGAGCAGATCGAACCGGTGCTGGCCGCGGGCGTGGACACGATCATGCTGGACAACTTCAGCCTGGAAGGATTGCGCGCCGGCGTGCTGCAGGTCGCTGGCCGGGCGATCGTGGAGGCCAGCGGCAACGTCAACCGGGCCACGGTGGCGGACATCGCGGCCACAGGGGTGGATGTCATTTCCATCGGCGGGCTGACCCACACCGTGGCCGCCCTGGACCTCGGGCTGGACGTCACGCTGGACGTTCCGGTGGAAGTTTCCTAGGACGCGGGTGTTGAAGCGATGATCTTCCTCGACGCAGCGGCCACCACGCCCGTCCGCCGGGAGGTGTTGGAAGCGATGTGGCCTTACCTCAGCGGCGAGTTCGGCAATCCGTCCAGCCACCACAGCCTCGGCGAGGCTGCGGCAGACGCGCTCGCAGGGGCGCGGGCCGCCGTCGCGCGAGTGCTGGGCTGCCGGCCCGGGGAGGTCACCTTCACCTCGGGCGGTACCGAGGCGGACAACCTCGCGCTCAAAGGAATCGCCCTGGCACGCCGGGCCGGCGATCCGTCCCTGGACAGGGTGGCGGTCAGCGCGATTGAACATCCCGCCGTCGAGGAATCCGCGGACTACCTGCGGCGGGTGCACGGTTTCACGGTCGATGTTGTTCCGGTGGACCGGCACGGCCTGGTCACCCCGGACGCCTTCGCCGCAGCCCTGCGCCCGGAGACTGCGCTCGCCAGCATCATGTACGCCAACAACGAGGTGGGCACGGTGCAGCCCATCCCGGAACTGGCCGCGCTCGCTGCCGGACGGGGCATTCCCTTCCACAGCGACGCGGTGCAGGCCGCCGGCTGGCTGCCCATCGGCGTCAAGGAACTCGGCGTAGATGCGCTCAGCCTGTCCGGGCACAAGCTCGGCGCACCCAAAGGATCGGGCGTGCTCTTTGCGAAGGGCCGGCTCCGGATGGAGCCCCTGGTCCACGGAGGCGGCCAGGAACGCGGACGGCGTTCCGGGACGGAAAACGTGGCCGGAGCCGTAGCATTCGCAACCGCACTGACCCTGGCGGCGGAAGAACAGCCGCGCCTGTCCGCGCGGGTGACGGAATTGCGTGATGCCTTCATCCGGGCCGTCATGGAAGCCGTGCCCGGGGCCGTGCTGACCGGCCATCCCGAACAGCGGCTGCCTTCCGTGGCGTCCTTCTGCTTCCCCGGGACCAGCGGGGAGTCCGTGCTGCTTGAACTCGAGCGCCGCGGAGTGGTCTGCTCCAGCGGTTCCGCCTGCGCGGCCGGTTCGGACGCGCCCTCGCCGGTGCTGCTGGCCCTCGGCCTCGACGCGGAACTCGCGCAGACGGCCGTGCGCTTCAGCTTCACCTCAGCGGTGACCGAGGCGGAACTCGGGCAGGCCGCGGCTGCGGTGGGTGACGCCGTCGGCAGCGTGATGGGGATCGGCCGCCGCTAGACGCAACTGGCTTTGGCGGCTCAGGCGTGCCGCGCCCGGCGGAAGATCCAGTGCCGCAGCATGGTGAAGCGGACCGCCGTGGCGAGGAAGCCGGACAGGGTGGTGGTCCAGAGCTCCTCCGTGACGCTCGCTTCGGGCCTGAAGGCGTGCAGCACGCCCAGGCTTCCGCCGGTGATGAGGAGCGCGACGGCGATGACGATCAGGCCGTTGAGATGGTCCTGGAGGCGCTTGCGGCTGCCGGTGATCTTGAAGGTCAGGCGCCGGTTCAGCGCCGTGTTCATGACCGAGGTGACGATCAGGGCGGCCGCATTCGCGAACTGCGGCCCGAGCGCCGGCCGGAGCAGCGCGTACAGGGCCAGCGAGCTGGCGGTGCAGATGATTCCGACGCCGGTGAAGCGGACCAGTTGCCGCAGCACCGGATAGCGGAGCAGGCCTTTGTGGCGGTGGCTTGGGCGGGTTTCCGGAGGGGATTGCCGCAGCGTTTCCCGTGACGGTGCGGCAGAGTCCATTGCTTAAGCGTTGCACACGCGCCGGCGCCCGGGCGAAAGGCCTGCCGCGGCGGGATCGTTCAGCCCAAGGCGGCCGAGCCGAATGCCACGCTGAAGCGGTCGCACCACAGGACCACCGTATCCAATCCCGAGATGTCTGCACCCGCGGGGATGGAGTAGTTCTGGTTGCCATGGGTTGCCTTCACCGGGCCGAGATCCAGCCATTTGCCCGAGCGGTACTTGAACCAGTCCCCGCCGGCTTCCTGGTCGCTGAGCCAGACCTTGACGTCCGGGCCGTCGCTGCTGGCCAGGTTTTCCAGGCGGAGCACCAACCTGCCGTCGGGGAGTTTCACCAGGCTGGCCATTCCCGAGGTGGAGTGTTCCTGTGAGACGAAGGCGCCCTCCGCGATGACGCGCGGGAGAACCGGCACGGGAGAACGGACCGCCGATCCCGGGTCGCCCGGGGTTGGCTGCTGGACGGCCAACGTGCCGCCGGGCGAAGGCGTTTGCCCGGTCCCCGGCAAGGCTTCGTCAACAGTGCTGCTGGTGAACAGGCGCCACGGCTGGAAGAGGGCGGCCCCGGACACGAACAGGGCAAGCAGCAGCACGGCGGCGGAAGCGGCAAGGGCCTTGTGGCGGCCCAGGAACATCCGGACAGGCTGCCTTGCCGCGGAGTTCTCATCGGCCGGGGTTGTCATGGTTCAAGGCTAGGCGCCCCACAGCGCGCTGTCCGTCCGGAATCCTTACCGTTCCCTTAAGCCGGCTGCCTGTGGCTGCGGAACGTAGAGCTCGCCCACCGGCACCTCGGCGGCCAGGCGGTTGTCCGGCCCGGCCAACGGGCACGCCCAGGCCTCGTTGTAGGCGCAGGACGGGTTGTAGGCGAAGTTGAAGTCCAGGACGAACTCCAACTCCGGACCGGAGCCCCGGATCCCGTGGAACGCGCCCTTGATGGTGTCCAGCAGGTAGCGTCCGGCGCCGTAGCTTCCGCCCTCCCTGCCCGAGGTGGCATCCCGGAACGGTACGAAGATCCCGCCGCCGTAGCTGCGCAGGCGCCATACCGCAAGGGAGCCCAGCCTGGACAGCTCGAAGGTGCCGATCCGCTGGAACGGCACATCGCCGTCGGTCCCTGTCCGGACCGTCATTTCCTGCCCGGCGCCCGTGGGGGAGAGCCGGGTGTGGAAGCGGAAGGCGGGATCGTATCCCGCGGTGTCCAGCCCCGTGAAGTTACGTTTCGCAGCGGTCGTCAGAGCCGATGCCGGGTGGGTGCCGAACATGTGGTCGCGGGTCCGGCGCCAGTGCACATGGGCCTGGAAGGGGTCGTCGCGTGCGAGCCGGCGGACCTCGTCGTAGAGGGTGAAGGTCCGCAGCCGCCAGTCCGCGATGTCCATCGCAGACATCTCCGCCACGTCCCAGGTGCCGCCGTCACGCAACTCCTCGTCCATGCCACCCATACTAGGCTTGCGGCTATGAACGGGAACCGCGTAGCGAACGGAAGTCTTGTCCTGGCAGCCATCCTGCTCACAGCGGGGCTGGTCGCTTGCAGCGAGGAAGGCAAGGGCGGGCCGGTGTGGACGGCGGGTTCGGGAAGCGCGGGCGCTTCCGCGACCGGGTCCGCCGCGCCGACCGGGGGGACGGCGTCGGGCAGCCCGGCGGCGTCGGGAACCTCCGGCGCCGCGCCCGGGGCGGCGCCCACAGCCGCCCGCTGGAAGAAGTACAGCGACGCCGGACAGAAGGTCAGCTTCGAGCTCCCGGAGGAGTGGATCGCGCAGTCGGTCACTCCCGACGCCGGATCCCTGCCCGGGGCGCTGAAGGTGGAGGTCAAGGACGGCGAAGGGGAGTACGTCGCCACCCTGCACACCGGCCTCCAGTCCGCAAAGGCCCCCGACTGCAGCCCGAAGGCAAGGCGCAGCTACGTGGTGCTCAGCAGCGTCCCGGTGGACCTGCCGCATGCGGATACGGATGCGACCATTTCGCCGCGCGTGGTGTTCCGGGTGATCCAGGGCTACAAGTTCTTCGGCTCCTACGGCATCACCAACCTGGTGGCAGGCACGGACGGCAAGGCCTGCCAGCTGCGCAACCTGGTGCAGGGCCCGGCCGGCAAGGGCGATACCTATTTCGGGGACCTCCCGGCCGTCCGCGCCTTCGCCCCCGACGAAAAGGTGGCCCCCGCCAAGTCCTTCGACACCCTGGGCCAGGCCGCGAAATACGTGGAAAAGAGTGCGGACTTCGCAAACGTCCAACGGATGCTACTGTCTCTGAAGGTCAACCCGTAGAAAGCGGAGTCGGCCTTCCACGACCATCGGCGACACTGGGGGCTGTTCCGCCGCGAGACATTCCGGAGATCCATGGAACGCAACGTTGCTGCCCGGCTCGTTTTCAAGACTGTCGCCAATACCAAGGTGGCAATGGCCGTCGCCGTCGCCCGCAATCCGGGCTTCGCGTCGATGACCGAAACGCTGAGCATCACCTCGGGTGGCGAGGCCGTGCCGTACACGGAACTGCAGGACCACCACGGCGGCCGCTTCCACTACATGGAGTTCGCCGAACCCAGCGAGGTGGAGGTCGAGTACCAGGCCGCGGTGACCGGCCGCGGCGTTCCGGACGAGTCATCGAAGATGGAACTCATCCGCTACGTCCGGCCCAGCCGCTACGCCGAATCGGACCGCCTCCTGCCGACGTCCTACGCCGAGTTCGGCGGACTGCACGGCCGCGAACTCCTGCAGGCGGTCCGGGACTGGGTCAACAGCGAGCTGCGCTACGTCAGCGGTTCCTCCCGCGGTACCGACGGCGCCGTGGAGACGTTGCTGCACCGGCGCGGCGTGTGCCGCGACTTTGCCCACCTGGCGATCGCCCTGCTGCGTTCCAAGGACATTCCCGCCAGGCTGTCGGCTGTGTATGCCCCCGGGCTAAGCCCGATGGATTTCCATGCCGTGGCCGAGGCGTACCTCGACGGCAGCTGGTACGTCATCGACCCCACGGGGCTGGCTCCCCGTGAGGCGATGCTTCGGATCACTGCCGGACGCGACTCCTCGGACACCGCGTTCCTCTCCACCGTCGGGGGCAGCCTCTCCCTGAAGACCCTCAAGGTCACGGCCGAAATCTCCGGCGAGCTTCCCGCCGAAGACCCGGCCGCCGCCGTCGTCCTCGGCTAAGCGGGAGGTCCTTTCCCGACGGCGGCAGCCCGGTTATCCCGGAAGGCCGGAGCGCAGCTTCTCGGTCAGCCGCATCAGCTCCTGCTGTTCCGCCGTGGTCAGCGCCGGAAGCAGCAGTTCGGCGATGTCGCGCACGTGCTCGCGCCCGATCTCCTTCTGCAGCTCCAGCCCGGCGTCGGTGAGTCCCAGCAGGATGCCGCGGCCGTCCTCGGGCGCGATGCTGCGCTCCACGAGTCCGCGTTTCTCCAGCCGGTCCACCAGGCGGCTCAGGCTCGACTGGCTGAGCAGCACGTGGTCGTTGATCTCGTTCAGGCGCAGCTTTCCGGTGGGGCAGCGGGAGAGCGTGAACAGGACGTCGTACTCCTTGACAGGCAGCTTCTTGAACGCCGGCCCGGACTGCAGGCGGCGCATCACCGCCACCTGGGAACGGAACAACGACTCCCAGGTTTCGGCGGCCAGGCGCACGTCCTTGCCGGACGTGGTGCTCCCGGGCTGCGCACTCCCTGAAGGGGTTGCTCCGGCCGGGATTTTCCCGGCCGGAGCAGGGCTGCTCATTCCTTGGCTCCTGCGCTGTTCACGACGGCGGCATCCTCCTGCCCGGCGCCTTCCTGGACGGCGGCTTCGGCCAGCCTTGCGGCGACCCGTGAGGCGTGGGTCGGGGCGTCCGGGACATGGGCCGGCTTGAGGGCGGCGTACTCCTTGCGGAGCACCGGAAGGACTTCCTCGCCGAACAGGTCCAGCTGCTCCAGGACCGTCTTAAGCGGCAGGCCCGCGTGGTCCACCAGGAAGAGCTGGCGCTGGTAGTCGCCGAAGAACTCGCGGAAGGTGAGTGTCTTCTCGATGACTTCCTGCGGGCTGCCCACCGTCAGCGGGGTCTGCGAGGTGAAGTCTTCCAGGGACGGGCCGTGGCCGTACACCGGGGCGTTGTCGAAGTACGGACGGAACTCCTTGACGGCGTCCTGGGAGTTCTTGCGCATGAAGAACTGGCCGCCGAGGCCCACGATCGCCTGGTCTGCCTTGCCGTGGCCGTAGTGCTCGTAACGCTCACGGTAAAGACCGATCAGCTGCTGGTAGTGCTCCTTCGGCCAGAAGATGTTGTTGGCGAAGAAGCCGTCGCCGTAGTACGCAGCCAGCTCGGCGATCTGCGGGCTCCGGATGGAACCGTGCCAGACGAACGGCGGGACGTCGTCGAGCGGGCGCGGAGTGGAGGTGAAGTTCTGCAGCGGGGTGCGGAACTTGCCGTTCCAGTTCACGGTGTCTTCGTCCCACAGGCGGCGCAGCAGGGCGTAGTTTTCGATCGCGAGCTCGATGCCGTCCTGGATGTTCTTGCCGAACCACGGGTAAACCGGCGCGGTGTTGCCTCGGCCCATAATGAGATCCACGCGGCCGTCGGCCAGGTGCTGAAGCATGGCGAAGTCTTCGGCGATCTTCACGGGATCGTTCGTGGTGATCAGGGTCGTGGAGGTGGAGAGGGTGATGCGCTCGGTCTGAGCGGCGATGTAGGCCAGCGTGGTGGTGGGGGAGGAGGAGAAGAAGGGCCGGTTGTGGTGCTCGCCGATGGCGTACACATCCATGCCGATCTCTTCGGCCTTCTTGGCGATGGCCACGGACGCCTTGATCCGCTCGTTCTCCGTGGGGGTGCGGCCCGTGGTCGGGTCAGTGGTGATGTCGCTGACGCTGAATACGCCGATCTCCATGATGTGCCTTCTTCCTGTCCGCGGGTGCGCGGGCGTTACCGACAGTGTATCCGAAACTAGATGCATTTGCATCTATCGCCCTGTGTAACGCCTGCGCCCGTGGATTATTCCCGGGCACCGCCTGGATGGTCCGGCTCAGTCGGGGGACCCCGGGGCGGCGCGCCGGCCGGAGACTTTCGGGACCATTCCGGTGGTCCAGTCCAGGAATTCCCCGCTGCCGCCGTTGCCGGGCGGATTGTCCACGACGGCGGGGCGCTCCTTGAGTGCCTTCAGCAGGGACTTCTTCTCCCGGCGTCCTTCCACCAGCTTGTAGAGGACCGGGACCAGCACCAGGGTCAGCAGCGTGGATGACACCAGGCCGCCGATCACCACGATGGCCAGAGGCCGCGAGATGAAGCCGCCGCTTCCGGTGAAGCCGAGCGCCATCGGCGTCAGCGCAAATACGGTGGCGAGGGCGGTCATAAGGATCGGCCGGAGTCGCTGCCGGGCGCCGTGGGTGATGGCGTCGTCGACGCTCATCCCGGCCCGCCCGTCGCGCGGGCTGCGGTATTGGTTGATGAGGTCGATCAGCACGATCGCGTTGGTCACCACGATGCCCACCAGCATCAGCAGGCCGATCAGGGCCGGCAGGCCAAGGGGAACGCCGGTCAGCAGGAGCAGGCCGATCGCGCCTGTTGCGGCGAACGGCACCGACACCAGCAGGATGAGCGGCTGGATGAGCGACTTGAAGGCGGCGACCATGATCACGTAGACGATCGCGATGGCGGCGAGCAACGCCAGGCCGAGCTGCCGGAAGGACTCCGCCTGCTGGGTGGTGGCGCCGCCGATCACCGCGGTCACGCCTGGCGGGAGCTGCACGGCGTCCAGCCGTTCCTGCACGGCGCTGCTCAGCGCGCCCAGGTTGGAGCCCGACGGCGTCACGGTCACCTTGGCGGTCCGCTGGCCGTTGCTGCTGGTCACGGAGAGCGGAACATCCACTTGCTCCACACTGGCGACGCTGTCCAGCTTGACCGGGCCCGTAGGCGTCGGAAGCACGATGCCCCGGACCGCCGCGATGCTGGTGAAGCGGGTGCCTTCACCGATCTGGACCGGGAAGTCGTTGGTGTCGATGCGCACTGTGCCGGCGGGAACCGGTGAAACCGTGGCGGCAAGCACGCCGGCTACCTGCTCCTCGTTGAGGCCGGCCGCCGTGGCCTTGGCCCGGTCCACTTTCACCTGGACCACCGGCTGGCCCGGGACGAGGTTGGTGGCGGTCTCGGAGCTGCCCGGGACGCCGTCGAGGGCCTTGAAGACAGCATCGCTGGCTGTCTGCAGGTCCTGCGGAGTGGCCGCATTGATCGTCACGTCCACGGTGGAGGACGTGCCGAAGCCGCCCTGCCGGGCGCCGACGGTGACTTTGCCCGCGGCGCCGCCGTCGGCAAGCTTCCTGCGGACGGTGTCCTGCAGTTTCTCCTGGGCTGCGTCCTCCGCCGTGACCACGGTGAAGGTAGAGGTCGACGCGCCGCCGGAGGTGAGTGCGGCGAGCCCGTTCTGGGCATTGCCGGAAGTCACCTGGACGTCCTTGATCCCGTCGATGCCGTCCAGCAGTTTCTCCACCTTGGCGGCGGCTTCCGCGGTGTCGGCGAGGCTGGTGCCTGCCGGCAGGACCTGCCGGACGGTCATGCTGTTTTCGCCGGAGCGGCCCAGCAGGTCGGTTGCCAGCAGGGGGGTCATGGCGGCAGTACCGCCCAGCACCAACACCGCTGCCACGATGGTCAGCACGGGATGCTTCTGGGTGGCGGACAGGATCGGCAGGTAACCGCGCTGCAGGCGGGTTCGCTGCTCTGCTTCGTGTGCTTTCGCCGCTGTTTCCTTCGCCGCCTCGGCGTCACTGCTGACCGCCGGGGACTTGAGGAACCAGTACGCCAGCACCGGGACGATGGTCAGGGCCACCAGGAGGGAGGCGAGCAGGGCGATCGTGACGGTGAGGGCGAAGGGGCGGAACAGTTCCCCGGCAAGGTCCCCCACGAAGGCGATGGGGAGGAAGACTGCCACCGTCGTCAGGGTGGACGCAGTGATGGCGCCGGCCACCTCCCGGATGGAGTTCAGGATGGCGGTGAGCTTGTGTTCGCCATAGCTCAGGTGGCGCTTGATGTTCTCGATCACCACGATCGAGTCGTCCACCACACGGCCGATCGCAATGGTGAGTGCGCCCAGGGTGAGGATGTTCAGCGAATACCGGGTGGCCGAGATCCCGATGAAAGTGATCAGCAGGGACAGCGGGATCGACACCGCGGTGACCAGGGTGGAGCGTACGGACAACAGGAACACCAGGATGACCAGCACCGCGAAGCCGAGCCCCAGCAGGCCCTCCGTGGTGAGGTCCTTGATGGATTTTTCGATGTACGGTGCCTGGTCGAACGCGGGGGTGAAGCGGGCGTTGGAACCCAGTTCCGCGCTCATCTGGCCCAGCGAATCCTTGACGGCGTGCGAAATCGCCACGGTGTCGCCGTCGGGCTTCTTGGTGACAGTCAGCGCGAGCGTCTCTTTGCCGTTGGTCCTGGTGATCGAGGTGGCGGTGTCGTCCTTGATAATGACCTCGGCCACGCTGCCGATCGTGGTGCCCGCCTTGGCGCCGCCCACGGGGAGCCCTTTGATTGTGTCCAGCGAGTCAACCGGGCTGCCGATCTGCAGGGACAGGGACTTGCCATGTTCCTCGACCGTGCCGGCCGGGACCAGCGCGCCGTTGTTCTTCAGCGCGTCGGCAAGGGAGCGGATGGTGGCGCCGCCGGCAGCCATGGCCGCGGGGTTCGGTTTGATCAGGATGTGCTGGGTTGTGCCGCCGCTGACTTCGGCGCTGCGCACGCCGTCGATCTTCTGCAGCCGCGGGACGCTGAGCCGCAGGAGGTCGGCATTCAGTTCGCTGAGCGGCTTGTCCGAGGAGACCGCGAGGAAGATGATCGGGAAATCGCTCACGCTGCCGGCGAAGGAGCGTGGCTCCACATCCGCCGGCAGCGTGCGGCGGGCATTGGAGATGGCCCGGTCGATCTGGTTTCGGGCACGATCCAGGTTTGAGCCGTAGTTGAACACCAGGGTGATCTGGGAAACTCCGCTGCGGGACGTGGAGGTGCTCGACTCAAGCCCCTCGACGCTGTTGAGCGCCGTTTCCAGGGGCCGGCCCAGTTGCTTGTCCACGACCTCCGGAGACGCCCCTGGCATGGACGTGATGACCGTGATCTGCGGGAACTCGATGGAAGGTATGAGCTCCTGTTTCAGGGAGGACATGGTGATCACGCCGAACACCGCCGCGAAGACGGTGATCAGCGCAATCAATGCCCTGTTCGCCAGTGAAAGCCTTGCCAGAGCGAACATTGCATCCTCTCCTGGGATCTACGGTTGTACAGCGTTTGGGCGCGGCCGCCGCAGCCCCGGACAGGATGCCTGCGTCTACCGCTGCGTGGCGTCGGCGTTTTCGAGCTGCAGGGACCGGGCGGTGCTTGCCTCGAGTTCGGCGGCGAGCTCCGGGTTGTCGTTGAGCTTGACCCCGTAGCCGGGCATCATGTCCTTGAGCTTGGACTGCCAGCCCTTGAAGTTCTTCGGGAAGGTCTTCTGCAGCAGCTCGATCATGATCGGCACCGCAGTGGAGGCTCCCGGGGAAGCGCCGAGCAGCGCGCCGATGGAGCCGTCGCGGGCGGCGATGACCTCGGTACCGAACTGCAGGATGCCGCCCTTCTGCGGGTCCTTCTTGATGATCTGCACGCGCTGGCCGGCCGTGATCAGCTCCCACTTGGAACCGTCGGCTTCGGGGTAGTACTCGCGCAGGGACTCGACCTTCGCGTCGTGGCGCTTGGCCACTTCCTTGATGAGGTACGCCGTCAGGTCCATGTTGTCCTTGGCCACCGCGAGCATCGGAATGATGTTGCCGGGGCGGATGGACAACGGCAGGTCCAGGTAGCTGCTGGTCTTGAGGAAGTTCGTGGAGAAACCCGCGTACGGGCCGAAAAGCAGCGAACGCTTGCCGTCAACGTAGCGGGTGTCCAGGTGCGGCACGGACATCGGCGGCGCGCCCACGGAGGCCTGGCCGTACACCTTGGCGCTGTGCTGGCGCGCGGTCTCCTCGTCGGTGCAGCGGAAGAACTGGCCCGACACGGGGAAACCGCCGTAGCCCTTGCTCTCCGGAATGCCCGAGGCCTGCAATAGGTGCAGCGCACCGCCGCCGGCGCCGACAAACACGAACTTGGCGTGGATGCGGCTGCGTTCCCCGGACGCCGGGTACTTGAGCGAAAGGTCCCAGCCGCCGTCGGAGGCCTTGGAAATGTTGCTGACTTCGTGGCCGAAGTTGACCTCCACGCCGCTCTTGGCAAGGTAGTCGGTCAGCTCGCGGGTCAGCGCGCCGAAGTCGACGTCGGTGCCTTCGGCTGCGCGGGTGGCGGCGACGCGCTGCTTGGGGTCGCGGCCCTTGACGATCAGGGGAGCCCACTTTGCGATCTGGGCCTGGTCCTCCGTGTACTCCATGCTGCGGAAGAGGGTGTTGGGCTTGAGGGCCTCGTAGCGGGTCTTGAGGAAGTCCGCGTGCTTGTCGCCGATGACGAAGCTCATGTGCGGAACGGTGTTGATGAAGCCCTTGGGGGAACCGATCAGGTTGTTGTCGACCAGGTGGGACCAGAACTGGCGGGATAGCTGGAACTGTTCGTTGATGTGCAGCGCCTTGGAAGGATCCACGGAGCCGTCTTTGGCTGCAGGGGAGTAGTTCAGTTCGCAGAGAGCCGCGTGGCCGGTACCTGCGTTGTTCCAAGGTCCGGAGCTTTCAAGGCCGGCTTCGTCCAGGCGTTCGAAGAGGGCGATGCTCCAGTCGGGTTCGAGCTGCTTGATGAACGCCCCGAGCGTTGCGCTCATGATTCCGCCGCCAATAAGGACGACGTCGGCGTGTTTGGTCTTGGAAATGAAAGTCACAGTCAATCTCCGATAGCAGCGGCATTGGCTGTCACAGAATATCCCTGCGCTGCCCCATAACTGAAATTGCGGGGGGCCGTCAAGACTTTAGGCGGACGTTCGTGAAAACTTCGTTCAAGACCGGCGAAGCAGGGTACTTTTCCACCCGGTCGGACAGCGCCAGGGCGGAGATCGGGAAGGCGATCGGCACTGCCGGGACGGTCGCCGCGATCTGGGCGTTGATGGTTTCGTACTGGGCGTTTCGTTCGGGACCTTCGGGCATGCCCCGCGCACGGTCGATCTTGGAGAAGACCTGGACGTCGTTGTAGCCGAATTCACCCCGGCGCTCACCGAAAAGCGTGCCGACGAAGTTGTCCGGGTCCGAATAGACGCCGTTCCAGCCCAGCAGGTGCAGGGCGTGATCGCCCGATGACTGGACCTTGGCCAGGTAGCCGTCCTCCCAGTCCACCGGCACCGGCTTGATGTTGAAGCCGACGGCGGTCAGCTGCCGGCTGATTTCCGCGTAGATCTTTTCGGGGGTGGGCAGGTAGCTTCGGGTGACGTTGAGCGGGTAGTAGAACTTGAGCGGTTCGCCCTTGTACCCGGCCTTGGCCAGCAGCTGCTTGGCCTTGGCCGGATCGTAGCCCAGCGCCGGCGCGTTGTTGTTGAAGCCGCTGAGCTTGGGCGGAACGAACTGGGATGCCTGGGCCGTATTGTCCATGAAGAACTTCCGGATCAGGCTTTCCTTATCGATGGCGTACTCGATTGCCTGGCGGACCTCGAGCTTCTGCAGCGGCACCACGGCCTGGTTGATGCCCAGGTACATCACCGAGAAGGGATCCCGCTGCACGATCTGCATGCCGTGCTTGACCAGGGAATCGAAGGTGCCGGCGGTGACGAGGTCGTAGCCGTCGATCTTTCCGCTCAGCAGCGCGTCGAGCCGGCCCTGCGGGTGGTCGAAGGGAATGAAGTTGAGCGTGGCGATCTGACCCCGGTCGCCCCAGTATCCGTCATAGCTCTTGAGCGTGATCTTGTCCTTGGTCCACGCGGAAAAGACGAACGGACCGGTGCCGACGGGATGCGAGGCGTATGCGGACACCGCCTGGCCATCCAGCTTGCGGTCCAGGAGGTTGGCCTTTTGCTTGTCCAGCGCCGTGGGGGAGGAGATGGCGAACGCCGGCAGCGTGAGGGCCTGCAGAAAACCCGTGAAGGGCCGGGTGAGGCTGATCTTCACTTCCTTGGCGCTCGGGGCGCTGCAGCTCTTGAAGATGGAGAGCGAGGCGTTGTCCGAAAACGACTTGAAGACGCTCTTGAACATGATTCCCGGTGCCTGGTTCCGGACCGCGGGGGTGAGGGTGTACCAGCGGTTGAAGTTGCTGCAAACGGCGGCAGCATTGAACGGCGTGCCGTCGTGGAAGGTGACTTTGTCCCGGAGCTTGAAGTCGTAGCTGAGTCCGTCTTCACCCTCGGACCATTCCGTGGCGAGCAGGGGAATTGTCTGGCCGGTGGACGGGTCAACTCCTAGCAGGCCTTCCATGACCTGGCGGGTGACGCGGTAGGACTCGGAATCGTTGCTCAGGGCCGGATCGAGCCCGAGGGGCATGGCCGGAGTGCCGAAGTTGAAGGTCTGGTCCGGCACGGCCGGCTTGTCCGTGGACGTAGTTCCGGCGGACGGCGAGGGCGATGGCACTCCGGTACAGGAGCTCAGGGCCAGGGCAAGAAAGGCCGCGCCGATCTGCAGTTTCATCCGGCGTCGTTTGCTGCTTGCCACTCTTGTCCCCTCAAGGCAGTCGGACGGAACACGGCTGGACCCCGGGTAAGAGGGGTCCAGCCGTCCATATTTGTGCGCAAGGGGGGACTTGAACCCCCACGCCCGAAGGCACAGGAACCTAAATCCTGCGTGTCTGCCAATTTCACCACTCGCGCGAGTGCCGGCGCCGGGATCCTGACGGTTCCGTTGCCGTGCCGGCCTCCATTCTACCCATGCGGGCCGGGTGGCTTCAGCGGACGTCCAGTTTGAGGTCCCTGCGGAGCTTGGCAACATGCCCGGTTGCCCTCACGTTGTATTGGGCCACCGCCACTTTGCCCTCCGGGTCCACCACGATCGTGGAGCGGATCAGGCCTTGGTACGTGCGGCCGTAGTTCTTCTTTTCACCCCAGGCGGCATAGGCGTCCGCCACCTTGTGGTCCTCGTCGGAGAGCAGGGGGAACGTCAGTGACTCCTGGGCCACGAACTTCGCCAGGGCGGGAACGGGATCGGGGGAGACGCCCAGGACCCGGTAACCGGCCGCCTGCAGGGACGCGAGCGAATCACGGAAATCGCATGCCTGCTTGGCACAGGCCGGGGTAGATGCGGCGGGGTAGAAGTAGACGATGGTGTTGCTGCCCCGGTAGGACGCCAGGCTGACGTCGTTGCCGTCCTGGTCCTTGAGGGTGAAATCCGGTGCGCTGTCGCCGGGAATGAGTCGTTCAGCCATGGTGCTCCTTGCTTGCGTTCGCGACCACCCAGCTTAGTAACAGGGGAGGCCCGGAACCGAATTGCCGGCAGATGGTTTTATATACTGGCTGTTATGCCTGACATTGAGCGTTGGCCAACCGGAAGGCTGTTGTCTACAGCGGCACGGCTCGTCGAGCACGCCTGGAACGAGAAACTGAGCCGTCTCGGGTTGACGCACGCCGGAGTGATCGCCCTGGAAGTCCTCACGGTGAAAGGCCCCATCACGCAGGTCCTGCTGTCGCAGATCGTTCGGGTCCAAGCGCAGACCATGGGAAAGACCCTGTCCCGCCTCGAAGTGCACGGCTACATCGAAAGATCCCGCAGCTCGAGCGACCGGCGCAGCCAGATTGTCAGCCTGACCGAAGCGGGCACACGGGTACTCGAAACCGCGGAGCGCCTTGAACGCGAAGTGCTGCGGGATTCGCCCGTGGACGCCGACTCCCTGCGCGCGGAGCTCAAAATCCTGGTGCGTGCCCTGTCGGAGCGGCACGCCTCGGCCGAGGTGCACGACATCGTCGCGGCCGGTTCCAGTGTCCTGCGGCCCGGTACAGAAGGCGGGCATCGGAGCTGAAGCTCCATCTGTTCCTGAAACAGGAACAGGATTCCTGAAACGAAAGAATCCCGGACCAGCCTCAGCCGGTCCGGGATTCTTCCTTTGGTGCACCCCCCGGGACTCGAACCCGGAACCCATTGATTAAGAGTCAATTGCTCTGCCAGTTGAGCTAGAGGTGCATTCAGTTGTGGTGTCCAACCCAAAGAAATAACCCTTGAACGCTTTTGCCGCTCAAGGGCCCTTCCCTTGGTGCACCCCCCGGGACTCGAACCCGGAACCCATTGATTAAGAGTCAATTGCTCTGCCAGTTGAGCTAGAGGTGCTTGTCGTTTTCGACCGCCGGAATGGAGTTTTTCCTTTTCCGTTGATCTCCGCAACGACATGTAACTCTACACGAGAGTCACTCAAAGTGCGAAATCGGCCCGGGGTGTTTTGCCTGGCCTACCCGGGGAGCTTAAGCAGCAGGGCAAAATCAGGGTTCCGGTTGTTGCTGAGGACCCAGAGCGTGCCGTCCGGTGCCAGCGATACGTCCCTGAGCCGGCCGTATTCACCCGTGAAATAGGCCACCGGCGTTCCGGCCACTTCGCCTTTGAGGGGGATGGTCCAGAGCCGTTGCCCCCGGAGCGCGGCCGTGTATGCCACGCCGTCCACTATTTCCAAGCCGCTCGGCGAGGCATCGGCGGTGGACGGCCAGACGGCCTTGGCGTCGATGAAGCCCTCGCGGCCCGGGGCGCCGGTTACCTCGGGCCAGCCGTAGTTGCCGCCGGGGCGGATCAGGTTCAGCTCGTCGTCGACGTCCGGCCCAAACTCGCTGGCCCAGAACCTGCCGTCCTTGTCCCAGGCGAGGCCCTGGACGTTCCGGTGGCCGTAGCTGTACACAGGGTTGTCGCCGAAGGGATTGCCGGGCGCAGGTTTCCCGTCGGCCGTCAGGCGCAGGATCTTCCCGCCCAAGGCGTTCCGGTCCTGCGGCTGTCCACGCCGCTGCGAATCTCCCGTGCCTACGTAGAGGAAGCCGTCCGGGCCGAAGCGGATCCGGCCGCCGTTGTGCGTGGAAGCCTTGGGGATCCCGGAGAAAACGACGTCGGGCGGGCCCAGGGTGAGTTTGCCGTTTCCGTCTGCTTCCAGCTTCGCCCGGGCTATCCGGTTGTCTGATTCGGCCGTGTAGTAGAAATACAGCAGCCGGTCATCGGCAAAGTGCGGGGACAGTGCCAGCCCCAGCAGGCCGCCTTCGCCTTCGGGCACGACGCCGGGAACCTCGCCGATCGTGCTTGCCTCACCGTTCCGAACCGCCTTCAGGAGCCTGGAGTCCCGTTCGGAAATGAGGGCGGTTCGATCGGGCAGGAAGACCACCGACCATGGGATGTCCAGGCCCAGCTCGAGCTTGGCTTGGAGCGTGGGTCCCGCACCGTTCGGCGGTGTGCCGGCGGTACTTGCGGGGGACGTACCGCTTGCCGATGTGGGAGCCGGACCGGTTGTCGGAGGGGGAAGGGGCGGGCTGCCGGTACAGCCGGCGATCAATGCACCGCCGGAGAACAGGACAAGCAGGAGGGTGCCGGCACGAACCCGGAACCCTTTCGGTCGGGGTCTACCCTGGTGGCCGCGCGATCGCTGCCGCCGGGTCGGCACCCCCGGTGCGCCTGCCTTCACGGTTCCTCCGGCACCCGTCCGTCCCTCAGTAGCGCTCCCGGCGCGGCGGACGGAAACCTGCCGCCTCGGCGTGTGCCGCCGAGAGGAACCAGACGGACGCCTGGGCTTCTTCATAGGCCGGCATGTCCTCGTCGTAGTAGGTCATGGTGTTCGCGTCGGCTTTGACGGTGAACTCGGCGGGGCCGCTGCCGTCGGGGCCGGCCGCGGCTGACCCCTCCCCATAGGGCTGTCCTGCGGCCAGGTGTCCGCCGGCAGGGGCTGCGTCTTCTGCCGGGGCCTCCGCGGTGGTCTCCGGCTCGGCCGCGGCCTCGACCTCGGGAGCCAGGCCGTCCTCGGCGGCAGCCGTTTCGGCGCCGGGCAAGGTAGGTGCATGCGGAGCCGTGTACTCAGGGTTGTGCACCGGGGCCTGCCGCGGCGGGGCGTCGCTCCAGCTGGCCTCCCACTCTGCCTTGTCGGCAGCAGCGTCGGCGCGTCGACCGGCGTCGGCGGGGGTGACGTCGTCGGCCGTCACGCCATCGACGGGGGCCTCTTCGATCGACGGCGATTCGCCGGGCACTTCCTCGTTCAGTACAGCTTCGGCTGTTACTGGTTCTGCGAGTGCGGGTTCTTCGACGGGCTCCACGACGGCTTCTACCACGGGTTCCGGCCGGGCAGAAGTGGGCTCTGCCGCGGAGGCCGTTCCTTCGGCCGCTGCGTCTTCCCAGTCATCCACATCGCCTCCGCCGGTTTCGGCGACAGCCGGCTCCGGAACCACCGGTTCCGGTTCCGCCGCTGCCGGTTCCTGGGGCACGGGCGCCGGTGCAAGCGGCGCTGTGCCGGCAAGTGCCGCCGAGGCTGCGACGTCCATCTGCGGAGACGCAGCGGAGGGCGAGGGCGGTGCCGCATCGGCGAGGGAGGAGGTATCGGCGGGCGCGGAGGTGGAGCCCCTTCGGCTCAACAGCCACCACGCAATCGCGACGACGAGCACAATGACGATGACCCAGATCAACCAATCCACGGCAGGAGCCCTTCTGTTTGAGTGGTGCACTTGTCAGCCTTGACGTTACGGCGGCCCCCGGAGGGTGTCCAGCAACCATCCCCTAGGGTGGCCACATGGATTTCAAGAGGTTGCGGATCCTCCGCGAGCTGGCCGACCGGCAAACCGTCGGGGCCACGGCGGAGGCCATGAATGTCACGTCCTCCGCTGTATCCCAGCAGTTGAAGGCGCTGCAGGACGAGCTCGGCGTGGTGCTGGTCGAAAAGGCCGGCAGGGGGGTGAGGCTCACTGAGGCGGGCAGGGCCATGGCCGGTGCGGCCGCCGATGTTGCGACCGCAATGGCCCGGGCCGAGTCCACGATGGACGCCTACCGCCAGGGTTGGCAGTCGCGGATCAGGGCGGCCTTCTTTCCCAGCGCAGCCGAGATGCTCCTGCCCGGGCTGCTGCATCGGCTCGGACAGGTCGAGGGGGTCCGCCTCGAAGCGCATTTCGAGGACCCCGGCACCGCCGGATTCGCCGGCCTTGCCGCCGACTATGACATCGTCCTGGCGCACAGCGTGGATGGCGCGGAGCTTTTCGCGCGGCGCGGACTCGAAGTGCTGCCCCTGCTGGAAGAACCCCTGGACGTTGCCATGCCTGAGGGCCACGAGCTCGCCGCCAAGGTCCGGCTCACCGCGCACGACGTGGCCCGGTATCCGTGGATCGGGGTTCCCGCAGGCTTTCCTTTCGACACCGTACTCCGCCGGATCGAGCTTCAGGCAGGAACGACGGCGGTCCGCCGCCAGCGGTTTCCCGACCTGCGCGTCCTGGAAGCACTCGTCAAAGCCGGGCACGGCATCAGCCTGCTGCCCAGGTACACCGCCCGGAGCGGTGCCGGCCACGGGCTGGTGCTCCGGCCGATCGAGGGCGTCAGGGCCAGCCGGAGCATCGTTGCGCTGGCGCGCCGGGACGTCGCCGCCCGCACGACGGTGCGGCGCACACTCGAGCTGCTCCGCGAAGTGGCAGCTGAGGTGGCCGCTCCGGCAAGCCTCAGGCAGGCAGGCGGAGGTGGACTGCCGCTTGCCTGACACATTGCTGGAATTCCGGTCAAACGTGCCCAGGTAGTCGTGGGCCGGGCTGCGGAGTCATAGACTTTGCGCCATGACTGAGCACACCCAAATTGCGACAGGCAACACACCGGACATCAAGCCACGCAGCCGGGTCGTGACGGACGGCATCCACGCCGCCCCCGCGCGCGGAATGTTCCGTGCCGTCGGCATGGGCGATGACGACTTCGCCAAGCCGCAGATCGGCGTCGCGAGCTCGTGGAACGAAATCACTCCCTGCAACCTCTCGCTCAACCGCCTTGCCCAGGGCGCCAAGGAAGGCGTCCACGCCGGCGGTGGTTTCCCCATGCAGTTCGGCACAATCTCGGTTTCCGACGGCATCTCGATGGGGCACGAAGGCATGCACTTCTCCCTGGTCTCCCGCGAAGTCATCGCCGACTCCGTGGAAACCGTGATGCAAGCCGAACGCATCGACGGCTCCGTGCTCCTGGCCGGGTGCGACAAGTCCCTTCCCGGCATGCTCATGGCAGCTGCCCGCCTGGACCTTGCGAGCGTCTTCCTGTACGCCGGCTCGATCATGCCGGGCTGGGTCAAGCTGGAGGACGGCTCTGAAAAGGAAGTCACCCTCATCGATGCCTTCGAAGCCGTCGGTGCCTGCGCCGCCGGCAAGATGAGCCGCGGAGACCTGGACCGTATCGAGAGGGCCATCTGCCCGGGCGAAGGCGCCTGCGGCGGCATGTACACGGCGAACACGATGGCCTGTATCGGCGAGGCCCTGGGCATGTCCCTGCCCGGCTCCGCCGCCCCGCCCTCTGCAGACCGCCGTCGTGATGACTTCGCCCGCAAGTCCGGCGAGGCGGTGGTGAACCTGCTGCGCCTGGGCATCACGGCGCGCGACATCATGACCAGGAAGGCCTTCGAGAACGCCATCGCCGTGACCATGGCCTTCGGCGGCTCGACCAACGCGGTCCTGCACCTGCTGGCCATCGCCCGGGAGGCCGGCGTCGAGCTCACCCTGGACGACTTCAACCGCGTTGGCGACAAAGTCCCGCACCTGGGCGACCTGAAGCCGTTTGGCCGCTACGTCATGACCGACGTCGACAGGATCGGCGGCGTGCCGGTCATCATGAAGGCACTGCTCGACGCCGGACTGCTGCACGGTGACTGCCTCACCGTCACTGGCAAGACCGTTGCCGAGAACCTGGCCTCCATCAACCCGCCGGACCTGGACGGCAAGATCCTGCGCGCCATGGATAACCCGATCCACAAGACCGGCGGCATCACCATCCTGCACGGCTCCCTGGCTCCGGAGGGCGCCGTGGTCAAGAGCGCCGGTTTCGACGCCGACGTCTTCGAAGGCACCGCCCGTGTCTTCGAGCGTGAGCAGGGCGCCCTCGACGCCCTCGACAACGGCGAGATCAAGGCCGGCGACGTCGTCGTCATCCGCTACGAAGGCCCCAAGGGCGGACCGGGCATGCGCGAAATGCTCGCCATCACCGGCGCCATCAAGGGCGCAGGCCTCGGCAAGGACGTCCTGCTCCTGACCGACGGCCGCTTCTCGGGCGGCACCACCGGCCTCTGCATCGGACACGTCGCTCCCGAAGCCGTCGACGGCGGTCCCATCGCCTTTGTCAAGGACGGCGACAGGATCCGCGTCGACATCGCCGCCCGCACCCTCGACCTTCTGGTCGACGAGGCCGAACTCGAGGCCCGCAAGGTCGGCTGGGAGCCGCTGCCTGCGAAGTTCACCAAGGGAGTCCTGGCCAAGTACGCCAAGCTGGTGCACAGCGCATCAACCGGCGCCTATTGCGGGTGATTGGGTTCCCGCCCAACTGACTCGCAGTAGTTGTCGTTTTGACGCCTCATAACGACAACAACTGCGAGCTAGTTGGGGGAGGGGTCCGCAAGATGGACTTTGACGTCCATATAGTGAGATGAGGGTTTCCCCGTTTGACACCTCTCTCACAAAGAGGGAAAACTGAACGCATGATCGCAACCGTTACCGGCACCGTCGTCGTACTTAGCAAGCGCGTGGCTTACTAAGCCGGCCGGCAACGATCTGTCACGCGCAACCCCTCGAAGAGCCGCAAGGCTGAGGGGTTTTTTTATTGCCGACGGCAGAGCACGACCGCGATCGCAGCAGTATCCCAGCAGTACCTTTCACTAACTGAAGATCCCCAAAGGAAGAGTCCGATGAGCAAAGGATCGCCGATCAGCCCCTCGCTGATGGCTGCAAAGTCCGCTGGAGCCCCCAAGGCTCCGGAAAAAGTCGACCGTGCCACTGACGCCGTCGTCGACAATGCTGCAACTCTCTCTCCTGTCCTCGGGCCGAACAACGTTGTACCCCCAACGGTGATGACCGGCTCGGAAGCTATTGTCCGCTCGCTCGAAGAACTCGGCGTCGACGATATTTTTGGTTTGCCCGGTGGCGCGATCCTCCCCACCTACGACCCCTTGATGGCCTCCAAGATGAATCACATCCTGGTCCGTCACGAACAGGGAGCCGGCCACGCAGCCCAAGGCTATGCCATGGTCACCGGACGGGTTGGCGTCTGCATCGCCACCTCGGGCCCCGGTGCCACCAACCTCGTTACCGCCATCATGGATGCCCACATGGACTCCGTGCCCCTCGTCGCCATCACCGGCCAGGTCTCGGCTGCCGTCATTGGCACCGACGCCTTCCAGGAGGCGGACATCGTGGGCATCACCATGCCGATCACCAAGCACTCCTTCCTGGTGACCGACCCCGAAGACATCCCGCACGTGATGGCCGAAGCCTTCCACCTCGCATCCACCGGCCGTCCCGGGCCGGTCCTGGTGGACATCGCCAAGAACGCCCAGGTCGGCAACATGACCTTCTCCTGGCCGCCGAAGGTGGACCTGCCGGGCTACCGTCCGGTGGTCCGCGGCCACAACAAGCAGGTCCGTGAAGCGGCCCGCCTCATCGCCGAGTCCAAGAAGCCGGTGCTCTACGTGGGCGGCGGTGTGGTCAAGGGCCACGCCTCGGCCGAACTGCTGGAGCTGGCCGAACTGACCGGCGCACCGGTGGTCACCACCCTGATGGCCAAGGGCGCTTTCCCCGACTCCCACCCGCAGCACGTGGGCATGCCGGGCATGCACGGTTCGGTTTCGGCCGTCACCGCGCTGCAGCAGGCTGACCTCCTGGTGACCCTGGGCGCACGTTTCGACGACCGCGTGACGGGTGTGCTGAGCACCTTCGCCCCGAACGCGAAGGTCATCCACGCCGACATCGACCCCGCTGAAATCTCCAAGAACCGCCTGGCAGACGTTCCGATCGTCGGCTCGGTCAAGG
The DNA here is from genome assembly GCF_049913155.1 of Arthrobacter sp. R-11. GTDB lineage: Bacteria > Actinomycetota > Actinomycetes > Actinomycetales > Micrococcaceae > Arthrobacter. The sequence continues at coordinate 2,761,586 of NZ_CP183979.1, read as the reverse complement.
AGATCATTCCGGAACTGAGCGAGGCCGTCCGCAACCAGTTCGCGCAGTCCGGCACTCCGGACCTCGCTTCCTGGTGGTCCTTCCTGGGCAACCTGCGCGACACCTACCCGCTGGGCTGGACGGAGCCGGAAGACGGACTCAGCGCGCCGCAGCGAGTCATCGAGCGCATCGGTGCGCTGACCGGCCCCGAAGGCATCTACGTTGCGGGCGTCGGCCAGCACCAGATGTGGGCCGCCCAGTTCATCAAGTACGAGCGCCCGCACGCCTGGCTGAACTCCGGCGGCGCCGGAACCATGGGCTACGCCGTGCCGGCAGCCATGGGCGCCAAGGTCGGCGAGCCGGACCGCGTGGTCTGGGCGATCGACGGCGACGGCTGCTTCCAGATGACCAACCAGGAGCTGGCCACCTGCGCGATCAACAAGATCCCGATCAAGGTGGCGATCATCAACAACTCCTCGCTGGGCATGGTGCGCCAGTGGCAGACCCTCTTCTACGACGGCCGCTACTCGAACACCGACCTCAACACAGGCCACGACACCGTCCGTATCCCGGACTTCGTCAAGCTCGCCGATGCCTACGGCTGCGCCGCACTGCGCTGCGAGCGGGACGAGGACATCGACGCCACCATCCAGAAGGCCCTGGAGATCAACGACCGCCCCGTGGTGATCGACTTCGTGGTCAGCCCGAACTCCATGGTGTGGCCGATGGTGCCCGCCGGCGTTTCGAACGACCAGATCCAGGTAGCCCGCAACATGACCCCGGAATGGGAAGAGGAGGACTAAGCATGAGCCGCCACACACTGTCCGTTCTGGTCGAAGACAAGCCCGGCGTGCTGACCCGCGTGGCCAGCCTCTTCGCCCGGCGCGCTTTCAACATCAACTCCCTTGCCGTAGGACCCACCGAAGTCCCCGGCATCTCCCGGATGACCGTCGTCGTCGACGCCGATGGCGAGCTCATCGAGCAGGTCACCAAGCAGCTGAACAAACTGGTCAACGTGATCAAGATTGTCGAGCTGACTTCCGAATCTTCCGTACAGCGCGACCACATCCTGGTCAAGGTACGTGCGGATGCCGCAACACGTCTGCAGGTCACCCAGGCTGCAGACCTGTTCCGTGCCTCAGTGGTCGACGTGTCCACCGACTCGTTGGTCATCGAGGCAACCGGTCACCCCGAGAAGCTCACGGCACTGCTTTCAGTGCTGGAGCCGTTCGGCATCCGTGAAATTGTGCAGTCCGGCACGTTGGCCGTTGGACGGGGATCCCGCTCCATGAGTGACAGGGCATTACGCTCCGCGTAAGAAGCAGCCCAGGCGCCGCCTGGCAGGGCACGCTGCTCTCCCGCAGCACCACAGAATTACATCTCCAAGAAACCACTCAAGAGGAGTTACGCAAGTGACTGAAATGTTCTACGACGACGACGCAGACCTGTCGATCATCCAGGGCCGCAAGGTTGCCATTGTCGGCTACGGTTCCCAGGGCCACGCCCACGCACTGAACCTGCGCGACTCCGGCGTCGAGGTCGTCATCGCCCTCAAGGAGGGCTCCAAGTCCGTCGCCAAGGCCGAGGATGCAGGCTTCACCGTCAAGAACGTTGCCGACGCCGCCGAATGGGCCGACGTCATCATGATCCTGGCACCGGACCAGCACCAGCGCTCGATCTACAACGACTCCATCAAGGACAAGCTGACTGCAGGCAAGGCCCTGGCCTTCGCCCACGGCTTCAACATCCGCTTCGGCTACATCGAGGCTCCGGAAGGCGTCGACGTCATCCTGGTTGCCCCGAAGGCCCCGGGCCACACCGTGCGCCGCGAATTCGAAGCCGGCCGTGGCATCCCGGACATCATCGCCGTCGAGCAGGACGCTTCCGGTTCCGCTTGGGAGCTCGCCAAGTCCTACGCCAAGGCCATCGGCGGCACCCGCGCCGGTGTCATCAAGACCACCTTCACCGAGGAAACCGAAACCGACCTCTTCGGCGAGCAGTCCGTCCTCTGCGGTGGCGTGTCCCAGCTGATCCAGTACGGCTTCGAGACCCTGACCGAGGCCGGCTACCAGCCGCAGATCGCCTACTTCGAGGTGCTGCACGAGCTCAAGCTCATCGTTGACCTCATGTGGGAAGGTGGCATCGCCAAGCAGCGCTGGAGCGTTTCCGACACCGCCGAGTACGGCGACTACGTCTCCGGCCCGCGCGTGATCACCCCCGAGGTGAAGGAAAACATGAAGGCCGTCCTGGCTGACATCCAGTCCGGTGCCTTCGCCAAGCGCTTCATCGACGACCAGGACAATGGCGCCGTCGAGTTCAAGGCGCTGCGTGCCAAGGCTGAGCAGCACCCGATCGAGGGTGTCGGCCGCGAACTGCGCTCCCTGTTCTCCTGGCAGCAGCAGGACGCCGACTACGTCGAAGGCTCCGCAGCCCGCTGAGGCCGCTGCCCCTAGGGCATCGCCTCATTTGAGCGTCCGTCCGGCCATCAGGCCGGGCGGACGCTTTTGTATTCGACGGCGCCGTATCCGGAACGTGAGTTTGTTCACAAGAAGCCCAGGGCGTACGTAACATCGACCCCGGGCGCCGGAAACGCCGTCGGGGGGCGATATTCTGGGCGGGACCCGGTTCTCAGTTCCGGGCAACGCATCCGCTCCTTGTCCACAGTCCTGTCCAAAGTAAGGTGCCACCCCGTGTCAGACACGAAACCCGTCGTCCTCATCGCCGAGGAACTTTCGCCCGCAACGATCGAGGCGCTCGGCCCCGACTTCGAAATCCGCCAGGTGGACGGTTCTGACAGGTCCGCGCTGCTGCCGGCCATCGCCGACGTCGACGCCATCCTGGTCCGCTCGGCAACCCAGGTGGACGCGGAAGCGGTTGCCGCCGCCAAGAACCTCAAGGTGATCGCCCGCGCAGGCGTCGGCCTCGACAACGTCGACATCAAGTCGGCCACCCAGGCCGGCGTCATGGTGGTCAACGCCCCGACGTCGAACATCGTCTCCGCCGCGGAGCTCACCGTGGGTCACATCCTCAGCCTGGCGCGCCACATCCCGCAGGCCAGTGCCGCGCTCAAGGGCGGCGAATGGAAGCGTTCCAAGTACACCGGCATCGAGCTCTTCGAGAAGAAGATCGGCATCATCGGCCTCGGCCGCATCGGCGCCCTCGTCGCGGCCCGCCTGCAGGGCTTCGACACCGAGATCCTGGCGTACGACCCCTACATCACCTCCGCCCGCGCCGCCCAGCTCGGCGTCAAGCTCGTCACCCTCGACGAACTGCTGGAGAACGCCGACTTCATCACCATCCACATGCCCAAGACCCCGGAGACCGTGGGCATGCTTGGCGCCGACGCCTTCCGCAAGATGAAGGAAACCGCGTACGTCGTCAACGTCGCCCGTGGCGGATTGGTGGACGAGGAAGCCCTCTACATCGCCCTGAAGGAAGGCCAGATCGCCGGCGCCGGCGTCGACGTCTTCAACAAGGAACCCAGCACCGACCTGCCGTTCTTCGAACTGGACAACGTCGTGGTCACCCCGCACCTGGGCGCCTCCACCGATGAAGCCCAGGAAAAGGCCGGCGTATCCGTCGCCAAGTCGGTCCGCCTCGCCCTCGCCGGGGAGCTGGTGCCCGACGCCGTGAACGTGGCCGGCGGCGTCATCGCCCCCGACGTGCGCCCCGGCATCCCGCTGATCGAAAAGCTGGGCCGGATCTTCACCGCGCTGACCCACGACTCCCTGACCCAGATCGACGTCGAGGTCGCTGGCGAAATCTCCAGCCTGGACGTCAAGGTGCTCGAGCTGGCCGCCTTGAAGGGCGTCTTCGCCGACGTCGTCACCGAGCAGGTCTCTTACGTCAACGCCCCGGTGATCGCCGAGCAGCGCGGCATCAACACCCGCCTGATCACGACGCCGGATGCCGAGGACTACCGCAACGTCCTGACCCTGCGCGGCGCCCTGAGCGACGGTTCCCAGATCTCCGTGGCCGGTACCCTGACCGGCCCCAAGCAGGTCGAGAAGCTCGTCGGCGTGAACGGCTACGACGTCGAAATCCCGATCACCGAGCACCTCGTGGTGGTTGGCTACCAGGACCGCCCGGGCGTCATCGGCACCATCGGCCACATCCTGGGCATGAACAACATCAACATCGGCGGCATGCAGGTTGCCCGCCAGTCCGAAGGCGGCCAGGTGCTCGCCCTGCTGACCATCGACAGCTCGGTCCCGCAACAGGTCCTTGATGCAATCAAGGCCGGCATCGGTGCCGACATGGTCCGCGAAGTGGACTTGGAAGACTAAGACGAACATCGGGCTACGCGCCGGGGCCACGGGCTTCGGCGTGTAGCCGTGGCCGGTCTGCATACAATGGCTTGGTCCGACTTTCGGATCCGGCGGCAGGCCGGCCACTACTTTTTGTACAGCAAACGCAGGACAACGCTGCCTGCGGCACACTGCTCCTGCGTGTGTGCGCCCGCAATCCAGGTCTCAGGGAGAGCCGAATGAACGCCGTCCAGAGGTTCATCAGAAGCCGAGTGCTGCTGTTGACTTCGGCCATCTTGATCGTTGCCATGTGCATGTCCGTCTTCATTCAGAGCCAATCCCAGGCAGCTCTGAATCGCACCGTGGATGAAAATTCCCGCGGCCTGTACGACATCCTCGTCCAGGCCAAGGGCGCCAAGGACGGAAAGGCGATGATCCAACCGGAAATCGCCACCGGACAAGGCGGAATCAGTTTTGACCAGCTGGAGAAGATCCGTGCCCTTTCAGGCACGGCTGTGGCTGCCCCGATCAGCCTGGTCTCCCGGGTCATCCAGAACCTGGAAGCTCCGCGGCTGAACGCCATGGACTACCTCGGCTACAACTCCGGCCTGGCCGGGGGCGCCACCGCCGGCGACCCCACGGGCACGGATGCGAAGAAGTGGCCCGCACCGGAGTCCGTGCTGCCGGAGAAAGCCACGAAGTACCGTCTCACCGCCACCGCCGTGAGCTCTGACGGCGTCTCTGAGCAGACCCTCTTCAAGACCAGCGCCGAAGGCACTCTGGGCAAGGCGAAGGTCGTCGAGCAGACCACCGCGGGCGGCAAGAGCATCCGCATCACCGGCCCCGACGGCGAGACCGGCATCAAGTTCCCGTCACCGGCCGGTGGCTCGGACCACAACCTCTTCAACCTCTCGGTTTCCCTGCCCATGGCGCCTGAAGTGACCGAGTCCGTCGTCGCCGTCGACCCCGCAGCCGAACGCGCGCTGCTCGGCTCCGCGGGCGATTTCCTGGCGCCGCTCGAAAAGGCCCCGCCGGCTGATGCCCGAAACGCCGGTGCGATCGGCCGCTACTTCGAAGAACTGTTCACCACCAGCCCCAGCCAGCAGGAGCTTGAGGAGGGCCCGGACTTCCTGGGCGTCAAACTCAAGTACTGGGCGCCGCTGATGACCCAGTACCAGCAGGCCAAGCTCGCCGGCCAGCTCACTGACGACTCCCAGGCGATTCCGCTGATCGTCCGCAAGGGCACCTCCCTCGACCTGAAGTACTCGGTCAAGATCGAGGAAATCGACGACGCCGGCAAGGTAGTCAAGGACATCGGCACCGTTTCGCGGTCCCTCGACAAGGATTACCTGCCGTTCGTTTCCCGCTCGCCGTTTACCCTGGAATGGCCTGGTTCGACGGACCACAGCCAGCTGCTGGGCAACACCGGAAACTTCAGCCAGGGCCTGTACCAGCCCGCACAGTGGAGCACCGACTTCGCCGCCGCGCCCAAGTACAAGGACGGCGAAACCGCCGCCAACGGCTCGCTCAACAAGTCCGCGACGCCGGGGGAGTGGGTTACCGTGAACCGCCTCCCGGAGAAGTCGCTGCGCGGCGAACCCGTGGACCAGACCCAGCGCCAGCCGGCCGACGAGCGCTCGTACCGTGAGAGCCTCGCCACCGGGAACACCCCGGCCACCCCGCTTCCGATGGTCTACGGCACCTTCGATCCAGCCGAGGTCCAGGCCGCAGCGGGCGACATCAACAAACTGCCCCTCGGCGGCTACGATCCCGCGCCGATGACGCTCGAAAAGGACGCCGACGGCAAGGACACCGACAAGGGCCTGAAGCCGTCCCTGAGCGCCACCGGCCTCGTCAGCCAGTCCGCCGGCGCCATCACCGACTACTACGGCCTGGCCGCCGCCCGCGGCTACGACAGCAACGCCAACGTGATCGACGCCGTCCGCGTCCGGGCCGGGGCCTCCGGCAACTGGAAGCAGGCCCAGCCCGAGGTCGAAAAGCTCGCCGCCGAGATCCGCGCCATGGGCCTGGAAGCCACGGTCGTGGCAGGCTCTGCCCGCGAAGACGTGAGCATCTTCGTGCCGGGATACTCCAAGGACGACGCCGGCAAGGAATCCGCGCTGGGCACGGTCGCCCAGTCCTGGGTCCGCCAGGACGCCGCCGACGCCGTCTCCGGTTCCCTGACCGGCACCAACATCACCCTGCTGTTCCTGACGCTCTGCGGCGCTACGTTGCTGACCGCGGCCTCGACGGTCAGCTATGTCCGCCAGCGCCGCAATGAGGCCGGCATCCTGCGCGCCATGGGCTGGACCCAGAGCCGGATCCGCCGCTGGGTGCTTGAGGAATTCGGTATCGGCGCAGGCATCCTGGCCGCGGCCGGACTGCTGCTGAGCCTGCTGAGCTGGAACCTCGCCACAGTGATCGTCTCCGTGTCCGTGCTGGTCATTTACTGCGCCGCGGCCTATATCTCGGCCCTGATGCTGCGGCACCGCCACGAGGTGGACCAGGAACCGCAGCACGACGAACGCTTGCTGCCGGTCGACTCGGCCCTGACCTTCGCCTACCGGCAGGTGGTCACCAACCGCTTCAACTCCGCTGCCCTCGCTGTGGCCGTGGGAGTCTTCGGTGCGGCCGTCGGCGCCTTGATCGCGCTGCTGATCGACATTCCGCGGGCCGCCGGCGCCAGCGCGCTCAGCGGCTTGGCCGCGGCGAGCGTGGCACTGCCCAGTGTGATCCTTGCGATCACGGGCGTGCTGGTGGGCCTGCTGCTGACGCTGGTGACCGCCCGCTTCGAACTGCAGGCCAAGCGCCAGTACCTGTCCACGCTCGAAGCCATGGGCTGGAACCCGGACATGCTGGGCCACGTGCGCTTCTTCGAGAACGCCCTAGTGGGCACCGTGGCCGTGATTCTCGGCGTCCTGGGCGCCCTCGCCCTGGGCCTCATCCTTGCCCCCTACGCCGCCCTGTGGGCGGCCCTGGCCGGATTGCTGGCCGTCATCTGCTGGATTCCCATCGCAACGAAAGTGGTCAAATGACTGAGAATCTCCACAACGACCCGCCCGCGGCGCCCGAGGCCGTGCAGGTATCAGCCGGGGGGTCGCTGCAGACCCGCGCCAACACCATCGTCAAGGCGTCGGACCACGCCACTCCCTTGGAACTGAGCCGGATCACCATCCGCTATGGCGGCGACAAGGGCGGAGCTGAGCCGGTCACCGTCATCGAAGACTTCGACCTGACCCTGCACGCGGGCGAGATGCACTGCATTGCCGGCCGAAGCGGTTCCGGAAAGACCAGCATCCTCACCGTCGGCGCGGGCCTCACCCTGCCGACGGCGGGCCGCGTGCTATGGGAGGGCCAGTCCCTGGAAACCATGGGCGACGACGAGATCGCGGACCGCCGCCGAGCCCTGATCGGCTACGTCGATCAGGGCGGTGCCCTGATCGACGGCATGAGCGCCCTGGAAAACGTGCTGCTCCCTGCAGTGCCCGACGGCGAGGTCGAACAGCGCACGGAGATGGCCAAGGACCTGCTGGACCTGGTGGGCCTGGGCCGGCGCATGCGGCACCGTCCGGCGCAGCTCTCCGGCGGTGAACGGCAGCGTGTGGCGATCGCCCGCGCCCTGATCCTGGGCACGCGCGTCCTGGTGGTGGACGAACCCACCGCCAGCCTGGACCGGGCCTCCGCCAACAAGATCATCGGCATCCTCAAGGACACCAGCACCGACGGCATCGCCGTGCTGGTTGCCTCGCATGACCACGAGCTCGTGCGCCTGAGCGACACCCTGACCGAGCTGAACTGATTGAACCTGGCTGGCGCTTAACACCGGCGCCCTCCGCCAGGCAGCCGTCACCGAACCCCAGCAGTCACCGAAAAAAGGTACCTTTCTAGAGTGAGCCCCGAAGCCAAGCCCCCGTTCTACATCACCACGGCCATCAGCTACCCCAACGGCGCCCCGCACATCGGGCATGCCTACGAGTTCGTGGCCGCGGATGCGATGGCGCGCTTCAAGCGCCTGGACGGCCACGAGGTGTTCTACATGTCCGGAACGGACGAGCACGGCCTCAAGGTCCAGCAGACCGCGGACAAGGAAGGCATCACCGCCAAGGAACTCGTGGACCGCAACTCGGCGGCCTTCCGTGAGGTCCACGACCTCGTGGGCAGCTCCTACGACCGCTTCATCCGCACCACGGACGCCGACCACTACACGGCGAGCCAGGCGATCTGGAAGAAGATGGAGGCCAACGGCGACATCTACCTGTCCAAGTACGAAGGCTGGTACTCCGTCCGCGACGAGGCGTACTACGGCGAGGACGAGACCGTCGTCAAGGACGACGGCGTGCGCTACTCCAAGGAGACGGACACCGAGGTCACGTGGACCGCTGAGGAGAGCTACTTCTTCCGGCTCTCGGCCTACCAGGACAAGCTGCTGGCCCTCTACGAAGCCCAGCCCGAGTTCGGCGCCCCCGGCTACCGCTTCAACGAGGTCATCAGCTTCGTCAAGCGCGGCCTCGAGGACCTGTCCATCAGCCGCACCACCTTCGACTGGGGCGTCCCGGTGCCGGGCGATCCCAAGCACGTCATGTACGTCTGGGTGGATGCCCTCACCAACTACCTCACGGGTGCAGGTTACCCGGACGTGGATTCCGAGTCCTTCCGGAAGTTCTGGCCGGCCGACGTCCACGTCATCGGAAAGGACATCTCCCGCTTCCACGCCATCTACTGGCCGGCCTTCCTGATGAGCGCCGGGCTGGAGCTGCCCAAGCGCGTGATGATCCACGGTTTCCTCCAGAACAACGGCGTGAAGATGTCCAAGTCCTTGGGCAACGTGGTGGCTCCGGCGGACTTTGTCAGCCAGTACGGCGTGGACCAGATGCGCTTCTTCTTCCTGCGTGAGGTCCCCTTCGGCGCTGACGGCAGCTACAACCACGAGGCGATCGTGGGCCGCATGAACGCGGACCTCGCCAACAACTTCGGCAACCTCGCCCAGCGGTCGCTGTCGATGGTGGCGAAGAACTGCGAGGGCAAGGTCCCGGTTCCCGGCGAGTTCACGGCCGAGGACTCCGCCCTGCTGGCGAAGGCCAACGGACTCCTGGACACCGCCCGCGCTGCCTTCGACAAGCAGGAATTCTCCCGCGCCCTCGAAGCGATCTGGGGTGTGCTGGGCGACACCAACGCCTACTTCGCCGAGCAGGCCCCGTGGGTGCTGCGCAAGACCGACGTCGAACGCATGAACACGGTCCTTTACGTCACCCTCGAGGTGGTCCGGATCGTGGCGATCCTCGCCCAGCCGGTCATGCCGACGTCGTCCGCGAAGCTGCTTGGAGTACTCGGCCAGCCCGAGGGCGCGGGCCGGCAGTTCGCGGCTATCGGAACGCCGATCGTCGCGGGCACGGAACTGCCGGCCCCGGCGCCCGTGTTCCCGCGTTACGAAGAACCCGCGGACGCCTAAGCTACCCGCAGACGCGAACGACCCCTCCTTCCCGGCCAAGCCGGTGAAGGAGGGGTTTCTTTCGTCCATAATGCTCAGGTGGTGGCCAGGCCCTGGACCGGTGACAGCCGTGCGGCACGGCGGGCCGGGAGCACCGAGGCCAGCAACCCGGCAAGTACTGCCACGGCGAAGACACCCAGCAACTGCAGCCACGGCACTACAGGGACCACCTCTGCCACCGGGCCCAATGCGGCCTTGGCGCCCAGCCAGCCGTAGGCGATGCCCAGTGCCGAGCCCAGCACTGCGGCGACCCCGGCCACCAGCACGGCCTCGATGGCCAGCATCCCGCGCAGCTGGCCCCGGGTGAGGCCGAGCGCCCGCAGCAGCGAGTTCTCCCGGGTCCGTTCCAGCACCGAGAGCGACAGCGTGTTCGCCACGCCGATCAGGGCGATCACGACGGCGATGCCCAGCAGCGCGGTGACCACCAGCAGGAGGACGTCGATGATGCTGTTGAACGTCACGCGTTCGACCGTCGCCCCGGTGACGTTGTCCACGGGGACGCCGAAGGCGGCCGCCGCTTCGCGCTGGACCGCCTGGATCCGGTCGGCGGAGAGCTGGTCGTCGAGCTTGAGCCATACGGTGCCGGGCAGGGAGTCACCGGCGGTGTTGCTGCTGCTTCCGAGCAGGGGCGCCGCGGAGGAGCTGTCGATCAGCGGGTCGATGTTTCCCGTCCGGAGCGTCCTGCCGTCGAAGCTGCCCGTGCCGCCCGGGCCGGTGACGGTGACCTTGTCCAGGTCCAGCCGCTCGGGCAGGTACACGGTGCCTTCTTGCGGGCGCAGCGCAGGATCGCGCAGCACGGCTGCGGCATCGGCGGCGTTGATGGCGAACACCGGGAGCCCGTCAGCTGCCGTGCCCGGCGCTGCGATCGTGCCGGCTGCGTGGAGCAGCACGGCGGCCTGCACGCCGTCGAGTCCTTCGACCTTCTGGAGCGCAGGCGCGTTGTCTGCGGGTGTGCCATCGATGCGGACCGCAAGGTCCACGGGGTAGTTCTCTGCGAGCATGGAGTCGAAAGCTTGCCGCGAGGTGGCGGCCCCGGTCATCATCATGGTCACCAGGGTGACGCCGATCAGCAGAGCCGATGCCGTGGCCGAGGTCCGGGCCGGATTGCGCACCGCGTTGACGGCGGCCAGCCTGCCGGGCACACCGGCCGGTGCGGCCAGTTTCCCCGCGCCGGCAACCACCGGCGGGACGAACAGGCTGGCGCACAGCAGCACTCCCACAAAGGACAGGGCGCCGGCCGGCATGGCCACTATCAGCAGGTTGAACATGGCGCCGAGGACCAGCAATGGAACGCTGACTACCACGATGACGAGGCCAAACCAGAGCCGCACGCGGCCACGCTTGTTGCGCAGGCTGGCGTCGTCCGCGGGGCGCAGTGCCGCCAAGGGAGCGACCGCCGTCGCGGCTTTGGCGGGCAGCAGCGCGGCGACGACGGTGAGCAGTGTTCCGGCCAGCAGCCCGGCGATGATTGCCGACGGCGGCACGGCCAGGGTGGCGAACGCTTGTTCCGGGGTGGTCCGGGCCCAGGCGATGAGGGCTGACATCAGGCCCACTCCGGCCAGCACTCCCAGGACGGAGGATACGAATCCAAGCACCGCGGCCTCGAAGAGCACCGATCCGCGGATCTGCGCCTTGCCTGCGCCGAGGCAGCGCAGCAGCGCCAGTTCCCGGGTGCGCTGGGCGACCAGCACGGAGAAGGTATTCGCCACCACGAGCGTGGAGACCACGATCGCCACCCCCGCGAACGCCAGCAGGATGATGGTGAGCTGGTCCTGCCCGCCGCTCATCTGCGCGACGGCGGCCGTCACCTTCTCCTCGGAGGTCTGCACCAGGGCGTCCCCGGCACCGGCGGCCTGCAGCCGCTGCCGGAGGTAGTCGATCGCCGCGGCCTGGTCCTGGCCGTCCTTGAGCTGCACCTGCAGGCCGGTGAAGCCTTCGCTGTCCTGGGCGAGGGAGGCCACGGTGCCGGCGGCCGCGAGCAGCTGGGGGAAGGGGGCTGCGAAGGGATCGTTGCTTGGCCGCAGCAGGCCGGTGATCCGGAAAGTGCGGACGCCCGGCTTGCCGCCCGCCGCCGGCGAAGCGCCAGCCTCCGAACCGGTGGTGCCCACAGCCAGTTCGCTTCCGGGGCTCAGCCGGAGCCGCTCTGCGGTCTTGGCATCGATGGCGGCTTCGTCTGTTGCTGCGGGGTAGCGGCCGGACAACAAGGCCGAGGGCTCCATCCCTGCGGGGGCGAGGTTCCGTACCCGCGCGATCTGTTCGCTGCCGCCGTCGTCGATGGTCACGGCGGCATACCGCTCGGCGTAGCTGTCCCGCACGGCGGGCGCGGAGGATGCCGCCTCCACGGCCTTCAGGGAAAGCTCCCCGCCTTCGGCAGGGGTCACCACCAGCTGGGCCTTGCGATACGCCTCACCCACGCTGGCACCAAGCGAGGCCTGGGTGCTGGCACCCACCATGAGCGTGCTGGAGAGGAAGGCGACGGCCAGCATCACGGCCAGGCCGATCGCGATGAAGCGCCTGAACTGCGTGGAGAGCTGGGACAGGGAAACGCGCAGCATGCTCAGGCCCCCAGCTTGCCGAGAGCGGTGAGCACGGAATCAGCGGTGGGGTTCTCCAGCTCGCCCACCAGGTGGCCGTCGCTCATCAGCACCACGCGGTCCGCGTAGCTTGCCGCGACGGGATCGTGGGTGACCATGATGATGGTCTGGCCCAGTTCCTGGCTGCTGCGGCGCAACATCGCCAGGACCTCGCCACCGGCCTTGGAGTCCAGGTTGCCGGTGGGTTCGTCGCCGAACACCACGTCCGGCCGGGTCAGCAGGGCCCTGGCCACGGCGACGCGCTGCTGCTGGCCGCCGGAGAGCTCATGCGGGCGGTGGGTGAGGCGGTCCTTCAGGCCCAGGGTGCCCACCAGGTAGTCGAACCAGGCAGGGTCGGCGCTGCTGCCGGCGAGGGCCAACGGGAGGGTGATGTTCTGTTCGGCATTGAGCGTGGGGACCAGGTTGAACGCCTGGAACACAAAGCCGATGCGCTCCCGGCGCAGGGCCGTGAGCTGCCGGTCGTTGAGCGCGGAAATCTCGGTGCCGCCGAGCACGATCCTGCCCGCGTCAGGGGTATCGAGGCCGGCGAGGCAGTGCATCAGGGTGGACTTGCCGGATCCGGACGGGCCCATGATGGCCGTGAAGCGTCCTGCTTCGAAGGCGACGCTAACGCCGTCGAGCGCTTTGACCTGGGCATCGGCCTTGCCGTAATGCTTGCTGAGCTCGAAGGCCTCGACGGCTGGTGCCGCGGCAGCGGGGGACGGACCGGAAGGACGGGGAAAGGGCGCGAAAGTTGTCATGCTCCCACGCTATTTTCGGCGGCTGCCCCGGCGGATCGGGCCGCGGGGCCATTCCTCCGGCCCTGCGCTCATACCGTGGTCTGAGTCCGGTGGTGCCGGGACTGGTCCCAGGGCCTCAGCTGCCTGGCGAGACCACGCCTGTTTCGTAGGCGATCACCACCACCTGCACCCGGTCCCTGGCTTCGAGCTTGGCCAGGATGTGCCCCACATGGGTCTTCACGGTGGCCTCGGATAGGAAGAGGTCCGCGGCGATTTCCGGGTTGGAACGGCCCTGCGCGATCAGTTCGAACACCTCGCGCTCGCGGACGGTCAGTCGTTCGACGGCGGCCGCGTGCCCGTTCTGTTCCGGCGTGCGGGCACGCAACAGGGGAGCCACATGGTCAAGGAGACGGCGCGTGGTGGACGGCGCGATCACAGCGTCACCCCGGTGCACGGTGCGGATGGCCTCGAGAAGTTCCTCCGGCGGGGCGTCCTTGAGGAGGAAGCCGCTGGCGCCGGCCTCGATGGCGGCCAGCGCGTATTCGTCGAGGTCGAAGGTGGTCAGCACCACGATCTTCAGGTCCTGGCTGGGGGGCCCTGCCGGCCGGGCCGCGGCCTGTGACGTGGACATCTCCAGGATCCTGCGGGTGGCTTCGATGCCGTCCATGCCCGGCATGCGAACGTCCATGAGGACCACATCCGCGCTGGTGGCCGCCAGCGCCCGCACGGCGTCGAAACCGTTGCCGGCCTCGGCCACCACTTCAAGGTCCGGCTGCGAATTGATCAGCATGCCGAAGCCCGAACGGACCAGTTGCTGGTCGTCAACGAGGGCCACCCGGATCGTTCCGGCCGTTTCAGTCATGGTTCAGGACTCCGAGTAGGGGATGAAGGCGGACACGCGGAAGCCGCCGCCGCTGGCCGGGCCCGCGTCCAAGGATCCATCGTAGAGGGCGATCCGCTCGGCCATTCCGCGGAGGCCGTTGCCGCCGCCCTGGCTGGGATCGGCGGCTGCCCCACGGCCGTCGTCGCGCACCTCGATGTGGAGGGCGCGCCCCCGCCAGTGCAGGGTCACGGCCGCCCGGGCCCGCGGTCCGGCGTGCTTGATGACATTGGTGAGGGCCTCCTGGATGACGCGGTAGGCGGTGAGTTCGGCTCCCGGCGGCAGCCGGCGCCGGGATGATCCGGCCTGCGCCGAGGGGGCCCCGCCTTGCTCGAAGGACAGCGTCAGGCCGGCGGCGCGGAAACCCAGGAAGAGTTCGTCCAGCTCGGCCAAGCCGGGCTGGGGACGGGTGCCGGATTGTTCGTCGGAGCGCAGCACGCCAAGCAGCCGCCGCATCTCGGCCAGCGAGTTCCGGCCGGTGCCGGCGATGGTCGCCAGGGCCTCTGTGGCGAGCTCGGGCCTTGCCGCGGCAGCGTAGCGGGCGCCGTCGGCCTGGGTGATGATCACTGCGAGGGAGTGCGCCACGATGTCGTGCATTTCCCTGGCAATGTGCGATCGTTCATCGGCGGCGGCGAGCTGGCGTTCCTGCTGCTGTTCGATTTCCAGGCGGCGGTTGCGGTCCTCGAGCGCCTGCAGCTGCAGGCGGCGTACCCGGGTCAGGTCGCCCAGGGTCCAGCTGACCAGGACCAGCATCCAGACCAGTACGGTGTAGGTTGCGCCCACCGTCAGGTCCTGGATGCCGGACTCCGCGCTGCTGCTGTAGTAGCGGGTGGTCAGCATGACCGCGCCCACCAGGCCGAGGACCAGTACGGAGCGGCTCGCCCACGCAGGACCGTAGGCGGCCACCGCGTAGATGACCAGCGGGACGGCGATCTGCCCGGCAACCGGTTGGACGACCAGCGCCCATTGAACCAGGCAGACAAGGACGACGACGGCGGCCGCAGCCACCGGGCGGGTCCGGCGCCAGGCGAGCGGTGCCAGGAGGGCGCAGGAGACGAGGGCCAGCAGCGGGCGCCCGGCGTACAGGTAGACAGGGCCGAACATGAGCACCAGCAGGGCCGCGGCAGCGAAGTCCACCTTGAAAGGGTTGCGCCGGAACCAGTTGTAGAGTGCATGCCGTCTGTCCACCCATGCACTCTATCGGCCGCCGGAAGCAGGCCACATCATGCCGCGGTCTGAAAGAGGCCGCCCGCAGGCGGCTTAGCGCGTTCGAATAATGAGACGTTTTTGACCAGAATGTGGATGCATTGGCACGCTGGTGGGATGAACGCACGGTCCATTAATCTCGCAGTCATCCCCGGCGACGGCATCGGCCCCGAAGTGATCGCCGAGGCCGTCAAGGTCCTGGAAAAGGTTGTTGCCAGCGAAGGCATCACCCTCGCGCGTACCGAGTATAAGCTCGGCGCGCAGCACTGGCTGGAGACCGGCGAAACCCTGCCGGATGAGACCCTTGAGAAGCTCCGCGGGCACGACGCCATCCTCTTCGGCGCCGTCGGTGCCGCACCGGGGGACACCCGCATCCCCTCCGGCATCATCGAGCGCGAGATGCTGCTCAAGCTGCGCTTCAGCCTGGACCATTACGTGAACCTGCGCCCCTCCCGCCTCTACGGCACGGTGGGCAGCCCCCTGGCGAACCCGGGGAACATCGACTTCATCGTGGTCCGTGAAGGCACTGAAGGCCCCTACGTCGGCAACGGCGGTACCCTGCGCGGCGGAACCCCGCACGAGGTGGCCACCGAAGTCTCGCTCAACACCGCCCATGGCGTGGAGCGCGTGGTCCGCGACGCCTTCCGCCGTGCCAGCGCCCGTCCGCGCAAGCATGTCACCCTCGTCCACAAGCACAACGTCCTGGTCTACGCGGGACACTTGTGGAAGCGCACCGTCGAGGCCGTGTCCAAGGAATTCCCCGAGGTCACCCACGACTACCTGCACATCGACGCCGCTACGATCTTCCTGGTCACCGACCCGGCGCGCTTCGACGTCATCGTCACGGACAACCTCTTCGGCGACATCATCACCGACCTCGCCGCAGCCGTTACCGGCGGCATCGGCCTGGCCGCATCCGGCAACATCAACATGGACCGCACGGCACCGTCCATGTTCGAACCGGTGCACGGATCCGCACCGGATATCGCCGGCCAGCAAAAGGCAGACCCCACCGCAGCCATCCTCTCCGCGGCCCTGCTGCTGGACCACCTCGGATACGCCGACGCGGCACGCCGGATCGAGACCGCCGTGGTCTCCGACGTCGAGTCGCGCACCGGTGAACCGCGCAGCACCGCGGCCATCGGCGACGCCATTCTGGCAGCGCTCTGAGGCGGACTCTTGCGCCCCGCAGCGGGGCGTAAGCTTGACTTGAATTACATACTTGCTGCCGTGGTCCGCCGCTGAACCATGCCCTCCAGTAACGGTTTTTCCCGGGAGGGGGTTCGCGTCGGCCGGTAGCCGATAGTGGAGGAACCATGACTCAGACTGCCCATGGCGTCGAATTCAGCCAGCAGTTCTCGGCGACCCCGAAATCTGCTGAAGAGCGTGCGGCCATCCTGGCGAACCCAGGCTTTGGCGACTACTTCACCGACCACACCGCGGTTGTCGACTACAAGGTCGACGCCGAAGGCAAGGGCGGCTGGCAGAACGCACGGCTCGAACCATACGGACCCATCTCCCTGGATCCCTCGGCAGCCGTGCTGCACTACGGGCAGGAAGTCTTCGAGGGCCTGAAGGCATACCGCCACGCGGACGGATCGGTCTGGACCTTCCGTCCGGAGCGCAACGCCGCCCGCCTGAACCAGTCCGCGCACCGCCTGGCCCTGCCGGAACTGCCCGAGGAATACTTCCTCGGCGCCATCCGGGAACTCGTGCAGGCGGATAAGGACTGGGTCCCCTCCGGAGACGGCGAATCCCTCTACCTGCGGCCCTTCATGATCGCCACCGAGGCCTTCCTGGGCGTCCGGGCGGCCCGTGAAGTCTCCTTCCGCGTGATCGCTTCGCCCGCCGGCAATTACTTCGGCGGCGAACTCAAGCCCGTGTCCATCTGGATCTCCCGCGAATACGCCCGCGCCGGCCGCGGCGGAACCGGTGCGGCCAAGTGCGGCGGCAACTACGCCGCCTCCCTGATCGCCCAGCAGGAAGCGGAAGCCCACGGCTGCAAGCAGGTGCTGTTCCTGGACCACTTCAACGACGATGCCATCGAGGAACTCGGCGGCATGAACGTCTTCTTCGTCATGAAGGACGGCTCCCTGGCCACTCCGGCGCTGACCGGCACCATCCTCGAGGGCGTCACCCGTTCCTCGATCATCCAGGTGGCCAAGGACATGGGCCGCGAGGTGGCCGAGCGCAAGATCACCCTCGCCGAATGGCGCGACGGCGTGGCCTCCGGTGACATCGCCGAGGTCTTCGCCTGCGGCACCGCCGCAGTCATCACCCCGATCGGCGTGCTGAAGGATGAGACCGAGTTCATCGGTTCCGAGGACGCCGTGGCCGGCGAAGTCACCATGGCCATCCGCGAGCAGATCCTGGGCATCCAGACCGGCACCATCGAGGACACGCACGGCTGGCTGACCCGCCTCGCCTAATCCCCACCGGCTCCCAAGCCTCGCAAGCTCGGCTCAGGGCCCTCGTCGGCGTGGGCCCTGTCTTGGAACGCCCGACGGCGGCCTGCCCACTAAGGTGGGCGGGCCGCCGTCGCGCTTTAATGGCTTCATGAACCCGGCCCAAGATTCCCAGTTCGTGCAGAGCAGCAGCCTCACTCGCTTCCGGCTGGCGCCGAATCCCGGGCCGATGAGCCTGGACGGCACCAATTCCTACGTGATTTCCGCACCCGGCGCGGAGGGCACTGTGGTGGTCGATCCAGGCCCCCTGGACGAAGACCACCTGGCGGCCCTGGCCGGCGCCGGGGCGGTGGAACTGGTACTGATCACGCACCGGCACCCGGACCACACGGAGGCCGCTGCGCGGTTCCATGAACTCACCGGTGCGCCGGTCCGCGCGGCCGATCCGCGCCATTGCCATGGCGGCGAACCGCTGAGTGGCGGCGAAATCGTGCACGCCGGGGGAGTCGAGATCCGGATCCTCGCCACCCCCGGCCACACCTCCGATTCGCTGTGCTTCCACCTTCCCGACGACGGCCCGGACGGCTCCGTGCTGAGCGGGGACACCATCCTGGGCCGCGGGACCACTGTGCTGGACTACCCGGACGGCCGCCTGGGGGACTACCTCAGCAGCCTGGACATCCTCGAAGGCTTGGGGCCCGCGACGCTGCTGCCCGCCCACGGCCCGGTGCTGCCCGCCACCGACGCCGTCTGCCGCGAATACCGCGCCCACCGGCTTATGCGCCTGGAGCAGATCCGCACGGCGCTGGCTGAGCTCGGGGCGGACGCCGGTGTTATTGCGGTCACCGACGCCGTGTATCCCGACGTCGATCCCTCCGTGCGGCGCGCTGCCGAGAACTCGGTGGCGGCACAGCTGGACTACCTGCGACGGTAGGCTTGGGGGCATGCGTATCGCCCGGTTTGTTGTTGATTCTGATCCCATGTACGGCGTCGTGGAGGGGGAGCCCGGCAGTGAAACCGTCACTGTCATCCACGGCGATCCCTTCTTCAACGGCGTCGAACGCACTTCCGTCAAGCACAAGCTGGAGGACGTCCGGCTGCTCGCCCCCATCATTCCCCGCAGCAAGGTGATCGGCGTAGGCCGCAACTACGCGGAGCACGCGGCCGAACTCGGCAACGAGGTCCCCGCCCAGCCCCTGCTGTTCCTCAAGCCGAACACCGCCGTCGTGGGCCCGGGCGATCCCGTGGTCCTGCCGGAATTCTCCGAGCAGGTCTCCTTCGAAGCCGAGCTCTGCGTGGTGATCGGCCGTATCTGCAAGGACGTGCCGGAGGAACGCGTTGACGATGTGATCTTCGGCTACACCTGCGGCAACGACCTCACCGCCCGCGATGTCCAGAAGACGGACCTGCAGTGGGCGCGTGCCAAGGGCTTCGACACCTCGGCCCCGCTGGGGCCCTGGATCGAGACCGAGCTTGATCCCGAGGACCTGAACGTCCGGGGCTGGCTCAATGGCGAACTCCGCCAGGACGGCAACACCAGGGACATGATCCGCAGCGTGCGCGAGCTTGTTTCGATCGTTTCGCAGGCCTTCACCCTGCTGCCCGGCGACGTCATCATGACCGGTACGCCGGCCGGCGTCGGACTGGTGAGCGAAGGCGACCGCTACGAGATCGAAATCGAGGGCATCGGGCGCCTGTCCAACCCCGTCGTCCGCCGCTGAGTGCGAGGCGCGCGACGCCCGGATTCCGTCCGGGCGTCGCGCGTGCAGGCGGTAAAGTTGGAAGCACTATGACTACTGTTGCCGCGTCGAACTCTGCCGCCATTCCTGCCGTCACCGCCGAAACCCCGGTCCGCGTACGCTTCTGCCCGTCGCCCACCGGTACCCCGCACGTCGGCCTGATCCGCACCGCCCTGTTCAACTGGGCCTATGCGCGGCACACCAAGGGCACCCTGGTCTTCCGCATCGAAGACACGGACGCCGCCCGCGACAGCGAGGAAAGCTACCACCAGCTGCTGGACGCCCTGAAGTGGCTCGGCATCAACTGGGACGAGGGCGTCGAGGTCGGCGGCCCCCACGAGCCGTACCGGCAGTCCCAGCGCAGCGGCATCTACCAGGACGTCATCGCCAAGCTGAAGGCCGGCGGCCACATCTACGAGTCCTACTCCACCCCCGAGGAGATCGAGGCCCGCCACCGTGCCGCAGGCCGCGATCCGAAGCTGGGCTACGACGGCTTCGACCGGCACGTCACCGAGGAGCAGCTCGCCCAGTACAAGGCCGAGGGCCGCGAGCCCGTGCTGCGCCTGCGCATGCCGGACGAGGACCTCACCTTCACCGACCTGGTCCGCGGAGACATCACCTTCAAGGCCGGATCCGTGCCCGACTTCGCCGTGGTGCGGGCCAACGGGGCGCCGCTGTACACGCTGGTCAACCCGGTGGACGACGCCCTCATGGGCATCACGCACGTGCTCCGCGGCGAAGACCTGCTGAGCTCCACTCCGCGCCAGATCGCGCTCTACCGCGCCCTCTACGCCATCGGCGTCGCCGAGTACATGCCGGAGTTCGGCCACCTGCCCTACGTCATGGGCCAGGGCAACAAGAAGCTCTCCAAGCGCGACCCCGAGTCCAGCCTGTTCCTGCACCGCGAACGCGGCTTCATCCGCGAAGGCCTGCTCAACTACCTGTCCCTGCTGGGCTGGTCGCTTTCCGCGGACGAGGACATCTTCACCGTGGAGCAGCTCGTGGAGAACTTCGACATCCACGACGTCCTGGGCAACCCGGCCCGCTTCGACCTGAAGAAGGCCGAGGCCATCAACGGAACCCATGTGCGTATGCTTTCCGCCGAAGACTTCCGGGAGCGCCTGGTGCCGTACCTGCGCGACGCCGGACTGGTGGGGGAGATCCTCACCGCCCGCCAGGAGGAGATCCTCACCGAGGCCGCGCCGCTGGTCCAGGAGCGCATCACCCTCTTGGGCGAGGCCCCCGAAATGCTCGCCTTCCTGTTCAAGTCCGACGACGCCGTCGACGTCGCGGACGACGCCCGCAAGGGACTGCCGGAGAACCTCGGCGAAGTCCTCGACGCCGCCCTGGCGGCGCTGGAACCGATCGAGGACTGGAACGCCGAGAACATCCAGACCGCGCTGAAGCAGGCCCTCGTCGAGGACCTCGGCATCAAGCCGCGCCTGGCCTTCGGTCCCGTGCGCACCGGCATCTCCGGACGCCGGGTGTCCCCGCCTTTGTTCGAATCCATGGTCATCCTGGGCAAGGATTCTTCCCTCGCCCGGCTGCGCGCCTTCCGCGGCTAGGAACGGCATGGGCAGCACAGCGGCACGTCCAGTCGCCACCGGCATCGGACCTTTCGGTACGGGTTCCTTCGGCACGGGGTCCTTTGGCACGGTGCGGGGCGTCCTCTTCGATATCGATGACACCCTCGTGGACCTCGAATACGCCATGACCACCGCGCTGCGCGACGTCAGCGAACACCTCCTCCCCGGCCTCGACGCGGCCGGGTGGGAGAAGTTCGGGCGCATCTTCACCCACGAGACCACGCACTTCTACGACCGGTACCTCGCCGGTGAGCTCACTTTCAATGAACAGCGACTGCTCCGGGGACGTGCGGCGCTGGGGCACTTCGGCGTCGAACTCGAAGAAGGCGACGAGTCGCACGCCTGGCTCAGCGAGTACGCCCGGTTGCAGCCGAGCTACGTGCGCGCTTTCGACGACGTCGCACCCGTCCTGGACGCTCTCGACGCCGCCGGGATCCCGTACGGAGCCGTGAGCAACAACGTGCACGACTACCAGCGGGTCAAGCTGGACAGCGCCGGCCTGTCCCGGATCTCGGTGCTGGTCGGAACCGACACCGTCGGCGTGCCGAAGCCGGACCCTGCCATCTACCTTGAAGGGGTCCGCCTCCTCGGCACGCGTCCGGAAGAGACCCTGTACGTGGGGGACAACCGCCTGCTCGACGCGGACGGCGCCACGGCCGCGGGCCTGCGCGGGGTCTGGCTCAACCGGGTCGGGGAAACCGTTGAGGGCTTTGCCGGCCGGGAGATCGATTCGCTGGTACGGCTGCTCGACTGACTGGGGCGAGGAGGGCTGCGATTCCGACGCAGCCCTCCTCCGCATCAGAGGGTTCCGCTTCAGGCTGTGTTCCTGCGTTTCCGCATGAACACGAACGCGCCGATGGATCCGGCACCAAGGGCGCCAACGACGCCCAACGCCGCAGCACTGCGTGAACTGTCCGCCATGGACGCAGGCGACACTGCCGCGGCCCCGCGGTGAAGCTCTGCCGTTCCCGCGGCGATCCTGCCATTGCCGGACGCGAGTTTTGCGGCACCATCCGATAGCTGTGCCGTCCCCGAGGCCAGCCGCGTGCTGCCGTCCGAGAGCCTGGCCGCGCCCGCGGCCAGGACACTGGAGCCGCCCAGCAGGCCTGGATTTGCCGGGTCCCCGGGATCGCCCGTGATGCCGGCGAGCAGGGACTTGCTACCGTCTGCCAGGCGGCCGGTTCCTTCAGTCATGCCTGCCGTGGCCTTCAGCAATCCGGGATGCTCAGGATCGCCGGGCACCCCGTCCATGCCGGTCCTGATCTTCGCCGTCCCCTCGGCCAGTTGCCGGGTTCCCAGTACCAGTCCCGGGGCTTGGGGGTCCGCGCTGTTGAGCTTGCCTGCGAGGGTGGCGAAACCGGCGGTGAGCTTCCGGGAACCGTCGGCCAGTTCACCGCTGCCGCCGGCGAGCCGGGAGGTGCCCGCGTGCAGCTCCGATGCCCCTGATTCCAGGCGTGCGGCACCGGCCTGCAACTGGGCGGCCCCGCTGTCCAGCCGTTGGGCTCCTGCGTTCAGTGCATTGATCTGCTCCTTCAACAGGCCAAGGGGCACCATACCCTGCGCGCCGTTCGCGGCATCGGCAAGCTTCTGGAGGCCTTGTGCCAGCGCCGCGGTTCCGGTGCCCTGGGCGGGGTCGTTGTTGGCGCCACGGTAGCCCCTGAGCTGGACCGTGCCGGCCGCGAGCCGTGAGGCACCGTCGTCCAGCTGGCGCGCGCCGTCGTCCAGTCGCGATGCACCGTCCTCAAGCCTGGACGCCCCGTTGCTCAGTTGCGTGGCGCCGTCGGCCAGGTTGTTTTCGGCGCTCCCAGTGCTGCTTGGAGTAAGCGCAGCGGAGAGCTGGCGTGCCGCTGCGGCAAGCCGCTGGGCGCCGTCGTCCACTTTGTAGACACCCGGTGCCAGCTTGACCTTCACGTCGTTCTGGATTTTGAGCGCCCCGCTGGCCAGCTTCCCTGCGCCCTCATTCAGCTTCGCGGCCCCGGGTGCGAGCTTGTTTTCGACGCCGGACTGGATTGTCGACGCCCCTGCCGCGAGTTTTCCGGCGCCTTCCTCGGCTTCACCGGCACCAAGGGCAAGCCTTGCAGCACCGTCCTTGAGCTGGACCGCTCCTGCGGACGCTTGGCTGGCGCCGGCATCGAGCCGTTCGGCTCCTGCGGTGATCTTGCCGGTGACCATCGCGTAGAAGGCGGCGAAAGCAATGAGAAGGAGAACAAGAATGCAGATGGCCATGTTCTGGCCACGGCTTCGTGGCGTGGTTTGGCTGAGGTTACGAGTCAAAGGCTTTCCTCTCAACGTCTCTGTGCCTGCGACGCTGCAGGCATAGACCCCCATGTGGCATGGTCGGCATCCGGTCCAGGCTTCGTTGAGGGACCTCGGATGCTGGTTACCGAGCGGTAACTTACCGAGAGTAAACTTAAGTCCGCGATTGAATCAAGGGTTTCGCCGGAACGCTCCGCCGCACCCCAGGCGCTCCGAAGCGCCGGTCGCCGGCCGATTTGTGCGCGCCGGGAGTCTCGGGTAAAGTAATTACTCGTGCTGAGGGGCACGGAGCGAAGGTTGAAGCCTTCGGGCCGGCCTGAAAGCGCCGATGGGATATGGTGTAATTGGCAACACTACGGTTTCTGGTACCGTCATTCTAGGTTCGAGTCCTGGTATCCCAGCTCTGAATAAACCGAGTTAAAACGAGGTTGTTTCGGAAGTTTCGAACGGTTCGCCGATTTGGAACAAAGCTGAATGTGTGAAATAATAATTCAGCCTGATCGCGGGAAGCCGCAATCGGAAAAGTGCTTGGCCCCATCGTATAGCGGCCTAGTACGCCGCCCTCTCACGGCGGTAACGCGGGTTCGAATCCCGCTGGGGTCACAATGAAACGGCTCCGGGCATCTGCCCGGGGCCGTTTTTCATTTTCGACAGCCCGCACAGGGCCCTGCCGGGTCCTATTGTATTGATTGGTTGTCAACGGACGCCTTACTACTTCGGGCGCACAGATAAAAGTCAAGGAATCCGGCATTTGCTCCGAGAGTTCAAGAAAGTCGACCTTTGTTGTCGCTTTTGAACGGGGCACATGGACATCTTGTAACATACTCATCGTGCTCGAACGCGGAAGGCCGACGGTGCACTGGTCGGGAAATCTACTGGGGAGAATCGCGTGAGCAAGGTTGAAGAGACAGAACTCGACCCGGGCATCGGCAGCGTTGAGCGCTTGCTTGCCACGAGAGGGCGGTCATCCACTCCGCCGCCGCCGAACGAGGCGAAGATCAGGCTGGCCGACATGCTCAGGATCGGGTACCACTCCGCATCCCCACACCATCCCAGGCTCAAAGTCGCCACGATCGTTCACGATGAACTGTACGACGAGCTTGAAAAGTCGTATTCCGTCATGCCTCTGCTGCCTTCGACGTTGGTCAACTCCGTCGATGCCGGGCAGCCGCGGATGATTGTCATCCACCGCTCAGCATTCCAGGATGGTCCATGGTTCGGCGCTGAAGATGCGACGGGCGGCGCGGCAGTCGACACAATCCGCCGGCTTCTGCCGTGGAGCAGGAAGCGTCAGGTGCCGGTGCTGTTCATTGAGAACGGAACCCCCGATGGATACTTCACAAACATGCTCAGGGAGATAGGCACTGAAGTCTTCCCTTCCGAACACTCCGAGAGCAGCGTGCCGGAAGGAGCCCCGCGGCGCGCAATATTCCAGATAGCGCATCGGTTTGCCAAAGCTCCGTACGTACCGACGAACGAAGGCGGAATCTGACATGAGAGTGCTCTTTTGCTCGGCGAGCAAGCCGGAATCGACGGAAGCCGACCGCAGTCGTTTTGGGGCCGTCCGAAAACTCATGGGGACCGTTGCTGACTCCGAACTGTCGATCGTGGCGGCGTCGCCGGCGCTCGAGGATCTCCTGGACGTTTCTCCCGGCCGCATGTGGCTCCTTTCCCGCAACCAAGATGAATCCGAGGATGAGTTCATCCGGAACTTCGCTTCGCTTGTACGGGACAAGTTTGCGCAGGACGACTTTGATCTTGTTCTTGCAGATGGACTGCTCCTGAACCAGGAACTTGTGCGCCTGGGACTCCCCGCCAAGCACTTCTGGTCCGTCCTGTCCGCCTCAGATGTTGCTTCGCAAATGGGCACCGGTAAAGAAGGACTCGAACCGTTGCAAGCCGTCGTGCGGTATTCCGGGTTCACTCTCGTGGAAGACGCGGCGCAGCAGCACGTCCTGCGGCAAGCGGTGCCGACAGCCAACCATCGGGTCCAGCTCATGGACGCATGCGATGCCCGCAGGATGCATAACATGAAGCGGGCGCAGCGCCGGGTCCTCCTGTACCGTCGTCCGGGCGAGGAAGATACGTCAGCCTGGGCCAGCCGCACCTACCGGATGGCGAGCTCGGTAGCTTCCGAGGAAGTCCACGCAATCGTCCTGTGCCACGACGGCCTGTCCATCTTTGCTTCCTTGGAACAGGACAGCCCTCATGTCACAGTGCTGCAGCCTGCAACCGCTGCCCATCAGATCGAGAACGAGCGGCTCTTGCCGCGGTTCGCTGCCTGGCATGTTGCTGTTGCCTCATCGGACCTTGAGTGCTGCGCGGTGCTGACGGACGATCTGGAGACGGTGGTATCCGGGTTCACCAACAACGTCCTGCAGCGCAAGTTGTGGCCCCTGATCGACTTTGAAGGCCTGGAGGAATTCAACCAGTCACGACCGCTTTTCCAGCAGTTTGCGGAGACTGCGTCGCGCCTTGTCTATGTGAAAGACGAGGCCAGGGCCGTCCTGGAGTCCAGGATTCCGGCGGCGACCTCCAAGGGCGTCCTGCTTCCGACGCTCTCCTATGGAATGGAAGAGGCGTATTCAACTGACGCACAGGCCGGGTCCGGTGCGGAGCTTCTTCGCGACTACCTTGATAGGGCAGTCGCGGATTACGCAGCCGTTCCGCTCCTCCCTGGCAAGCGGCGTGTCCTGATGGCTGGCCATGACTTCAAGTTTGCCGGCGAGCTTATTGACGTGTTGTCGCAGAGGCAGGATGTGGAACTGCGAGCCGACCATTGGGTGGCTCAAAACCAGCAAGATGAGACGCAGAGCCGAATCCTGTTGGAATGGGCCGACCTGATATTTTGCGAATTCGCGTCCCACAATGCCGTCTGGTATTCGTGGGAGAAATTGCCTGGGCAGACTCTGGTGGTCCGGTTCCACGGTTACGAACTCTTTTCGCCCTGGATCCAGGAAATCAACATCGCAAATGTTGACCGGATCATTTTCGTGTCCGAGTTTTACCGGAACAAAGTGGTCCAGGAACTGGGATGGCCGCGGGAGAAAACCGCCGTTATCCCGAATGTGGTCGACGTTTTGGACTTGAACCGTCCCAAGAGGGAAGAAGCACGCTTCCACATCGGCATTGCTGGAATTGTTCCGATCCTGAAGCGGCCCGACCGTGCCCTGGACATACTGGAGCAGTTGTTGGCCACGGATGCCAGATACACGGTCCATATTCGCGGCCGCGCACCATGGGAATACGGATGGATGTGGCAAAACGAGGTCATCCGCGAAGCCTATGAAGCCTTCTACGAGCGGATTGCCTCGAATCCCGAGCTGCGGCGAAGAATTGCCTTTGATGAATTCGGCCCCGACATGGGGCGCTGGTTCCAGAACATCGGCTGGATGCTGTCACCCAGCTTCCGTGAAACATTCCATCTGGCTCCCGTTGAAGGCATGGCCTCCGGTGCGGTACCCGTGGTCTGGGAACGTGAGGGTGCCCAGGAGATCTTCGGGAGCGAGTGGGTCCATGAGGACACGATGGCTGCGGTGGACTACATCAAGCGGGTCAACCAAAGCGCCGAAAAATACCTTGAGGTTTCGAATGCCGCGGTCGCACACGCGCGGCAGTTCGACTTGGTGAAGAACGGGCAGGAATGGCTGCGCCTGCTCCTGACCCTTGAAGGAGCCCACTCGAGCGTCCCCGGGGATAACGTCTCCGCCGAGAACCTGGAGCGAAGCTTCTTGGCAAAACCAAGCAGCACGTCCCTTGCCTGGCTGTTCGCCGCGCTTCATCGCGACGGCGAGTTGGACAGGATTCGACAGCTGGCTGAAGAGTACCCGGACTTCGTTTACCTATCCTCCCAGCGTTATCTCTTTGAGTGGCGATGGAAGGAGGGGATCGAAGCCCTTAAGAGCGAACCGCCAAGGATTCCTGAACGGAGTCAGGGCGCCGCTTACCTTGTCAGGCCCGAAAGCGTCCTGTTTGTATTCGATGAGTCCCGAAAAGGAATAAGAACCTCTTCCTGGCCGACGGCTGTAGCGGATGATGTTGAGTCTGGCGCCCTGCATTTGGTGAGTATTGCTTCCGCTGCAATCAACCCCGACTTTGACGCTGAAGACGAAGGACGCACGGAAATCGAACTTGACGGGGTGCCCGCAGTTCGCATACCTCTGAGGAATTCCGCCGGACTGCGTCTCCCGAAATTCGTCCTTGCCGCAACGGACGCCATTGTGCGCGAGGCACGTGCGTTCCGGCCTGCGGCCATCGCCGCGCAGGGAGACTTCTGGGTAGCCCTGCCGGCCCTGCTGGCAGCGCGCCGCCTCGGTGTGCCTTTTCTCAGCGAGGGCCAGGGGGACCTGCTCGACGACCGCGGAGATGAAGAGCTTTCGGCAATATGCGCGGCGCAGTCCGACGCGGCTTTTGCGCCCGGTTCCAGCCCGCTGGCGTCTGCCGGGCAGGCGCAACAGAGCTATTCAGCTGCACTGTCTCCGGCAATCCAGCGCGAACTGGGGTCCATGCGGGTCGGGGTGATTGCGGATCAATTCACGAGCGCGACAATCGCGCATTCCTTTGAGACCGTGCCACTATCCAGGGAAGAGGGCTATGTCCAAGTAGCCTCCTTGGACCTCGATGCAATCTTTGTCGAATCGGCGTGGGAAGGTCCTGACTACCAGTGGCGCCGGGGGGTTGCCTATTACCCGGACGAGATCGTCGACCTCGAGCGGATCATCAAGGTAGCCAGGGCACGGAACATACCCGTGATCTTCTGGAACAAGGAAGACCCGGTCCATTTCCGTGCGTTCGAGCGGACTGCCGCCATGATGGACCACGTTTTCACGACCGACGCGGACATGGTGGGCAAGTATCTCCAATACGAAGAATCCGTTGTGAAGACGGTTTCCTCCTTGCCGTTCTACGCCGAGCCGGCGATCCATAATCCCATGCCCACGGACCGGCCCTATCTGCACACCGTCAGCTACGCAGGCACTTATTACGGGGACCGCTTCAAGGAACGCTCCCTTGAACTCCACCGGATTCTTGATGCCGCGAAGCTCCACGGGCTGACCATCTACGACCGCCAGGTCAACGTACCCAACTCGCCGTACCGATTCCCTCCGGAGTTGGCTCCCTTCGTGCGCGAAGGTGTGCCGTACCAGGAAGTCCTGAAGGTCTACAAAGCGCATCCGGTGAATATCAACGTGAACTCGGCCAACGATTCACCGACGATGTTTTCGCGGCGCGTAGTCGAGGTAGCCGCAAGCGGGTCAGTGGTCCTCAGCGGGCGCGGCCGCGGGATCACGGAGCAGATCCAGGGCATTGAGGCAGGCGATTCGGATGAGCGCTGGGCGGAACTGCTGGCTGGATGGATGACCGATGAAAAGCTACGCCTTGAAACGGCGTGGAACCAGATGCGCACCATTACCCGCTCCCACCTGGCCGACCAAGCGCTGACCATCGTGATGAGGACGGCCGGGATTCCCGTCGTCGCGCCGGTTCTGCCGTCTTATGCGGTCGTAGCCGCTGGTGCCACTCCGGCTGACATCGAGGCGATGACTCGTCAAAGCTGGCGGCCACGCGTTGTGTTCGCAGATCACCTTGACGCCGGTGACCGCGCGAAGTTGGAGCAGCACGGAATCCACGTCGCACCGGAGTCCGAACTGGACAGCACCGACGTCGACTGGTTGACGGTCTGGGAAAACGTTCCAAACGAAACCTATTTCGAGGATCTTCTTCATGCGACCCGCTTTGGTGACTGGGACCTGGTGTCGGCACGACCATTTGAGGAGGGCGGGAAGCCTGGCGGGCCCATTATCGAATTGAAGCGGAATGGAACCTTTGCCGAAATCCGCCGCCTCGGTTCCAGAGAGCCCGAAGGCGACGAGTCTGTACTGACTTGGGTCGTCGTTCCGGCAAGGAACTAGGGAACAACGCGAGCTCCGAACCTGCATATTGCCAACCCCTGCCCGGAAAAACGAAAGAGCGACAACCAAAGTGGAAGAACGCGACGAATTCTACGGTGTACCTGTTGTTCCGCTTGACAGCATCGACGATTTCAATCCCACAACAGCGGACGACGAAAGAATCTACACCTTAGCCATAGGCGACGGAATGACCCTGTCCTTCCTGGTCAATTGCCAAAAGAGCCTTCGCAGCGAAATGCGCGCAGGGTTTCACGCTGCAAAAGGACCCAGCACACCTGATGGCCGCTACTTTGCCCCGGTGGCTATTTCGAGGAACTCCCGTTCGCCGTTCGTGCTCTTCGCCGACCCGACCCTGACACTTGCTCCTGCGAACAGGTTGTCGTGGTACCTCGGTACCCCGGCGGTTGATCCTGACGACTGGATGGAAGCGATTATCCGCAAGGTGATGGCTGCCTCCGGTGCGCGGTACCTGGTCCTGGAAGGCTCGTCCGCCGGAGGGTTCGTGGCTATGCGGATGGGAGCCCGGTTCCGTAATTCAGTCGCCGTCCCTCGCATACCGCAGACTGACGTATTCCGCTATTCCATCCGCACCCCCATCCTGGAAACGCTCCGGGCCGCGTGGCCTGGCATGTCCTACGAAGAGATCATGGCGGACTTCTCACATCGATTCCGTATTGCGGACCGCTACACCGACCCGCGGTGGAACAGGGGAAACCTGATCTCGTACGTCCACAATGCGGGCGACACATGGCACACGGTTGAGCATCTTGAACCCTTCTTGGCCGAGCTCGGCGAGTCCTCCGGGGCGTTCGTTGCCTTGGATGGGCGTGTCACGATTTCACGGCCTTATGTTGGAGACGGCCACATTGGCATCCCGTCGATGTGCTGGCCGGGGGACGCTGAGATAGCACTGGCACGATTGAAATCCCTCCGACCCGTCGAAACAGAGTCGCCGGAAGAGGAGGTGGAGGAGATGTTCACTCCGCCTTCAGGGATGAACCGTTCCGACCTTGCCGGGAAAGCACGGCAGGATTCGGTGTCCAAGCACTTTACGTCCTTCTAGGGCAGCTGCCTGCCGCGGCCTCGCGGAAAAGGGCCAGCCTCCCGGAAACCGACGCACCCCAAAGGGGGCCAGCCAGACGGCTGGCCCCCTTTGGCTCAGTGCCCGGAGATCTTTGCAAGCTCGTCCAACAGATGAGTGGATACCCCGCCGACAAAATGGTAGGGGGCTGGCCCCCACCTGTGCTTGCTGTCGGCTACGAGCAGCCGTTCCGGATAGTCGATGAAACGGATTTCCGGATGGGCGGCGAGGTCGTCGTACAAGCGATTGAGAACAGTGTTGTGATGCGCGATTTCGACCTGGTTGGGAAGATCCACGCCCTCGTCGGTGACAGTCGCCCAAAAGACCCGGTTCACGATGATCTTGGAAGCAGGGCAAGCGGCGAGCAGGCGCTGCAGGCCGGCCGTCCAGCGTGCGTAGTAGTCGTCCGAGCCGACGCGTAGGAGCTGATCGGAAGTAGCCGAGGTCCCGGTTTTCTGCAGCTCCGTGGAATACGCGATCACGGTGTCCTGATATGGCATCAACCGGATCCGCTCGTCGATGAGGTCCACCAGCAAATAGTCGAAATCCGAGTCCCGGAGCAGGCCGTCGAGCTGCTTGCTGACATCGGCCCGGACCATTCGCCGCTGGAATGGACTTTGTATGGATTGAAGCTCCACATCGAGGTCCTTCGGCGGTTCGGCGAATGCGCTGCCGAATGGTGAGCGCGCAATATAGTTGACTAGCTCGAATTCGTGTTCCAGCGCAAACGCGTCGCGTGTGACGCAGCTGCCATAAATGAAGAAACGCGAAGGACTGGCTTCCAGCCGCGCCGCGGCTTCGATCGAAAAGAGCTCATTGTTGAATCCGTCGCGGACCCGGACCTGTGCCGTGAAGCTTTCTTGCACGCCGTCATACGGGAAAATACATTCCGTGTCCGATGAGTACCATTTCGGGTTCGAGACCGTACCGTCGGTCCCGTGTTTGAAGAAGCCGAAACGGAGCCCTCCGTACCCGGGCGGGACGTCTCCAAGATTGATGCGGGCGAGGAGACCGCCGTCGTGGTTTCTTTCGAGGTCGACCGACAGCTGGCTTTCGAGATCGTCCTTCAGATGGCGCAGGTCCCGCGGTTCGGATCCAGGCAGTTGTCCGGGCACGAGGCCGGAATCCTTGAACGAAGAAACGACCTCCAGGGCCGTTCTTGCCGGGTTGAGCAGGTCTTTCACGAGTGAGGTGACGCATTCGGGCGGGAGCGCCGCGTGGTCGGTGCCAAAGTGAGTGATCCAGACCGCGTGGTTGACCCCGTGTTGGTAGAGGCCCCGTCCCAGATGCCTGTAGTTGCCGGCCTCGATGAACGGAGCAGTATGGACCGGTACGTGCCAGTCCGTTGCATTTTGGATAAAAACGGTGCGCCTCGGCCGAAGGCCAGCTGTTGCGTCCGGAAGGAGGGAAAGCTGCACTCCCGCGTCGGCGAGTTCCTGCCGTACCCGTGATTTCCAATCCTGTGACTGGAGGGTGCCTGTGTGGTTTGGAAATGCGGTCTCCAAGTACTGCCGGACGAACTTCTCGTTGTATTCGAGAATGTCTGTCTGGGCATTCCATACGAATACTGAGGCGCGGTCTCCCATTTTCTGGCCGTAGAAGAGAGCCGTATACCCACCGCCCGATCCTCCAACGAGCAGGAGCTCGCGGTTCGTGGTGTCGGAGAAGGCCCTGAGGATCGCGAGCAGCGGCTCGTGGAGCCGCTGGTCTTCACTTCCCGTGTACCAGGCCAGGCCTAATGTCTCGTGCAGTTCGAGGGAGGGGTCGGATATCGAGATGTACGGAAAGTCGCCGGAAAGTGAGACATTGCCGCCGGAAAAGAAGGGTCCAGCCTTAGTCTCGCGGTTCTGCACGGCACCGGAGAAGAACACCGGCACGGCAATGGAGGGACGGGAGAACGGTTGGCCGCTGATAATGAGGTCGAGGCTTGGCCCAGCACCAAGCTCGATCGTGTGCACTCCGTCCTGCCAGGTGTCTTCTCCGCAAAAGGCAGCGACCGAATCCCACGAGAAATGCGGCGTTTTCCACCGTTCGTAGTTTCGCTCGAGCTTGGATGT
Organism: Arthrobacter sp. R-11; assembly: GCF_049913155.1. Lineage (GTDB taxonomy): Bacteria > Actinomycetota > Actinomycetes > Actinomycetales > Micrococcaceae > Arthrobacter. The sequence continues at coordinate 2,729,437 of NZ_CP183979.1, read as the reverse complement.
CATTGCTTTTTCCCTCGCAGTCCGGAGATCTCGTTTTCCAGTTCCGCGATCCTCCGGGAAGACGATTCCTGAAGGCTACGCAGTTCCTCCAGAAGGGCACGGATTTCGGCGATCTCGTTGCCATCCGGTTCTCCGGCAACCGGCGCAGCCACCCTTGGCTGCTTGTCCCGGGGCTCCGTCCGGCTGTTGATTTCCTGGAGGGCCTCCCGATGAAGCCGCTCCGTGTACCTGTTTGATCTCAGGAGGCGGGAATCAAGTTCCTTGTGCATGTCCCTGACGGCCTGCAGTTGCTGGCCTTGGAACCTCACGATCGCCGCCTGCTCGAGTGGGGTCCGCGCCGGTGCAAGGATGTATGTCGGTGTTGCGTTATAGACGCCCAGGCAAACGTAGTCGATGGTTTCAAGGATGCCTTCGAGCGCCTGCAGTTCGGCGGGGTCGTTCAACTCGCATGAAATGAACGGACGATCGCGCTCGATTAGGGCCAAACCGCCGCGGATAACCTCCAGGTCCATTCCCTCGACATCGATCTTGATGAGGGAAACACGACTGCCGATGGATTCGTTGTCGAGCGACGTCAACGGAAGATCGCCATCCTCGGTTTGGACCAGCGAGGTTGCTCCCAGGTTCGACTCATCGAAGGTGGTGATTCTCGCGTGCCCTGGTGCGCTGCCGACTGCGAACGGGCGGACTTCAATGTTGGCGTCCGCATAATTGATTTCGACATTGTGCAGCAAGCATTCCAGAGTCGTCTCAACCGGCTCGAAAGCGATGACGTTACAGCGGAGAAGCTTTGCAAAGTACAGTGAGTGGTTTCCGATATTCGCGCCGACGTCAACCACAAGATTTCCGGGCGAAAGAATCGGCGCAAGCGCGTCAAGGAACGGACGCTCGTAAAAGTCGCCAGTGGCTCTGATTACCCTGCTGATGTGATCAACATTCGACGGCAATGCGAATCTGACGTCGACGTCACCGGCACGGACTGTCACAATATCGGACTTCATCAATCCTTCTGCCATGTTTCAACCAGCTCCTCTCGGACCCGGCACTCGATTATGTCAGGCTGTCGCGGCATCTTGTTGGGCCGGACCGTTGCCTGCCCGGACGGGAAGCCTCCCGCAGCGTCATGCAATGCTATCGCTTCCGCCGCCGCGCTCCTGCCAGATGTCAACTCCTGGGTCGCTTTCGTCACAGCTGCGCGACGGCGTCCTGCACCTTGATCATCGTGCGGAGGTTCCGGGTGGTGGTTGCCGCCTTGTAGCGGGCCTTGGCGGTGATCTTGCTGAAGGGGCTGTCAATAGTTCCGCCGGCGGGAGCCAGCCAGGCGATCGCCTCGGGGCCGATACGGGCAAGGTCCACTCCGCCGTCGGCCGCGCTGCCGAGGGCCGAACCGGCGTCGAACAGTTCATCCAGCACCGCGGAGTCCGAGGAGAGCGTGATGTAGCTGTGGGTGGACTTGTCGTCCGGGGGATAGGGGCAGGCCGCCACCAGTTCAGCCACGCGCGCGCCGCTCAGGACCACTACCCACGCGTCGTAGCCGAAGGAATCGCGCAGGCACTTTTCAAAACGCTGCTTGACGACGGCCGCTTTGAGATCGCTCTTGAGCACCACGTTGCCACTGGCCAGCAGGGTCTTGACGCCTTCGAAAGGGAGCTCGCCGAGGGCCGTCCTGAGTTCGGCCATCTTGATGTTGATCCCACCAACGTTGATTCCCCGCAGGAATACCGCAAAGCTGTCCATGGGCCCTACGCTACAACCCAGCCCCGGCGGGTTTTCACAGACGCCCGCCCCGCGCGCCGGTATCATCGGCTGGTAATCCCAATGAAGCTGGAGGACACACTCTATGGCGCACGCTCGAGGGCAATTGGCTTTCAGTGACGACGTGAGCCGGGACACGGAACTGAGGGAGTACGGCCTCGATCCCAGCTCGGATTCGCCCCTCCTGAGCAATGCGGCCGTCTACAGCGCGCTGCAGAACCTGGTTCGCCTCGCAGCTGAGCTTTGTGGTGCTCCCTACGGCGTGGTGAACATCATCAGCGCGGAGTACCAGCACCAGGTCGGGGCGTGGGGAGTTGAGGCCGCGGTCTGCCCGCGGGAGGACTCCATGTGCGCAAAGGTGTTCCTCTCCCGCGAAAAGACCGTGGTCCCGGACGCCTCGCAGGATGTCCGCTTCGCCGACAACCCGTTTGTCACCGGCGAAATCGGCAACGTGCGCTTTTATGCTTCCATTCCGCTGGAAACGGGAACGGGTTTTGTCCCCGGGACGCTGTGTGTCTTTTCGAACGAACCCAAAGAGCTGAGCCCGGAGCAAGCCGGCATCCTCGAGGTACTGGCCAAGCAGGTGGTCGAGCTCCTGGAACTGCAACGCCGCACAACCCAACTGGATCGCACATACGCCGAGCTGAAGGACACCAACGCGAAGCTGAAGGACAGCAATGCCAAGCTCGCTGCTTTCGCGGGACGCGTCAGCCATGATCTGCGCATTCCACTCACCACGATCCTCGGCTACGCAGAACTGGTGGAGGACGATCCGGAGGTCCAGTCCGACAGCGCAGCTGCCAAGTATCTTGAACGCATCGGGTACAGCGGACGGCGCATGCTCGGAATGCTCGAGGACGTCCTTAGCTACTCACGGGTAGGCGGCAGCATCCAGCCGACGCATGTCTCACTCCAGGACACGGCCAGGAACGTTGCCCGCGACCTTGGCATCGAAGGCTCCGGCATCATCGAAGCAGAAGACCTGACGCTCTACGCGGACAAGGGACATTTCCGCATGCTGATCCAGAACCTGGTGTCGAACGCGATCAATTACCGCAGCCCCGAGCGGAAGCTTCGCATCCGAATCAGCGCTGTTTCCGACCACCGTGGCGCCACGGTCTACGTTGCCGACAACGGCAAGGGGATCAAACCCGAAGACCGGGCCATGGTCCTGGAGCCGATGTTCCGCCTGAACCGCCAAGGCGACGGGCCGGGAAACGGCCTGGGACTGGCCACCTGCCACAGCATCGCCGAGGCACACGGCGGCGAACTCTCATTGTCGGAAACTCCGGGCGGCGGAACGACCGTCGCCATTACCTTCCCCGCCGGACCCTAGGGGCGCAAGCCCGGGAAATGCTCAGTCGTTGCCCTTGCGCAGCGCATCGGTGAGGACCCGGGCGGCGTTGCAGACCACTTCGGCGTGCAGCCGGCCAGGCTGACGGGTGAGGCGTTCGATTGGACCCGAAATCGAGACCGCCGCGATGACCCGGCCGGAAGGTCCGCGCACGGGCGCGGAAACGGAGGCGACCCCCGGCTCACGTTCGCCGAGGCTCTGGGCCCAGCCCCGGCGTCGTACGCCTGCCAGGACGGTGGGAGTGAAACGGGCATTCTGCAGGCCATCCAGCAGGCGGTCGTGGTCCTCCCAGGCGAGCAGCACCTGGGCCGCGGAGCCGGCCTTCATGGACAGCTGGGTGCCGACCGGGATGGTATCGCGCAGGCCGATGGGGCGTTCCGCCGACGCGACACAGACACGCCAGTCGCCCTGGCGGCGGAAGATCTGCGCGCTCTCGCCGGTGGCGTCGCGCAATTGGATCAGGACGGGGCCCGCGGAGGCGATCAGCCGGTCCTCGCCGGCAGCCGAGGCGAGCTCCACCAGTCGGCTCCCGAGGACGAAGCGGCCCTGGATGTCGCGGCTCACGAGGCGGTGGTGGACGAGGGCCAATGCCAGGCGGTGCACGGTAGGCCGGGCGAGGCCCGTTGCGGCCACCAGCTGCGCCAGCGTGGTAGGCCCGGCCTCAAGCGCGTCCAGCACCTGGGCCGCTTTATCAATGACACCGACTCCACTAGAATTGTCCATGTACTGATATTGCCGTCTCAATATCTGAGATGCAAGTTGTTTCGCTGGCGCACTTTGCGGCGCTCATGTTCAGTGGATGTAGACAATCCAACCGCAGTGAAGGGAGCAGGCCGTGGGGAAAACACTGGCCGAGAAAGTTTGGGACGCGCACGTAGTGCGCAAGGGTGACGGCGAAGGAGCCAACGCCCAGCCGGACCTTCTGTTCATCGACCTGCACCTCGTGCACGAAGTGACCTCCCCGCAGGCTTTCGAAGGCCTGCGCCTGGCCGGACGCCAACTGCGCCGCCCGGACCTCACTATCGCCACCGAGGACCACAACACGCCCACCCTCGAAATCGACAAGCCGATCGCGGACCTCACCAGCCGCACCCAGATCGACACCCTGCGTGCCAACTGCAAGGAGTTCGGCGTCCGCCTGCACTCGCTGGGCGACAAGGAACAGGGCATCGTGCACGTTGTCGGCCCGCAGCTCGGCCTGACCCAGCCCGGCATGACCGTAGTCTGCGGTGACTCGCACACCTCCACCCACGGCGCGTTCGGCGCGCTGGCCATGGGCATCGGCACCTCCGAGGTGGAACACGTCATGGCCACCCAGACGCTGTCCCTGAAGCCGTTCAAGACCATGGCGATCAACGTCGAAGGCACCCTCCGCCCCGGCGTCAGCGCCAAGGACATCATCCTGGCCGTGATCGCGAAGATCGGCACGGGCGGCGGCCAGGGCTACGTCCTGGAATACCGCGGATCGGCGATCCGTGCGCTGTCCATGGAAGCGCGCATGACCATCTGCAACATGTCCATCGAGGCCGGCGCCCGCGCCGGCATGGTGGCCCCGGACGAGACCACCTACGCGTACATGTCGGGCCGCCCGCATGCGCCCGAAGGCGCCGACTGGGATGCCGCCGTCGAGTACTGGAACACGCTGCACACCGATGCTGACGCCACCTTCGACGTCGAGGTGGACCTCGACGCCGACACGCTGGAGCCGTTCGTGACCTGGGGAACCAACCCCGGCCAGGGCGTTTCGCTCAACGACGCCGTGCCCTCGCCCGAGGATTTCGGCGACGAGAACGCCAAGCTGGCTGCCGAGCGCGCCCTGCAGTACATGGGCCTGGAAGCCGGAACCCCCATGAAGGACATCCGTGTAGACACCGTGTTCCTGGGCTCCTGCACGAACTCCCGCATCGAGGACCTGCGGGCCGCAGCCGACGTGATCCGCGGCCGCGCCAAGGACCCGAACGTACGCATGCTGGTGGTTCCGGGGTCCGCCCGTGTCCGCCTGGAAGCCGAGGCCGAGGGCCTGGACAAGGTGTTCAAGGAATTCGGCGCGGAATGGCGCTTCGCCGGCTGCTCCATGTGCCTTGGCATGAACCCGGACCAGCTGGCCCCGGGGGAGCGCTGCGCCTCCACCTCGAACCGCAACTTCGAAGGCCGCCAGGGCAAGGGCGGCCGCACCCACCTCGTCTCGCCGGTGGTGGCCGCAGCGACCGCAGTGCGCGGCACGCTCAGCTCGCCTTCCGACCTGGAATCCGTCTCCGTCGCCGCCGGCGACGCCGCCTAGGAGGACCCCTTGGAAAAGTTCACCACCCACACCGGTATCGGTGTCCCCCTGCGCCAGAGCAACGTGGACACGGACCAGATCATCCCCGCCGTCTACCTGAAGCGCATCACCCGCACGGGTTTCGAGGACGCGCTTTTCGCCGGCTGGCGCAAGGACGAGAGCTTCATCCTGAACCAGGAACCGTTCAACGCCGGATCCGTGCTGGTGGCAGGGCCCGACTTCGGCACCGGCTCGTCCCGCGAGCACGCCGTCTGGGCGCTGAAGGACTACGGTTTCAAGGCCGTGCTTTCCTCCCGCTTCGCCGATATCTTCCGCGGCAACTCTGGCAAGCAGGGGCTCCTGGCCGCCGAGGTGGCCCAGGACGACATCGAGCTCATCTGGAAGGTGCTGGAAAACACCCCCGGCACCGAGGTCAAGGTGGACCTGGTCTCCAAGACGGTCGAATGCGGCAACGTCGTGGCACCGTTCGAAATCGACGACTACACCCGCTGGCGGCTGCTGGAGGGTCTGGACGACATCGGCCTGACCCTGCAGCACGAAGAAGACATCACCGCCTACGAGGCCACCCGGCCGTCCTTCAAGCCGAAGACGCTGCCGGCGCGCAGCTGACTCCGTCTCAAAAGCCAGAATCCGCACCGGTTGCGGGGCGAGCAATAAGAACGCCGCCGTCGAATCAGCAATTCGACGGCGGCGTTTCTTGCCATTCGCTGCGTCCCGCCAATTCCGGCAGGGACGCCTGATTCCGGCCGGGACGCGGCCCTCTGTTAAGGTTCTTTAATGCACAAAAACCTGATGATCTATGGCAGCTGTGTGTCCAGGGACCCGTTTGAAGAACTCGGTTCCGACTACGCATTGCTCGGCTATGTTGCTCGTCAGTCCATGATCAGCGCACTCTCACGGCCCACGGAACTTCTTAACGGCGAGGCCCTGGCCTCCTCCTTCCAGAACCGCTCCCTCGGCGGAGACTTGAAATCGAACCTCCTGCCGACGCTTCGGCGATATGCGGCGGAAATCGACCTGCTGGTCATTGATTTGACCGACGAACGGCTTGGCGTCATCCGCTTGCCCGACGGCAATTATGTGACCCGTTCCTCGGAACTCATGCATTCCGGCCGGCTGGCGGGAATTGCGGGACGATACAGGCTCATTGAGCCGGTGACAGAGGAACATTGGACCCTTTGGGAGTCCGCTGCCAACCGGCTCTTCGGTGCCCTGACCGCCATGGGGCTGCGTGACAAGACGCTCGTCCTGGGTACGCCGTGGGCGCAGGTGACAGAGAAGGGCGAACCCGTCCCGCCCTTCCGGGATCCCGGAAAAGACGTTGAGCTGAACGCGTATTTCGCTGAATGCTGCGCGCATATCAAGAGCCTCGGCTACACGGTGCGGACCCTTCCGGAAGACCTGAGGGTGGCCCAGGCCGATCACAAATGGGGCGCGGCGCCGTACCATTTCGGAGCCGTTGCCAGGCAGTGGATTGCGCGCCAGATCGAGGTCGCGGCCTCCGGCGTCGCGGTCGCGTAAGGGCGCCATTTCCCGGGGGTATGCCACCCCAGGCCGGCCCTTCCGCATTTCGGATCATTAACCCCAGCTTCTATGCTTAGCTTGAGCCCTCGGCAGTATGGGGGCATCAACTCGTGAGGAAACGGTATAGATGAGCAGTGTCCTGACAATCCGCGGCGGTGTGCCGCTGGCCGGCCGTGTTACCGTCCGTGGCGCGAAGAACCTTGTGCCCAAGGCCATGGTCGCGTCCTTGCTGGGGAATGAGCCTTCAGTGCTCCGGAATGTCCCGGAAATCAAGGACGTGGAGGTTGTCACCAGCCTGCTGAAACTGCACGGTGTCACCGTGGAAAAGGATCCCGTCACCGGTGATCTGACCCTGGATCCCAAGGACGCCAAGACGGCCTCCAGCACGGCGATCGACGCCCATGCAGGGGACTCCCGCATACCGATCCTGTTCTGCGGCCCGCTGATCCATGCGATCGGTGAGGCGTTCATTCCGGACCTGGGCGGCTGCAAGATCGGCGATCGCCCCATCGACTTCCACCTGGACGTGCTGCGCCAGTTCGGTGCCGTGGTGGAAAAGCGCCCCGGCGGCATCCACATCTCCGCGCCCAAGGGCCTGCACGGTGCCAAGATCTCCCTGCCCTACCCGTCCGTCGGTGCCACCGAGCAGGTGCTGCTCAGCGCCACGCGTGCCGAAGGCATCACCGAACTCAGCGGCGCGGCCACCGAACCCGAGGTCATCGACCTGATCGCCGTGCTCCAGAAAATGGGCGCCATCATCAGCGTGCAGACGGACCGCACCATCCGGATCGAAGGCGTCAAGGACCTGGGCGGCTACGACCACCGCGCCCTGGCGGACCGCAACGAAGCCGCGTCCTGGGCCTCGGCCGCGCTGGTGACCCGCGGCGACATCTTCGTCGAAGGCGCCTCCCAGCGCGACATGATGACCTTCCTCAACACCTACCGCAAAGTGGGCGGCGGAATGGACATCCGCGAGGACGGGATCCGCTTCTACCACCCCGGCGGCAAGCTGAGCCCGCTGGTCCTGGAAACCGACGTGCACCCCGGCTTCATGACCGACTGGCAGCAGCCGCTCGTCGTCGCCCTGACCCAGGCCGAAGGCGTGTCGATCGTCCACGAAACCGTGTACGAAAACCGCTTCGGCTTCACCGAGGCCCTCAGCCGCATGGGTGCCACGATCCAGGTGCACCGCGAATGCCTGGGCAGCGTCCCGTGCCGTTTCGGCCAGCGCAACTTCCTGCATTCGGCCGTCATTTCCGGGCCGACGCCGCTGAAGGGCACCGACATCGACATCCCCGATCTCCGCGGCGGGTTCAGCCACCTGATCGCGGCGCTTGCTGCAACCGGAACCTCCCGCGTTACGGGCATTGACATCATCAACCGCGGCTACGAACGCTTCACCGAGAAGCTGGCCGGCCTCGGCGCAGATTTCGACATCACCGAATCCAAGTAAGCGGGGGACCCTTTGAAGGAACCGGCCAAGAGCCGTGCCACGTTCGCGCTCCTCGCAGGGATCGCACGGCCGTTGATGAACCTCCTGATGGCCAAGAAATGGGAAGGCACCGGGAAGCTTCCCAAAGGCGGCTTCATCGCCGCACCCAACCATTGCACCGAGATCGATCCGATCGTGATCGGCCACATGCTTTACAACCAGAAGCGCCTGCCGCACTTCCTCGCCAAAGCGGGCCTGTTCAAGGCTCCCGTTGTGGGTTCCCTGCTGCGCGCCACGCGCCAGATCCCGGTGGAACGCTCGACGGCGGGGGCGAACCGCTCGCTGCAGGCAGCCCAGGAGGTGGTGGACGCCGGAGGCGCCATCATCATCTATCCCGAAGGCACCCTGACCCGCGACCCGGACCTCTGGCCGATGAAGGGCCACACCGGTGCCGCCCGGCTGGCCATACAGACCGGTGCGCCGGTGGTCCCCATGGCGCACTGGGGCGCCCACGAAGTCTTCCCGAGGTACGCCAAGCGCTTCCACATCTTCCCGCGGAAGACGTCCCGCGTGCTGGTCGGCGAGCCGCTGGACCTCAGCAGCTTCGCGGGCCGTCCGTTGGACCGCACCACCCTCAATGAGGCAACCGAGCTCATCATGGCCGCCATCACCGGGCTCCTGGCCGAACTCCGCGGCGAGGAACCCCCTGCCGAACGCTGGGATCCCGCCGCCCACAACCAGGCCAAGCAGGGCCGCTTCCAGGCCCGGGGCACTGAGAGGCCCGGAAACACAGCGAGGCCCGGAAGCACAGCCAATCCGGGGGAGCTGAAGTGACCGGCGCCGGCACCGACTGGGAACCCGCGGTCGTCGCCGTCCTGGGCGCCGGCTCCTGGGGAACCACCTTCGCCAAGGTCCTTGCCGACGCCGCCGCGGCCGCTGGCAGCGAACGCAGCATCCGGATCTGGGGGCGCCGCCCCGAGGTCGTGGAGCAGATCAACCGGCAGCACCTCAATGAGCAGTACCTCAAGGACACGCCGCTGCCGCTGTCGATCTCCGCGTCGACCGACGTCGCCGAGGTCCTGGACGGCGCGGAACTGGTGATCCTCGCGGTTCCTGCACAGTCCCTGCGCCCGCAGCTCAAGGAGTGGAAGGAGCTCGTGGCGCCCGGCGCCGTCGTGGTTTCCCTCATGAAAGGCCTGGAACTCGGCACGGATTCGCGCATGAGCCAGGTGATCGCCGAGGAACTGGACATCCCGGACAGCCGGGTGGCAGTGGTCTCCGGCCCCAACCTGGCGATGGAAATCGCCCGGCAGGAGCCCACGGCGTCCGTCGTCGCCTGCAGCGACGAGGACACCGCGGCGGCGATCGCGCACTGCTGCACGGCACCGTACTTCCGCCCCTACACGAGCACCGACGTCGTCGGGGTGGAGATCGGCGGGATCGTCAAGAACGTCATCGCCCTCGCCGTCGGCATCTGTGAAGGCAGGCAGATGGGCGACAACACGAAGGCCTCTGTCATCACCCGGGGCCTCGCGGAGACCTCGCGGCTTGCCCTCGCGCTCGGCGGCGATGCCCACACGATGGCCGGGCTCGCCGGCCTCGGAGACCTTGTGGCCACCTGTTCCTCGCCGCTGTCCCGCAACCACACGGCGGGCCGTTTGCTCGGCCAGGGTCTGACCCTTGACGAGGTCACGGCGAAGATGACCCAAACGGCGGAGGGCATCAAATCCGGGTACGCTGTCAACGAGCTGGCCGTCAGCCTCGGCGTCGACATGCCGATTACTGCGGCCGTGGTGGCCGTGCTGGAAGGCAGACTTTCCGTTGATGAACTCGGGCCCCGGCTCCTTGCCCGCTCCCTGAAGTCCGAAGGCGATTACTGATTGTGACCGAAAAGATCCAGACCCCCGGAACTCCCGACGGCGGTCGGCGCCCACGCGTCGCCGTGCTGTTCGGCGGCCGCTCCAGCGAGCACGCCGTCAGCTGCGTGACGGCGGCCGGAGTGATGGGGGCGATCGACAAGAGCAAGTACGACGTCATCCCGATCGGGATTGCGAAGACCGGCCAGTGGGTGATCCCCGGCGGCGATCTCAGCCAGTGGTCCCTGAGCTCCGAGGAACTGCCGGAAGTCGCCCCCTCGGGCAAGACGGTCACCCTCGCCGAGGTCGGCGGCACCCACCAGCTGGTGGTCACCGAACCCAACGCGGTTCCCCAGGAACTCGGTTCCGTGGACGTCGTCTTCCCGCTGCTGCACGGTCCGTGGGGCGAGGACGGCACCATCCAGGGACTGCTGGAACTCTCGGACACCCGTTACGTGGGCGCCGGTGTCCTGGCCTCCGCCGTCGGCATGGACAAGCACTTCATGAAGGTGGTCTTCGAGGCCGCCGGGCTGAAGGTGGGGCCGTACGTGGCCGTTACCGACCGCGAATGGAGCAACGACGCCGAGGCAGTCCGCAAGCGGGTGGACCGCCTGGGTTACCCGGTCTTCGTGAAGCCGGCCCGCGCCGGGTCCTCGATGGGGATTTCCAAGGTGGATTCGCTCGACGCACTGGACGCCGCGATCGAGGAAGCCCGCCGCCACGACCTCAAGCTGGTGATCGAAGCCGGGATCACCGGGCGCGAGATCGAATGCGCGGTGCTCGAAGGACGCGGCACCGACGCTCCGCGCACCTCCATGCCGGGTGAAATCGCCGTGACCTCAGGCGGGCACGAGTTCTACGACTTCGCCGCCAAGTACGTCGAGGACGGCGCCGCGGCCCTGAGCTGCCCGGCGGACATGCCGGAGGAAGCGATCGCCCGCGTCCGCGAGCTTGCCGCGGCAGCCTTTGACGCCGTCGGCGCCGAAGGCCTGAGCCGGGTGGACTTCTTCTACACCCCGGACGGCGAACTCATCATCAACGAGATCAACACCATGCCCGGGTTCACCCCCAAGAGCATGTACCCGCAGATGTGGGCCGCGTCCGGCCTGCCGTACGCGGACCTGATCGACGAGCTGATCTACCTCGCGCTGAACCGCAAGACCGGACTGCGCTGAAACGGGGGTGCCGCCGTCGGGATTCCCGACGGCGGCACCGGCTCACTTGCTCTTCGGCAGGTTCGGGAGGTCTTCCTGGCCGACGCAATGGCGCAGTGCCTTGATCTTGCCCGCTGCCTGGGCCAGATCGGCAAGGACCGTCGCGGAACTGATGACGTTCGGGTCCATGAGGATTTCCGTGGCGGGCTCCCGGCCGTAGGTGGTCAGGGTCCACACCGGGTTGCCTTCCTTGATCACCCAGTCGACGCCGTTGACGCTGACGCAGCGGTCCGTGGTGGGACCCGGGACGTTGACCCCGCAGCGCAGGACCACTTGCGAGGGCTCGCCCCACGCCGCGGTTGCCTGGCTGTTCGTCTTGCGCAGCTTTGCATCCCCGATGGCATCCGGAAGCGCCACCATCATCGGGGCGCAGGCCGGGTTGGCGGCATCCGCTGCCGCCTTGACGTCCACGGCGGGCGAGCAGGCGGACAGGGCCAAGAGTGAGGCGGCCGCGGCAAGCGCCGCTGTCTTCGGGCGGAAACGCTTTGTGTGGAAGTGCGGGCCGGTCGGAAAAATCACCCCTCAAGCCTACGTGCCCCGGGCACCCCGGGCGAACCTGAGGAGAGGCTGGAAGGCCTTTTCCACGGGACATGGGATGATGGCGTGAACGGTTTTGCCCTGGGGACAAAGGAACACACGGATGCACAACGACGAAATGCTGCCTGAAACCACGCAGGATGAGCCGACTCCGCGGAAGAAGAAGTCGCACACCGCGCGTAACGTCCTGCTGGGTTTCCTGGCGGTTGTCCTGGTCGTGGGAGCTGTCAGCGGCTTCTACTTGTACAACCTCGCCAACAGCTTCAATACGAAGACCCAGAAGATCGAACACGCCTTTCCGGAGGAATCCACCCGGCCCACGAAGCCGACCCTTCCCAACGGGGGAGAAGCGATGAACATCCTGGTGCTGGGCAGCGATTCCCGCTCTGCCCCGGTGGACACCGCGGAAAAGGGCGCCCCCTCGGACCAGCGCTCCGACTCGATGATGCTGCTCCACATCCCCGCGGACCGGAAGAACATCTTCATCACTTCCATCATGCGTGACACCTGGGTGGACATCCCGGGCCACGGCAGCGCCAAGATCAACGCGGCCATGGCCTTCGGCGGCATCCCGCTGGTGGTGCAGACCGTGGAAGGCATCCTCGACGCCCGCATCGACCATGTCGCCGTGATCGACTTCGAAGGCTTCAAGTCCATGACGGATGCCTTGGGCGGCGTGGAAGTGAATGTCCCCATTGCCTTCAGCGACCGCGGATTCGACTTCGCCAAGGGCAAGCAGGTGCTGAGCGGGGACAAGGCCCTGGTCTTCGTCCGCGAACGCTACGCCTTCGCGGACGGCGACTACCAGCGGGTGAAGAACCAGCAGATCTTCCTGAAGGCGCTGCTGGGCAAGTTCCTGACCACCGAGACCCTGACCGATCCGGCGAAGATCAGCGCCGTGGTTGACCAGGTTTCGCCGTATGTCTCGGTGGATGAGACCCTGGACGCCTTGGCCGTGGGCAAGCTCGCCGTCGAACTGCGCAATGTCCGCACGGGGGACGTAAAGAGCTTCACCCTGCCCAACAGCGGGACCGGTTGGTCGGCGGATGGGCAGTCGATCGTGGTGGCGGACCAGTCAGCGATCGATGCCCTCAAGAAGGCGCTGAAAGAGGACAAAGTGGGCGATTACCTTAAAGCCCAGGGTATTGCCAATTAGTCCAAATCAAGGACTTAGATGCGGCTTCCCGGCCGGTAGTGAATTATGCTGGTCACGATCTTATTGACTGGACCGACTGATTCGCTTTGTGTAACCGGCCGGGTTTGCCAGCCGCAGCCGCGGCGGACAGGCCCTGCCGCAATCGCTGCGGGGGGCAACGATGAGGAAGTATTGCAGTGGGGTACGCAGGTGCGCCACGGTGCTTGCGCTTGCCTTGATGCTGGGAATCCAGGCGGGTGGAGCGCACGCGGAAGAGCCGCCTGACCCGATCATCGAAAACCCGGTTGATCCGGGAGACATCGTCACCCTGCCCACGGACCCCATAGACCCGGGCGGGACAACGGAGCCCGGTGCCACCGACCCCGCAACGACTGACCCGGGTACCACGGATCCGGGTACGTCCGGTTCCGAGACAAGCGGCCCGGGCACCAGCCTTCCGGGGACCACTCTTCCGGGGACCACTGTCCCCGGCGGGGGAAGCGGGGGAACCGCCACCAAGCCCTTGGAGCCGGGACCAAATCCCGCCCCTGCGGCCCCGGCCGGCACCGTTCCGGCGCCCTTCGTCGTGGAGCAGCCCGCCGGGCAGTTCGCCCAGGAACCCGGTGCCGGACAGGTCGTGCCATTGCCCGAGTCCCCGAACCCCACCGCGAGCAACAGCACCGCCCCCTCCGTGAAGCCGTCGGCACCGGTCAAGACCTCTGCCCCCGTGCCGTTGCCCGAACCGGTTGCGAAGACCCTCGACTCCGTGGTTTCGGTGGCCACCGGGAGCCCCCTGCACGTCCAGATCATTACCGTCCTTGCCCTGCTCGGGGCCGGGTTCGTCTACTTCCGGTTCATGGGCTCCAAATCCCGGAGGCCGCCGGTCCGGAGTCACAAGTAAGCCCGATGCAGACAGCCACACAAGCAGGCGTTGGCAAACAGCGCTGCGAGGATACGCCGCGCCTGACACTCGTTACCCATTCCTATTGGCCTGAGAGCAGCCCGCCGCAGCGGCGCTGGACCGCCTTCATCAAGGAGTTCGCCGACGCCGGCTGGGACGTCGACGTCGTCGCGCCCGTCGCGCACACACCACACGGCCGCCGGGAGCTTCCCCGGGACCTGGCCGGCTGGCCGATGCGGGGCCAGGAGGGCCCCAGCTCGGAACTGATCGTGCGGGTTCCCTACCTGCGGCACGGCAGTTCCCATTTGGCGCGCTTCCTGGACCAGTGCTATTCGGCGGCGCTGTCAGTGCCGCTGGGCCTGCTTACCCGGCGGCCCGACGTCGTCATTGTCACCGCGCCAAGCCTGCCGACCCTGGGCGCCGGGTACGTCCTCTCAAGGTTGCGGCGCGTTCCGCTGATCGTCGAGATGCGGGACGCCTGGCCGGACCTGGCCCGCGACGCCCGCCTCGTCCAAGGCAAGGTCAAGAGCCTGGCCGAGCACGCCGTCGAATTCGTGCAGCGCCGCGCGGACCTCGTGGTGACCGTCACCGAAGGCTTCGCGGCGACCCTCAGGGCCCGCGGACTGGCCAATGTGGCCACGGTCAGCAACGGGGTCCGGCTCGAACAGATCCCCACCCTGGAACCCCCTGCACTGGAGCGGGACACCTTTGAAGTGCTCTACCTGGGCAACCACGGCAGGAGCCAGAAACTCGACATAGCCATCCGGGCCAGCGCACTGGTGGGCAACTCCATGCACCTGCACATGGTGGGCAGCGGGGTGAAGCGCCGCGAACTGGAGCAGCTTGCCCTCGAACTGGACGCGCCGGTTACCTTCCATGATCCGATGCACGGCAAGGACGTCATGGAGCGCTACGCATCGGCGGACACCTGCCTGGTCTCGCTCAGGGATGACTGGAAATCCTTCGAAACCACGGTGCCGTCGAAGACCTACGAGGTACTCGCCGTTGGCCGGCACGTCACCGCCGTGGTCCGCGGCGAGGCCGCCCGGATCGTCGAAGACGCCGGTGCCGGGGACATCGTGGCAAGCAGCCCCGAAGCGCTCGCGTCATTGTGGACCTCGCTGGCCAAGGACCGCGGGCGGCTCATCCGCAACGGCGACGGCCGGCAATGGGTCAAGGAGCACGCCGACTATCCCCGCCTTGCTGCCCGCTACATGGAACTGATCAAAGACGTCGTTGCCGCCCCCCGGAAGCGTCGCCGATGAAAGAGCTCCTGACCAACCTTCGCCTCGCGGCGGGGGCAGCGCGCGAACACCTGAGCGATGATCCTGCCCTGCTGGCCCTCCAGGTCTCCCGGCGGCTTCCCTCCCGGTTGGTGCGCACGCTGGCGAAAACCGTGACCAAGGCTGCGGGGCCGGGTTCGACGCGGGGATCCGTGCTCCTCGCCGGGCTGATGGCCGGCGAGAACCAGGACGTGGTCCGGCGGCTCGAGGCGGCACTCGCGCACGGAACTCTCCCCGCGGAGGGCAGCAGGGTGATGGCCGACGTCGCGCTCGTCGCCAACCGCCCCGACCTCGCGGATTCCTTCCTCCGCCACTCCGCCGGAGCCCGCCGCCACCGCGCCGCCCAGGCACGCCGCTTTTGGTACGACGGCGAGCTGAGTGCCGCCGTCGGGATCCTGGAAGGCGCCGCCAGCGGGGCCGAGCGCCGGCAAGGCAGGCGGCTCGCGGCAGAGCTGCGGCTTCTCGAAGGCTGGACACCCACCCTCGCCGCCGTGCCGTATGAGCCGCGCCAGCGGCGGGTGCTGCACGTCCTGACGAATTCCCTGCCGCATACCGCCAGCGGCTACGCCCAACGCTCGCATTCCGTCTTGCTGGCCCAAAGGGATGCCGGATGGGACAACATGGCCGTCACCCGGGTGGGTTACCCGGTGCAGGTGGGCAAGTTCGCGGCGCGCCATCGTGATGTGGTGGACGGGATCGCCTACCAGAGGCTCCTGCCGTCCCGCCTGGCACCGACTGTCGACGGCCGCCTGCAGCAGCAGGCCGAGGCGCTGCTCGAGGTGGCGCTGGACTTCCGTCCGGCAGTGCTGCATACGACCACCCATTATGTGAACGCCCTGGTTACCCGGGCCGTCGCAGAAGCCCTCGGCATTCCCTGGGTCTATGAGGTCCGGGGGCAACTAGCGGACACCTGGGCTTCCACCAGGGGTCCGGAGGCGAAGGACAGCCAGCGCTACCGGCTGTTCCAGGAACGCGAAGCGGAGGCCATGCGTTCCGCGGACCTGGTGGTGACCCTTGGTTCGGCGATGAAGGAGAACATCGTGTCCGCCGGGGTGCCGCGCCAGAAGGTGCTTGTCGCACCGAACGCGGTGGGCGGCGACTTCCTGGCCGAACCGCAGCCGGCCGCGGAGGCGCGGCGGCAGCTCGGCCTCGACCCCGAGGCCCTGCACATCGGTACGGTCAGCAGCCTGGTTGCCTACGAAGGCCTTGACGACCTGGTCGCCGCGTTCGCGCTGCTGGCGCCCCTGCACCCGCGTCTGACGCTGCTGATTGTGGGCGACGGCGTGGCGCTGCCGGCACTGCGCGAGCATGTCCGCGCCGCGGGGTTGGAGCACCGCGCAGTGTTCACGGGTCGGGTACCGCGGCACCAGGCGTACCTGTACCACCAGGCCCTGGACGTGTTCGTCGTCCCGCGGAAGGACCTGTCGGTGGCGCGGGACGTGACACCATTGAAGCCGGTGGAGGCCATGGCCTGCGCCCGTCCGGTCGTGGCCAGCCGGCTGCCCGCGCTTGCCGAGATCGTCGAAGACGGCGTCACCGGCTTCCTGGCACCACCCGAAGATCCCGGCGGCTTGGCCGCCCGGATAACAGAGCTCCTCGGTTCGAAGGAGCTGCGGGATAGATTCGGCGAGTCGGGGCGAAAAGCCGTCCTGGAAACGAGAACCTGGCAGGCGAACGCCAGGGCCCTGGCCTCGGCCTACGCGAATTTGATGGAGGCACTACGTTGAGCACGGAAACACCCGCGATTCCCCAGGGACCGCAGCCAACCGCGGTGGCGACTTCCGTCAACCTGCGCGGCTTGCGCCGTGTCGGCGCGCGCCCGCCGCTGCTCGATTACCTTGTGTCGCTCTGGGACTACCGCCACTTTGTGTATTACGACGCGCAGTCACGGGTGCAGACCGGGAACGAGCAGGACAAGCTGGGCCGGGCATGGCTCGTCCTGAGCCCGCTCCTCAACGGCCTGATGTTCTACCTCATCATGGGGGTGCTCCTGAAATCCGGCCACGGTATTGAAAACTTCGTGGCGTACCTGGTGATCGGAGTCTTCCTCTTCCAGATGTCCTCACGCGCCATTTCCGTGTCCTCACGTGCCATCGCGGGGAACAAGAACGTCATCCATGCCTTCCAGTTCCCGCGGGCAAGCCTTGTCCTGGCGGCCAACCTCCGGGAACTGTTCGCCAACATCCCGGTCCTGATCACGATGCTCGTCCTGGTGATCATCCTGCCGCCCTCCGAGGAAATCTCCTTGCGCTGGCTGATGCTCGTGCCGGTGGTCGGCCTACAGTTCCTATTCAACCTCGGGCTCGGGCTGATCCTCGCGCGGCTGGTCTCCATGTTCAACGACGTGAACCAGTTGATTTCCTACGCGCTGCGGCTGTGGATGTACATGTCCTGCCTGTTCTTTTCCATCGACAAGTTCGATTCGGTTCCATGGCTGAGGCAAGTCATGGAATACAACCCGCTCTACAACGTCGTCCACCTGGCGCGGGAGTGCGTGCTCTACGGAAGCCTCGGCAGCTGGCGCGCGTGGGCGATCCTCGCACTGTGGTCCCTGGCCACCCTCGCAGCCGGAATGGTCTTCTTCTGGAAGGGGGAGGAATCCTATGGCCGTGAACTCTGAGCTGAACTTCATCGAAGGCACGCCGGCCGTTGTCATCGACAAGGTCAGCATGACCTACCGGACCACAAGCCGCAGCCGCGACGGCTCCTCCGCGCCTGCCATGCGCTGGAAAGGGTTCCGGACCGCGGTCAGCCGCACCAAGGCCGTTGATGTTCCAGCGCTCAAGGAGCTCTCCCTCGTGGTGGAACACGGGGAATCAGTCGGCGTCATCGGCCGCAATGGTTCGGGCAAGAGCACCTTGCTGAAACTCGTGGGTGGCCAGGTTCCCCCCACTTCAGGTGCCGTCTACGCCACCTCGACACCGGTCATGCTCGGAGTGAATGCCGCACTGATCCCCGGGCTTTCAGGTGACCAGAACATAGTTCTCGGCTGCCTGGCCATGGGCATGACGCACCAGCAAATCGATGCTAAGTACGAGTCGATCGTGGAGCTTTCAGGCCTCGAGGAAGCCATCCACATGCCGATGAAGTCGTACTCGGCGGGCATGAGTTCACGGCTTCGCTTCGCCATCGCAGCAAGCATTGATCCTGAGATCCTCATCATCGATGAGGCCTTGAACACCGGCGATGCCCAGTTCAAGGACCGGACCCGGAAGAAGATGCTCGAACTGCTGAACCAGGCGGGCACGGTCTTCTTGGTGAGCCACAGCATGCCCACCATCAAGGAGCTGTGCAACAGGGCGATTTGGATCGACCAGGGCGAGCTGATCGCCGACGGCGACCCGGACCACGTCATCAAGTGGTACCGGATGTTCACCCAGAAGCTGGCCGAAGGCGACCGCTTCGCCGCCATGAAGCTCCGGCGCCGGATGATCAACGACCTGGAAGTCGCAGATGTCGCCGACCGAAACTCGCTGAGGCGGTCCCGCCCGTGATTGAGGGAATTGCATCCCTTCGCAAGCTCATCTGGCACCTGCGGACCGGCGGCCCCGCACAGGCAAGGAAATGGCTTGAGCGTGAAGCCGCGGCGGCCGGCTACCGGAAGCTGGAGACGGTCCGCGGAGCCGAGGGCGCCTGGGTCGGCCGGGGCCGCCGGAGACGGCTCAAGTTCCGGGCCGCCGAGCTTGGACGGCGTCCGGAAGCACCGGCGCCCACCGCCAACGTGGCGGTCATTCTTGACGATTTCTCGTTGCTGGCTTTTGGCGAAGAATGGAACTGCATCGAGCTCTCGCCACGGGACTGGGAGGCGCAGCTTTCCGGAAACCCGGTCGATCTCGTGTTCGTGGAATCCGCCTGGGCCGGCAACGGCGGGCGCTGGGCGGGAAAGATCGCCGGCGCCGGCAACCCCGCCTTGGCCGGACTGACCTCCTGGTGCCGGGCACATGGCGTGCCCTCGGTCTTCTGGAACAAGGAAGACCCGCCGCACTACGACGACTTCCTTCCGGCCGCGAAGCTTTTCGACTTCGTCTTCACCAGCGACTCAGGGCGGCTGGACGCCTACCGGAAGGACCTCGGACACGACAGGGTCGACGTGCTGTCCTTCGCGGCGCAGCCGAGGATCCACAATCCCGTGCGGCCGAGGTTCGGTTGGCATGAGCGGGACGTCGCCTTCGCCGGGATGTACTTCGCCGGGAAGTATCCGGAACGGCGCCAGCAACTGGACCTCCTGCTGTCCGCCGCCGTCGCGGCCTCGCCCTCAATGGAAACCGGCCTCGAGATTTTTGCACGGCACGCGGGCACCGACCCGAAATACCGTTTCCCGGAGGCATTTGAGGACCGGGTGGTGGGCTCGTTGGACTACGCGGAAATGCTCACCGCCTACAAGGCATATAAGACTTTCCTCAATGTGAATTCCGTCGTGGACTCGCCGACGATGTGTTCACGGCGGGTATTCGAGGTCCTGGCAGCCGGGGCCAATATTGTCACCACCCCGAGCAAAGCGATCGGAAACTATTTCACCGACGACGAGATCTTTACCGTCTCAAGCCGGCCCGAAGCGGAGCAGCTTCTCAAAGCGCTCGCGCGGAACCCGGAATTGGGCGACCGCCAACTGCACCGGGCCCAGCGCCGGATCTGGCAGGACCATACCTACCGCGCACGCAGCAACCAGGTTCTGGCGGCCGCCGCGCCGCATCTGGCAAGCACCCCGCGGCGCCCTGCCATATCCGCCCTGGTATCCACCATCCGTCCCTGGCAGCTTGACCACGTTTTCCAGACCGTGGCAAGCCAGCGCGACGTTGACGTTGAACTGGTGCTGCTGACCCACGGCTTCGACCTCGCGGCCGCGGAGCTTGACCGCCTCCGGAAGACGCACCGACTTGAGCATGTGACACTGCTTTCAGCCGGCACGGACCGGAGCCTGGGGGAGTGCCTGAACCACTGCGTTTCCGCGGCGTCCGGGGATGTCCTCACCAAGATGGATGACGACGATTTTTACGGCCCGGCCTACCTCAGTGACCAATCCCACGCCTTGGACTTTTCGGGCGCGGACGTCGTGGGAAAACAGGCGCACTACATGTACCTGGAAGCGTCAAACGCCACGCTGCTTCGCTTTCCCGAGTGGGAGCATCGTTATACTCGAACGGTCATGGGCCCTACCATCATGGCTTCGGCCGAGACGTTCCGGAGCACTCCTTTCGCCGCACTCGGCAGCGGGGAGGACAGCCAATTCCTCAGAGATGTAGTGGCAAAGGGGCTCACTGTCTATTCCTCTGACCGGTTCAACTACTGTCAACAGCGCGCCCGCACAGGGCACACATGGAAGGTAAGCGACGCCGAACTGCTCTCCAGTGGTTCTTTGAAATTTTTTGGAAACTACAGGGACGAAGTCTCTGTCTAAACGGGGGTGTTTGGAATGAATACAATCGAAAACGTAGCGGTCGTCGGTCTCGGATACATTGGTTTGCCGACTGCAGCGATCCTGGCCGGAAACGATATCCACGTCATCGGCGTCGATGTAAACCAGGGAACGGTGGACGCCGTCAACCGCGGCGAGGTTCCGTTCGTTGAACCCGACCTCGCGTCCTATGTGGCCGGTGCGGTCAGCCAGAAGAAGCTCAGCGCTTCGCTGGAAACCCCGGCGGCGCAGGCTTACATCGTCGCTGTCCCCACGCCGTTCAACCCGGACCGCACTGCCGATGTCACCTACATCAAGGCTGCAGCGCGTGCCATTGCCCCGCAGCTCGTGGGCGACGAACTCGTGATCCTCGAGTCCACGTCCCCTCCCGGTACCACCCAGCTGCTGGGCGACTACCTCATCAGCCTGCGGCCCGACCTCAGCCTGGACGGTGCCGACGGCAAGCCGGCCATCCACGTGGCCCACTGCCCCGAGCGCGTTCTGCCAGGCCGCATCATGATCGAGCTCGTCACCAACGACCGCATCGTCGGTGGCCTGACTCCCGAGGCGGCCGAACTGGCACGGGCCCTGTATGCAGTCTTCTGCCAGGGCGAAATCCTTGTCACGGACGCGGCTACGGCCGAAATGGCGAAGCTCGTGGAGAACTCCTACCGCGACGTCAACATCGCGTTCGCCAATGAACTCTCCGTGATCAGCGACAAGCTCGGCATCAATGTCTGGGAACTCATCAAGCTGGCAAACCACCACCCGCGGGTCAACATCCTTCAGCCCGGTCCCGGCGTCGGTGGCCACTGCATCGCCGTCGACCCGTGGTTCATCGTTGCTGCTGCGCCGGAGGAGGCACAGCTGATCCGCCAGGCACGGGAGACCAACGACGCCAAGCCGGAATGGGTCGTCAAAAAGGTCCTGGACGCCGTCGGCGAGAAGGCTGATCCGAAGATCGCAGTACTGGGGCTGGCATTCAAGGCAAACATCGACGACCTCCGCGAGTCGCCCGCGGTGGCCATCGTGGAGAAGCTGAGCACGAAGGTCGACGGCGCCGAACTGCTGGTCGTCGAACCGCACGTTGAGAGCCTGCCGCGCCAGCTCACCGGCCTCGCAAACGTCACGCTGGGTGAAACCGGGGCCTCCATTGCGGCAGCCGACGCCGTTCTCCTGCTCGTTGACCACGACGACTTCAAGGAAATCGACCGCTCGGTCCTTGAGGGCAAAGCTGTGATCGACACGCGCGGAATCTGGCAGTAGAAACGGAGGGCTCGGAGACCTGTTGATGAAGCACCCCGACGAATCGGCACAGACTTCCGCTTTGCAGCTGGCGAAGCGCAGGCGTTACGCAAGCGACACGGACGAGTTGATCCGTGAATACGAGCGTGCCGCCAAGGAAGCCAAGAGACAAGCCAGGAAGGCCGAAGACCTCGATAGGGACCTGAGGGCGATGCGTCGCGCCAGGGACGGCTTCAAAGACAGGCTCGACCGGGCCGAAGCAGAAAACACCCAGCTGCGGACAACCCTACGGAGGCTCCGGCAATCCCGGAGCCTCCGGCTCGGGCGGTCCCTGACGGCGCCCTATGGCATCGCCAGGAAGGCCGCACGGAAGCTGAAGGCCGCTGCGTCGTCGTTCCGTCTGCGGGCTTTCCGCCCGGCGGCGAAGCCCGCGCTCGCGCCGGCGCAGCCCGCTGCGGCTCTCCAGGCGGGGGCTGCTTCGACGCCGGCGCCGTCCAAGGCCCTGTCTTCGAAAGCCGCGCCTTCGAAAGCCGCGCCGCACACGGAAGCCGCGCCTTCGAAAGCCGCGCCGCACACGGATGTTCCCGCGTACGAGCAACTCCTCCGCGACTTCCAGGCCTCCCCTTCGAAGGGAAGCCTGCTGAAACTGGTGATGCACGAATACTTCGTCAGGGGCGCCGTGGCGCTGCCTGCCTCAAGGATTTCGGAGCACAGGAGCCTGCTGTCGGGGCTCGCGGGCAAGGACAAGCAGATCCTCGAGAATATCGAAGGGCAGAACGCCCTCCTGGAATCCGGGATTTTCCTCTCCCCGCGTCAGCCCAATCCCGGCTATTTGGTGGAGCGCGGCAGGGTCATGTACTGCGCGCACAGCACCGGGCATTTCAACAGCAACGGGTATTCAACCCGCACAGCCGGCCTCGTCACGGGCCTGGTGGACAACGGTGAGGACATCGTCGTCGCGGCCCGGCCCGGCTACCCGTGGGACGCGAAGACCGATGTGCCTGCACCCGGCCAGCGCCGGTTCGAACGCAGGATCGCCGGAGTACCGCACGTATTCAACCCCGGCCCGGACCTTTCGAAGGACCGCCTCGACCACTATCTGATGAGCGCCGCGGACGTGATCGTCCGCGAAGCACAGCGGAACCGCGTTGCCGTCATCCACGCGGCGTCGAACTACGTCACGGCGCTACCCGCACTCATGGCGGCGCGCCGGCTCGGGCTTCCCTTCGTCTACGAAGTCCGGGGCATCTGGGAGATCACCGAGCTTTCCAACAAGCCCTGGTGGGATGAAAGCGACCGTTTTCGGCTTGCGGTGAAGCTCGAAGCGCTCGTGGTTCAAGAGGCCGACCGGGTGCTGGCGATTACCAAGCAGGTCCGCGAGGAATTGATCCGCAGGGGCGCCGACGAGGCCAAGATCGAGCTGCTGCCAAATTCGGTCGACACTGACACCTTCAAGCCGATGCCTGCCAAGGCTGCCCTTCGCGCGAAGCTCGGACTCCCCGAAGGCTCCATCGTCATCGGCTACACCGGCAGCCTGGTTGCCTACGAGGGCCTGCCCGACCTTCTGGGAGCGACCAGGATCCTGGTGGACCAGGGCCTGGACGTGCGCTGCGTGATCGTCGGCGACGGCGCCCAACTTGGCGAGCTTCGGAAGACCGCCCAGGAGTTGGGGCTTGGCAAGCACGTGGTCTTCACCGGACGGGTTCCGGCGAAGTCCGTCAAGGACTACGTGAGCCTTTTCGACATCATGCCCTGCCCGCGGCGGCGTTTCCCGGTCACGGAAATGGTTTCGCCCCTCAAGCCACTCGAAGCCATGGCCAGCGGCAAGGCCGTTGTGCTTTCCGATCTTGGACCGTCGAGGGATCTTGCAGGCGGGGCGCAGGAGCGGGCGCTGCTTTGCAGCCCGGGCGATCCCGTTTCGCTTGCCGACGTCCTGCGGCGTTTGGTGGAGGACCCGCGGCTGCGCTCGGAAATGGGCCGCCGTGCCCGGCTGTGGACCATTGAGCACAGGACGTGGGCGCAGGCTTCGGAAACGGCAGCGGCCACGCATGCCCAGGCCCGGACGATGTCCGGCACCATGGACGCAGGCAAGCCCCTCCGGGCGCACCGGATCGGCATCATCGCGGACCAGTTCACCATGGAAGGGCTGCTTCCGGAGGCCGAGTTCGTCGTCCTTGAGCCTTCCACCTGGCGGCGCCAGCTCGAGGTGGAAGCCATCGATGCGCTGTTCGTCGAGTCCGCGTGGGAGGGCGTGGACGGATTGTGGCGGCAAAAGGTCGGGTTCTACGGGGATGAGCCGTTTGCCGTCCTGAGGGAACTGTTGCGGTACTGCAACGCGAACTCGGTGCCGACGGTCTTCTGGAACAAGGAAGATCCCGTGCACTTCAACCGGTTCAGGGTTACGTCCAAGTACTTTGACCATGTGTTCACCACGGATGCCGAATGCATCCCGAGGTATCTCGAAAGCGCCGGCAGCCGGCTGAGGACCGTAGCTTCGCTGCCGTTCTACGCGCAGCCGGGCCTTCACAACCCGCTTCCGCCGAAGCGGCCATACGAACATTCCGTCGCCTACGCGGGTTCCTATTACGGGGAAAAATACCCCAAGCGGTCCGCTGAACTGGTGCGCCTGCTTGGCGCTGCGAAGAGCTTCGGCCTTGCCATCTACGACCGCCAGCACCTCAACCCGGACAGCCCGTACCGTTTCCCGGCGGAACTGGCCGGTTTCGTCCGCGGCGGCTTGGCCTACGGGGACATGGTGGACGCCTACAAGGCGCACCCGGTCCATATCAATGTCAATTCCGTGGATGCCTCGCCCACCATGTTCTCCAGGCGGGTCATGGAAATTGCGGCTTCCGGGGGTGCCGTTGTGAGCGGAACGGGCCGGGGTGTCAGCGAGGTCCTCAATGGGCTGGTGCCGGTGGTTTCCAGCAAGGACGAAGCCGAACTCATCATTGAAGAGTGGATGGGCAACGAAGAGGTCAGGCTGCGTGATGCCTGGCTGGCTTACCGTTTCGTCCACCGCGGGCACACGGCGGGCCATCGCCTTGCCCTCGCGCTCCGTACCGCGGGCCTGGTGGTCCGGGCGCCGGAGCTGCCTTCCTACGCCGTCTTCCTCACCGAGGCCACACCGGAGCAACTGGCGAGGCTTGAAGCCCAGACTGTCCCGCCGCGGCTTGTCTACGCCCCTTCCGGGTCCGGCGGCTTCAGCGCCGCCGTCGACGTCGAGGATGCCTGCCGGAAGGCGGCCGGAGAAGGCATTGACTTCCTCGGCTCCCTGCCGGACGACATCGCCGACCGGACGGCGTTCGAAGACCTTCTGACGGCCGCCAGGTTTGGCGACTGGGATCGGCTCGGCTTCAGCGAATCCGGGCTTGAAACAAAGGGGCTGGGCCTCCTCCAGGCCGGTCCCGGGGCGGAGCAACTGCCTGTCCTCACGGCTACCCGCGGCGGGACCGGGGAAGCGGAACTGACGCTCCGCAGGACCCTGCTTCGCGAGGAACGTCCGGCGGTTGTCCGCGACGAGGTTTCCCGGAAACAGACTGTCCTGGTCGCGGGGCACGATCTGAAGTTCGCGAATGGAATCGTGGAAGAGCTCCAGCACGAAGGACATACCGTCGTCTTCGACCGGTGGCATGACCATAACAAGCATGATCCGGAGCAGAGCGAAGCACTCCTGAAGACCGCAGACATCGTCTTTTGCGAGTGGGGCCTCGGCAACGCCCTGTGGTACTCCAAGAACAAGCTTCCGCACCAGCGGCTTGTGATGCGGGTCCATTCCCAGGAAATCTTCCGCCCGTACCTCAAGGACGTCGCGTTCAACGCCGTCGATTCGGTGGTCTTCGTCGGTCGGCACATCGCCGATATCGCCGTGCGGGACCACAACGTGCCATCCAAGAAGGCCCTGATCGTGCCGAACCCGGTGAATCCGGCAGCGGACGCTCGCGCCAAGGACGATGACCACCGCTTCAATCTCGGCCTGGTCGGAATCGTCCCGGCCCAGAAACATCTGGACAGGGCGCTGGATGTGCTCAAGGCCCTTCGGACAAACGACCAGCGCTACAGGCTGTTCGTCAAGGGCAAACGGCCCGAGGAGTTTGCCTGGATGGCCAAGAGGCCCGAAGAAATGCGCTTCTACGAAGAGCAGTACGCACGGATCGTGGAAGACCCCGAGCTGGCCGGCGCCGTGACGTTCGACCCCCATGGCAATGACATGGCGGACTGGTACACAAAGATCGGCGTGGTCCTGTCCGTGAGTGACTTCGAATCGTTCCACCTGACCCTTGCCGACGGCGCCATGAACGGCGCCGTGCCAAGCAGCCTCGCCTGGCCGGGGGCCGACCAGATCTACCCCACGTCATGGCTGGCCGCGAGCATCGAAGAGATGGTGCAGCAGATCCAGGCGAAGACAGCTTTCCCCGAGGAGTGGCGTGAGAACGCGGCCGCGGCAAAGGCCTTCGTGGAGCGGCGTTTCAGCAAAGACAAGGTACTCACCGCCCTTTGTGCACAGATCCTTGGCGCGCCCGGGCGGACGGACGGCGGTCGGTAGTTGGTTTTGATTCCTAGTTCTGCCCGGGACTTGCTCGCGGCCTCGTTCCGCGATGCCGCGAATGCCGCGTCGGGGTTCGACGGTTCAAACGTGCGCCTGGGCGAGTTGCCTCCCGGCGGGCCCGCCGGATTCGTCCTTGAAGCGGATGCCGGATCAGGCGGTCAGTGGGACGTCCGGCTGGAGATCCCCGAGGGGGTGCACCTTGTGGCCCATGGCCACAGTGCGGCCTTTTGGTCGGATGAGGTCCAGTTCGGTGAACTGCACCTTGAATCCACGACGGCGGCGCGCCTGTCCGTTGAGGCGGGGCCCGGGGGGCGGCGGCTCGCGTTGGCGGGCCATGGCGGCGGCGTACGCATCCGCCTGCAACTCGACCGCTTCCTGCTGAAGGACCGCGGCATCGGGCGCCCGGGCATGAACTGGCTCCGGCACGATTCCGGGCGCTCCTTCAACTACCTCCTGGATCGGGCCGAAGGTGCGAACCGTTCCGACGGGTCATCGGCGGGCAAGCTCCTGGTGGTTTTCTCGGCCATCGGCGCTGAACACGACTTCACCTTCAACTACCGTGCATCCCTGGAACAGAGCCGGCTGTCCAAGGCATTCATCATGGATGACTTCGGGCGGCAGGGCTCCTACTACTGGATGGACCACGGTGACGACTCGATTTTCCACGAGACCCAAGGCCTGCTTGCCAAACTCGTGGAAGACCTCGGCGTCGCGCTCGAGGACGTCATATTCGCTGGTTCCTCGAAAGGCGCCACCGCGGCCCTGCTGCACGGCGTGACCCTGGGTGTCGGGAAGGTCGTGCTGGGTGCCCCCCAGTACCGGGTGGGGGACTACCTGTTCCACGCTGCCCCGCAGATCCTGGACTTCATGACGGGTGGGGCCACGGAGGAGCACCGCCGGTTCCTCAACGACAGGGCCAGGGAGATCCTGGCCAATGGACACCGCAGCACCGCCATCCGCGTGGCGGTCGGCTCCGCGGACCACCACCTGGCCTCCCATGTGGAACCGCTCCTGGACGACGCCCGCGCTGCCGGTTACGAACCCGCCAGCCTGGTGCTGCCCGGCCTGCCCCACAGCGAGATCGGCCAGGTCTTCAAGCACCTGCTGTCCGCCGAAGTGGCGGACTTCGAGCAGGGCAGCGGGCAGGAGCCGTTGCCGTACGCGTTGACCCGCCAGCCGGGGTCGGTCACCCTCCAATGCTGGCCCGGGAACGGAGAAACCCTTGCGGTCCACCTGTTCGGCAAAGCCGGCATCCTCGAACAGCGTCCGCCGAGCGGTGACACGGACTTCATCTTCCCGTTGTCCGACGACGAAGGGCAGGTGCGTGCGAGGGTCTTCCGCCGGTCTGTGCCCGGGTCCGCCGTCCGTGCCTTCACCACGCATTGGGTCTAGCTCCGCCCGGGACAGGAGATTTGTGGAATTGGAACGTGGAACCCTGGGACGGCGGCGCTTCGTGGCGCTCGCCGGGCTGGGCACAGTGGCAGCTCTTTCGGCCACCGGGTGCACGGCGTCGGACGACACAGCCCCGCAGCCACTCCCGAGCAACGCGTCCATGCTCGATGCCTTCCTCGCCCGCCGCGGCGGGCCGATCGGCACCAACGGGCAGACGGCCATCGCGTTCCGCTGCGACCACCACCTGAACAAGTTCGTATCCAATGTGCTGCCCCTGCACCGGAAGTACTCGATTCCGGTGACGATCGCGACCTTGTCGCAGATGGCCGCCGTCGAACGCGGACCGAACGGCAGCGATTCGGTGACGTTCGCACAGCTCCAGCAGTACGCGCTGGAGAACGGTTTCGAGATCGGTAACCACAGCGCCACCCACCGCGACGCGGATTCCGAGCCGCGGCTGCGCGCAGAGATCGTGGACTCCCGCCGCTCCTTGGCACAGTCTTTGCCGAAGCTGCCCATCGAATTGTTCATCCCGCCCGGAGTCGGCGGCACGAACTACATGGGATTCAACGGCGGAGCGACCCTGTCGGCGTTCTCTGAAAATCCAGCGGGGCGGCTCATCATGGAGGAGCACGCCCTGTCGACCGGAACCATACGGGGCTTTTGGTCGATGACGGGCGAACCCCTGTCGAACCTGGGCCGGGGCCACATCCCCTTCGAGAGCCTCGACGCGATAAGCCGCGGACGGGGCTACGTCAAGCTCGCCCGACGCCAGCGGCGGGGTGCCTGCTTCATGTACCACCCCAGCGGCCTCAATGCTGCCGAACTCAACGCCCTCGAAGGGTTCTTCGAATGGTGCGCGTCGGAACGCGATGCCGGGCGCCTTGAGATCCTTACTGTAGGCGGGCTGATGACCGCGCGGATTGACAGCGCAGACCGGCACGACCTGCTGTCAGCTCCCGGGGTGGGCGGACCCGCCTGGGACGGCTGGAACGTGCCGGCCGAGCAATGGACCCTGCTTCAGGAGGACGGCCAGGACGTCGCGCGCAGCCGCACGCCCACCGCCGTCCTTGGCACGGACTTTCCGCTAAGTGGGCACGCCGGCTCGCCGCGGCAGTTGCGCGTCTCCCTCCGCTCCCTCCGAGGCTGCCGCGTGAGGCTGCGAGTATTCGACGCCGGATCGGCAGCGGGCCTGGACGTCACCAAGGATGTGGTGCTGCGGGCCTCGCCCGATTTCGTCACCGTCCGCCAGTACCTCACGCTCCCGTTGACGGGAACGGACACCCTCCGCCTCAGCCTCACCGCGACCACGGGCGGGGGTGATCTTGATGTCCGGCAGCCCGAACTCCTCGCCGCCTGAGCGCGGCCGGGCCGCATCCAAGGGGGTCCTGCGCAGGACGGTGCTGTCGCTCGGCATTGCCCTGGGCGCCGGGACCGCGCTCACGCGCTCCACCGCCGGGCCCGGGCCGGGACGCGCGGCTGCGGATCCCAATTCCGTCACGGACCAGCCATCAGCCGACCCCGGGTCCGTCCTCGACGCTCCTGCCCAGCGGCCAGGTCCCACGATGCCCACGAAGTCGCTCGCGACCGCGCACGGCAAGGCAGTCACCTTGACCACCAGGATGGCCAAACCTTCCGCGCCGCTCCGCCGCTACCGGAACGTGTTCATGGGTGACCCGGACGTCACCGCGGAGTTCTTCCGGACCGGGCAGGGAGTCCTGAAGATTGCGGCCTCCGCGGCGGGCCTGAGCGGCCAGCTCCAGATCCTCGACGCCGCCACCGGCGTCAGGGAGAAACAGATCAACCCGTTCCCCGGCAACGGCGGCGGTGTCGGGGGTACGGCGTATGACGCCCCAAGCGCCACGCTGTTCGCCTTCGGAGCCGAAAACATCGTCCAACGAGTGTCTTCCTCCGGGACGGTCTCCACGGGATACAGCACGGCGAAAGGGACAACCAACGCGTCCTTCGCCGTGGCGACGGATTCGAAGGGCCGCATCTGGAACGGCAACTACCCCTCCGGCAACGCCACGCGCTTCGACCCTGCCAGCGGGTCCACCCTCAACACCGGCCGGCTCCGCGCCGACACCCAGTACGTCCGCTCCCTTGCCATCGACTCCTCGGACACGGTCTACGCGGGGACAGGGGCCAGTAATCCGGCCATCTTCAGCTGGGACACGGACAACCCCGGGAGCGTGCGCGAGATTCCGCTGCCTTGGAGGATTCCCACGGGTTTCGTGCGGCGCATTGAAGCCCACCGCGACCTCCTCTTTGTGTACGTCGTCGGGCCGGACGGCAAGACGATCTTCAGCGTTTACCGGACGTCAACGGGTACTTGGCTGACGCCCCCATGGAAGTGGCTGCCGTCCGGAATGGTCACTGCCTCTTCGGACGATAACTCCGAGGCGTACGCGGTCTGGAGCGGCGCGGGCTCACATCGGCTGATGCGTATCGACACCCGGACGCTCGAAGCGGACTACGTGTGCCTCGTTCCGGGGCCGCCCGAGGCGATGGAATTCGAGGCGTCCGGCAGCCAGGGCTACCTGAACCTGCTGTGCGGAAGCGGCAAGGGTTTCCGGGTTGCCAGGATCTCACTCGACAGCGGGAACAGCGTCCGTGATGTGCCAGCCGAGCTCGCCCCGCGTATCTTCAAGCTGCAAACCCTCATCGCCCCCGCGGGCAACAAAGTCTTCTTCGGCGGCTACCTCGGCGACGGGATCGGCAGCCTCGACCTCGTCACGCGCCGGACCTGGCGCTCCGCCCCCGCGGCGGGCATCCGGCAGATCGAAGGGATGCTGTCCTACAACGCCAGGACCCTCTACATCGGTTCCTATACCGGCGGGGTCATTTTCCGCTTCAACCCTGCCACCGGGTCCGTCAAGAAGCTGATCGAACTGCGGGACAAGTACCTGCAATCGCGGCCCATCGCATGGACCACCGCAGGGAGCCGGGTCGTCGCCGGCACCATCCCGGACTACGGCCGCAGCGGCGGCGCTCTCGTCCTCATCGACCCGGCCGACGACTCGACCCGCGTAATCGTGGATCCGGTCCCGGGGCAGTCCATCCTGGGACTGGTCGGCGAGGGCGACGTCGTCTACGGCACGACCGGAATCAAGGGTGGCCACGGAGCACCCAACGATGCCACCCCCGCCCATGTCTTCGCCTGGAACGTCGCACAGGGAAGGATGCTGTGGAAGCAGGCGCTGCCGGGAGAAGTGGAGATCAACAGCCCCCTCCTGGTGCGCGGCGGACTCTACGTGAGTACCAGCAACGGGGTGGTCCAGATGGGCAAGGCCGACGGAACGCCGGTGGCCACGTACCGGCTCCTCGAGCGTTGGGCGGCCGCGAAATACCGCACGAGCAGCATCGAAGCGCTCCCGGGGAGCAACCGGATCGTGCACCTGTGCGGCGGCACGGTGACCCTACTGGATCTCGAGCGAAAAACGCGTACTGAGCTCCTGCGGGGTACTTACTCGGATTTGGCCGTCGGGAGGCAGAACAAACTACTCCTCGTCGACAACGGCACGGACGTCGTCGAGCTCGCTGTCGGCGCCTAAGCGGCGCCCCGGCGGGGGCCTGACTGGTTCCCCTGCCCGGCTCGGGTAACCCCGGGCCCGGGGAGGCGGGACGCTCCCTCCACGGCCGTCCCCGCCGCTACTCAGGGTTCGGGGCAGGACCGAGTAGTCGGCCCCCGGTGAGCACGCCAAATTGAGTACTATTCGCCCCATTTCCCGCATGAGCAACCGTACAAAGTGGAGTACACACTACTCGTGACGGGCCTTCGCCGCGACGGCTCCAATGGAGCATGGCTGGTCCCCAAGACCGGCTTCTGGTCCCTGGGGGTCTCGGTATGTGCGGTCTCTTCAAGCTTGCCAAGCCCGTTCCTCGCCATGCGTCGACGGAGCTGCTCCGATGAGCGCCGGGAAGTTGATCCGGCGGAGATCCGTGCTGTCACTTGCCGTTGTCTTAGGAGCCAGCGCCGGGATCGGACTCCCGGTCGCCGGAACGGTTCCGGCTGCAGCGCAGTCCCTTGCGAGCAGTTTCGGGCAACGAATCCCGCTCGCTACCGTCGGAACTGAGCAGTCCCGCCTTCTGCGCAGGTACCGCAACGTCTTCCTGGGCGTCCCCCAGGTGACCGCCAGGTTCTTCAGGACAGGGGCCGGCGTACTCAAGATTGCCGGCGGAAGCTCGGGCCTGGCGGACCAGCTCCAGATCCTCGACGCCGCCACGGGAGTCCGGGAGGCATCCCTGGTGCCGTTTGCGGGGAACGGGGGCGGCGTAGGGAACTCCGCGATCGACGCCGGAACCGGGGACCTGCTTGCCTTCGGCGCGGACAATACAGTCAAACGGGTCACTGCCTCGGGAACCATTTCGGACGCCTATGATACGGCGCCCCTCTCGACCTACTCGTCGTTCGCCGTCGCCGTCGACTCCAAGGGCGGGGTGTGGAACGGCAACTATCCCACCGGGAACACCACGCGGTTCGATCCGGTGACCCGGACGACTTTGGAGACCCCCCGTGTCCGCCCCGACACCCAGTACGTCCGGGCGCTCGCGGTCGACGGCTCCGACAACGTCTTTGCCGGAACCGGGTCCCAGAACCCGAGCCTGTTCACCTGGCATATGGACACCCCGGAGGAGATCCGCGAAATCCCCCTGCCCGACGCCAACGCGTCGGGGTTCGTGGAACGCGTCGATGCCCACGCCGATGTGCTCTTTGCCTATTACGACGGCGCCGACGGAACCCAGAAGTTCAGGGTGTACCGGATCTCCACCGGCACGTGGCTCACCCTGCCGTGGACCTGGATTCCTTCCGCACGGACTTCTGCCTCGGCGCCCGGCTCCTCGGATGTCTACGCCGTCTGGAATACCGTGGGTGTCCACAAGCTCATGCGGATCGACACGAAGACCATGGACGCTACGTATGTGTGCCTTGTTCCGGATACGGCCCGGGCCATGGACGTGGAGGTTTCGGGAACGGACACCTTCGTGAATATCCTGTGCGGGAGCGACGGCCAGTACCGCTCTGTACGGGTCTCCGTCACCGATCAGGCGGTCCTCGCGGACGTGGCGGCCGGCTTCGCTGCCCAGACCTTCAAGGTGCAGGGACTCCTGGCTTCCGCAAGCGAAAACAAGGTCTACTTCGGCGGCTACAGGGGAGACGGCGTCGGGAGCGTCGACCTCTCCACCTGGGCCACGTGGAGGTCGCCGCTGGGGAGCGGGATCGCGCAGATCGAAGGCATCTTCGAATACGACGCGTCCACGATTTACATCGGCTCCTACACCGGCGGCGTGTTGCTCCGCTTCAACCCCGTCACAAAGACGATCAAAGAACTGGTCGAGCTGCGGAAAGCCTATTTCCAGTCCAGGCCGATCTGCTGGGCCCTGGCCGGCGGCAGGGTGGTCGCCGGGACCATCCCGGACTACGGGCGGAACGGCGGGGCGCTCGCCATCCTGAACCCGGCCGACGACGCCGACATCAGGGTGGTGTCCGCACCGGTGCCCGGGCAGTCCGTGCTGGGCCTGGTCGGTGAGGGCGACATCGTGTACGGCACCACCGGGATCATGGGCGGACAGGGGGCGGGCAACGACACCAAGCCCGCCTACGTCTTCGCCTGGGATGTCGTGCAGGGCAGGCTGTTGTGGGCCCGCCCCTTCACCGGCGAAGTGGAGATCAACAGCCCCATCCTGGTCAACGGGATCCTGTATGTGAGCACGAACAACGGGGTGATCCGGCTCAACAAGGCCAGCGGCTTGCCCGTGGCGACCTACCAGCTCCTCAACCGTTCCGTCGCCCCCGGGTACAGGACCAGCACTATCAAGTACCTTCCCAAGGCCAGCGGCATCCTTCACATCAGCGGAGGCACAGTCACGCTCCTGGACCCGTACTGGCAAACCCGGAAGGAAATCCTGAGGGGTGCCTACAGCGAAATGACGGTCAGCAAGGACGGCCGGTTGTTCGTCGTCGAAGACGGCACCAACATCGCCGAAGTCGACACCGTGCAGCGGCCGACGATCCGCTCCGCAGCGGACCTGGTCTCGGTGGGGCCTATCGGCGGTTTGAGTGTCTGCCGTTCCCTCGGCAACGGAAAATTCGGGGATCCGATCCGTGCGGACTCCGGTTTCGGCGGCTATGTACGGTCCGCGCACGTCGTGGACTGGAACCGAGACGGCGTCTTCGACGTCCTGACAAGCCACAGCGACGGGTCCCTGCAACTGCACCGCGGCCTGCCGCGGGGCGGATTCATGCAGCCGACCGTCCTGGCGAAAACGGGCTGGGGCGCCGTCGATCTCACCGTGGGAATCTGGGGCACGTCGCTGTCGGTCCTCGCGATGGATCCGGCCAGCGGCATCCTGCGAGCCTGGCCGGTCCTCAGCACCGGCGTGCTGGGAACGCCGGCCACGATCGGCACCGGATGGCAAGGCCGGAACTTCGTCCTCATGGTTCCGTCGCGGTCCACCAGTTCGTGCCTCATCGTCAACCAGGGCGGCTCGCTGTATCGCTACTCGCGCGTTTATGGGGGTAGGGTCACCACGGCCCCGGTCCGGCTCGGCGCCGGCGGATTCTCTGCGATGACGGCCTTCTCGCCCCTTTGCGGGCACCGCCCGGACCTGAACGGAATCGGCTGGATCGACGCCAACGGCGCGGTCAAGTACACGGACATCGCGCCCAGCTCAGTGGGCAGCAACATCAGCTACCCGTTCCTTCTCAAGGGCCACAAACTGGCCAGTACCTGAGACGGCCTGGATTGCCTCCCCGGAGGTCCTCCGGTTCCCTTTCGCTTGACGGCGGCGGGGGCTAGCCTATAACCAAACGCTCAACGGACGTCAAGCATGCTGGGTGCAGCAATGTCAGGAGAGCACGTGCACGGTGGTCTCATACCCTTCAGCCGTCGGCGGGCAATGCAGTTGTTTGCCGGCCAGCTCGCGGCGGTGCCTGCGCTCCTCCAGGGCGCCGGTTTCGCGCGTGCAGCCGAGACTCCGGGCCCCTACCCGTTCGGATTCAACCAGGCGCTTCTCGACAACTTCGTTGCGCGCCACGGCGGTGCGATCGGGACTGCGGGGCGGGCGGCTGTCGCTTTCCGCTGCGACCACCACCTGAACAGATTCAAGGCCGTACTCCTGCCCCTGCACCAGAAGTACGCCATTCCGGTGACCATTGCGGCGATGTCCCAAATGCCTGCCGTGGAAACGGGCCCCGGAGGAAGCGAACTGATGTCCTTCCCGCTGCTCCAGAAGTGCGCCTTGGAGAACGGCTTTGAAGTAGCGAACCACAGCGCTACGCACCGTGACGCTGCTTCGGACCTGCGCCTTCGGGAAGAGATCGAGCAGGCCCGGTGGTCCCTGGCACGGTCATTGCCAAAGCTGCCAATCGAGCTGTTCGTTCCCCCCGGCGTCGGCGGCACGAACTATCAGGGATTCAACGGCGGAGCGACGTGGTCGTCGTTCGAGAAATACCTGGCCGGCCGGCTCATTACCCAACATCACGCGCTGTCAACCGGATACATGCCCGGGTACTGGTCCATGACGGGACAGCCGCTGCTCAACATGGGCCGGAGCCACATTCGAATCGATGATGCGGCCGTCGCGTGGCGCGGGAAGGACTTCGTCAATGCGGCCCGCAAGCAGCTCAAGGGTGTTTGTTTCATGTACCACCCCAGCGCTCTCGATGCTGCGGCCCTTGCCGCCCTTGAAGACTTTTTCGCCTGGTGCGCGAGCGAACGGGACGCCGGCCGGCTGGACATCCTGACCGTGGGCGGCCTGATGCTCGCCCGAATTGACAGTTCGTCCCGGCATGACCTGCTGGGCGGCGACCTGGGGTTCAGGAATGGCTGGAACGGTTGGAACGGGTTGTCCGCGAAGTGGTCCCTCCGATCGGAGCAGGGCGGATACTTTGCGCGCCGTGGAGCGGCTTCGACCGGGCTCTTCAAGGATTTCCTGCTCGGCGCCCACGCCGGCTCCACGAGGCAACTGCGGATGTCCGTGCGCTCCGGCACCGGGGTGCGGCTGAAGCTCGAGGTGATCGATGCCGAATCACCCACACGGTTCAGTGCTGCCAGATACATCACTGTGCGCGGCTCGGGGACCTTCACTCCGCTGCATCAGTACATCACCCTTCCGCTAACCGGGACGCGGACCGTCCGGGTTCGGATCACACCCGTGACCGGCGGCGAACTCCTTGTCCAGGCACCGCAACTGCTCGCGGCGTAAAGGCAGGACATGAATAGGTAGGGAAGTCATGAACGACCAAGAGGCGCACGGCAACAATCCTCCGCATATCCGCAGAAGGTCGGTATTGTCCCTCGCCGTTGTCCTGGGGGCAGGCGCAGGGCTCGGGCGCCTTGCAACGAGCGCCTCTCCGGCAGCGGCGCAATCCCTCGACACCGTTTTCGGTGCGGGCATTGGGCTGACAACCGTCGGAACTGAGCCCTCGGCAGTCCTGCGCCGGTACCGCAATGTCTTTTCGAGCATTCCGCAGGTAAACGCCGGATTCTTCCGGACAAGCACCGGAGCCCTCAAGATCGCCGGCGGAAGCTCGGGGCTGGCGGACCAACTTCAAATCCTGGATGCTGCCACGGGAGTCCGGGAGTTGTCCCTTGTTCCCTTCCCCGGCAGTGGCGGGGGCGTGGGAAAAACGGCCGTTGAAGCCGGAACGGGAGCCTTGCTGGCGTTCGGGGCAGACGACACAGTCAAGCGAGTGACCCTCTCTGGAACCATCTCGGATGCCTACCAGACAGCACCGATGTCGAGTAATGCGGCTTTTGCGGTCGCCGTGGACTCAAGGGACAGAGTATGGAACGGCAACTATCCAACGGGCAACACCACCCGGTTCGACCCGCGAACGGGTACAACGCTGCATACCGTTCGTGTCCGTCCGGACACTCAGTATGTCCGTTCGCTTGCCATCGATGATTCGGACCGCGTCTTTGCTGGAACCGGCTCGCAGAACCCAACCGTGTTCACCTGGCACGCCGACAGCCCCGAGCAGATCCGGGAAATCCCCCTGCCGGATGCCAGGTCGAACGGATTCGTCCACCGCATCAATGCCCATGGGGACGTCCTTTTCGTCCATTTCGATGGCGCCGACGGGATGCTCCGGTTCGAGGCCTACCGGATCTCCAGCGGCACCTGGCTCACCCTGCCATGGGACTGGATGCCCTCGGCAATGACCAGCGCCTCGGCACCCGGCTCCTCCGACGCGTACGCCGTGTGGAATACCGTGGGTGTCCACAAGCTTATGCGGATCGACACGAAGACCATGGAAACTGCGTATGTTTGCCTGGTTCCGGACACTGCCCGTGCCATGGACGTGGAGGTTTCCGGAACGGACACCTTCGTGAATATCCTGTGCGGGAGCGACGGCCAGTACCGCTCCGTCAGGGTTTCTGTCGGCAGCCAGTCGGTTATCCGGGATGTCGAGGCGGATTTTGCCGCCCAGACCTTCAAACTGCAGGCACTCATGGCGTCCCAGTCCGAAGACAAGATCTATTTCGGCGGGTACACGGGCGACGGCATTGGAAGTGTCGGGATCACGTCACAGGCCACCTGGCGGTCGCCGCTGGGGAGCGGGATCGCCCAGATCGAAGGCATGTTTGAATACGATGCGTCCACGATCTATGTCGGTTCCTATACCGGCGGTGTGTTGCTCCGCTTCAACCCGGTGACCCAGTCGGTAAAGCGGCTCATTGAGCTGCGCTACCCCTATTACCAGTCGAGGCCGATCTGCTGGGCTGCTGCCGGTAACCGGGTGGTCGCCGGGACCATCCCGGACTACGGGCGGAACGGCGGGGCACTTGCGATCCTCAATCCGGCCGACGACACCGACATCAAGGTAGTGTCCGCACCGGTACCAGGGCAGTCGGTGCTGGGCCTGGTCGGCGAGGGTGACGTCGTCTACGGGACGACGGGAATCATGGGCGGACTGGGCTCGAGCAACGACCTCAAGCCAGCCCACGTGTTTGCTTGGAATGTCGTGCAGGGTCGGTTGTTGTGGGCGCGGCCATTCATCGGTGAGGTGGAAATCAACAGCCCGATCATGGTCAACGGGATTCTTTACGTGAGCACGAACAATGGCGTGATCCGGCTCAACAAGACCAGCGGTTCGCCGGTGGCGACGTATCAGCTCCTCTATCGCACCGCGGCCCCCGGATACAGGACCAGCACCATCAAGTACCTCCCCAAGGCAAGCAGCATCGTCCACCTGAGCGGGGGCACCGTCACCGTATTGGACCCCTACCGGCAAACCCGGAAGGAAATCCTCCGGGGCTCGTACACGGAAATGGTGGTCAACAAGCAGGGCAGGCTCTTCTTCGTCGAAGACACCATGAGCATCGTTGAAGTCGATGCCGTCCAGCGTCCCACGATCCGCACGGCCGCTGATCTGGTTTCGGTGGGGCCCAACGGCTGGCTGAATGTCTGCAGGTCTTTGGGTGGCGGCAGCTTCGGCAACCCGATCCGTGCAGACTCCGGGTTCGGCGGGTTTGTCCGGTCCGCCCATGTCGTGGACTGGAATGGCGACGGCGTCTTCGATGTGTTGACCAACCATAGCGACGGGACACTGCAACTCCACCAGGGCCTCCCGAATGGCGGGTTCATGCCGCCGACGATCGTGGGCCTATTAGGCTGGGGCCTCGTGGACCTGACCGTCGGCGTCTGGGGCACGTCGCTGTCCGTTCTTGCGATGGACCCGGTCAGCGGCATCCTGAGGGCCTGGCCGGTGCTCACCACCGGCGCGCTGGGAACGCCGTCCACGATCGGCACGGGATGGCAGGGCCGGAACTTCGTCCTCATGGTTCCGTCGCGCTCCACCAGTTCGTCCCTCATCGTCAACCAGAACGGCTCGCTGTACCGCTACTCACGGGTGTATGGGGGCAAGGTCACCACCACGCCCGTGCGGCTCAGCACCGGCGGATTCTCCGCGATGACGGCCTTCTCACCGCTCTACGGACACCGCCCGGACCTGAACGGAATCGTCTGGATCGACGCAGCCGGGGCGGTGAAGTACACGGACATCGCGCCAAGCTCCGTCGGCAGCACCATCAGTTACCCGTTCATACTCATGAGCCACAAGTTTGCGAGTACCTGAGCCTGACCGGATGCCTAGCCGGAGACCGCAGGCCCGGCCGGCGTTCCCAGGTGCAAAGGAGTCGGGGCAAGGGGCTCACCCCACCCTGACAACGCAAGGTCAACAAACGGGTTCAGCACCGTCCTGTATGGCATGTTGTGGCCCTCGGCGAAGTGTTCGACGACGATCCTCACGTTGCCGTCGCTCGAGACCCCTGAGCGGGGCTCCATGCCAAGGGCGGCTGCGAAGGGACCCAGATGGTTGTCCAAGTGGTGGGGGTCGTCGTCGTTCTGGACGTACAGGATCTGGTGGTCAAGCTGCGGCGCCGCTGCGTACGCGGCAGCCAGATCACACCGCGCCCCGAGGCTCTTGAGCTGCTTCTCGGAGGCGAATTCAGGGTAAAGGCGCTTGACGTAGTTCCGCACCGACTTGAGCCAATACTTCCGGATGTTTGTCTGCGGATTGAAGACCAGGGCACGGCTTTCCGGGGTCCTGGAAGCCAGCGCGAGCGAGGCGAACCCGCCGCCCGAGCCGCCCATGAAGAGGATTTTCCTGACCCCCAGCTGCCGGGCGGCCCGCCGTACCAGTTCCGCGTACCGCTCGGTGAGGTCTTCCTGGGCGCTCCCGGTGAACCACGCCAGTTCCAGGTCGTTGTGCGGTTCGAGGGCGGTGTCGGCGAGGAACATCAGGTTCTCCGGCCTGCCTTCCAGAGTGGCAAGCCACTCGAACCGGGGGAGGCTGTACTTCTCGCGGTTCAGCGCTCCGTGGCTGATCACGAGCAGGGTGTCCGAGCCGTTGTTCTGGATGAGGCTGCACAGGCCGTAGGACTGGCCGGCGGCTGGCGCGATCCGATGGTGCGCCCGCCCCACCTGTGAGGCATCGAAGTCATCAAGGCCGGCCCAATCCAGGATCGGTGCCTTGTGCCTCCTGTCGTGGGCCGGAACGTCGGCGGGGGCTTCGAGGAGCCCGGCCGGCAGGCAGCCAAGCAGCTTGCCCGCCACCTCACGGTAGACGGCGTCGTGCAGGTTGTACGGTGCCGCGCCCCATTTGTGGGTGCGCGAAGTCCATGTCCTGGAGTGGCTCAGCACATTGACGCCGCGGCCG
Organism: Arthrobacter sp. R-11; assembly: GCF_049913155.1. Lineage (GTDB taxonomy): Bacteria > Actinomycetota > Actinomycetes > Actinomycetales > Micrococcaceae > Arthrobacter. The sequence goes on along the minus strand of NZ_CP183979.1, from coordinate 2,689,418 downwards.
CGGAGGAATGCGGCGTAGCGGGCAAATTTGGCGTTTGCCTCCTCCGAAGAAAGACCGAAGGGCAACTCGGCGTCCAGGCCGTTCTCGTCGGCGTGTGCCCACGCGAGGTCCAGGACGTAGGTGCGCGGAAGGAGCGCCTTGCCCGCCAGGAAGCCGAGGAACTCTTCCGCGGCTTCGCACCAAAGACCGAAATGCTCCTCGGTGCCGAACGCGATGGTCTGCGTGGCGCCGGAACCAGCCGCGACGTACTTGACCCGCTCGGGAGAACGCGTCAGGTACGTCCCGTCGCCAAGCCGGTCCACACCGAAGCGTTCGTCGAAGAGATCCCAGAGCACGATGTCGGTGCTTGGGAGGCGCGTCTCGATGTCAGCCCGCAGGGAAGCGGCGATATCGGCCTGCAGGACGCGCACGGCGGCCGGACGGGTAGCAGTGGTTGCCAGCACCGCTTCGCTTGGACCGCCCATTGCGCTAATGAGGGATTGGCGGGACACCAGGCCCGCCTGCTGCAAAGCGTGGCCGGGAAAATGGTCAACTATGGCGGAGGCAGGGCCTCCGCCATAGGAGAAGACTTTCAGGGGACGCATCAATCAGACGCGGACGGTACGTTCGTCAAGGTCGGAGTGGCCGAATTCTTCGATGCGGCTGCCGATGCTCAACAATTCAGCGATGGCGGCAACTGTCCGTTCCGAAGCCTTGCCGTCCCCATAAGGGTTCACGGCGTTGGCCATCGCGTCGAAGTGGGCCCCATCGTGTAGCAGCCGGTCTACCTCTGCGACGATCCGGTCTTCGTCCGTTCCGATCAGCGCCACCGTGCCGGCGGCTACGGCTTCGGGGCGTTCGGTGTTGTCGCGCATCACGAGGACCGGCTTGCCCAGGCTCGGAGCTTCTTCCTGGACTCCGCCGGAATCGGTCAGCACGATGTGGGCAAGCGAGAGCATGCGGGTGAATTCGCCGTAGGCCAGCGGCTCCGTGACGACCACGTTGTCCTTGCCTTCGAGCGCGGGCAACACGGCTTCGCGGACCACCGGGTTCTTGTGGGCCGGGAGCACGATCACCATGTCAGGCTCTGCATCGGCGATCCGGGCGAGGGCCCGGCCGACGCCGCGCATGGCATCGCCTTGGTTTTCGCGGCGATGAGTCGTGACCAGGAGGATCTTCCGGCCGCTCGACGCGAGGTCTTCAAGCTGCGGGTCCGTGAAGGGAATCTGCTTCCCGACAGTCGTCAGGAGGGCATCAATGACCGAGTTTCCGGTGACGACGATATCTTCGTGGTTGACGCCCTCGGCGAGCAGGTTCGCCTTGCTGACACTCGTCGGCGCCAGGTGGAGGCTTGCAATCTGGCTGGTGATCTTGCGGTTCGCTTCTTCCGGGAAGGGCGAGAAGAGGTCGCCGCTTCGCAGGCCGGCTTCGACGTGGACCACCGGGATCCCGTGGTAGAAGGCTGCGATCGCGCCGGCGGTCGACGTCGTGGTGTCCCCCTGGACAACGACGGCGTCGGGCTTCTTGTCGGCGAAGAGCTTGTCCAGACCGTCAATGGTCCGCGTCATGATGGCGGAGAGGGACTGACGCTGCTGGAGGATGTTGAGGTCATGGTCGGGGACAATTCCGAACAGTTCGTTGACCTGGTCGAGCATTTCCCGGTGCTGGCCTGTCACAGTGACAACGCAATCGAAAATGTCCGACTGCTGCAGGGCCGCAACGATGGGTGCCATCTTGATGGCTTCAGGCCTGGTGCCGAAAATGGGCATGACAGTGGGCATTGCTTCCCCCGGGTGTTCGAATAATTGAAAACATCCTGAATGCTACTTGACATCCTGCTGTGACAGAGAATGCATGTCCGGCTGCCTAGTCACGGCAAGCCACAAGCAATCCGGCTATCTGATGAAGAGCAAAGCCAGTATCAAGGCCGGGACCGCGAGCGTTGTTGCGGCAACCACCGCCAAGGCAACCAGGCGTTTGCGGCCAAAGGCGCTGGGCCGCCGTTCAGGCTTTGCCGCACGGCTTGGCGTCTGCGGCTGCTGCGCGGGAAACTCCACAAACCTGCCTTCGGGAACCGCAGGGCGGAAGCGCCTCCGGTGCAGGTGGCGGGGTGCCGGAGGAAGCTCCGATGCACGTTCCTTGGGGGTGTCCAGCGCTTGCTCCTTTCGCTCCCGTTTCCGTAAAGGTCCGCAACGAGTCTAGCCGGGAGCCGCGGCGGATACCCGCAAGCGGGCCTTGTCGGGGAGGCCTCAGCCGCATTCAGGGCGCAGGTTCACGTCGATCAATCCGCCTTCCTCGATGACGAAACGCCGTAGCCATTGGAGCGAATCCAAGGCAGGTTTGGACGCCACCATATGCACTTCGGCCGAGGTGCATTGCCGCATCAGGGTCCCTGCGCGAAGCACGTGGTAGGAGGACGTCACGACGGCCACCGAGTGCCAGCCGTTCGCTTCCACAAGCTTCCCGACGGCGGCCGCCTCGCTGCGCGTGTCCATGCCTTCGGGCCGGAAACAGAGCAGCGATTGCTGCGGAAAGGAAGCCCCGTTGCAGAGCGAATCGATGGAGGCGTTTCCGGGCGTGCCGGTCCAGGAAAGAACCAACACCGGGGAGGCGCCTTGCGTTGCCGGGGAGTGCGCTGCCAGGGATTGCGCCGTCACCACGGCCTGCCCCAGGGACAGGCGCTCATCGCTGCTGCCGCCCAGGACGATGACGGCGTCGACGGCCGGGGGAGCCGGCGTCGAAACGAGGCAGAAAAGCTGTAGTGACAAGGCGAACCACAGAACAAAGAGGCCTATCGCGCCGGCTGAAAGGTACTTCAGCGACCTCCTGTTTTTCTGTTGCACCCTGCAAGTCTAGAAGCTCGCAGGCCGGCGTCCGGCCCGCTCACTGAATGTCAGTCCGAGCGACTAGCGTAGAAGGGTGCCGGAAAAAGAACTGACTGTCGCCGACCTTTCGGAAAGCGGGCTCCTCGCCCGGATCTTCCCGCGCCTCGAGTCGAGCAGCAGCGTGCTGCTCGGGCCAGGCGATGATGCCGCTGTCGTGGCGGCCCCGGACGGGCGTGCTGTCATCTCCATCGACACCCAGACCCAGGACCAGGACTTCCGCCTCAGCTGGAACAACGGCTACCGGACCACGGGCTTCGACGTCGGATGGAAGTCCGCCGCCCAGAACCTCAGCGACATCAACGCCATGGGTGGAACCGCCACCTCCCTCGTCGTCAGCCTCACCATGCCTGGGGAAACCCCGGTGTCCTGGGTGGAGGATTTCGCCGACGGCCTCACAGCCGGGATCGCCGGGCTCGGCGCCACGGACTGCTCGGTGGCCGGCGGGGACCTGGGGCGGGGGCGGGAGATCGCGGTGACGGTCGCCGTCGTCGGGACAATGCACGGACAGACCCCGGTGCTCCGCTCCGGTGCACAGCCCGGGGACACCCTTGCGCTGGCCGGCACTTTGGGCCGGGCCGCCGCCGGCCTGGCCCTGCTGGAGAGCACCGTGCCGCTCGGCTCACTGACACCGGAGCAGCGGGAACTCGTGGACAGCCAGTGCCGCCCGGTGCCGCTGCTGGCCGCCGGCCCGCGGGCCGCCGCAGCCGGGGCAACAGCCATGATGGACGTTTCGGACGGATTGATGCGCGACGGCGGCCGCCTCGCCAAAGCGAGCGGGGTGATCCTGGACCTTGATCCCATTGCCTTGAAAACCCAGGCCCATGCCCTTGAAGCCGCGGCTTCGCTGCTGGACGTCGACCCGATGGAATGGGTGCTTGGCGGGGGAGAGGACCACGGCCTCCTGGCAGCATTTCCGGCCGGAGTTCAGCTCCCGGAGCCTTTCACTGCGGTAGGCTCAGTCAGGGCCGCTGCCGGGGGAGGACGCGGCCTCGTCCGGATAGCCGGGGAGTCCGCCGATACCGTGGGATGGGATCACTTTGCAGACTAAGATCGCCGCCAATGTACAGGCAATGAAGCGCTGGTTGGGCAAGGCAGAGACCACTCTTGGCAACCACAGCGACAGGCTCAACGCCATCAACATCTTCCCTGTGGCCGACGGCGACACGGGCACCAACCTGTATCTCACCGTGCGGGCCGCCGTGGCGGCCCTGGGTTCCGTGGAGAGCAAGGAAGCCGGCAGCCCCGAAGGCGGACAGGCCCGGCCGGAACACGCCAACGACGTCGGCGTGGTGCTGGCAGCGGCCGGCCGCGCAGCCATGGAACAGGCCCGGGGAAATTCGGGCACCCTTTTCGCGGTCTTCCTGTGCGCCATGGCCGAACCGCTGGCCGGGCACGGCAGGCTCAGCGCCCCGCTGCTGGCCTCCGCACTGCACCGCGCCCAGATCCGTGCGTGGTCGGCCCTGAGTGAACCCGTCCCTGGGACAATGCTGTCCGTGCTCGAAGCCGCGGCGCAGGCAGCCGGGGAAGTGGATGCCGCCCAGAACGGGGATGACAGCAACCACGCGCTCGGCCTTGCCTTGGACGCTACGGTGGACGCTGCCCTCCGGGCCGTCGTGCGCACCGAGGAGCAGTTGGCGCCCCTGCATGATGCGCATGTGGTGGACGCCGGCGGCGTGGGCATGCTCTTGGTCCTGGACTGCCTGCGCTCGGCCGTGCTGGGTGAGGAACTGCAGGACGAACTGCTGGACGGGCTGCACGGCTACGACGTCCAGGACCCGCACATCCATGCCGCGCTGCCGGACGACGAGGGCGTGGAAGTCATGTGCACCATCGAGCTTTCGCCCCTCGCCGCCGCCACGCTGCGGCAGAAACTCGATGAGCTGGGCGATTCCGTCATCATGAGCCAGGTGGGGAGCGTCCCGGCTCCAGGCAACGGACAGCCCGGCGACGACCACGATGATGATGACGACGCCGACGGCATTGAGGCAAGCTACCGCTGGCGTGTCCACGTGCATGTCCCCGAAGCCGGCCCCGCAGTGGCCGCTATCCGTTCCCTGGGCGAACCGAGCGACATCTCCGTCAGCCAGTTGGCCCTGCCCCGCGACCCCGATGCTTCCGAAAGCCACTATCCGCATGAATCCTGAGCTGGTGAATCCTGAACTGGGCTTGCCGCTGGACCGGAGGATCGGCAAGCGCTCGGCCTCCGTGATCACCAAGCACCTCGGCCTGGAAACCGTCGGTGAACTGCTGAACTACTTTCCCCGCCGCTACCTCACCCGGGGCGAACTCACGCCGATCGCCAAGCTCCCGCTGGACGAGGAAGCCACCCTGGTTGCCCGGGTGATCTCCAACTCCACCCGGCAGATGCGCGCCCGCCGCGGCTCGCTCACCGATGTGGTCGTAACGGACGACGCCGGCGGGAACCTGGCAGTCCCCGGAACTCCGGGAACGCTGAAGATCAGTTTCTTCAACGGTTTCCGCGCACGGAGCGAGCTGCAGCCGGGCCGCCGGGCCATGTTTTCCGGGAAGGTCAGCCGTTACGGCGGCGCCCTGGGCATGACGAATCCCGACTTCATGCTCCTGGACGAAGATCCGGACGCCACCGGCAGCATGGACCCTGAGAAGCTCGCCGCGATGCCCATCCCGGTCTATCCGGCCACCGCCAAACTCACCAGCTGGTCCATCCACAAGGTCATTACCACCCTGCTGGACACCATCGAGTTGGGCCGGATCCAGGACCCCCTACCCGCCGCCATCATGGACCGGGAAGGATTCGCGGAGATCGGCAGGTGCTACCAACTGATCCATTCCCCCGAAACGGCGATTGACTGGAAGCACGCCCAGGACCGTTTCCGCTACCAGGAAGCGCTCGTGCTGCAGGCTGCCCTCGCCCGCCGCCGCGTCCAGCTCGCCGCCGAAGAGGCAACGGCGCGCCGCCCGGCACCGGAGGGCCTGCTCGCGGCCTTCGACCGGCAACTGCCGTTCACCCTCACGGCCGGCCAGACCGCCGTCGGGAAGACCCTTTCACAGGAACTCGCGCAGAACTCGCCGATGAACCGCCTGCTCCAGGGCGAGGTGGGCTCCGGCAAGACGATCGTGGCCTTGCGCGCCATGCTGCAGGTGGTCGACGCCGGCGGGCAGGCAGCGCTGCTGGCTCCCACCGAAGTCCTCGCCGCCCAGCATTATGAATCGATCCGGCGCACCCTCGGCCCGCTGGCCCGGGACGGCATGTTCGGCGGAGCCGGGATGCTCGGGGAAGGAGCTCCGGGGGAGGAGAACGGAACATCCCCGGTCCAGGCGACGCTGCTGACCGGCTCCATGCCCACGGCCGCGCGCAAGCAGGCCATGCTGGACGCAGCCTCCGGAAACGCCGGCATCGTGATCGGCACCCACGCACTGCTCAGCGACAAGACCAGCTTCCAGGACCTCGGCCTGATCGTGGTGGACGAACAGCACCGCTTCGGCGTCGAACAGCGCGACGCCCTCCGCGCCAAGGCAAGCCGTCCGCCGCACCTGCTGGTCATGACCGCCACCCCCATTCCGCGCACCGTGGCGATGACAGTGTTCGGCGACCTCGAAACCTCCGTCCTCGACGAACTGCCTGCGGGCAGGGCCCCGATCAGCACCCACCTGGTGGGCCTGGCCGAGAACCCCGCCTGGGCATCGCGGATCTGGGCCCGTTCGCGCGAGGAGATCGACGCCGGGCACCAGGTGTACGTGGTGTGCCCCAAGATCGGCACGGACGACGACGGCGACTTCACCCCGGGCGAAGACGAACCGGACTCGCTGGACGACGAAGGCCCGGTCCGCGAACTGGCGTCCGTGACCGCCGTCGTCGACGCCCTGCGGCAGGAGGATGCCCTGCGCGGCGCCCGGATCGAAGCGCTGCACGGCCGCCAGGACCCGGTGCTCAAATCGGAAACCATGGCTTCCTTCGTGGCGAACCAGACCCAGGTGCTGGTTTCCACCACGGTGATCGAGGTGGGCGTGGATGTGCGGAACGCCACCCTGATGGTGATCCTCGACGCCGACCGCTTCGGCATTTCCCAGTTGCACCAGCTGCGCGGACGGGTGGGCCGTGGCGGGCTGCCCGGGACGTGCCTGCTGGTCACCACTCTGGAGCCCGGGCATCCCAGCCGCCGCCGCCTGGACGCGGTCGCGGCCACGACGGATGGCTTCGTGCTGTCCCAGGAGGACCTCAAACTGCGCCGCGAAGGGGACATCCTGGGGGCCTCGCAATCCGGCGGGCGGTCAGCGCTCAAGCTGCTCAGGGTCCTGGAACACGAGGACGTGATCGAGCGCGCCCGCAACGACGCCCAGCGGCTCGTGGCCGAAGACCCGGAGCTGCGCCGGCATGAGCCCCTTGCCGCGGCGATCGACGAATACCTCAACCCCGAGAAGGAGGCGTTCCTTGAACGCGGATAGTTTGAACGCGGACAACCTGGACACGCCGGCCCGTCCCACGGAGCCCCGCCGTTGAGCCGGATCATCGCCGGAACCGCCGGCGGAAACCCGTTGCAGAGCGTGCCCGGAAGCGCCACCCGGCCCACCACGGACCGCGTCAAGGAAGCCCTGTTCTCCCGGTTGGAGGCATTGGGCGTGATCGACGACGCCCGCGCGCTGGATCTCTATGCGGGCTCGGGAGCGCTCGGCCTTGAGGCGGCCAGCAGGGGTGCCGCCTCCGCGGAACTCGTCGAATTCGACGCCCGCGCCTCCGCCGTCTGCCAGCGCAATGCCGACACCGTCAACCAGGCACTGGCCCGCAGGACCGTCTCCGTCCACCGGTCCAAGGTGGAGTCCTTCCTGGAGAGGGCTTCGGAGGACACGCTCTGGGACCTGGTGTTCTTGGACCCGCCCTACCCGTTGGACGAGCCGTCGCTGAGCGCCGTGCTGGCCAAGCTGGCCGGGCACCTGGACGACGGCGCGGTGGTCGTCGTCGAGCGTTCCTCCCGCTCGCCCGAACCGGACTGGCCGGACGCCCTCGAGCGTTTCGCGGCGAAGAAGTACGGCGAAACGATGCTCTGGTACGCGGAGCCCGCCTGAGGCCGCCCAACTGACTCGCACTTATGGTCGTTTTGAGGGCTCAAAACGACAACAAATGCCAGTCAGTTGGGTCAGTTGGACAGCGGATCCAACTCCACGCCCCGGAGCACGGAGGCCGGGTGCGGACCGCGGGCCAGCAGGGCCTGGGTCCAGGAATCGGGCCACGGCTGCTTGCTGCCCACCAGGATGATGTTCCCGGGATAGCGCCCGGCGAACATCCCGGACTCGGCGAAAGCCACCAGATCCGCCAGGGCCCCGGATCCGATTGCCCCGCGCATGGCCGCCACCTGGCTGCGCACCAGGGTCAGCGCCGCCTCGTCACCGACATTGATGACCAGCAGGCCCTCCGGCCGCAGCTTCGCCGCGGCCTCCTCGTAGAACTCCCGGCAGGCGATGTGCTCCGGCGCTTCCGGACCGGAGAAGATGTCCAGGATCACGACGTCGAACAGCAGCTCCGGGGGCAGCGCGGCAAGTTCGCCGCGGGCGTCGCCGATCCGCGTTTCCAGGCGGGTGCCCTCCGGCATGGGGAGCTTCTGCAGGACGAAGTCCAGCAGTTCGCGTTCCAGCTCGACGGCGTACTGTACCGATCCGGGGCGTGTCGCCTGGATGTAGCGGGCCAGGGTGAGGGCCCCGGCGCCCAGGTGCAGCGCGGACACCGGCGCGCCGGCAGGGGGGAGCAGGTCCACCACGTTGGCGATACGGCGCAGGTACTCGTAGAAGACTTCCTCCGGCCGGGCAAGGTTCACATGCGATTGCTCGGCCCCGCCGATGCTCAGCACATAGGCGCCCGCCACCAGCCCGTCCGCCTCGATGCTTGCGTGCTGCCCGCCGGACCGCAGGAAGCGCCGGCCTTCCGGACCCACGGCGGTGCTCACGCCTGGAGCTTGTCGCGCAGCGTGGCCAGGCGCGAGGCCGCTTCCTGCAGCACGCTCTCCTTCTTGCAGAAAGCGAAGCGCAGCAGGCTGCGGGTACGTTCAGCCCCTTCCGGGTGGCAGAAGACGGGCACCGGAATGGCGGCCACACCCACGAGCTCGGGCAGCCTGCGCGCCAGGTCGACGGCGTCGCTGATTCCCAGCGGGGCCGTGTCCACGTTGATGAAGTACGTTCCCTGCGGCAGGTAGACGCCCAGTCCGGCGGCCCGCAGGCCCTCGGCGAGGATGTCCCGCTTGTGCTGCAGTGAGGAGGCGATGCCGGCGAAGAAGGTGTCCGGCAGGCCCAGGCCCACCGCCACGGCGCCCTGGAAGGGCGTGCCGGAGCTGTAGCTCAGGAACTGTTTGACCGTGCGGATCGCTGCCACCAGGTGTTCCGGACCGCTGAGCCAGCCGATCTTCCAACCCGTGAAGGAGAAGGTCTTGCCGGCGGAGGAAATGGTGATGGTCCGTTCAGCGGCGCCCGGCAGGGTGGCGACGGGAATATGGGGCACGCCGAAGGTGAGGTGCTCGTAGACCTCGTCGCTCACGATCAGGGCGTTGTGCTTTTCAGCCAACGCCACGATGCGCTCCAGGACGGGCCGGGGGAACACGGCTCCGGTGGGGTTGTGGGGATTGTTCAGCATCACCACTTTGGTCCGCGGGCCGAACGCCGCCTCCAGGCGGTCCAGGTCCGGCATGAAATCCGGGGCCAGCAGGGGAGCGGTGACATGTACGCCGCCGGCCAGGCCGATGATCGCCCCGTAGGAGTCGTAGAACGGCTCGAAGGTGAGCACCTCGTCGCCCGGCTGGATGAAGGCGAGCAGGGAGGCGGCAATGGCCTCGGTGGCGCCGGTGGTCACGACCACTTCCGTATGCGGGTCCGGTGCCAGTCCGTAGAAGCGCTCCTGGTGGGCGCTGACCGCTTCGCGCAGTTCCAGGATGCCCTTGCCGGGAGCGTACTGGTTGGCGCCGGCGGTGATGGCCGCCTGCGCTGCCGCCTTCATCTCGGCGGGGCCGTCCTCATCCGGAAAACCCTGGCCGAGGTTGATGGCGCCGGTGGACACAGCCAGGGTGGTCATCTCTTCAAAGATGGTCACGCCCAGTGACCCGTCGGCCGAAAGCAGGTTGGCGCCGGTGGCCGCCCGCTGCCACGGCGCCTCGTCCTGGACCGGGGCGCTTTGGCTGCTGGCGAGGGGGCTGCTGGCGAGGGGGCTGCTGGGGACGGGGCTCGTCACGCGGGTCCGCCTTCCTGGTGTGGCTCGAATCCGGCAGGGCCCGCCGGTGTGTGCCATGGTATCCCGCCAGGGGATGCGATAGCTTCGAAGCATGAGACGCGCAGTGTGCCCTGGCTCCTTTGATCCCATCCACAACGGACATCTTGAAGTCATCGCCCGGGCCGCTGGCCTGTTCGACGAAGTGATCGTGGCGGTCTCCACCAACTACGCCAAGAAGTACCGCTTCGCCCTGGAAGAGCGGATGGACATGGCCCGGGAAACCCTGGCATCGCTGCGCGGGATCATCGTGGAGCCCATGGGTGAGGGCCTGCTGGCCGAATACTGCCGGCAGCGCGGCGCCACGGCGATCGTCAAGGGCCTGCGCTCCTCCTCGGATTTCGATTATGAACTGCCCATGGCAACGATGAACCGCCAGCTCACCGGCGTCGAGACGGTTTTCCTTCCGGCGGAAGCCCACTACATCCACCTGTCCTCCACACTCATCAAGGAAGTGGCCCAGCTGGGCGGGGACATTTCGGAATTTGTGCCTAAGTCCGTGTTGAAGCGTATCCTCGCTGGCGAGTCGGCTCCGGATCAGCGCCGGAACGGGTAAGCTGGATCGGTGCCTCGGGCCGCTGCCGATGCGGCGGCCCCGGTTTGAGTCCTTTCGGACGTTCAGGCTAAGATGGTACGTCGGTCATATGTTCTACAGGAGTTCTCATTAAGCGAGATGCAAGTTCGCCCTTGATGCTGTTTGTCAAGGACCTCGGGCGCAGCCCGGGAACCATGCGGACACTCAAAGAACATGTACCTGCACCAAGCGATCTTGGTGTGGCACTCATTGGCGTTCAGGAAGGCTCGGACATCGAGCTGGACCTGAGGCTTGAGGCCGTACACGAAGGAATTCTGGTATCCGGAACCGCTTTCGCCGAAGTCAAGGGCGAATGCGGACGATGCCTGGATCCCCTTGCGTATGACCTTGAGGTCAATGTGCAAGAACTTTTCCTCTATGAAGGCGTTCAGCTTTCGGACGGGGAAGACGATGAAGAGCAACGTCGAGTCGAGCACGATCTAATCGATCTTGAGCCGGTGTTGCGGGACGCAGTCGTGACCACGCTGCCGTTCCAGCCGGTGTGCCGGGAAGACTGCCAGGGCCTTTGTTCCGAATGTGGAATACGCCTGGAAGACGAGCCGGGGCACCACCACGAGGTCCTGGATCCTCGCTGGGCTGCCCTAGCTGAAATGGCTAAGACTGACCGGCAAACTGATTAGTAAGTGTTCGTCTAAGAGAGAAATGAGATAGCCGTGGCTGTTCCCAAGCGGAAAATGTCTCGCGCAAACACCCGCGCCCGCCGTGCCCAGTGGAAGGCTTCTGCCCCCCACCTGGTAAAGACCATCGAGAACGGCCAGGTTGTCTACAGCCTGCCGCACCAGGCAAAGGTCGTAACCGACTCTGCTGGCACCGCGCTGTTCCTTGAGTACAAGGGCCGCAAGGTCGCAGACGCCTAAGTCCGCCATACAGGCTGATTAAGGATGTCTTCAACTGAAGAGCTTCTGAAGCGTCTCGGCGTCACCATTGACGCCGAGACGCTTCGTCTTGCTCTGACACATCGCTCGTACGCGTACGAGAACGGCGGAATCCCCACCAACGAACGCCTCGAGTTCCTCGGCGATTCGATCCTCGGGTTCTCCGTCACCGACTTCCTCTTCCGGGAGAACCCCGACCTCCCCGAAGGCGAGCTGGCCAAGAGGCGGTCCGCCGTCGTCAGCACCCGTGCCCTCGCGGTGATCGGCCGCGAGCTCGGCATCGGCGATTACATCTACCTTGGCCAGGGCGAGAAGCTGACCAACGGGAAGAACAAATCCTCGATCCTCGCGGACACCATGGAAGCCCTCATCGGCGCCACCTACCTGTCGAACGACATCGAGACGGCCCGCCAGCTGGTCATGCGCCTGGTGGGGCCGCTGCTCGCCGATGCCGCTGCGCTCGGCGCCGGCACCGACTGGAAGACCAGCATCCAGGAACTCGCCGCAAGCCGTCAGCTCGGCACGGTCTTCTACGCCGTGGAAGGCACCGGGCCGGACCATGCTCGGATCTTCACCGCGGAGCTGCAGATCAACGGGACCACGTACGGCAAGGGAAACGGCCACTCCAAGAAGGAAGCCGAACAGGAAGCCGCGGCGGACGCTTGGCGCACCCTGAGTGCCACCGCGGCGAACGCCGGCGACAGCTGAGTACCCATGCCTGAACTGCCTGAAGTCGAGGTGGTCCGCCGCGGCCTCGCCCGCTGGGTGCGCGGCCGCACCATCACCTCGGTGGACGTCCTCGATCCACGCTCCATCCGGCGTCACGCACTGGGCGCCGAGGACTTCGCCGGAACCCTTGAACACGCCACGGTGCTGGACGTCGTCCGCCGCGGAAAGTTCCTCTGGATGCCGCTCGCCATGGACGGTTACGTCCCCGAAAGCCCGGGAACCGGCGTCGCCCTGATGGCGCATCTGGGCATGAGCGGACAGCTGCTCATGCAGGACCCGCAGGTGCCGGATGAAAAGCACCTCAAAGTCCGCCTCCGGCTAAGCCCCGCACCCGGCATGCCCGAACAGCTGCGCTTCGTGGACCAGCGGATCTTCGGCGGACTGTTCGTCACCTCCCTGGTTCCCACGGACGACGGCGGCCCCGGCGGCCTGGCGGAAACGCCCCTGCCCGAGATCGCCGGGGAAGCTGCGCACATCGCCCGGGATCCGCTGGACCCGCACTTCTCCTTCGAGGACTTCTACCGGAAGCTCAAGTCCCGCAGGACCGGCCTCAAGCGCGCCCTGCTGGACCAGGGAATCATTTCCGGCATCGGCAACATCTACGCCGACGAAGCACTGTGGCGGTCCCGGCTGCACTATGCCCGGGCCACTGACACCCTGCGCCGGGCGGACGCGCTGCGGCTGGTCGAGGCAGCGCGCGACGTCATGAACGACGCCCTGGCCGCAGGCGGCACCAGCTTCGATTCCCTCTACGTGAACGTCAACGGCGATTCCGGTTGGTTTTCCCGAAGTCTAAGTGTCTATGGGCTCGCTGGGCACCCCTGCAAGCGATGCGCAACGCCGATCGTACGCGAAAAGTTCATGAACCGCTCCAGCCACTTTTGCCCGGTTTGCCAGCGAAATCGCTAGATTGATTCGTTCGCGGAGGCCGAAGAGCATGCGGTGATCCAAGGGCGAGCGACCGTCACGTTGGGGATCCGGACGTGGCCGTGCTCGACAGCTCGTCCCATTGACATTCATGTATGCCGGTCGAGTGGTTGAGTCAGACTGGAACGAGGCATGACCAGTTTCAACGTCAGTGGTCGCGGCTACTGTCATAACATCGAACGAACGGAGGAGGGATCATGGCGCTGAAGACATCGCTGGCAGGGCGGGTGCGGAACACGACACTGCCGAAAACCCATGCGCTGCTCCCGCTCCACGAGGCAGTCGTCAACGGCATCCAGGCGATCGACGCGCGGTTCCCCGACGATGCCGCTGGCCGAGGGCGTCTCACCGTCCGGATTCACCGGGAGCGGCAGGGCGCGTTCGACCTTAGCGCTGGCTCTCCTGGCCGCGCGCCGCTCAAGATCATCACCGGCTTCAGCGTCGAGGACAACGGCATCGGGTTCACGCCCGACAACATGACGTCCTTCGAGACGCTCGACAGCGACTACAAGGCCGGTATCGGCTGCCGCGGCGTGGGTCGGCTCCTCTGGCTCGTGGCGTTCGATCGCGTCGAGGTGCGCAGCGCCTACTACGAGGGTGGAACCCTTGCGGGACGTTAGTTCAGGTTCTCGGTCAGTCAGGACGTCATGCGCGACGACGCGCCCGACGGACTGACTGATGCCGGCAGCTCTGTGTGTCTCGAAGGCTTCAAGAAGCCGTACCAGCAGAGCGCGGCGAAGACGGTTGAGGCCATCGCGCGCGAAATCTTCGAGCACTGCATCTGGTACTTCCTCCGGGACGGCGGCGCTCCCGACGTCTTCGTGTCTGACGACGATGAGACGTTCTCGCTCAAGGACTTTGTCGAAGAGCTCGGGCACTCCGAGACTGCAGCGTCGTTCGAGGTCAAGGGCCAGACGTTCGAGATGCTCAACCTGCGCCTCAAGACCTCGGCCCGCAACGCGACGCCGCGCCTGCACTGGTGCGCCGCGAACCGGGTCGTCAAAGACGAGAGCATCGCCGGGAAGCTGCCGGGCCTCTACGCGCGCATGAAAGACGGCACCTCAACCGAGTTCACCTACGTCTGCTACCTGTCCTCGACCTACCTCAACGACCACGTCAGGGCCGACCGCACGGACTTCGACCTGCCGGAACGCATGGCGGGCGACGCCCTGATCGACGAGCCGACGCTCGACGACATCCGTACAGGCGTCCTGCAGGAGGTCGCGAAGGCGCTGACCGAGCCGCTGGCATCGGGGCAGCTCGCGAGCAAGGAGCGGATCCACCAATACGTGAGCACCAAGGGGCCGAAGTACCGCCCGCTCATGAAGCGCATCGAATCAGCCGGGATTGTCGTGGACCCGTCGATGAAGGACGCCGACCTCGAAATGGAGCTGCACAAGCATGCCCAGAGGATTGAAACCGATTGGCTGGCAGAGGGCCAGGCCGTGTTCGCGGATTCGAGCGGCGACAAGCCCGAAGATTACGACGAGCGCCTCGCCAAGTACCTCGTGACGGTGAAGGAGTTCAACCAGTCCGACCTGGCGAACTACGTCGCCCGACGACGAACGACCCTCGACATCCTCGCGAAACTCATCGAGTCGGACGGCAACGGCAAGTACGCCCGCGAGGACCGTATCCATGAGCTGCTCTTCCCGATGCGGCAGGACTCGAACGAGGTCGGGGTCGACGCGTCAAACCTCTGGATCCTCGACGAGCGGCTCGTCTTCCACGACTACCTCGCGTCCGACAAGACGCTCAAGAATATGCCCGTCACGGACGATGCCTCGACGAGCAGACCAGACATTCTGGCAACCCGCGTGCTCGAGCCGGACTTGCCCGTTCTCGCGTCCGAAGGGCAGAAGCTGCCGCTACAGTCGATCGTCGTCGTCGAGCTCAAGCGACCCATGCGCAATGATGCGACGGCGGAGGATAAGAACCCCATCGCACAGTGCCTCGACTACGTCGCGCGCGTCCGTGAGGGCAAGGCGGCGACTGCAACTGGGCGACCGATCCCGTCGAGCGCGCAGGAGCCGCCGGCTTTCTGCTACGTCATCGCGGACCTGACGCCGACGATGAAGCGCATGTGCAAGCTGTCGGGCCTGACCAAGACACATGACGGGCTCGGGTACTTCGGCTACATCGAGCCCTACAAGGCCTACGTCGAAGTCATCAGCTTCGACGGTCTCGTCAATGCGGCCACAGAGCGGAACAGGGCGTTCTTCGATAGGCTCGGCCTGCCGTCGAGCTAGGCGACGATCAGCGACATGCTCCTCCGCATAGCACGGCTGCGTGTCCGATGTTGTGGGACCTGATCGTGAACACCCCGTCGATCATTTGTTCCCCTGCAGCAACAGCTGCGCGGCCTCTGGCAGTTGCGGTGTTCTGCCCGCGACCGACACCTGGAAGTCGTCGCCGATCTTGAGCACCAATGACACGAGCATTCTGAGGAGCTGGACGTACGACTGCCTGTGCGCGCTCACGTCGCTAGGATCGGCGTTGGTCCCGTGCGCATACCTGTTGCGGAGGTCCGGGCCATTGCTGAACTCGCTCTTGTTCAGGAAGTAGTTGAAGTAGCTGGCCTCGGCCGATGTCAGAATTGTCGAGTTGCGCCGGTCGGTCCTGGTGCTCCAGGGCGGCCTTTCCGCTCGCCCGCACATCAGCGGCCTGGCGGGCGGCCTCTCCCTTCGACCGCGTCCCTTCCAAGTTGAATTCCACAGGTCGTGACAGGATGAAGAAGGCACAGTCCGATGACTGGTCGTTCAGGGACGAGCAGTCAGCCGCGATGGATGAGGAGCTGCATGAGGCCAGCGAGGCTTTCGTAAGCGAGGATTACCTCCAGCAGCTGAAGCATGTCGTCGACCAGGATCCGGCCATGAAGTCTGCCTACCTGACCTGGCTGAAGCTCTCACAGTTGGCCCACCCGACTATCGATAGTGCCCGACCTTACTACGAGAAAATGTCCAGGGAGCCGGGCTACGACCTATACATGGAACCCCTACAGCCGGCAGCCAGCGTGGAAAGCGGCATGGCGCACAGCGTGATGTTCGGCTTGGCCGGCTCCTCATCCATCGCAGAGCTGGATGGCCACTTCCTCGATCCGCTGGACAGGACTGCAATCCGCTGGGCCGCACTAGCCAAGGGACGTGATAAGGGGTGTCGCGGGCGTAGCCCTGTCGCGAATGGCTTGGCGACCGGGGGATTTTTTGCGTCCCTTCCGACAATGTTTGGCGAATTGAGGGCCATCCTCCTCCGGGGAACCACTGCACTTGGCCGGGCCGCCACGGCGGCTATTGCCCCACTTAAAAGCTTGAAACAGCGGCCTCCCTGGGATTTAGAGGGGGCGGGCGTTCCGGAACCGGCCAGAAGCCTATGAGGCTCCTGGCCGGTTCAATGCCCCCACGTTTTTCGTTAATCGGTTGTGTCGGCCAGCAACAGTTCGAGAATGCAACCCAGGAGGTTTGGCTCAAGATCCAGGGCTTGCAGATCGCTGACGAGGACCGGGAGGGGGCGGCCGGAACTGACTTTGGCAAAAATGCTTTCCTTCGTGGCGAAGTCGATTTGGGCGTCAGCCAGCCTCTCAAAGATCCGCTTGATGGCTTCATTACCGCCCAGTTTCATTCCGCCGGCCACAGTGACCGTCAGCTCGGAGGTCACCGGAATGTCGCCCAACCTCAGGATGGTGGTGTTTGTTGCCGCGTTGAACGTACTGGTGGCGTTTAGTTCCTCTGCCCCTGCTGTGGCGTGGAAAGCCATTCCGGCTTCAAATCCAACAAAGGTGAGCTCAAAGTTCCGGGCGGTCGGGATGTGCGACAGCTCCCCTGTGGCCGGTCCGATGGTAAACGTGCCTTTGTCCCAGTCAAGGCGCATCGGCGTCCGGACCGGCATAGTATCGGCGTCATCGCTGTCCTCGATAAGGTCAAATGTCCCGGATGCTCCGGCGAAAACGCGGATTTCGAATTTGCCCGGGTTCTGCGTCCCGTTGCTGAGTTCGGATTGGTGGGTGAGCGGAACTATTGCTCCTGCCCTGGCCAGGACAGGGATGTGATGCAATGGCCGGTAAAGGTTAATGCTTCGATCGCCCTTATAGATGATCCCCGTGAAGAAGTCGATCCAGGTCCCGTTCGGCAGCCATGCCTTTGCCTTGCCGAGGTGGAGCTTGGGATCTGAGGGGTTGGTGATGGGCGCAGCGATCAGTGCTGTGCCGAACAGGTACTGGTTGGGCACGCTGTAGGCGGGTGATTCTTCGGGGTATTCGTAGTACATCGGCTCGACCAGGGGCAGGCCCTCACTGCTTGCCCGGTGGTTCATGGTGTGCAGGTACGGGACCAGGCGGTGACGCAGCCGGAGAAAGTCAGTCATGGCGTCCGCAGCAGCCGCCGGGTATTTCCACGGCTCTTTGCCGGTGAAGGGGCTGGCGCCGCTGTGCAGGCGCATGATGGGTGAGAAGACGCCGAACTGGATCCAGCGGACCGCGAGTTCGTCGTCCTTATACCCGCCCATGTGCCCGCCGATGTCGTGGCTCCACCAGCCGTAACCGATATTTGATGCACAGGTAGTGAAGTGGGGCTGGAAGTCCAGGGATTCCCACGTGACGATAGTGTCCCCTGAGAAGCCGATGGGGTATCGGTGGCTCCCTGGGCCGGCGTAGCGCGAGAAGGTCAGCGGCTTCTTGCCTTCCTTTCCGCTGTCCAGGAAATGCAGGTGGTTCAGGATCCAGAGCGGGTCCATCCCCACGATTTTTGAATGGCTGCCGGACTGCCAGTCCAGCCACCAGAAATCGACTCCGCTGCGCTCCAGGGGGTGGTGGATGTGTTCGAAGTACGCTGCGAGGAATGCCGGATCGGTGGCATCGAAGACGATAGGGTCTTCGGTGGTCGGGTCGATGTCCAGGTCCCGGGCGACGGCGGCATATGCGTCTTCGTGGGCGCGGATGCCCTCCGCCGGGTGTACGTTAAGGGTCAGCCGGAGGCCCTTTTGGTGCAGCCACGCTGCGAATTCGTCCGGGTCCGGAAAGAGCTCCCTGTTCCAGGTGTAGCCGGTCCATCCGCTGCCGTGCCTGGGGTCGATGTCCACCAGGTGCCAGTCCATGTCCAGGACTGCCACTGAGAAGGGGATGCCTTCGGCTTCGAAGCGTTCCATCAGTGCTTTGTATCCTTCGGCGGTATACCGGTGGTATCGGCTCCACCAGTTGCCGAGGGCGAATCGTGGCAGCAGCGGGGTGCGGCCGGACAGGCGGTAGAAGTCCCGGAGGCAGCCGCGGTAGTCCCGGCCATATCCAAAGAAATAGAGATCGGTGCTTCCTGCTGTTCGGGGAGCGAACCAGCCATTGTCTTCGAGCAGAAGTGAGGTGCTGTCGTCGAGGACCGAATAGCCGTTGCGGGACATCAGCCCAGGCTCCAGGGGAATGGCACCGTCCGCCTCATCGAGCGTGCGGGCTGTGCCGCCGAGGTTTTCCCCGGCTTCGGAATACCGCCACAGGCTGTGGTAGGCGCTGAGGTTGCCTTTGACCTGGACAGTCAGTCCATTGGCTGAAAAAGGCTTCTTGTTGTAGCTCAGGTGCAGGTGCTCAGTAATGATCTGGAGCTGGTGGTCCTCGTCGATGACGCGGAACACCGGAACCTCGAAGTTCCTGTTCAAGGCCAGCTGGGAGGGACGGTCTTCAAAAGTCCCCGTGGTGCTGTACTCCATGCGGATCATACGTGAGCTCAGCACAGTGAACCTGTAGCTGTCACCAAGGAGTGTCTGCGCACCGGACGGGACAGGATCGGTGTCCAGGCGAAGGTGGCCGGGCAGGAAGGTGGAAGCCGATAAGGGCTGTTGTGTTGTGAGTGTCATGAATTTTCCTGGAATGGTGGAGGAAGGATGAAGTCTGGTTACTTCACGGCTGCGCTGGCAACGCCGGCGACGAACCGACGCTGGAAGATGATGTAGACGACGATCACGGGCAGAACGGAGATTGTCGTGGCAGCGAATAGTCCGCCATAGTCGGTCCCATACTGGCCAGCGAAAGTGGTCAGCCCGACAGCGAGGACCTGGTTCACGTTGTCGCTGATCATCAGGTAAGGCCAGAGGTAGTCGTCCCATACCCAAAGGAATTGGAAGATGGCCAGGGCGGCGATGGAGTTGATTGACATTGGCAGAATGATCCGATGAAAGATGCGGATTTCGGATGCGCCGTCGATCCTGGCAGCTTCAAGGACTTCGTCCGGTACGGCGTGCATGTTCTGCCTCATCATGAAGATCCCGAATCCGCTGATGGCGGCGGGGATGATGATGGACAGGTAATTGTCCTGCAGCCCGGCATTAACAAACATGGTGTAGCGCGGAATGATGGTCACCGCCCACGGGATCATCATGGTGCCGACCGTGAATCCGAACAGCAGGCCCCTTCCACGGAAGCGGTACTTGGCGATCACGAAGCCGGCCAGGGCTGAGGTGTAGAGGACGATCGCGGTGATGACAACGGACAGCAAGACCGAATTACCAAAAAGGCGGATGAAATCGAACTTGTCCTCAATGGACGAGAAGTTCTCCAGCGTCCATGAGATGGGCAGGAAGGTTTGTTCGGGAGCGTTGATCTCTTCGTTGGACTTGAAGGCGGACAGCACCATCCACACAAACGGGAAGACAGTAACCAGGCCAAGGATGGCCAGGACCGCGGTGAGGATGACGGAAGCGATGCGGGTACGCATGATCTACCCTTCCAGTGAGTTCTTCCGGCCGGCTGAGAACCGGAAGGAAATGAGTGTCAGCAGGGCAGTAAAGATCAGCAGGACGAAGGCAGCCGCGGAGGCGTAGCCGAAGTCGTATTTCACAAATGCCTTGTCATAGATGAGGTAGGAGATCAGTTGCGTCGCGGTTCCGGGGCCGCCTTTGGTGAGTACCAGCACCTGCACGAAGGCCTGCAGGTAGGAGATGATGGACGTGATGACCACGAATACGGTCATGGGGGCCAGCAGCGGGAAGGTAATCCTCCAGAACCGTTGCCAGGCGCCCGCTCCGTCCACAGAGGCCGCTTCCAGGGCATCCTCCGGTACGGAGTGGAGGCCGGCAAGGAACAGGATGACGGCGTAGCCGAAGTCCTTCCAGATGGTCATGGCCATGATGGAGGGAAGGGCCAGCTGGGGGTCGTAGAGCCAGTTCATGTCCATGCCAAAAAAGGTGTTGATTGCACCTGTTTGAGGGTTGTACATCATCTGCCACACGTAGGCGACCGCCACGAGGGGTGTCACTGTCGGCATGTAAAAAATGGTGCGGAAGAACGTCTTCCCGCGGGTCAATTTTGAAAAGATTGCGACGGCGATAGCCAGTCCGAGGGCGACGCGAAAGAAGATGACAACGGCGGAGAAGAGTCCCGTGCGGATCATGGAACCCCAAAAGTCCGGGGATGAAAGAAGGGTTGTGTAGTTTTCCAGCCCGACGTAGTCAAAGGCCCCGTTGAGCGGGTTCCAGTAGTGGAAGGAGCCGACAAAGGCCAGGCCAATCGGGTATGCGGTGAGCAGCAGCAACGAACCGGCGACGATGACGATGACCGTGTTGCGGAGGGTGCGTTCGCCGGGGTAAGTGCGACCGCGTCGGACCGGGGTTGGTGCAGGTGTGTCACCTTGCGGTGCCCTTGTGACGCGGGGTCGTAGTGAAAGTGTCATGGTTGGCTGGTGGTCCCCGCCGCAGCGGGAACCACCACTCCCTTCGATCTGTTCGGTCCGCTACCGGGGGTTTGGAGCGTAGTGTGCGTAGGATGGCTCTGCCGAGGTGAAATCTGTCTTTGCCAGGTCAGAGGCGATGGTGGCCTGCGCTTCCGCGATGGCGGTTTCCGGGGCCACACCGTTGTAAATGACGTCCTGCCATGCCTTCGTGATGCTGGTTTCGAAGGTGGCCGGCATGGGTCCAGGCCAGATGTAGCGGTCTAGTGAACCCAGGGCCTTCACAACCGGGTTGGCAGAAATTTCAGCGTCGCCCTCCAGCGGCTTGTAGGCCGGAGCCAGCGAGTAGTTCAACACCAGGTTCTTCATATCGGCCTTATCGGTCAGGAAGAACTTCATGAAGTCTTGGGCTACAGCCCGCTGGTCTTCACTGGCGCCCTTGTTGATTCCCGGGGTGGATTCACCGTTGTACCGGTCAAAGGCATAGGGAGTCTGTCCGGCTTCAGGGGTGGGCGTTTGGAAGGTGCCGTAGTCAAGGCCGGGGTAATCTGTCGCGAGAGTGCCGCGCAGATGCCCCCATTCGTAGATCATCGCGCTTTGGCCCTGGCCGAAGCTATCGACCGCCTTGGGACCGAAGTCCTTGGACCCGACCTTGTCTACGTTGTAGAGATCCAGGAAGTACTGCAGGTTCTCCAGGGTGCCCGGGTTGTTCAAGGCGGGCGTCTTGGCATCTTTGGCCATTACGTTGTAGCCCCGTTGGTACTGCAGGAAGCCGAGGCTGTTGTAGGAACCGTTGAAGTTGAACCCGGCCTGCTTGATGGTCTCGCCATCGCGTTTCGTCAGCTTCCTGGCAACTTCCCGGAACTCATCCCACGTCTTGGGTGTGTCCCGTTCCGTCAGGCCTGCCTCCGCCCACATTTTCTTGTTGTACCAGATGAGGCCAGTCATCAGACCGTAGTCGAGGTATTTGACCTTGCCGTCCACAACGTGTCCCGCTGCACCCCTGTAATCAGCCTCAAGATCCTTGGCTTCGATGTCGTAGGGCGCAAGATAGGGATCCAGCGTGGCGTCATAGGAGTTATGGATATTGAAGAGCGCCGGACCTTTGCCTGACTGCAGCTGCAGGGGCAGCTTGGTCCAGTAGGCTTCCCACGGCTGGTTCACCGTCTTGATGGTCACATTGGGGTGCAGCTTCTGGTAGGAGTCAGCAAACGCCTGGAACTTGTCCTGACCGTCCCAGAGCCACCACTCCAACTCGATCGGTTTGCCGTCATTGACGAGCTTGTTCGGATCGTACTTCAGGGTCTCTCCCTGCAGCGGCAGCCCCGACGGAGCCTTGTCCACAACAGTGCCGGTGCTTCCTGCACCGCACCCGGTCAGAAGAAGCGCCGAAGCCGCAAGTAAGCCAATTGCCCGTGCAAGTTTCATACTGAACCTTCTTGTTCGGAGTCGAATTTTTATTTTGGGCCTAGTTGAACGCTAAACTTGGAAGAGTATAACGATAAACTAGGGAGACGTGTCAAGCATTTTTTGGCAGCCTCCCTTGGACAAGGCCCCGGGGCGGCAACTCGAATGGCGGGGCAAGGACTTAAGATAAAGCCGCTGATGTGGCCAGGAAGAGGGGGTGCAGGTGATGACAACGCTCAAGGACATCGCCAAAGAGGCCGGCGTCACGGTAATGACGGTGTCGAACGTGATCAATGGAAAGTACGACAAGGTCTCCAAGAGCACCGTGGAAACGGTCACCGAGATAGCACGAAGGCTTGACTATGTTCCCAGCGCCGCCGCCCGAAGTCTCGTGGCCAAATCCTCGCGGCTCGTGGGTGTCCTGCTTCCGGCGACCGAGGGTGGGGAGATCTTTCTCAGTACCCATAACGTTGCGGTGATTGGTGTCATAGAGCGCCTGCTCAGGGAAAACGGATACTACCTGTTTCTGCGGGGCGTATCGGCGACCGAAGGAGTTTCAGGAACCCTGCGCTCCTGGAACCTTGACGGCGCCATCTTCATCGGCTTTCTTGACAGCGAGATTCAGCAGATGCGCGCCAGCTTCGATACGCCCCTGGTCGTGCTGGAAAGCTACGCAGCGCACGGCGATTTCATGAACGTTCGCCTTGACGACCGAAAGGGCGGGTACCTGGCAACCCGCCACCTGATCCAGAACGGTCACCAACGAATCGCCTTCGTGGGGACAGAGATTTCCGAACGCGGGGTGGACCGGGAAAGATACGAAGGCTACCTCCAGGCGCTGAGGGAGGCCGGCATCGGCGGCGAACCGGTGGCACTTCTGTCGTATGCCGACACATATTCAAACGGCGTTGAGGCAGGAGTGACGCTCTGCACGGAACACCCCGAAGTCACGGCCGTCTTCGCTACCGCCGACCAGTTCGCCGTCGGCATCATCGACGGCGTTCGCTCCCTGGGCCGTACGGTTCCCGATGACCTGTCCGTCGTGGGGTTCGACAACCTCGAAATAGCCGCCACATCCAGGCCTCCATTGACGACCATCGCGCAGGACTTGAACAGGAAGGCCGCGACCGCCGTCGACCTGCTCCTCCAGAGCCTGCAAAACAAAGAGGAACAGCCCGGGGAGACGATTCTCGACGTGGAGCTAGTCGAACGGGAATCCGTTCGGAACCTGAAACGAGCCTGACAACAGGCCCGCACCGCGGGTGCGTCGGCGGCCGGTGGCACCCCGGCGGAAGAACTCTCCCTTTCCCAGTCCGGGAGAGTTCTTCCGCTGATTGCGACGTCAAGGATCCGGGTAGCCCACTACAAGGAGAAGGCACCGATGAAAACCTCGCCGCAAACCGGGACGCCACGGCAACCAGCGAATCCAGCTGCTGCACGGCAGGAGGCGCTACCGACCAGCCCACCGATCGCCTCCCTGCGAGGCCGATGTTTAGTGGCGAACAAGAGGCTTCTCGGCATAGTGGGTCGTATCCGCAGCGGTGTCTGTGGTTTCACGGAACTTAGATACCCATCGGCCATCGAGGGCGAAGCTCACGCAGGCGATGGCGAGCCCTGCCGCTGAAAAGATGATTCCAGTCCATATAGGCGCAAGGTAGCCGAGCCCCACGGAGATCACCATGCCGCCGATGACCGCTCCCAGGGCGTTGCCGACATTGAAAGCGGAATGATTGAGTGCTGCAGCGAGCGTCGGGCCTTCCTTGCCAACGTCCATCAGGCGGGTTTGCAGGGTGGGACCCAGTGCGCTGGCACCCATACCGACGACCGTTACTCCCAAGATCAGCCCGATCGGGTTTGAAGAGTAGGAGGTCAAGATGAGTAATCCGGTGAGCATTACTGCAAACGAGGCATAGGTACTGAGGCGAACGTTACGGTCCGCCGCCCAGCCTCCGCCGAAGTTGCCTATGGTCATTCCAACGCCCGTGCTGGCGAGTACCCAGGGCAATGCCTCAGGAGCGAGCTTCGTGTAGTGCTCCGCCAGGGGCGCGAGGTAAGCGTACATCGCAAACAGGCTGCTGAAACCGATGGACCCAATGCCCAGCGCAAGCCATACCTGGCCACGTCGCAGCACGCCTATTTCTGCACGGATCGAGACGGCCTTGGAATCAGTTTCGATGGATGGCAGGACGAGGGCGATCGAAACCAGGGTTACGAGGAAGATGCCGGCGATGACCAGGTACGCGGACCGCCAACCGACAAGGAGCCCGAGCCATGTGATCAGCGGGATGCCGATCACGTTGGCGACGGTGAGTCCGCCGATAACGGTTGCTGCCGCAAGCCCTCTCCGGCCAGGTCCCAGGAGTTGGGCCGCGACGAGCGCGGCGACGCCAAAGTAGGCGCCGTGGGGCAGGCCGGTAAGGAAGCGTGCCAGAACAATGCCTTCAAAGCTTGGAAGTACTGCTGAGGCGAGACTTCCAATAACGAAGGCCGCTACCAATGTCAGGAGAGCGGTTTTCTGTCGAAGCTTGGCGATGCCGATTGCGACTGTCGGTGCTCCGATGACGACGCCCAGCGCGTAAGCACCGACAAGCCACCCGGAGTGAGCGAGTGCTGCTTCTCTTGAGGAGGAGTACGCATCGGGGAAGAGATCTTGGGTAATGCTGGGGAGCAGGCCCATCGCGATGAATTCGCTTGAGCCGATGCCAAACCCGCCCAAGGAGAGTGCCAGTAAAGCAGGAAGAACGTTACGGGGCTGCGCGGACGCTGAAGTTGTTGATGACGAAGACAATTCTGCACCTTTGTGGAGTAGGTGCTCCGCCTTTGCAGCACGTAGGGACTAAGAGGAAATTGTTATTGATTCAAGGGCGTGCTGGCCTGAGAATTCGAGTCGGCCAGCACGGATATCAACGCTGTGACCTTTCTGGTGGTGAGGGGTTTGCCGGACAGTGCTGCCAGTTTGAAGTTTGTGCAGCATTTGTCTTGTCCGAGCGCTGCTCGGCAGCGCTTGGACAAGACCGATCATTTGAACGAGCCCACCGCTACGCCTCGTGTGAGCGTGCGCTGGAATAAGTGCCCATTTCTACTTGATGCGTCGTTAAAGCCGCGGGCCAACGAGTTGGAATGCAGAGGGTGGCGTTGAAGCCGTTGGCAATAGGTTGGATTGCAGTGCGCGTGGATTGTTCAGCCGAGCACTATGTTGCGCAATGTATACAAGTTGCGTATAGCGCGTCCGAATTAACTATTTCAGGCCGTCTCTCTCTGCGGAAGATCCAAAGGTGAATTGCAACGCAGTGTTTACAAACCTGATATGTTTCGGCCGATTCTGGGCGATTCTTTTTTCTAATTCCAGGGTCCGGCGTGAATTCACCGCCGGTCGAGAACTTTTTCGGTCAGGCGAGTGAGGCGCTAAGTCTGGTATCCCCTGTCATTGTTTCGCCGGGCTGGCTGGCGCGGATGAGGTCCGCGCAGCGCTCCCCGATCATCATGACGGTGATGTTGGGGTTGACGGTGACGTGTTCGGGCATGACGGAGGCGTCGGCGACGCGGAGGCCGGTGACGCCCTTGACCCGCAGGTCGGGGTCGAGCGGCGACATGGTGTCGTCTGCCGGTCCCATGCGGACCGTGCCGACGGGGTGGTAGACGGTGTTGTGGGTCTTGCGGATGTAGTCGCGCAGTTCCTCGTCGGTCTGTGCCTCGATGCCAGGGGAGAGCTCCCGGCCGGCCCATTCGGCCATGGCGGGCTGGGCGGCGATTTCCCGTGCCTTGCGGATGCCGGCAACCATGACGCGCATGTCGTGGCCTTCGGGATCTGTGAAGTAGCGCGGATCCACCATGGGCTTGTCGCGGAAGTCCCGGCTGCGGAGACGGACGGTGCCGCGGGAGCGGGCGTGCGTGACATTGGGGGTGAGGCTGAAGCCATTCTCTGTGGTGGGGTAGCCGTGGCGCAGGGTGTTCATGTCGAACGGGACAGAGCCGTAATGCATCATCAGGTCCGGACGGTCCAGGCCCTCTTCGGTGGGGGTGAAGATGCCGATCTCCCACCACTGGGTGGAGGTCTGCACCATCGGCTGTTTGGCCTCGAACTGGACGACGCCCTCGGGGTGGTCCTGCAGGTTTTCACCCACGCCGGGGGAGTCGACCAGGACCTCGATGCCGTGCCCGGCGAGATGTTCTGCCGGTCCGATGCCGGAGAGCATCAGCAGCTTGGGAGTGTCGATGGCGCCGGTGGACAGGACGATCTCGCGTCGGGCGGAGAGCCGGTGGGTGCGGCCGAAAGCCGAGTCCACGACGTCGACGCCGGTGCAGCGCTTGTCAGCGTCGAACACCAACTGCCGGGCGCGCAGGCCGGTCAGCAGGGTGAAGTTTTCCCGGTCAATGATCGGGT
This sequence comes from Arthrobacter sp. R-11, assembly GCF_049913155.1. Lineage (GTDB taxonomy): Bacteria > Actinomycetota > Actinomycetes > Actinomycetales > Micrococcaceae > Arthrobacter. The sequence continues at coordinate 2,662,769 of NZ_CP183979.1, read as the reverse complement.
GGATGTAGGAGACTGAGCTGGAGGCGCGGGTGCCGTCCGCGCGGCGGTTGATCTGGAAGAAGTTGGCGCCGTTGACTACGGTGGTGCCGGTGTTGAACTTCGCGCGTGGGATGCCTGCCTGTTCGCAGGCGTCCAGGAGTGCGACGCCGGCAGGGTCCGCCGGGGGCACGTTCATCAGGTGCACGGGGCCTGAGGTGCCGTGATGGGGTGCGTCGGGGCCGGCGTTTTCGTTGGTTTCCAGCCGCTTGTACAGGGGCCAGGCGGCGTCGGCGTTCCAACCGGTGGCGCCGTACTTGGACTCCCACTCGTCAAGGTCTTCCCGGGGCGCCCAGAAGGCGATGCAGGAGTTGTGGCTTGAGCAGCCGCCCATCACCTTGGCGCGGGAGTGGCGCATGAAGGAGTTGCCGTTTTCCTGCGGTTCCACCGGGTAGTCCCAGTCGTAGCCGGACTCGAGCAGCTCCATCCAGCGGTCAAGCTGAAGGATTTCGGGGATGCTGCGGTCATCCGGGCCGGCCTCGACGAGGGCCACGGTCACGGCCGGATCCTCGCTCAGCCGGGCGGCCACGGCTGCGCCGGCGGACCCGCCGCCGATGACGATGTAGTCGAACGTGCGCGCGCGCAGGTCCTCGATGTTGTCGGTGTGCATCTAGTTCTCCTTGCTGCGGTCAGAGAACCAGCCGGTGACCTGCGGGCTGGTGTTCTGGTAGATGTGCTTGGCTTCCTGGTATTCGGCCAGGCCCGTTGGGCCGAGTTCCCGGCCGATGCCGGACTGGCCGAAGCCGCCCCACTCGGCCTGGGGAAGGTAGGGGTGGTAGTCGTTGATCCAGATGGTGCCGTGCCGGAGGCGGGACGCCACTCGCTGCGCCTTGCCCGCGTCCTGGGTCCAGACCGCGCCGGCCAGGCCATAGATCGTGTCGTTGGCAGTCGCCACGGCCTCGTCCTCGGTGCGGAAGGTCTCGACCGTTACCACCGGGCCGAACGCTTCGTCCACGACGACGGACATCCCCCGCCGTACCCGGTCCAGGACGGTCGGCTGGTAATAGAAACCGGCGTCGTACTTCTCTCCATCAGGTGCCGCGCCACCGCACCGCAGCCGCGCACCCTCCTCCACGCCGCGCTGGACGTAGGCGTGGACCTTGTCGCGGTGGGCCGCGGAAATCAGCGGCCCGGTTTCGGCCGCCTCGTCGAAGGGGCCGCCCAGGCGAATGCCCTGCGCGCGGCGGACCAGCTCGTCTACGAAGCGCACGGCGATCGATTCCTCAACCACCAGCCGTGCCCCGGCGGAGCAGACCTGACCGGAGTGCACGAACGCCCCGTTCAGCGCATTGTCGACGGCGGCGTCGAAGTCCGCGTCGGCGAACACCACGTTGGGGTTCTTGCCGCCGAGTTCCAGCGCTATCTTCTTTACTGTGCCGGCGGCGGCCGCGGCAATGCGCTTGCCGGTCTCCAGGCCACCGGTGAAGGAGACAAGATCGACCGCGGGATGCTCCGAGAGCGGGGCACCTGCCTCCGCGCCGGTGCCCGTCACCAGGTTGGCCACGCCGTCCGGCAGGCCCAGGTCCTGCAGCAGCTGCATGGCCAAAATGGCCGTGGACGGGGTCAGTTCAGACGGCTTGAGCACGAAAGTGCAGCCGGCGGCCAGCGCTGGTGCGACCTTCCATGCCGCTTGGAGGAGGGGGTAGTTCCAGGGGGTGATCAGGCCGCAGACGCCCACGGGTTCGTAGACGATCCTGCTGGCGACGGCGGGGTTCCCCGCGTCCACCACGCGGCCGGCCTGCTGCCCGGCGAGCCGTCCGAAGTATTCGAAGCAGGCCGCGACGTCGTCCATGTCGATCCGGCTTTCGGTGATTCGCTTGCCGGTGTCCAACGATTCGGCACGGGCAAACTTCTCGCGGCGTGTCCGTAGTTCTTGGGCAACTTTGAGCAGGAAGGCGCCTCGATCCGGTGCCGGGACGCTGGACCAAACGCCGGAATCGAAGGCGGCGCGGGCGGCGGCGATGGCCCGCTCGGCGTCATCCCGGCCCGCCTCGGACACCGTGGCTACCAGCTCACCGTCGGCCGGGTTGCGGATCTCGCGGACGGCACCGGAGGCGGCCGGCTCCCACCGGCCGTCAATGTACAGGCTGGATGCAGTATCGGTCATGGTGTCTCCTTTGTTGGACGATGAGGTCGTCGCGATCTTTGCCTGGACTCCCTGCATATGTCCGCGGACTCTTCAGCAGCCGCGGGCGGCGTTCCGGGCATGACGATGCCACGCAGGAAGTCCGGCTGACTTTTTCTATGGATCAATTGCCGTGCTCATGGTCGAGTTCACGGGTGGGCCGAGGATGGCGGTGAGTCGCTGCAGGTGGCCACCATGGCGTAGTTGTTAGCGGTGCTCAGCCGTTAGCCGCATGCTGGAAGCAGGCGTGCTTTGTGGTCTTGTTGGCCTGCTGGCCTCAACTGAGCCAGCCGGTTGGCCGGGTAGTAGCAGAATGCCGCTATCGCTGCTGACGGGACTTTCGCCCGGGCTTTGCATCCATGCCGTGATTTACGCTGGACGTCAAGATTTCAATAAGTAGGCTATTCCGATTCATAGGACTCCTAACTGCGCTTCGGTGGCAAGCAGAGGGCCAGTCTTGCTATAGCAAAGGTTTCGGTGGCTTCTTACCCTTGCCTGGCGATCGGCTTGTTATGACCAGATAGAACGCTGCTTGGGACTTCAGTGTTGTACGAGTGTACAGTTTTTGTCGTACGGACGTACGACAACTTGCCAAGCGAAGGCCGCCGCAGGGCCTTCTGCCTTGCTTGCCAGAAGATGGCGGTGGCGCGGAACGGCGAATTCTTGCGGATTGGGGGCGGCTGCTGCTTAGGCGAGGAGCGGCCCCTCGTAAAAGTCATATTCAATGTGACGCGTGTAACAAAAGCGGTTTTCGAGGCCGGATCCGAGGGGCGCGATCGGTAATTAATGACGGCCACCCTGCTGTCATGGGTGTGGCCAGCATGGCCAGCCGCCTCAGGCTGCGAGCTTCTGGAGCGCATTCCTGGTCTGCTCAGGCGTTTGCTGCTGAGTGTCGAGGGCAAGGTGTGTGGAGGCACCTTCAATGTAGGTATTGATGGCGCGCGCCTGGGGCTCGTCAAAATGGCGCCCAAGTGACCTCAAGCCGACACCAATCAGATCGTGGACCAGTTCGCGGAGCGCGGGCTGTCGAGAAGCCAAGGCATAAAGTTCATAAGTGACGTTGTAGTCAGTCTGATCCGCGTGGAAATCGATGTGGATCAGGTCCACCACGGCATCGATGGCGGCGGCCCGATCCATCGGGCGATCCAAGCGATTCCTCACCAGGTCGGCGATGCGTCTCGCGTAAAGGCTGAAGGCCTCGAGGATCAGAGCATCGATTCCTGAAAAGTGGTAAGTAATCGTCCCGAGTGAGACGCCACACCGCGCGGCGACCCCCCTGTGCGACGTGCCGGCTACTCCGTTTTCCGCAATGGAGGCGTAGGCAGCGTCGATGATCTGCTCTCGACGATTAGGCTCCGGATGACTGAGCAATTTTCCCCCTGGGGTTTTGTGGGTAGGCAAGGGCCGATGGAGTCTAAGGATTCCACGTCTTTGATTTTGAATAGTGCACTGCGGCGCCACTGTGGCGTCCCGCTAGTTCGCCGAAGGAACTTCGAGTCAAGAGTGCCGATCGCGCTGCCCTCCTCGGTTGGGCTGGGCCGACCTGGGTGGGATGCTCGCGGTGGGCCGTGGTTTTCGAGACGTTCACGTCCCATACGGCGACAGTTTCCGCGAAGGCGAGGAAATATTCTCTGGGGTCTTGTACGACCGTACACCTCGGCGTACGATCGTACGCACAACTTGATGTACGAGTGTACGCCCGCGTTGGTCAACACTACTCTTTCGCGGTGATCGCGCACCTGTCAGCGGGCTGCAGACCTCGCAGTTTGCCCCCTCGTTCTCCCAACCACAATTCCGAGACGCTCCGTCGGAGCGTCGAAAGGACCCCACGATGATGACAAGAATCAGCGGCGTGACAGCGGCGCGCGTCCCGTTCTTAGAAAAGATCGCCTACTCCAGTGGCGATCTGGCGTTCAACCTTGTGTACGTAGCCACGGGTTCGTATCTCATGTTCTTCTACACCGAGGTCGTCGGTATCCCTGCCGGCGTGGTGGGTACGATGTTCCTCGTCGCCCGGCTGCTCGACGGCGTCTGGGACCTCGCAGTCGGCGGCTTGATGGAGAAGCTCAGGTCCAGGTTCGGCAAAGCCCGCCCGTGGCTGCTCTTCCTGGCTCTGCCTTACGGCGTGGCAGCCGCGCTCCTATTCACCGCTCCGAGTCTTGATGAGACCGGCAAGGTGGCCTACGCGTTCGCCACCTACATGCTCTCCGGCGTCATTATCTATACCGCCATGAACATCCCCTATGGGGCGCTCAGCGCTCTGATGACGGAGGATGCGGTAGACCGCGGCCTGCTCAGCAGCTTCCGCATGGTCGGAGCGTACGCAGGATCGCTTATCGTCGCCGCCCTGACCATGCCGTTGGTAGACGCGTTCGGCGGCGGCGCAGGGGCGTGGACCATGACGTTCTCCCTCTACGGTGCCCTGGCCGTGGTCATGTTCCTCATCGTGTTCAAGTACTGCAAGGAACGCGTCGGTTCCATCAGCCCGGACGGCACCCCACAGCGCAGCGGCGAACCCGCGTCCATGGCCGGGCGCTCGTTCACCCTCCGTGAGGGCGTCAGTTCGCTGGTGAGGAACAAGTACTGGCTGATGATGACGCTGTTCGGCATCCTTCTGTTGACCGCGTACGGGCTGATTGGCATCTATCCGTACTACGCACAGTACGTCCTCGGTGATGCGAACCTTTCAACGATGCTCTTCACCTTCCGTACCCTTGTGGAGTTCGCCGGGGTATTCATCGCGATCCCGCTCGTGAAGTGGATCGGAAAGCGCAACATCGCGCTCTCGGGCAGTGTTGCGGTGGTCGTCGGGCAGCTGGTGGTCGCTGCTGCTCCCACCTCGCTTCCGGTGCTGCTCGGCGGTCTGTCGATCGGCGGTGTCGGCGTAGGTGCGATGTTCGCCGTCCTGTTCGGCATGATCGGCGACACCATTGAGTACGAGCAGTGGCGCAGCGGAATCAGGGCAGAGGGCCTGGTCTTCGCCGGGGCGACAGTTGGCCAGAAGATCGGCGGCGCGCTGGGCGGAGTGGCGATCGGCTGGATGCTGGGCTTCGGCGGGTTCATCGAAGGCGGCGGCGACGCACCCCAGCCGACGTCCGCAATCGACGCCATCAGGTTCGTCTTCATCTGGCTGCCGCTGATCTTCGGAGCCGTGATGGCGACCCTGATGCTCGCTTACCGCCTCGACAAGGAGTACCCGCAGATCCTGGCAGACCTACAGGATCGGGCTGAGTCGGTCCAGCTCGCCAAGGAAGGTGAAGCATGAGCACCCTGCAGCAGGAGACCAAGGAGGACCTGGCAACGGTCGAGCATATCCACAAAGCATTCCCCACTTCTGAATGGTGGCGCACCGCGGTGATCTATCAGGTGTATCCACGCTCGTTCGCGGACGCGAACGGGGACGGGAACGGAGATATCTGCGGGATCACCGAACGTCTCGGGTACCTCCGCGACCTTGGCGTCGACGCGATCTGGATCTCCCCGTTTTACCCCTCGCCACAGGCGGACGGGGGATACGACATCGCGGACTACCGCGATGTCGACCCGATGTATGGGACGCTTGCGGACGTTGATGCGCTGATCGAAACCGCGCACGAACTCGGCCTCCGCGTGATGATCGATATCGTCCCGAACCATACAAGCGATGAGCACCCATGGTTCCAGGCTGCCCTTGCCGCCAGCCCCGGATCGCCGGAGCGTGCGCGGTACTGGTTCGTCGATTCTCCTGGCCTGCCCAACAACTGGCCCAGCGAGTTCGGCGGCCCGGCGTGGACGCAGGTGGAGGACGGCCAGTGGTATCTGCACTTGTTCGACCGCAAACAGCCCGACCTGAACTGGGAGAATCCCGAAGTCCGGGAACTGTTCGCTGGAACGCTGCGTTTCTGGCTGGACCGCGGTGTCGATGGGTTCCGCATCGACGTCGCCCATCACCTCATCAAGGCACCGGGCCTGCCCGACTTCGACGGCGACTGGGACGCCTACAACAGAGGCACGCTGCCAACGAACGCAGCCCCGTTCGCCGACCAGGACGGCGTGCACGACATCTTCCGCGAATGGCGGGCGATCCTTGAAAGTTACCCGGGGGACCGGGCGATGGTTGCCGAGGCCTGGGTGACTCCCCATGACAGGCTCGGACGGTATTTACGCGCCGATGAGTTCCACCAGGCGTTCAACTTCGACTACATGCGCGCCACGTGGAACGCCGAAGCATTGCGGCAGCAGATTTCCGCCACGCTGCGGAACACCGATGCCATAGGTGCCCCGGCAACCTGGGTACTGTCCAACCACGATGTCATCCGTCACGCAACCAGGCTCGTCCGGGAGGACCAGACGATGGCACCCTGGATCCTCGAAGCCACCGAACCACAGCCCGAAATTGAGTTGGGCCTGCGCCGAGCGCGAGCCGCCACCATGCTGATGCTCGCACTCCCCGGCAGTTCGTACCTGTACCAAGGGGAGGAACTCGGCCTGCGCGAGGTCATCGAGCTTCCCGCCGAATCACGTCAGGATCCGGACTACATCCGTGGCGGCGGGTTCCGGCTCGGCCGGGACGGGTGCCGCGTGCCGATCCCGTGGGAGAAGAACGCCCCGGCCTTCGGATTCAACTCAAGCGGAAAGTCCTGGCTCCCGCAGCCTGAGGACTTTGGCACCTATGCCGTGGATCAGCAACACGGCAATCCTGAATCCACGCTCGAGCTCTACCGCCGGCTACTGGCCATCCGTCGCGAACGGGGACTCGGTAATGCAGCCCTCGCCCTCGTCAATCTGGGCCCGGACCTGGTTGCCATCGATGTCACAAGCGCTCACGGCACAACCCGTGTAGTGCTCAACGTTGGCCACGTCCCGTGGACGCTTCCCCGGGACAGCAGAGTGCTGGCTTGGAGCGCCTGCGGAGAAACGATGGAGGTCCTTCCTCCTGACTGCGCGATCTGGCTCGCATAACCGCGGGACGGTGGGGTTCACAAAGCGGAGTTGCCGCTGTTTGTGAACCCCGCCCCCTGCGGGACTAAAGGCTTGGGATCGCGCCAGGCTTCTGAGCACGCTGCTTCACCGCAATAGCGTACGATCGTACGTGTAAGTAGCTGGCTCTACCGCCGACGTACCCGATTGAAGGAAATGATGGTCAACCAAATCGATCCCGGGCGGCGCGAACGCATCATCGACGCAGCTCTCGAATGCATCGCCGAGAGGGGCGTGGCTGGAACATCGCATCGCGTTGTCGCCAAGCGCTGCGGAGTTCCACTTGGTTCCATGACCTACCACTTCACGGGCATTGATGAACTCCTCCTCGAGGCATTTGGCCGCTTCACTCGACGTATCCGCGACATGGTAAGCGATAGATTCAGCCATGTGAAGGGCCCTGACGAAGCTATCGAAGCGGTAGTCGAACTCATCTACGAGGACTTCGAAACAGACCGGAACGTCTACCTTCTCTCTTATGAGCTCTACGCACTTGCCGTTCACCGAGCAGACTTCCGCACCCTGGTGCACGAAATGATCGAAGCAGGCTACAACGCACTTCGGCTTCATTTCGACGAGGAATCCGCCAGGGCAATCAACACCTACATCGAGGGTGCCTCAACGCACCATGCCCTCGACACAATGCCTCAGACCTCCGATCAAGCCCGCCGGGCACTCCGACGTCTCGCCTGCCTGGATCGTTTGCCAGCCCCTGCCAGCTAAACCGGTCGCTGCCATTTCCCGCGACCGCGGTATTCAAACTCCAAATGTCTCCTCGATGAGCTCTCAAGACCGTGGCTGACTTCGTGGCGCGCACCAGGGCAATGATGCCAGCATGCGCATCGCTTTACGCGCGACAAGGCCGCGCCGCGGTGACCGTCCGAGTCTGTCCACTCGGACTCCCGGGCGACAGCATTTCGGGAGACAATTCGCGGCGCACTAGTTGACGGCCCCCTCCGCCGGACACGGGTAATCGTGACCGAACTCGAGCCGCGTCTCACGGGAGGATCATCCATGCGAACGATTGCTCGTCCTCAGACGGACGCTTGTTGGTTCACTGGGCACATTGCGTTGAGTTGGATCAGGCGTGCTTCTGCCCGTGGACGGTGGCTAGGCGACGTCGAGTGCCTGGGGACAAAGCGCGGGTCATTCTCGCCGTAAAGTCGTCGCCTTCCTAAGGACTCCCGGCCATCTCAAGGGCTAACTCGATGGTTGCGAAGAACTCCGAGCTCATGAGGGCTCATTGAGAATGACTTCAAGAGGCGGATTGCGGCGTCCTCGTTCCATCCCGCTGATGTAGGTGTGGTCGATCTTGACATGATGTGGGAAGGCTTCCTGGGATCATCATCTGCGTTGATGACGCAGGTCGCGCGTGCGTTGCGATGTACCAAACCGCTCATAGATGCAGCGATTTCGATAGGTCGCCGAAGAGTCCACGGACTATGAGCACATTGAAGCGTTCGGGGTCATGAAAACGTTCGATCCGTTCTCTGGATGCTTATTAGACCTGGAGGAGCCCACATGCGCGAAGACGAATGGCTCAGCGTCGCCGCTGCGGCCGAGCGCCACCATTGCAGCACCAAGACCATTTGGCGACGTATCAAGCAGGGTGGTCTGCCGGCGCGCACTGAGAAGATGAGTGGCCGCGACGGTCGCCCAGTCATCAAGACGATGATCCGAGTCGCCGACCTGAACGACGCATTCGGACGGACTGCACACGACGACCATGTCCGGAAGGTCTGTGAGGCTGCGCCTCCGTTGACAGTCGAGCAGGTGAACGTCATCAGTAAGGTGCTCCTGGACCATCTCCAAGAGCGTGACGCCAAGCGACGAAGCTCCGGCGGAGCTGGACCGTGATGTAGAGGAGCGCCGGTCGGCCCCGGTGCTCCAGAGCGGCCTTGCCGCTCGACCGCACTTCGGCGGCCTGGCGGGCGGCCTCTCCCTTCGACTGCGTCCCTTCCAAGTTGAAGTCCACAGGTCGTACTCTGGTCCGTAGGCAGGGCGCGTTGTGGCGACGCCCTCCGGGCGAGAAACGAACTCTGACCTGCGGAAACGTGCCCCTTAGCACAATCTAAAGTTCAACGTATCTAACGTGTGTAGTCAGGCTACTTCGCCCGCTCGCTGGATGCCTACGGCAGGACCGGGCAGCCCTGCCGGCGCTGCGCCGAGGCGGGCCTGGCCGGCGTGATCAAGCGCGAACAGTTCATGAACCGCTCCTCGCACACCTGCCCGGTGTGCCAGCCCCGCCCGCGCAACGGCCGCTGGTAGCGGCCGCGTTTCCCGCCGGCGGCTCCGTTTCCCGGCACCGGCTCCGGTGGCAGACTGTGGGCATGAAAGCCTGGGCCATCCGGACGGCGATCGCGTTCGTCTTCAACGCCATCACCTTGTGGGCGGCGGCCATCCTGCCCGGCGTCCGGCTCGGCAACGGCTTCCCCTGGGTGGTCCTGCTCTTCACCGCCGCCAGCCTGGTGCTGCGCGGCACCGCCTCCGCCGTGTTCCGGCGGCTGGATGAACGGCGTCGGCTGGATGAACGGCGGCTGGACGGCGGACAGGGGCCCGACGGCGGACTGCCGCGACGCTTGAAAGCGGCCCGCAAGGTGCTGGTCGGGGTCGTAGGACTCGCCTTGAGCTTTGGCGTCCTCTGGCTCACCACCGCGTTCGCCGGCGGCTTCACCATCAGCGGTACGAGCGGCTGGGTGCTCGCCACCGTGGTGGTCTGGCTGGCCTCGATTATCTTCGACGCCGTCGACGACGGGCTCGAAAGCAAGGCACATCAACTGCTCGGCGGCCCCGGACCGGGCGGCCGTCGCCGGACATGAACCGGCTCCAAAGAGGCCCTGAAGAGCCCCTGAAGCGGCCCAAATCCGGTGATTGTCGGCGTCGGGCAGTAGATTTGGAAGCACAAAGCTGCCACTGGAGGAGTTCCGAACCACCTTGCATTTGAAAAGTCTGACTGTCCGGGGATTCAAGTCGTTCGCGTCGGCTACGACGTTCGACTTCGAACCCGGCGTCACTGCGGTGGTTGGCCCCAACGGTTCCGGCAAGTCCAATGTTGTTGACGCCCTCGCCTGGGTGATGGGCGAGCAGGGTGCCAAGACCCTGCGCGGCGGCAAGATGGAAGACGTCATCTTCGCCGGAACGGCGGGGCGCCCGCCGCTCGGCCGCGCACATGTATCGCTCACCATCGACAACGCCGACGGCGCGTTGCCCATCGAGTACAGCGAAGTCACCATTTCCCGCACCCTGTTCCGGGCCGGCGGCTCCGAGTACGCCATCAACGGCTCACCCTGCCGCCTGCTGGACATCCAGGAACTGCTCTCCGATTCCGGCCTGGGCCGCGAAATGCATGTGATCGTCGGGCAGGGCCAGCTGGACCGGGTCCTGCACGCCACCCCGGAGGACCGCCGCGGCTTCATCGAGGAGGCTGCCGGCATCCTCAAGCACCGCCGCCGCAAGGAAAAGACCGTCAGGAAGCTTGAGGCCATGCAGTCCAACCTGCAGCGGCTGGGCGACCTCACGGCCGAAATCCGGCGGCAACTGACGCCGCTGGGCAAGCAGGCCGAGGTGGCCCGCCGTGCCCAGACTGTGCAGTTCGAGGTCCGCGACGCCAAGGCCCGCCTGCTGGCCGACGAACTCGTCCGCCTCAACGAAGCATTGGAAGAAGACGTGGCCACCGAGGCTGCCCTGAAGGAACGCCGCGAAGCCGTGGAACTGGAGTTCGGCGCCGGTCGGCAGCGCCAGGCCGAGGTCGAGCGGCTCGCCGCCGAAGCCACCCCGCGGCTGAACGCCGCCCGGGATTCCTGGTACCAGCTCTCGGCTTCACGCGAGCGGCTCCGTGCACTCGGGGCGCTGGCGGCCGAACGGCGCCGCCTGCTGGGCAGCTCCGATTCGGTGCCTGACTCCGGACGGGACCCGGAGCAGCTGGAACGCCAGGCGGCGCGGGTCCGGGAGGAACAGGCCGCCTTGGAACAGGACATTGTGGCGCGCAAGGATGCCCTCGAGCGCGCCGGGCGGTCTCGCCAGGAGGCCGAGGAACTGGCCGCCGCCGAGGACAGGCGCCTGACGTCGGTGCTGCGGGCCGCGGCGGACCGCCGCGAAGGCATCGCCCGGCTCGTCGGTCAGCTCGCCGCGGCGCGATCGAAGGCCGAGGCGGCCGACGCCGAACGCGGGCGCCTGCGCGAATCCATGACCGCCGGGGAGGAGCGCCGCCGCCTGGCGCAGCAGGAATTCGCCGCCCTCGAATCCCAGGTGGCCGGGGTGGAGGACGGCGAGGAGAGCCTCGACGCCGAGTACGAGGAGGCCACGGCGCTTCTTGACGGCGTCGGCGCCGAAATCGAAGCCTTGAAGAACGCCGAACGGGAACAGCTCCGCGAACGGGACGCGCTCACCGCCCGCCGGGATGCCCTCCAGCTCGGCCTGAACCGCAAGGACGGCTCCGGCCGGGTGCTCTCCTCCGGCACCGCGGGCGTGCTCGGTGCGCTGTCCGAGATGCTCGCGGTCGAACCCGGTTATGAGACCGCGGTCGCCGCAGCCCTCGGCAGCCATTCGGACGCCGTGGTGGTTTCGGGGGCGGACGCCGCGAAGGCGGCCGTGCAGCTTTTGAAGGACGACGACGGCGGCCGGGTTTCGCTCCTGCTCGCGGACGGCGGAGTGGCGGTCCGGCCGGAAAGCGGGTTGCCGGCGCTTCCCGCGTTGCCGGACGGGGCCCGCTGGGCCACCGCGCTGATCCGCCGGAACGGCAGCAACGCCGGCTCCAGCGACGGCGCAGACACCATCGCCGCGGAGGTCCTGCTGGCGCGCACCGCCGTCGTCGACGGCCTGGACGCCGCAGCGGAGCTGATCGCCCGCCACCCCGGGCTGACCGCTGTCACCCGCGCCGGAGACGTCTTCACCGCGCTGACCGTCAGCGGCGGTTCGGCCGATGCGCCGTCGCTGCTTGAGGTGCAGGCCGCCGTCGACGACGCCGATAGCCGCCTCGCCGCCCTCACCGCCGGGCTCGAACGCGGCCGCTTCTCCCTGGCCGCCGCCGAAGCCCGGCGCGCCGAGGCACAGGAGCGCGCCGACGCCGCTTTGGAAAAGCTGCACGATTCCGACGCCCGGCTCGCCGCCGTCGCCGAACGGCTCGGCCACCTGAACTCGCAGCTGCGCAGCGCCGTCGCCGAAAGCGACCGCCTCGCCGAGTCCCTGGCAAAGGCCGAACTGAACATCGCCGTCGCCGAAGAAGCGCTGGAGGCGGCGGCCGAGCGCCTCGCCGCGGCCCAGGAAGCCCCCGAAGAAGACGAGCCGTCCACCGAACAGCGGGACGCCCTCGCCGCCGCTGCCAGCCAAGCCCGGGCCCATGAAATGGAGGTGCGCCTGGGGCTGCGCAGCGCCGAGGAACAGCTCAACGCCACAGCCAACCGGGCGGCATCGCTGGAACGTGCTGCCGCCGCCGAGCGCCGCGCCCGCGAGGAAGCAGCGCGCCGCGCAGAACGCCGCAAGGCCCAGGCCGCCCGGGCTGCCGCCGTGGCAGGGACTGTGGAGCAGGCCGTGCGATTCATCGATGCCTCCGTGGAACTGGCCGCCCGTGCCCGCGACCATGCCGAGGCCGTCAAGGAACAACGGGACAAGGAACTCGCCGGCCTGCGCAGCAGCAATGACGCACTGGCGCGGGAACTGGCCGGACTGACCGATTCGGTGCACCGCGACGAGCTCGCCCGTGCCCAGCAGCGGCTTCGCATCGAGGCCCTCGAAGCACGTTCGGTCGAAGAACTCGGGCTGGCCCCGGAACAGCTGGTGGCGGACTACGGCCCCGACCAGCCGGTGCCGCTTCCGGCGGACGGCAAGGACAAATGGGCCGAGCTGCGTGCCGAAGTGGACGAGGACGGCAACCCGGTCCCTGCGGGAAAGCCGTTCGTCCGGGAGGAGCAGGAAAAGCGGCTGCGCAAGGCCGAACGCGATCTCGCTGCCCTGGGCAAGGTCAACCCGCTCGCCCTGGAGGAATTCGCCGCGCTTGAGGAACGCCACCAGTTCCTCAGCACCCAGCTCGAGGACCTGAAGGCAAGCCGCAAGGACCTGCTGGACATCATCAAAGAGGTGGACAAGCGGGTCCAGCAGGTGTTCTCCGAGGCCTTCGCCGACACGTCCAAGCAGTTCGACCATGTTTTCAGCCGCCTGTTCCCTGGCGGCGAAGGCCGGCTGGTGCTCACCGACCCGGATGACATGCTGACCACGGGCATCGAGGTCGAAGCCCGGCCTGCCGGGAAGAAGATCAAGCGGCTTTCTCTGCTCTCCGGCGGTGAACGCTCCCTGACAGCTGTCGCCCTTCTCGTGGCGATCTTCAAGGCCAGGCCCTCGCCCTTCTACGTGATGGACGAAGTGGAAGCGGCCCTGGACGACACCAACCTGGGCCGGCTCATCACGATCTTCGAGGAGCTGCGCGAATCCAGCCAGCTGATCGTGATCACGCACCAGAAACGCACCATGGAAGTCGCGGACGCGCTGTACGGGGTGACCATGCGCGGCGACGGGGTCTCCACAGTCATCAGCCAGCGGCTCGACGCCGGGGTGTGACGGTTTTCGGGCCGGGACGCCATCCGGCTATGAGAAGCTAGGGGAGTGAACGATCTCCTCCCCATTATTCTGTCCATAGCCGCTGCCCTGGTGGTCATCGGCGGGCTGGTTCCGGTGCTCCTGAAGGCGCGGAAATCCGCCGCCAAGTACCCCGGAACGCGCGATGCCAACGATCCGGCAACCCCGGCCGCCGGCGGAACGCTGGTGGAAGAGTACGGCGGTGCCGTTGACGAACGGAAAGCCCCGGCCGGCGTCGTCGATGCCGCCGAGGCACCAGAAACGGAGCTGGCGGACGAGCCGGCCGGACTCGAAATCGTGCAGGTCGAGACCCCCGCCCCGGTGGAAGGCAGGCTCCAGCGGCTCCGCGCCCGCCTGGTCAAATCCAACACGATCCTCGGCAAGGGCCTGCTGGCCCTGCTTGCGAGCGACAAGATCGACGAGAACGTCTGGGACGAGGTCGAGGAAACCCTGCTCCTGGCCGACCTCGGCACCGAACCCACCACGGAACTCGTGGACGCCCTCCGTGAGCGCGTGAAGGTGCTGGGCACCCGCAGCCCCGAGCACGTCAAGGCGCTGCTGCGCGAGGAACTCATCAAGCTTGTCGATCCCACCATGGACCGCAGCCTGAAGGTCGAACGCAAGAACGGCCACCCCGCCGTCGTGATCGTGGTGGGCGTCAACGGCGTCGGCAAGACGACCACGGTGGGCAAGCTGGCCCGCGTGCTGGTCGCCGAAGACAAGGACGTGCTGCTGGGCGCGGCCGACACCTTCCGCGCCGCCGCTGCCGAGCAGCTGGCCACCTGGGGCCAGCGCGTCGGCGTCCCCACCGTGAAGTCCGACGTCGACGGCGCCGATCCTGCCTCCGTCGCCTTCGAGGCGGTCAAGGCCGGCATCGAGCAGGAAGTCGACGTGGTCATGGTCGACACCGCAGGCCGCCTTCAGAACAAGGTGGGCCTGATGGACGAACTCGGCAAGGTCAAGCGTGTCATCGAGAAGCTCGCCGAGGTGGACGAAGTCCTGCTGGTACTCGACGCCACCACCGGCCAGAACGGCCTGAACCAGGCGAAGGTCTTCGCCGAGGTGGTCAACATCACCGGCATCGTCCTCACCAAGCTGGACGGCACCGCCAAGGGCGGCATCGTCGTCGCGATCCAGAAGGCGCTCGGGGTGCCGGTCAAGCTGGTGGGTCTGGGCGAAGGGCCCGACGACCTCGCCCCCTTCGAAGCCGACACCTTCGTGGACGCGCTGCTCAACTAGCACCCGCTCCGAACTAAGGTACCGAAGCACTAAGGCACCGAAGCAGAAAGCCCGGCCGCCCGCAGGATCATCCCGCGTGCGGCCGGGCTTTTTGTGTGGCCGGGCTCTCGGTGTCAGTACGTGAAGTGCAGCACCGTGATTGTTCCGGAGGTCAACGGGAACTTCTGCACGCTTGATCCCTGAACGAAGTCCATGACCATGGGACGCTTGCTGTCGGCCACCGGGAGCGCCTTCTTCCCGTCGATCACCGTGGCACCGGCGGCGGTGTAGCCGGGGCCGGCCATCTGCGTCATGGTTCCGGCCTTGGGCTTGCCGGGCAGGCTGAGCGTGACAGTGGCCTGGCCGTCCTTCTGCGGGTCGTTCTTGTTGGCGATGTAGACGCTGGTGCTGCCGTCCGCGTGCTTCACCGCGTAGGCGTAGCTCAGCCCGCCGCCGGACTGCTCCAGCTTCAGGAACTTGCCGGTGCCCACGTCCGAGACCATCGCCAGGCCGAAGTAGCTCGGGTTCTCCTCGATGGCTCCATCGGGCTGCAGGTATTTACCGCCGGAGCAGATGGGGGACAGCGGCGGGCCGCCGACACAGGTGATCAGCGAGCTGTGGAAGCCGAGCCGCTTGATGCCCTGCTGAAGCCCGTTGAGCGCGAATTCGCTGTACCAAAGGGCCGAGGCGTGGTTCTTGGTGGTCGGGTTCGAACCCGGGCAGGCCGAAGGGCCGGTCTCCGTGAGCCAGGTCTCCAGGCCTGCGGCCGTCGCAGGCTGCATAGCCCTCCGGTCGTAGTCCCGCACCCGGGGATGCATGTAGTCGCTCATCAGGTTCGCCAGGGTCGGCTGGTCCCCGGGTTCGCTGCCCGAGCAGCTGGACAACGGGTAGTAGTGGAAGGACATGATGCGCTGCTGCGGCAGGGGGGAGCCGGCGAAGGCTTTCCACCAGGCTTCCGAATACGTACCGGGCCCGATGATGGGCACGCCGGGCGCCGCCGAGTTGATCGCTTCGGCGTAGGCCTTGAGTTCGTTGAGGTAATCGGGAATGCCCCAGCTTCCGGGGCGCAGGCCGTTGTTGGGGTAGCCGTTCGGTTCGTTGCCGATCGTGAGGCCCACCAGCCGCTTGCCGAAGATCCGGGCAGCATGCCTGCTCATGTCCGCGGCCCGGGCGGGATCGTAATGGCCAAGATCCACTGTCAGGTTCACGGTGCCGTCAATGGCGTCCACGAGGGTCTTGACCCGTTCAAGGTCCTTGGGCGTCACGGTGCGGGCCGGGTGGGCTTTGTCGCCCTGGCGGTCGCCGGGCATGGCTTCGCCCGAAGAGGTCCAGAAGAAGCGTCTGTCCACGGCATTGCCGCCGAAACGCAGCAGCGGCTTGCCCAGTCCCTTGAGGGTGGCCACGAGATCGGCGTTGGCGGAACCCAGGGAGGGATCGGCAAGGTCCGTGGCTTCGAGCGACAAGCCGACGGCCCCGGCCTCGATCGAGGTGCCGAGTTCGGAGGCCGAGACGTTGACCGTCATGGGGGCCACCGGGCGGGTTGCCGTGGCCTGCGGGCCGGGCTGCTTGTAGTAGTTCACCCCTGCCTGCTTCGTGAACTTCGGTGCCGGGCTCGGCACGGCGACGCTTCCGCCCGGGGGAGCAGGCTGCTGGGCGTTCAGGGCGAACGGCACGGCGATCGCCGCCCCGGCCACCAGGGCACCCGCAGCCGCCAGGGCCACCACCCTGCCCTTGCGGGCCTTGTTGCGTCGTGGTCGTCGGTCGGCGGCTTG
The DNA here is from genome assembly GCF_049913155.1 of Arthrobacter sp. R-11. Classification (GTDB taxonomy): domain Bacteria; phylum Actinomycetota; class Actinomycetes; order Actinomycetales; family Micrococcaceae; genus Arthrobacter. Next base: position 2,646,089 of record NZ_CP183979.1, on the reverse strand, counting down.
CCCGCCGCCTGGCAGGTGGTCATGGGTGGCCACGGTGAAGTACCTCCGGGAAGCGGTGGGATTGGTCCTTGAGCCAGCCTAGACGATTTTGTTGCGGGCCTTTCGGCGTCCTTGCGCTCTTCCCGCTACGCCGCCCGGCGCCCGGGCAGGGTCTCCGGCGCGGCCAGCCACCAGAAGGCAGAAAGCAGCAGCAGGCTTCCGGTCGCGGCGAACGCCCAGCCGTAACCGAAGGCGTCCGCGAGCACGCCGGCCAGGACCGGGCCGACGATCGCGCCGGCGTCGGCAGCCATCTGGAATGTGGCCAGCACCTTGCCGCCGGAGCGTCCCTGTCCGAGGATGTCGCCGACGGCGGCCTGCTGGGCCGGGTTGAGCACCCCGGACCCGAAACCGGCCACTGCCGAGACCAGCAGGAAAGCTGTCAGGTTGTCCGTCAGGCCGATGGACGCCGTCGCGAGTCCGGTCAGCGCCAGGCCGGCGCTGATGAGCGGCTTGCGCCCGATCCGGTCCGCGAGGCGGCCCGAAAAGCTCAGGGCCACGGCATTGCCGCCGGCGAAGACCGCAAGGGCCCAGCCGGCGGACGCGGTGCCTGCCTGGAGAACCGCGACGGCGAACAGCGGCACCGTTGCCATGCGGACCCCGAATACTGCCCAGCCATTGCTGAAGCCGGAGAAAAGCGACGCCCGGTACGCAGGATTGCCAAGCGCCTCGCGCAACGGCATCGCGGGGCCGGCGGTCCCGCCTTCCGTTGCGGCGGATGGGCGGGCCCCGAGTTGGAACCGGACCAGCAGCGCAGCCAGGACGAGCGCCGCGGCATATGCCAGGAATGGCACCCTCAGCCCGAAACCGGCCAGCAGGCCTCCGACGACGGGACCGAGCACGCTGCCCAGCAGGAACGCCGAGGAGTAAGCACCTGACACCCGGCCACGGCTTTCGGGCGGCGCGAGCCTGATCAACAGACCCATTGCCGCCACGGTGAACATCACCGAGCCGGCGCCGCCGAGTCCGCGGTAGATGAGCAACTGCCAGTAGTCCTGGGCGAAGGCGCAGGCCGCCGTCGAGACCGCCACGATCAGGAGGCCGGACACATACACGGTGCGCTCGCCCAGCCTGCCGATCAGGGCGCCGCCGGCCGGGGCGAAGGCAAGGCGCATGAAGGCGAAGATGCTCACAATGACCGCCGCGGCGGTAGCGCCCACGTCGAAGGTGGTGGCGAACTGCGGCAGCACCGGGGCCACCAGGCCGAAGCCGAGGGCGATCAGGAACGCCGCCAGCAACATGACCTTGATGTCGCGGGGCAGCGCGGGGCGCCGGAGCGGGGTGTGGGAACCGGTGGAGGGCTCCCGGGTTGTTTCACGCATGCAGCGGCGGACCTCAAAATCGGTGGGGTTTCAGGACGGTGCTTCCAAGGTAACAAAGGGCGTGGGCCGATGATTCCGACTGCCGGGTGTGAGCCGCGAAACATCGCTGTAACGCGCAGGATATGCACCATTTACCTTTGGGAAGTTCTTGTAACAGGCGCGCAATCTAAATCCCGCGCGGGCGAAACACGGCGAGCTGAAACTTTTGTGTAGAACGCAAACGGCGTTGGTACAGGCGGCATTGGCCGCACAAGCAGAGAGGACGCAGACCATGGAATTTACCGCCGGTCTCGTTTGGCTCCTGGTCGCAGCGGCACTCGTGCTGTTCATGACCCCGGGCCTGGCATTCTTCTACGGCGGCATGACCCGTGCCAAAGCCGCCCTGAACATGATGATGATGAGCTTCATCGCCATCGGCACCGTGGCAATTGTCTGGGTCCTGTGGGGCGCCTCGATGTCCACCAGCAACAAGGACAACTTCTTCCAGATCTTCGCGAACCCCTTCAGCCACTTCGGCCTTCACAACTTCACCGAACCGGCCGATCTGTTGAAGGTCGGCTACGCCGCCACCTTCGCCATCATCACCGTGGCGCTGATCTCCGGCGCCATCGCCGACCGTGCCAAGTTCTCGGCCTGGACCCTCTTCACCCCGATCTGGGCAACCCTGGTCTACGCGCCCATGGCCTACATGGTCTGGGGCGGCGGCCTCTTCTCGGCTGATGGCTGGTTCGGCCAGACCTTTGCCCCGGTCATCGATTTCGCCGGCGGCACCGTGGTGCACATCAACGCCGGTGTCGCCGGCCTGATCCTCGTGCTGATCATCGGCAACCGCAAGGGCTTCGGTAAGGACCCGAACCACCGCCCCCACAATGTGCCCCTGATCATGCTCGGCGCTGCCATCCTGTGGTTCGGCTGGTTCGGCTTCAACGCCGGTGCCGCCGCCACGGTGGAGCAGGGCGGCCTGATCTGGATCAACACTCTCGTTGCCCCGGCTGCTGCCATGCTCGGCTGGCTCGTGGTGGAACGCATCCGCGACGGCCACCCGACCTCGCTCGGCGCGGCTTCCGGTGTGGTTGCCGGGCTCGTGGCCATCACCCCGGCCTGCGCGAACGTTTCCCCCCTGGGCGCCATCGCCCTCGGCGCGGTGGCCGGCGTGGCCTCGGCCCTCGCCGTCGGCCTGAAGTTCAAGCTCGGCTACGACGACTCGCTGGACGTTGTGGGTGTCCACCTGGTCTCCGGTGTCATCGGCACCGTGGCCATCGGGTTCCTCGCCACCCCCACCCAGGGCGCGGCAGGCCTCTTCTACGGCGGCGGCACCACCCAGCTCGTGGCGCAGGCACTCGCGGCGCTCGCCTCGATCGCCTTCACCGCGGTCATGACGTTCATCATCGCGTACCCGATCCACAAGATCATGGGCTTCCGCATCTCCGAGCGTCAGGAAATTGCCGGTGCGGACCTGAGCCTGCACGCCGAAACCGCCTACGAATTCGGCGTCGGCGGACACGGCGGCAGCTTCCAGCCCCTGCACGAACTGATCACCGGCAAGAAGGCGGCTCCCGCCGAGGCCGAAGAAACCACCGAAGCCACCACTGCAAGCAAGGAGAGTGTCCAGGCATGAAGCTCATCACCGCGATTGTCCGTCCGGAGAAGCTTGAGGCTGTCCGTGAAGGCCTCGAGGCCTACGGCGTCCAGGGACTGACGGTCAGCGCGGCCAGCGGATACGGCCGCCAGCGCGGCTACACGGAGGTGTACCGGGGAGCCGAGTACAACGTTGATCTCCTTCCGAAGATCCGCATCGAAGTACTGGCCACGGACGAGCAGGCCGATGACATCCTCGATGTCCTGATCGCTTCGTCCAACACCGGACGCGCCGGCGACGGCAAGGTCTGGACGGTGGACGTCCACGAGGCAGTCCGGGTCCGTACCGGAGAACGCGGCGCAGCCGCCATCTGAACGACCAGAGCGGCCGCCATCCAGAAGGACCAGTGCGGCCGCAACTGAGCGATCAGCGGGCCATCCGCCGGAGGCAAGGAACGGGCCGGGTACCGACAAGGTACCCGGCCCGTTCTTCTGCGTCCGGCTGCTGCTGGATGCTGCGGGCCTCAGCCCTCGACGGCGGTGGGCCAGCCGGCGGGACCGGCGCTGCCGGCGTCGTACTTCTCCATCGGGACGGAATCCCTGGCCCAGGCGGCGAGGACCGGTTCCACGATCCGCCAGCACTGTTCGGCGGTGTCGCCGCGCACCGACAGCAGGGGATCGCCGCTGATGACTCCTTCGAGGACTTCACCGTAGGGAAGCAGTTCGGAGGCGTTGAGCTCGGCCAGGAGCGTGGCACGGTCGAGGCTGAAGACGTCCCCGGGGCCGTTGACGTCGACGTCGAGCTTCAGCGTGTCCGGGCCGAAACCGATCCGCAGCTGGTTGGGGGCGTCCACCCCTTCGAAGCCCTTCGGCAGGTGCGGCACGGGGCGGAAGGTGACCACCGCTTCCTTGCGCTTCAGGCCCAGGGCCTTGCCCGAGCGCAGGATGAACGGAACGCCCTTCCAGCGCCAGTTGTCGATGCCCACCTCCACTTCCGCGAGGGTTTCCGTGTCCCGGGACGGATCCACGCCCTCCTCGGCGGTGTAGTCAGGGACATCGCGGCCCCCGATCATCCCGGCGCTGTAACGGGCCCGGCGCGTCGACTTCTTGTACGGTGCGGTGATGTTGCTGGCGCGCAGGACCGTGGAGATCGCATCGCGCAGGTCGCGCTCGCCGATGGTAGCCGGGGCATCGATGGCGAGCAGGGCCATGATGTGCAGGAGATGGCTCTGGATCATGTCACGCAGGGCGCCGGCGCCGTCGTAGTAACGGGCACGGCCTTCCAGGGCAAGGTCCTCGTCGAAGATGATCTCGACCTTCTCGATGTGCTCGCGGTTCCACACCGGTTCCAGGAAACGGTTGGCGAAGCGCAGGCCCAGGATGTTCAGCACCGTGGCCTTGCCCAGGAAGTGGTCTACGCGGTGGATGTGGTCTTCCGGTACCAGGGCTGCCAGTGTCCGGTTCAGGGCTTGCGCGGAGTCGGTGCCCGAGCCGAAGGGCTTTTCCAGGACGAGTCGGGTGCCGGGCGGGAGCTGCGACGGATCCAGGATTTCGCAGGCCTTCTGGCTGACCTGCGGCGGGAGGGCGAAGTACACGGCAACGGGTGCCTCCAGCCCGCTTATCAGCCCGGCAAGGCTCCCGTCGGCCGTGACGTCGAGGCCGTGGTAGGCGGTGTCCCTTTCCATCGCGGCGAGGGCGGCTTTGCCTGCTTCGGCGGCGGACTTTGCGGCCTCGGCGAAGGAGTCCTGGACACGTCTGCTCCACTGTGCCGCGGTCCAGTCATCGGAGCCCGCACCCACGAGCTTCAGGCCCGTGGCCCGGCCTGATGCCACCAGCCGCGCCAGTCCCGGAAGCAGCAGCCGGCCCGTGAGGTCCCCCGAAGCGCCAAGGATGAGCAGTGTTTTCACAGTGTTTTCGCTGGTCACTGTGCCAGCATGCCATCTTGGAGGTGCAACTTGGTACCCTAGATAGTCGGGTCCCGCAGCCGCGTTGAATCAGTGTTGTCCGGGACAATGATCGGCAATGATGCAGGCGCGCCGTTCCGGCCGCCATCCGTAGACCATTGAAAGAAGTGCACGTCGCGTGTTCAATTCACTCTCTGACCGGTTGACAGCAACCTTCAAGAATCTCCGTGGCAAGGGCCGCCTCTCCGAGGCCGACGTCGATGCCACAGTCCGGGAGATCCGCCGCGCCCTGCTGGACGCGGATGTTGCTGTTCCCGTGGTCCGTGAATTCGCCGGACGCATCCGCGAACGTGCCCTCGGCGCCGAGGTTTCGGCCGCGCTGAACCCGAGCCAGCAGATCGTGAAGATCGTCAACGAGGAACTCGTCGAGATCCTCGGTGGCGAGACCCGCCGTATCCGGCTGGCCAAGACCGGCCCCACCATCATCATGCTCGCCGGCCTCCAAGGTGCCGGAAAGACGACCCTCGCCGGCAAGCTTGCCAAGTGGATGAAGTCCCAGGGCCACAGCCCCATCCTGGTGGCCTGCGACCTCCAGCGGCCCAACGCCGTCACCCAGCTCCAGGTAGTGGGCAGCCGCGCCGGCGTACCGGTCTTCGCCCCCCACCCGGGAACCACCTCCGACCTTGAGACTCCCACCGGTGACCCGGTCGCCGTCGCGAAGGCCGGCGTCGACGAAGCCCGTCAGAAGCTGCACGACGTCGTGATCGTGGACACCGCCGGCCGGCTCGGCGTCGACGCCGAAATGATGGACCAGGCGCGCCGGATCCGCCAGGCGATCATCCCGAACGAAGTCCTCTTCGTCATCGACGCGATGATCGGCCAGGACGCGGTCAACACCGCGCACGCTTTCGACGAGGGCGTCAACTTCACCGGCATCGTGCTGTCCAAGCTCGACGGCGATGCCCGCGGCGGTGCCGCTCTGTCGGTGTCCTCCGTGACCGGCAAGCCCGTCATGTTCGCTTCCACCGGCGAAGGCCTGGACGACTTCGAGCTGTTCCACCCGGACCGCATGGCCTCGCGCATCCTGGACATGGGCGACGTCCTCAGCCTGATCGAGCAGGCGGAGAAGAACTGGGACAAGGACGAAGCCGCCCGGATGGCGAAGAAGTTCGCCGACCAGGAAGACTTCACCCTGGATGACTTCCTGGCCCAGATGCAGCAGATCCGCAAGATGGGCTCCATGAAGAAGATGCTCATGATGATGCCGGGTGCGCAGAACATCCGCCAGCAACTTGAGCAGTTCGACGAGCGCGAGATCGACCGGGTCGAAGCGATCGTGCGTTCCATGACCCCGCACGAGCGCGTGGCGCCGAAGATCATCAACGGTTCCCGCCGTGCCCGCATCGCCCGTGGCTCCGGTGTGCACGTCTCGGAGGTCAACGGCCTGCTGGAGCGTTTCGCCCAGGCGCAGAAGATGATGAAGAAGCTCGCCCAGGGCGGCGGCATGCCCGGAATGCCGGGGATGCCGGGCATGGGTGGTGCCGGGGCACGCAAGGGCGCCAAGAGCGCACCCAAGAAGAAGGCACGCTCCGGCAACCCGGCCAAGGCGGCGCAGGAGCTGCGGGATGCCGAGGCCAAGCGCAAGGCTGCTGCTTCCGCGCCGAGCGGTGCCGCATTCGGCCAGGGGGCGGCCGACTTCGATCCCTCGCAACTGAACCTGCCCAAGGGCTTCGACAAGTTCCTCGGCAAGTAAGCCGGTAGGTGGGCCGCGGCGCCGCCGGTCCGGCAGGGTGTCAGCGTAGCGCCCAGCTTGCTCCCCAACCTCGCTTCGCTCGGCTGGGGTTCCTCGCAAACTAGGCTGGAGCAATGGAAAAGCAACGTGTTGTCTTCGTCCACGGCGGCGGCTCATTCGGAGCCGCCGCGTGGCCGAAGCAGCACGGCATGGCCTTGCAGTATGACGCCCTCTTCCTGCGGCGCCACGGCTTCGATCCGGTGGCGGAGCCCGTGGAGCCGTCTGTCGCCGCCGACGTCGCAATCATCCTTGCTGCCCTGGAAGCCGGGGGCACGCCCGGCGGACACCTCGTGGCGCACTCCCTGGGCGCCATCCCGGCGATGCTGGTCGCCGTCGAGCATCCGGAACTGGTGCGCTCCCTGGTCCTGGTGGAACCGGCCTGCCTGTCCCTGACCGCGGAACTTCCCGCCACCATGGCGTACCGGACCCTGATGGAGCCTCTGTTCGAGGCCCGGCACCGGCTGGGCGACGAGGAATACCTGAAGGAGTTCCGGCGCCGCACAGCCTCGCCCGTGGCCGGGCCGGCGTCGACCGAGGATCCGCGCCGAGCCGCACGGCGGCTGAGGCTGCAGGCCCCGCCGTGGGAAGCGCCGCTGCATATCGTTCCGGGCGTTCCCACCCTGGTGCTCACGGGTGGCTGGGAACCCCTCTACGAGGAGATCGCCGCCTACCTGCGCGAAACCGGTGCCCTCCACCGCGTTGCGGCAGGAGGACACCGGCCCCAAGATTCGCCCGAAGGAGACCGGATCATCCGCTCCTTCATCGCGGAATCCGGCCGGGCGCAGGCATCCCGCAGGCACCCGGCCTAAGGTCGGTCAGCCGCGGCGCCCCGAGGCTTCCGGCAGGGTCAGCTCGGGGAGATAGACCTTTCCGCCGGCCGCGAGGAACTCCTCGCTCTTTTCACGCATGCCGGCGTACATTTCCGCGATCGCCGCCTGGGCATCCGCGGAGCCGTACTCATCGCGGATGTCCTGGCTGATGCGCATGGAGCAGAACTTCGGCCCGCACATGGAGCAGAAGTGCGCGGTCTTTGCCGGTTCCGCGGGAAGCGTTTCGTCGTGGAACGTCTCGGCCGTGACCGGGTCCAGGGACAGCGCGAACTGGTCGCGCCAGCGGAACTCGAAGCGCGCCTTGGACAGCGCGTCGTCGCGTTCGTTGGCTCCGGGGTGCCCCTTGGCCAGGTCTGCGGCGTGCGCGGCGATCTTGTAGGTGATCACGCCGGTCTTCACGTCGTCCTTGTTCGGCAGGCCCAGGTGCTCCTTCGGGGTGACGTAGCAGAGCATGGCCGTGCCGTAGCGGGCGATTTCCGTGGCGCCGATGGCCGAGGTGATGTGGTCGTAGCCGGGGGCGACGTCCGTGACCAGCGGGCCAAGGGTGTAGAACGGCGCGCCCTTGCAGAGTTCCTGCTGGCGTTCCACGTTTTCGCGGACCAGGTGGAACGGCACGTGGCCGGGCCCCTCGACCATCACCTGGACGTCGTACTCCCACGCACGCTGCGTCAGCTCGGCCAGGGTGTCCAGCTCGGCGAACTGGGCAGCGTCGTTGGCATCCGCCGTCGCGCCGGGACGCAGGCCGTCGCCCAGGGAGAACGCGACGTCGTACTTGGCGAAGATCTCGCACAGCTCATCGAAGTGCGTGTAGAGGAAGTTCTCCTCGTGGTGCGCCAGGCACCAGCCGGCCATGATGGAACCGCCGCGCGAAACGATGCCCGTCACGCGGTTGGCGGTCAGCGGCACGTAGCGCAGCAGCACGCCGGCGTGGATGGTCATGTAGTCCACGCCCTGCTCGCACTGTTCGATCACCGTGTCGCGGAAAATCTCCCAGGTCAGCTTGTTGGCCTCGCCGTTGACCTTCTCCAGCGCCTGGTAGATCGGAACGGTGCCGATCGGAACGGGGGAGTTGCGGATGATCCACTCGCGGGTGGTGTGGATGTCATCGCCGGTGGAGAGGTCCATGACGGTGTCCGCGCCCCACTGGGTGGCCCACTGCAGCTTGTCGACCTCTTCGGCGATCGAACTGGTCACGGCCGAGTTGCCGATGTTGGCGTTGATCTTTACCAGGAAGGCCTTGCCGATGATCATCGGTTCGGACTCGGGGTGGTTGATGTTGTTGGGGATGATGGCACGCCCTGCCGCCACCTCGCTGCGGACCAGTTCCACATCGCAGTTCTCGCGCAGCGCCACGAAGCGCATCTCCGGGGTGATGATGCCCTGCTTCGCGTAATGCATCTGGGTCACCGTCTTGCCCTCGACGGCGCGGCGCGGTACCGGCTGGGCTCCCTTCCATTCAGCGGAGGCTGCACCCCGGCGCAGCGCCGACTTGCCGTCGTCGAGCAGGTTCCGTTCGCGGCCGCTGTAGGTCTCGGTGTCGCCGCGCCCCTCGATCCAGGCAGCACGGAACGGCTCCAGCCCGACCACCGGATCGCTGCCCGGGCCGGCAGTGCGGTAGACCTGCAGCGGCGCGTTCGCCTCGCCGTTGGGGGAGGGCTCCAGCGCAATCTCCGTGACTGGCACGCGGATGCCGGAACCGGCGTCCTCGATGTAGGCCAGGGAATGCGATTTCAGCGACTGCGTCACCTCGGCGGAACCGTTCTGGGCAGGGCTGTGCTGTGCATCTGAGGTACTCAAAGGATTACTCACTTCCTTCGCCGGCATTACCCGGACAGGTTCGACGGTCGCAGGCTGCGCCAGCCTGATCTCAGCCCATGCATGGGCCCCCGTGTGGTCGTAGACGAAGCTACCACAGCCCCGGGTGCGGGGACCGAAAAGCCTGGATGTTACTGTGGCGGCGTGCACCAGATCAGGGCCGCCTGGCGTCCGGCTACGCCTCCCTGCCGGGCATTGAAGGCGCCGCCGGCGCCCTCCTTGCGGCGGCGCTCGCAGACCTCGACGGCGGCTGCAGGATTGCAATGGAAAGGGAGCTTCAGCAATGAGCGTTGACGCCGGAGCCGGCATCATCGAATTCAGCGGGACCGTGCTGTGCGGGCCCGCGGAGGATCGCCGCGGATTGTGGTCCGTGGACGGCCGGCTCACCTTCACGAGGCCGGAACGGCAGCCGCAACTCGTCCTGGACGGCTGGGTGCTGCCGGGTTTCGTGGACGCCCACTGCCACATCGGCCTGGGACCCGGCGGCGCGGTGGACGAGGACACCGCCCGGGCCCAGGCCGCGGCCGACCGCGACGCCGGCACGCTTCTGGTACGCGACGCCGGCGTTCCCGCGGACACCCGCTGGCTGCAGGGGAGCCCGGGCGTGCCCCGGATCATCCGCTCCGGCCGGCACATCGCCCGCAGCCGCCGCTACCTGCGCGGACTGGGAGTGGAAATCGAACCGGAACAGCTCGTGGAGGAGGCCAGGAAGCAGGCCCGCGCGGGGGACGGCTGGGTGAAGCTGGTGGGGGATTGGATCGACCGCTCCGCAGGCGACCTCGGGCCCTCCTTCCCGGCCGCGGTCGTCAAGGACGCCGTCGCCGCCGCCCATGACGAAGGCGCACGCGTGACGGCCCATTGTTTCGCGGAGGACACCATCGACGACATGCTCGACGCCGGCATCGACTGCATCGAGCACGCCACCGGGCTGCTGCCCCGGCACATTCCGCGGCTGGTGGAGCAGGATGTGCCGATCGTCCCCACGCTGGTGAACATCGCGACCTTCCCGGACATCGCGAGGCAAGCCGAAGCCAAGTTCCCCCGCTACGCCACGCACATGCTCGAACTATGGGAGCGCCGCTACGAACGGATCGGGGAGGCGTTCGACGCCGGGGTCCGGGTCTACGCGGGAACGGACGCCGGAAGCGTCATCAAGCACGGCCGCATTGCCGACGAGATCCTTGAGCTGCACCGTGCCGGGCTTTCCCCGGCAGCGGCCCTCGACGCCGCCTGCTGGTCCGCGCGTGGATGGCTGGGAGCCGAAGGGATCGGCGAAGGCGCCCCGGCCGACGTCGTACTCTGTGCGGAGGATCCGCGGCGGACGCTCGCTACCGTCGCGCGGCTGCGGCACGTGGTGCTTGGCGGCCGGGTCATCAGGTAGCCCTTGGAATAAATTGAAGCTTCAAGTAATTTATTAAGAGTAGAAGCGCCGATCGGCGGCGCCAACACTTTCGGGAGTTTCAATGACCGCAGCATCCAATCAGGACCTGCTTCCTGCCGAACTGACCATGGGCACAGTCATGCTCAAGGTCGGCGACATGAAGCTCATGAGCGGCTACTACCAGAATGCCCTTGGCCTGGATGTTGTGGCCGAGCAGGACGGCGGACTCTACTACGGCCGTCTCGGAAAGCCCCTGGTGCACTTGGCCCCGGCCGCCGGCCTGCAGATTCCGGGGCGCCGCGAGGCCGGCCTCTTCCACACGGCCCTGCTGTTCGAGGACCGGGCCGCGCTCGCAGCCACCATTGCGACCGCCGCGCAATATGAGCCGCGCGCATTCGTCGGAAGCGCTGACCACCTGGTCAGCGAGGCGTTCTACTTCACCGACCCCGAGGGCAACGGCATCGAACTCTATTACGACAAGCCCCGTGAAGGCTGGGAGTGGAACGGCAGCACCGTCGTCATGGACAGCCTTCCGCTGGCCCCGCAGCGGTACCTGCAGGACCACCTGAACGAGGAAGCGGTGGCCAGCCAGCGTGCCGCTGCTGCCGGCGTCGGGCATGTCCACCTGCAGGTGGGCGATGTGCAGACCGCCCAGGACTTCTATGTCAGCACCCTCGGCTTCGAGCGGACTGCGGGATGGCACGGCCAGGCCCTGTTCGTCTCTGCCGGCGGCTACCACCACCACATGGCGATGAACGTCTGGAACAGCCGCGGAGCCGGCCCGCGCCGCGACACCCTGGGCTTGGGTGAAGTGGTGATCGAGGTGCCGTCCGGTGACGACGTCGGAGCGTTGGCGGACCGCCTCAAGGTCGCCGGAATCGAATCGCACCACACCGGACAGGAGTTGCGTTTCGAGGATCCGTGGCGCAACCGCCTCCGCGTGGCCGTCCGTTAGCTCCCAGTCCGTTACGCTGATCGGGACGGCGCGATTCCCCCGCTGGTTCGGGGCCGCCGTGCTGCGTTGGAACGGATGAATGAGAGTGGTTTCCATGGGTTTTGCCGAAATTTTTGTTGCCACCCACGATGAAGCGCTCAAGCGTGCGGCTGCGCTGGAACGCGGCGGCGAAGTGGCCGGTGCGGCGGTTCGCATCCCCGGCATCAGTGATTTCGAAGTGGAGCAGCTCGGGGACCTGGCCGGACACGCCGTCCACGCCGCGGGCGCCGACTACGAGCTGGCCATGGTCGATGTCACCAGTGACGCGCTGCTTGGCGTTCCTGCCGCCATGGTGCGTGCCCTTTCAGAGCTGCTCAGCTACGAAAGTGAAGGCGAGGGCAACGTCCTGGACGATGTCGCAGAAAGCTGGGCCGCGCAGGAGGACATGCCCTTCGGTGCGGAGGAATCCCGCGGCTACGTCCAGCAGCTGGCGGCGCTGGCCGCCGATGTCGAAAAGTCCGAACGGGCCGGGCTCTACGTCTGGTCTGTCTGAGCATCCGCGCCGGGGCCACAAGGTTTCCTTCGCCCGGCTCCGGCGTGCGCGACACCCTGGGAGGTCCAGTTCGAATTCCCGTCCGCCATCTGGCACAATGGACAGGTACTCGATCCGTGCGGCCCCTCTCTCCGTGCGCGCATCCTGTCCTTAGAACCCTCAAGTATGGCCCGCCCCACGGGTGCAGAACGATGGGTTCACCCTCGTTTCAGAAACAGGAGTGACCACAAAAGTGGCCGTTAAGATTCGCCTCAAGCGCTTCGGTAAGATGCGCGCACCGTACTACCGCATCGTTGTCATGGACGCCCGCGCCAAGCGCGATGGCCGTGCCATCGAAGAAATCGGCAAGTACCACCCCACCGAGGAGCCCTCGTACATCGAGGTCGCTTCCGAGCGTGCACAGTACTGGCTGTCCGTCGGCGCCCAGCCGACCGAGCAGGTTGCCGCCATCCTGAAGATCACCGGTGACTGGCAGAAGTTCAAGGGCCTGCCGGGCCAGGAAGGCACCCTGAAGACCAAGGCTCCGAAGGAAGCCTTCGTCGCTCCGGAAAAGGGCTCCGTGATCATCCCCGAAGCCATCACCAAGAAGGCCAAGAAGGAAGAGGCCGCTGAGGAAGCCGAGGCTCCCGAGGCAGAAGCCACCGAGGCCGAGTAAATTGCTGGCAGAAGCGCTCGAACACCTGGTCCGCGGCATTGTCGACAGCCCTGAGGATGTCAAGGTCAGTGCCAGGAACAACCGACGCGGTGAATCGCTCGAGGTTCGTGTCCACCAGGACGACCTCGGCCGGGTCATCGGCCGCCAGGGACGCACCGCACGTGCACTGCGCACTGTGATCGCGGCTCTGGCCGGTGGCGAGCAGGTCAGGGTCGACGTCGTCGACACCGACCGCCGCCGGTAGACGCGCTCAGCAATAGCTGGACTTTGGATCCGGTCCCGCCACCAGATAATGGTGGAGGGGCCGGATTCCTTTTTTCGCCCCATCAGACTTTTCGGGCCGCTTGCCGCAGAGGCGCGGCACAGCGTAGGAAAAACAGAGGAAACCATGCAGCTTCAGGTGGCCAGAATCGGCAAGCCCCACGGAATTCGCGGCGAGGTGACAGTGCAGGTGCTCACCGATGCCCCCGAGTCCCGATTCGTTCCCGGCACCGAATTCCTCGTGGAACCGGCCAAGCTCGGCCCGCTGACCGTCCGCAGTGCCCGCTGGAACAAGGACATCCTGTTGCTGGGCTTTGAGGAGATTGCCGATCGCAACGCCGCAGAGGTCATCCGCGGCGCCAAGCTGTTCGTCGAAACCGAAGAGCTTGACGACGACGACGAAGAAGGCTGGTACGAGCACGAACTGGTGGGCCTCGAGGCGCGCGTGGGGAGCCAGGTGGTCGGCCGGGTCACTGCCCTGAACACCTTGCCCGCACAGGACCTCCTGGTAATCGAAGGCGCGGACGGCAGGGAAATCCTGGTGCCCTTCGTCGAGGAGATCGTTCCCGAGGTCAACCCCGACGGCGGCTACGTGCTGCTGGTTCCGCCGCCCGGCCTGTTCGAGCTCAACAGCGATGAAGCCAACAGTGGCGACGACGGCGGCACCGGGGACCGCGCGTGAGGATCGACGTCGTCAGCATCTTCCCGGACTACCTGGCCCCGCTTGAGCTCTCGCTCATCGGCAAGGCGCGCCAGGACGGGATTCTGGAACTCAACGTCCACGACCTCCGTAGCTTCACCACGGACAGGCACCGCACTGTCGACGACACGCCCTACGGCGGCGGTGCCGGGATGGTGATGAAGCCCGAACCCTGGGCCCAGGCGCTCGAATCCGTGGCCGCCGCTGCCCCCGGGGAACGGCGGCCGGTGCTGGTGGTTCCCTCGCCGGCGGGGGAGCGCTTCACCCAGGCCACCGCCTACGAACTCGCCGAAGAAGAACACCTGGTGTTCGCCTGCGGCCGCTACGAAGGCATCGACGAACGCGTCATCGAGTGGGCTGCGGAGCACTTCACCGTCCGTCCCATGAGCCTTGGGGACTACGTGCTCAACGGCGGCGAGGTGGCTGTACTCGCCATGGTGGAGGCCATCGGGCGGCTTCTGCCCGGCGTCGTCGGGAACCCGGATTCACTCGTCGAGGAATCGCATTCGGACGGCCTCCTCGAATACCCCGTCTACACCAAGCCGTCCAACTGGCGTGAGCGCGAAGTTCCGGAGATCCTGCTCAGCGGCAACCACGGCAAGATTGCGCGCTGGCGCCGCCACGAACAGTTCCGGCGGACCGCCGCGCGCAGGCCGGACCTTTTGGACGCGTTCGACGCCGGCAGCCTGGACCGTGCGGACCGTACCGCTTTCGCCGAACTCGGGTACGACGTCGTCGACGGCCGCCTGCGCCGGCGCACCGGTCCCGAAGGGGACGCACGGGCCTGACCGCGGAACGCCGGGCCGGAACCATCCGTGCGGAAAAGCCGCGCGGGAATTGGCCGCGTGCCGGGTGGTATGGCAAAATTGTTCTTTGTGTCTGCTGGGTCCGCGCCTGCCACAGGGGGAGCGCAACCAACAGCGGGACACGCGGCACCCCCGATCAGTGGTGGGGCCGTTCTTTTGAACTTCGACGGCAATTTCCGGACTGTTCCGGGCTTGGCCGCCGTGACCCAAAGTGGATGACCTGTGGCGTCCACCAGGAGTGGATTAATGCATATCCTCGATAGCGTAGATGCAGCTTCGCTGCGCAACGATGTTCCCGAGTTCCGCGCCGGTGACACCCTCAAGGTGCACGTGAACATCATCGAAGGCAAGAACTCCCGTGTCCAGGTGTTCCAGGGCTTCGTCCTGGGCCGCCAGGGTGACGGCGTTCGCGAAACCTTCACGGTCCGCAAGGTCTCCTTCGGTGTCGGTGTTGAGCGTACCTTCCCGGTGCACTCCCCGATCATCGAAAAGATCGAGGTTGTCACCAAGGGTGACGTCCGCCGCGCCAAGCTCTACTACATGCGCGAACTGCGCGGTAAGGCTGCGAAGATCAAGGAAAAGCGCGACTTCAACAAGTAAGTCTTCCGACTTACGCAGCGGGTCCTGCGATCCGTCCCGGCCTGCGCCGGAGAAATCCGCAACGCAACAGGGATACGAACCATGGACCACGCAGAACGCCAGCCCCGGAAACAGGGCTGGCGTTTTGTTTTGCTCGGAGTGGTCCTGGCTGTGGCCATCAGCGGCCTGGTCCGCTCCCTCTGGATCGACGTCTACTTCATCCCCTCGGAATCGATGGAACCGCTCCTCGGCACCGGGGACCGCATCCTTGTCTCCCGCACGGATTTCAGTGCCGAACCCATCCGCCGCGGCGACATCGTGGTCTTCGACGGCAGGGGGACTTTCGCTCCGCTCAGCAGCGGCAAGGGCCCGCTGGCAGACGCCGCGGCCGGCGTCGGACACTGGCTGGGCCTGACCGGCAGCGACACAACCTATGTGAAGCGGGTCATCGGCGTCCCGGGGGACCATGTGCGCTGCTGCGGCACGGACGGCAGGCTCACAGTCAACGGTCAGGCAGTTGCGGAATCCTACCTCTATCCGGGCGACGCGCCGAGCGCGCAGCAGTTCGACGTCGTGGTCCCGGAAGGCCGCCTTTGGCTCATGGGCGACCACCGCTCACGCTCCGCGGATTCCCGCAGCCTGCTGGGCGCTCCCGGCGGCGGACTGGTTCCCGTGGACCGGGTGATCGGCAGGCCGGTCCGGATCATCTGGCCACTTGATAGATTGGCAGAACTGCCAAGGCCAGCATTGGTCGCAACAACTTCGAAGAACGGACAGTAGATGCCGGAGAATCCCGAACAGGAAGCCGAGACGCCGGACGAGGACGGCAAGAAGGGCAATCAGTTCCTGCTCTGGCTCAAGGAGATCGGCACGGTCGTCGGGATCGCCATCGTGCTGTCATTCCTCATCAAGACCTTCCTGTTCAAGGCGTTCTTCATCCCGTCCGAATCCATGGTGGCCACCCTGGAGAAGGACGACCGGATCTTCGTGAACCTGCTGGTACCGGAGCCCTTCGCCCTCCAGCGGGGTGACATCGTGGTGTTCAAGGACACCCAGGGCTGGCTCCCGGCCACGCCGAAGGAAGACCCGGGGCCCTTCAAATGGCTGCAGGACGGCCTCGCCTTCGTGGGACTGCTCCCGGACGAAACGGAACAGCACCTCGTCAAGCGCGTCATCGGCCTGCCCGGCGACCATGTGGTCTGCTGCGACTCCCAAGCCCGGGTCAGCGTCAACGGCACCGTCCTGAACGAGGACTACCTCAACCCTGCCGAGCCGCCGAGTGCCAACCCCTTTGATGTGGTCGTCCCGGCTGGGAAAATCTGGGTCATGGGCGATAACCGCAACAATTCGGCGGACTCCCGCGAACACCGCGAAATGAACGGCGGCTTCATCAACCTGCCCGACGTCGAAGGCAAGGCGGCCGTGATCGCCTGGCCCGTAGGCCGCTGGCAGGTCCTGGACAACCACTCCGAAGTCTTCCGCAGCGTTCCGGCGCCGTCCCCCGAGGACAGCAGCTCCAACACCGCGCCCACGGGCAAATGAGCAGCCGGGCTACGGGGGCCAAGGCGGGCGTGGCGAAGTCCACCGCTCGCAAGACGACGGCGCCAAAGACCACTGCGGTCAAGTCGACCGCGCGCAAGGCAAGCCCGCGGGGTGCCGCGGCGGCCGCTGCGACGAAGGCTTCCGCCGCCCCGACGCTGGACATTGAACGGAGCTTCCTCGCGCCGGGAGTCCGGCTGCTCGCCGGCGTCGATGAAGTGGGCCGCGGTGCGTTCGCCGGGCCCGTCTCGGTGGGGATCGCCGTCGTCGATCTCCAGGAGCAAAGCCTGCTTGACGGCGTACGCGACTCCAAGCTGCTCAAGGCCGAAGACCGCGAACGGCTCGAACCGCTGGTGCGGGGCTGGGCGGTCGCCGCTGCCGTCGGGCATGCCAGCGCAGCGGAAATCGACGGCCTCGGCATCATCGCTGCCCTCAGGCTTGCCGGCAACAGGGCCTGGAGCGAGCTCCTGGCCGCCGGAACGCGGCCCGACGTGGTCCTTCTTGACGGCAGCCACGACTGGCTCTCACCGCCCGCGCAGGTTTCCCTGTTCGATACGGAGGCAGCAGCCGACCCCGGCGTGACCGAGTGTGACGCCCCCGTGCACACCCGGGTGAAGGCGGACATGTCCTGCCTCAGCGTTGCGGCCGCCAGTGTCCTTGCCAAGGTGGCGAGGGATCGGATGATGCTGGACCTGCACAGCGAATTCCCGGGCTTCGCGTGGAATGAAAACAAGGGCTATGGCACCACGGCCCACCGCGAAGCCCTGCGGGCCGCGGGCCCGAGCAGCTACCACCGGAGCAGCTGGAACCTCCTCTAGGGCGGCAGGCTGCCCGCGTCGGAACGCCGCTGGCTGTCGACACCGGTGCGATGGTGCAAGATGGATCTATGAGTGCCGAAGATCTTGAGAACTACGAAACCGACATGGAGCTCCAGCTCTACCGCGAGTACCGCGATGTGGTCGGTTTGTTCAGCTACGTTGTCGAGACCGAACGGCGTTTCTACCTTGCCAATCACGTCGATCTGCAGGCCCGCAGCGCCGACGGCGAGGTCTACTTCGACCTGACCCTCCAGGACGCCTGGGTCTGGGATGTCTACCGTTCCGCGCGGTTCGTGAAGAATGTCCGCGTCATCACCTTCAAGGACGTCAACGTCGAGGAACTTCCCCGGAACGAACTCTCCTTGCCGAAGGACGGCGATCTCGGCGACCTCGGCAACTGACGCCGTGCGGTAGCCGGATGCTTCCAGTGTCCCGGCTTCTCCTCCACAACCGCATTTCCGTCGGGTTTCCCACATAGCCCTTTTTCCTGCTGTTCCCGCTTCCGGCGTGCCCGCACGCTGGTAGCGGAGGTGGACATGAAAGAGAAAGACATCCTCGGCAGGCAGGGCGAGGCCCTTGCTGCCGGGTTCCTGGAGACCCTCGGGATGCGGATCATCGACCGCAACTGGCGGTGCCCCTCGGGCGAGATCGACATCGTTGCCCTGGACGGCGACACCCTGGTGATCGCGGAGGTGAAGACGCGCCGCAGCCTGGACTACGGGCATCCCTTCGAAGCCGTCGGCGCGGCGAAACTTGCCCGCCTGCAGCGCCTGGCCTCATCGTGGTGCCGTGCCCACGAGCTGCGTGCCTCGGGCCGCCGCGTGGACGTCGTCGCCGTGATCGACGACGGCATCGGGTCGCCGAGCCTTGAACACCTCAAGGGCGTGGGCTGACATGGGCGTCGCACGGAGCTACTGCGTGGCGCTGCTGGGCCTCAACGGCTACATCGTGGAGGTCGAGGCGGACATCGGACAGACTTTGCCGAACTTCCTCATCCTGGGCCTGCCGGACGCCGCCCTGAACGAAGCCCGGGAACGGATCCGCTCGGCCGCGCAAAACTCCGGCATTCCGCTGAGCCGGCGCAAGATCACTGCCAACCTCATCCCGGCGTCGCTGCCAAAACGCGGCTCCGGTTTCGACCTCGCCATCTGCGTGGCGGTGCTGGGCGCCGCCGGGGACATCCGCTCCACTGAAGGCACTGTGTTCATCGCCGAGCTTGGCCTTGACGGCCGGCTGCGCCCGGTCCGCGGCATCCTGCCCGCCGTGATGGCGGCGGTACAGGCCGGGCACCCGGACGTCGTGGTGGCCCAGGCCAACGCCGCCGAGGCCATGCTCGTACCCGGTGCCCGGGTCCGCGGATACAAAACCCTTGCCCGGCTCGCCTTCGACTTCGGCGCGGACCCGCAGGACCTTGCGCTCGACTACGACCCCATGGAGGAAGAAGACCCCGACGGCGGCACCCTCCCGTCCGCCGCGCCTGACCTCTGCGATGTCTCCGGGCAGGGCGACGCACGCCGCGCACTTGAAGTCGCCGCAGCGGGCGCCCACCACGTGCTCCTGAGCGGACCCCCCGGCGCGGGGAAGACAATGCTCGCCGAACGGCTTCCCGGACTGCTTCCGGACCTCGGGGACAAGGAATCCATGGAGGTCACCGCGATCCATTCGCTTTCGGCCGTGCACATCGAAAAGATCTCGCTGCTGCGCAGGCCCCCGTTCGAGAACCCGCACCACAGCGCAACCGCCGCGGCAATCATCGGCGGGGGTTCCGGCCTCCCACGGCCCGGCGCCGCGTCCCGTGCGCATAGGGGCGTCTTGTTCCTGGACGAGGCCCCGGAATACGAACGCCGCGTCCTGGATGCCCTGCGCCAGCCCCTGGAAAGCGGTGAGCTCGTGATCCACCGCTCGGCGGGCACCGCCGCCTATCCCGCCCGGTTCCAGCTGGTCCTTGCAGCGAACCCCTGTCCGTGTGGCAAGGCCAGCGGGAAAGGCGTGGATTGCACGTGCACAGCGGTTATGCGGCGGCGCTACTTCGGAAGGATGTCCGGTCCGCTCCTGGACCGCGTCGACATCCAGCTTCAGGTGGAGAGGGTCTCCCTGGCGGATTTCGGCCAGGCCGGCGGAGAAGAGGATTCCGCAACCGTGGCCAGGCGTGTGGCGGCCGCCAGGTTCCGCCAGCAGGAGCGGCTCGGAAGTTTCGGACTGGAGACCAACTCCCAGGTCCCGGGCCGCCTGTTAAGGGGTGTGCTGAAGCTGCCTCCGGCGACCACCCGCATCCTGGACAGCTCCCTCGAACGGGGAGCGCTTACCGCGCGGGGCTACGACCGTGTCCTGCGCTTGGCCTGGACACTGGCCGACCTCGGACACCGTGACCGGCCCGGCCTTGACGACATCGGGCAGGCACTGGGCTTGCGGCAGGCGGTGGCAGCCGCATGAAAGGAACATCGATGACCACGAACGCCACGCCCAGCCTGACGGGCCCCCAACCCTCGGCGTCGAAAGACGAACGCATCGCCCGGGCAGCCCTTTCCCGGCTCATGGAACCGCAGGATGCCGCCGGACTGGCCCTCGTGCGCCTCGCGGGAGCCTCGGACGCCCTTCGGATCGCCACGGGCCAGCTTACGGCCGGCCCGGCCCTTGAGCAGGAAATGACGGCTCTGCTGCTTGACGGCGGTCGTGCGTCATGGCCGGGCCTTCCAGCCTCCCTGAAACGCTGGATGCCCCGCGTCCGGGACCTTGCGCCGGAGCGCGACCTGGCCACGATGCAGCGCCTCGGCGGGCGGCTCATCATCCCGGGAGACGCGCTCTGGCCGGCACAGCTGGCCGACCTCGGACTCCATGAGCCGCTGTGCCTGTGGTGGCGTGGGCACGAGCTCGAATTTCCGCCCGGCCGGCGCACCGTTGCCCTTGTCGGTTCCCGGGATAGCACCGGATACGGCGGAGCCATCGCCGGTGAATTCGCCTACGGGCTCGGCCAACGCGGCTACACGGTGGTATCCGGCGGCGCCTACGGCATTGATGCCCACGCACACCGGGGCGCGCTGGCGGGCGGCAGCAGCGATGTTCCCACCATCGCCGTCATGGCCGGGGGAGTGGACCGCTACTATCCCTCCGGAAACGAGGAGCTCCTCCGTGCCGTCGCCAACCAGGGAGCGGTCATCGCGGAGGTCCCACCGGGCTCAGCTCCCACCCGGTACCGCTTCCTGCAACGAAACCGGCTGATCGCTGCACTGGCCGCCGTCACGGTGATCGTCGAAGCACGATGGCGTTCCGGTGCACTCAACACGGCCCATCACGCTGAATCCATCGGCCGGGTGGTGGCTGCCGTACCGGGGTCGATCCACAGCGCCAATTCGGCAGGATGCCACCGGCTCCTGCGTGAAGGCGGCGCCGTGTGCGTCACCGACGTCGGTGAGATTGCCGAACTGGCCGGCGGAAGCGGCGAGGAACTGGCAGGTGAGAAGGAAGCGGCCGCATCCGAGCATGACGGCCTCACACTGGAGGACCTGGTGTTGTTGGATGCCCTGCCGCTGCGCACCACGACGTCCGTGGAGAAACTTGGTGTCGTGGCGGGGTTGGGTCAGGACGCCGTCCGGGCAGGACTCGGCCGGCTGGGATTGCTGGGCCTGGCCGTCTCCGAACGAGGCGGCTGGAAACGGTCAAGGAAGAATGCATGATCCTGAACGACGCGTGGGGAAGGGACGTGGCGGTGCAGCCTGGCGCAGGCGGCTGCTGGCAGAGTTGAAGGGTGGACAGCGAAGCAAACCAGGACACGGCCGCAAAAGACGCAGCAGCCAAAGACACGGCCGCAAGCGGCCCCGGGCGGCAGGCTCCGCCGGTGCCCCCTGCCTTTGTGGCAGCAATGGCCGGGTTCCGCCGCTACCTTGAAGGTGAACGTGCCCGCTCAGCGCACACTGTCCGCGCCTACCTGGCCGACCTCGAAAGCCTGTTCGCTTACGCCGCCGGTGAAGGGGTTGAAACACTTGCCGGGCTCGAACTCGGTACGCTGCGCCGCTGGCTTGGCAGGCAAAGCGAGGAAGGACGCTCCCGGGCAACCCTGGCCCGCCATGCCGCAACCATCCGCACGTTCACCTCCTGGGCCCTGCGTGAGGAACTGATAGCCGCCGATCCCGCTCTCCGCTTGCAGGCACCCAAACGGGAGCAATCCCTCCCCGGCGTTCTCCAGCGCCGGCAGCTTGGCCGCATCTTTGACCGGCTCGACGAGGACGCATCCGAGGGAGCACCCGTCCCTCTGCGGAACCGGGCCCTGGTGGAACTGCTGTACGCCACCGGGATCCGCGTCGGTGAGCTCGCTGGCCTGGATATTGATGACCTCGACGCCGACCGGCGCACCCTCCGGGTCGTGGGCAAAGGCAACAAGGAACGGACGGTTCCCTACGGGCTGCCGGCTGCGCTCGCCGTCGACGATTGGCTCCGTCGCGGTCGGCCGAAGCTTGCCACGCCGCATTCCGGTCCGGCCCTGTTCCTCGGAGCACGGGGAAGGCGCCTCGACCAGCGTCAGGCACGCAGCGTGGTCAAAGGACTGCTGGAAGGGCTCGGAGACACCTCGGCCACCGGACCGCACGCCCTGCGGCACTCGGCGGCCACCCACCTCCTCGACGGCGGCGCGGACCTGCGGGCCGTCCAGGAAATCCTCGGCCACAGCAGCCTGGCCACCACCCAGATCTACACCCATGTGTCCGTGGAGCGGCTCCGGGCAAGCTATCGGCAGGCCCATCCGAGAGCATAAACCCCGAGCAGTCGGTAAATGACGGAAAACTGCGCTGGCGCAAAAGCGGTGTGTACGGCAAAATGAAAGCAATGTCCCGGAAGTTTCAAGCACTGCTTGAAGCTTGTAAATGACCGGGCCGCAATTTAGTAATCGGGAAAATACAGTTTCATAATCTGGGAAATACAGTCCGCCAGGGTTCACCGAATACCCGGTCACGGCACGGCAACTATCCAGGCAGAGGTCGTTGGGGAAGACGTACCTACAGCTATGGAGGATGGAATGTCTGTTGCAATGACCCGAGGTGTCCTGTTTGTCCACTCGGCCCCGACGGCACTGTGCCCGCATGTGGAGTGGGCCATCGGATCGGTCGTGGACAAGCGCACCGATCTTGACTGGACCCCTCAGCCTGCTGCGCCCGGAATGTTCCGGGCCGAATTGTCGTGGGTCGGTGCCCCGGGCACGGGCGCCCAGTTGGCCTCGACGCTCCGCGGCTGGGCCCACCTGCGCTATGAGGTCACCGAGGAGCCCAGCCAGGGCGTAGACGGCAGTCGCTGGTCCCATACCCCTGAGCTGGGCATATTCCACGCCGTCACGGACGTGCACGGAAACATCATGGTCAGCGAGGACCGCATCCGCTACGCCTACGAATCCGGCGCCGGTGACCCCGCCGCCGTGTACCACGAACTCTCCCTGGCGCTCGGCGAGGCCTGGGATGAGGAACTCGAGCCGTTTCGCCACGCCGCCGAAGGGGCCCCTGTGCGCTGGCTGCACCAGGTCGGCTAGGTATCAGGGCATTTCGCCCGGCAACAAACACTCCATAGCAAGGAAGAGGGCCCCGCCAACGGCGGGGCCCTCTTCCTGTGTCCGTCAGAACATCCGGAATCGGCTGCTGGACGCTCCGGGTTGCTAGACGCTCCGGACCGCGATGACGGCATTGTGGCCGCCGAAGCCGAAGGAGTTGCTTAGGGCCACGATGTCGCCGGCAGGCAGGCTGCGGGCCGAGGTGACGACGTCGAGCGGGATCTCCGGGTCCTGGTTTTCCAGGTTGATGGTCAGCGGAGCCTGGCGTTCGTACACAGCCAGGACGGTCAGCACGGCTTCCACGGCACCGGAGGCGCCCAGGAGGTGGCCCATCTGGGACTTCGTGGCGGAGACCGCGACGTTGTCGACGTGGGCGCCGAGCGCGGCGCGGAGTGCCGTGTACTCGGGCTTGTCACCGACAGGGGTGGACGTCGCGTGGGCGTTGACGTGCACGACGTCCTCGGCGTGGATCCGGCCGTCGAACATGGCGGCCTTCAGGGCACGGGTGGCACCGAGGCCCTCGGGGTCCGGAGCGGTGATGTGGTAGGCGTCGGCCGTGACCGAGGTGCCTGCCAGTTCACCGTAGATCCGGGCACCACGGGCGAGGGCGTGTTCCTCGGCCTCCAGCACCAGGGCGCCGGCGCCTTCGCCCATCACGAAGCCGTCACGGTCGATGTCGTAGGGACGCGAGGCGTGCTCGGGGTCGTCGTTGCGGCGGGAGAGTGCCTGCATGGAGGAGAAGGCGGCGAGCGGCATCGGGTGGATGGCAGCTTCGGCACCGCCGCACATGACGACGTCGGCCTTGCCGGAGCGGATCAGGTCCAGTCCCAGGTGCAGGGCTTCGGTTCCGGAAGCACAGGCGGACACCGGGGTGTGCGCGCCGGCGCGGGCGCCGAGGTCCAGGCTGACCGCAGCGGCCACGCCGTTGGGCATGAGCATCGGCACGGTCATCGGCAGGACGCGGCGCGGCCCCTTTTCCTTCAGGGTGTCCCAGGCGTCAAGCAGGGTCCAGACGCCGCCGATGCCGGTGGCGAAGGCGACGGCCAGGCGGTCATGGTCGATCTCCGTGATACCGGAGTCGGCCCAGGCTTCACGGGCCGCGATCACGCCGAACTGGGTGGACGGGTCCATGCGCTTGGCTTCGACACGGGAGAGCACATCGAGGGCCGGCGTCGAGCACCGTGCGGCAAAGTGGACGGGAAGGTCGTACTTGGCCACCCACTCGTCCTCGAGCGTGTGGGCCCCGGAGACCCCTTTCAGCGCGTTCTTCCACATTGTGGGAACGTCGCCACCGATGGGAGTGGTGGCCCCCAGACCGGTAATGACTACTTTGCGTGCCATGCGATCACTCTCTGTCGGAAATCAGCCTGCTCGGCTGCGGTTCTTCGCAGGGCAGGAAAACTTTGGTACTGCGGCTGTGCCGGGCGCGGGATGGCGGTGCACCCGGGCCCGGCACAGCTGGAAGGCAGGACTAGGCCTGTGCGTTCGCGATGAAGTTGACGGCGTCGCCGACGGTCTTCAGGTTCTTGACCTCTTCGTCCGGGATGCGCACGCCGAACTTCTCTTCGGCGTTGACGACGATGGTCATCATGGAGATGGAGTCGATGTCCAGGTCCTCGGTGAAGGACTTGTCCAGCTCGACGGCGTCTGCAGCCAGGCCGGTTTCTTCGTTGACGATTTCAGCCAGGCCGGCCAGGATTTCTTCGTTGCTAGCCATTGTTGGCTCCTTTTCTTGTTGTGCCGGCTATGCCGGAAACGGGGCAAACCGCGGTTACGGCTTGGTTGTCAAGGTCATGTTCGTTCCATGCCTGCCGCAGCTAGGTTACGGCAGGACCACCACCTGGGCGCCGAAGACCAAGCCGGCGCCGAAACCGATCTGCAGGGAAAGCCCGCCGCTGAGCTGCGGGTTCTCTTGCAGGAGCCGGTGCGTTGCCAGCGGAATCGAGGCCGCGGAGGTATTGCCCGATTCGGCGATGTCGCGGGCGACGACAACGGACTCGGGAAGCTTGAGCTTTTTGACCATCTCGTCGATGATCCGCATGTTCGCCTGGTGCGGCACGAATGCCGCGAGGTCCGAGGCTTCGATGCCGGCTGCGTCCAGTGCCTGCTGGGCGACCTTCGCCATTTCCCAGACAGCCCAGCGGAACACGGTCTGCCCGTCCTGGCGCAGTGTGGGCCAGACGTCCTGGGTCGCCGAGATGATGGCGAGGTCGTCCGTCTCGTCCGAATGCCGCGCGGATTCGCCGAGCTTGCGGACCTCGTCGAGGGAGTGGGTCATCCCGATGGCGTTCCACTTGCTGCCGTCCGAACCCCAGACCGACTGGCCGATGCCCGCGGTGTCGGAAGGCCCGATGACGACCGCACCGGCGCCGTCGCCGAGCAGGAAGGAAATGGTGCGCTCGTGGTTGTCGATGACGTCCGAGAGCTTCTCGGCACCGATTACCAAGACATACTCTGCCGCGCCGGAGCGGACCAGGGCATCACCCTGGGCGATGCCGTAGCAGTAGCCCGCGCAGGCGGCCGAGATGTCAAAGGCGGCAGCCGGCGTCGCGCCGAGCCGGTCGGTCAGCGCGGCGGCTGCGGACGGAGTGGCGAAGGGGTGCGTCACGGTGGAGACGATCACGGCGCCCAGCTGCGAGGCTTCGATGCCCGCCTGCTCCAGGGCTTCGCGGGCAGCACCTTCGGCCATGTCGATCACGCTGACACCCTCGGGCGCCCGGTGCCGGGTGACGATGCCTGTCCGCTGGCGGATCCACTCGTCGGAGGAGTCGATCCACTGGCAGACGTCGTCGTTGGTGACGATGACGTCGGGCCGGTAGGCGCCGATGCCAAGGATCCGGGAGAACTCGTTGACAGGAGCCTGCTTCAGGGCCGGGGCGCTCATGCGCTGGCCTCAAGCTCTGCGAAGAGGGCCAGCGCCGCGGACAAGTCGTCCGGGGTCTTCACGGCAACGGTTTTGACGCCGGGCATGCCGCGCTTGGCCAGGCCGGCAAGGGTGCCTGCCGGGGCCAGCTCGATCAGGCCGGTGACGCCGCGCTGCACCAGGTGTTCCATGCAGAGGTCCCACCGGACCGGGCGGGATACTTGGGCGATCAGGCTGGCGACGGCGGCATCGCCGTCGGTGACCTCGCCGCCGTCGAAGTTCGACAGCAGCGGGACGGAAGGAGCCTGCGGCTTCAGGGACGGGCGCAGCGCTTCGAGGGCGCTCACGGCAGGTGCCATGTGGGCCGTGTGGAAGGCGCCGGCTACCTTGAGCGGGATGACCCGGGCCTTGGGCGGCGGGTTGTCGGCGAGGGCCTGGAGCTGTTCGAAAGTTCCCGCGGCGACGGTCTGGCCCGCGCCGTTCACGTTGGCCGGTGCTGCGCCGGAAGCCTCGATGGCCGCCAGGACCTCGGCCGGATCGCCCCCGACGACGGCACTCATGCCGGTGGGGGTGACGGCCGCGGCGGCTGCCATGTTGTTGGCGCGTTCGCGCACAAACGTCATCGCGTCGTCTTCGCTGAGCACCCCGGCGAGGGCGGAAGCCGTGATCTCGCCGACCGAGTGCCCGGCCAGGACCACCGGCAGCGTGTTGAGTTCGACGTCGAACAAGGACTTTGCGGCGACCAGCCCGGCCGCGACGATCAGGGGCTGCGCAACGGCGGTGTCCTTGATGGTCTCCTCATCCGAGGTGGTGCCGTGGGCCTTGAGGTCGATTCCGGCGATCTCGCTCAGAGCAGCCAGATGGCCCTCCACGGAAGGCAGCTCAAGCCACGGGGCCAGGAATCCAGGGGTTTGCGAGCCCTGTCCAGGGCAGACGATTGCAAGCACGTAACCAGCTTTCCAAATTGCTGCGTGATCCAACGGTGTTTTCGTACACCAAGCTCACTGGGACGGTTTGTAGGAAGTCTACAACGACTCAGTTCCCGTTCCGGGAACCATGACGCTCCGGAGACGCCTTCGGCGGGGTGGACAAACGGCCTACCACCAGGGCCGTCTGGAGCACGAAGGCCTCGCGCGGAAGCAGCGGATCCCACCCGGTCACATCGCAGACCCGCTTGAGCCGGTACCGCACTGTGTTGGCATGGACGAACAGCTCCCGGGCCGTGGCTTCGAGCGAATGGCCCAGTTCAAGGTAGGTTCCGAGCGTCTCGACCAGCCCATTGGAGGCGGCGATGAGCGGCCGGTAGATGTTCTTGATGAGCGAGCGGCGGGCGGCGTCGTCGCCGGACACCACGCGTTCGGGCAGGAGGTCGTCGGCCGCGACCGGCCGCGGGGCCGACGGCCAGGCACGCGCAGCGGTGAGCCCGGCAAATGCTGCCTGCGCCGAACTGCTCGCTTCCAGCAGCGAGCCGGCCTCAGGCCCGTAGACCACTGGACCCGGGGCGAACAGTTCGCTCAGTTTCAGGTAGGCGGTGTCACGGTCCTGGACGCCGCCGAGGATCAGGATCAACCGGTCGCCCTGGATGCCCACCAGGGCGTCCTCGGCGAAGCGGCCGGCGGTGCGGCGCAGTTCGCTGACGTAGCTCGCGCTGGGTTCGGAGGGTGAATTGCCGACCATTACGGTAAACCGTTCCTGGGCCTTCCAGCCCAGGGCGGCGATCCTGGATCTCAGCGCGTCGGTGTTCTCGCCGCGCAGGATCGCGTCGACAATCAGGGCTTCGAGCCGGGTGTCCCAGGAGCCGCGGGATTCCGCGGCGCGGGCGTAGACGTCGGCGGCAGCGAAGGCCACTTCGCGGGAGTAGCGCAGCACCGCTTCGCGCAGGGACGGCTGGTCGGGTTCCGGCGCGATCACCGGGACCTGGTTCTCCACGACTTCCACCACGATCCGGATCAGCTGCAGGGCCTTCTGCAGGCTGATCGAGCGGGTGAGCTCGGTGGGAGCGTTGCCGAAGACGTCGGTGAGGATCCAGGAGGGCGAGCTCGGTCGTTCGTACCAGGTGACGAACGCCGCGATGCCGTTCTGGGCCACCAGTCCCAGCGCCGAGCGTTCGTCAGCGCTCAACCGGGTGTACCACGGAAGGGATTTCTCGAGCTGGCGCATGGTGGTGGTGGACAGCTGGCCGACATTCGCGCGGAGCCGTTTGAGGGTTTCGGCTTTTTCGGGGGAGACCGCACGCGATGGCGCCTTGCGTTTCGCGGAGGTAGGGGTGGGCTCTGCCATTC
Organism: Arthrobacter sp. R-11; assembly: GCF_049913155.1. Classification (GTDB taxonomy): domain Bacteria; phylum Actinomycetota; class Actinomycetes; order Actinomycetales; family Micrococcaceae; genus Arthrobacter. The sequence continues at coordinate 2,617,911 of NZ_CP183979.1, read as the reverse complement.
CTTGAGCATAAGGCCCCCGCCGTGCAAGCTCCATTTGTGCGAAGGCTACAAGCCGGTACCGCAGGTTTCCGCCCGGGACCGCTTCCCGCCGGGAAGCCCCCTTAAACGCCCGACGGCGGCCCCACCTTCCCGTGGGGCCGCCGCCTGGGTGTTGCCGGGTGCCTAGCTGTCGCCGCCGGCGCCGCCGGTGGTTCCTGCGTTGACGTCGAGCAGACGGTACTTCTCGATGGCCAGGCCCGGAGCCGAGGAATCGACCTTGCCCTGCTGTGCGAGCAGCTGGAGGGTCTTGGCGACGATCGAGTGGGTGTCGTTCTTGAAGAAACGACGGGCCGCGGCACGGGTGTCCGAGAAACCGAAGCCGTCGGCGCCGAGGGCCGCGAAGTCGTTCGGGATGAACTGGCGGATCTGGTCCGGCACAGCCTTCATGTAATCCGAAACGGCAACAACGGGGCCTTCGGCACCGGCAAGCTGCCGGGTGACAAACGGCACCTGGGCGGCTTCGCCCGGGTTCAGGAAGGCCTGCTCCTCGGCGGCAAGGCCGTCGCGGCGCAGTTCGTTCCAGGAGGTGACGGACCAGACGTCGGCTGCCACGTTCCAGTCTTCGTCCAGGATGCGCTGGGCTTCCAGGGCCCACGGCACCGAAACGCCGGAGGCGAGGATCTGGGCCTTCGGACGGTCCGTGGAGCCGTTGGTGGCGGCGGCCAGCCGGTAGATGCCCTTGAGGAGGCCGTTGACGTCGAGGTCTTCCGGTTCGGCCGGCTGGACGATCGGCTCGTTGTACACGGTCAGGTAGTACATGAGGTTGCGGTCAGCCGAATCCGGTCCGTACATGCGCTCCAGGCCGTCACGGACGATGTGGCCGATTTCGTAGCCGTAGGCGGGGTCGTAGGTGACCACTGCCGGGTTGGTAGAGGCCAGGATAGGGGAGTGGCCGTCGGCGTGCTGCAGGCCTTCACCGGTAAGGGTGGTGCGTCCTGCGGTGGCGCCGATGATGAAGCCACGGGTCATCTGGTCCGCCGCGGCCCAGAAGGAATCGCCCGTGCGCTGGAAACCGAACATCGAGTAGAACACGTAGATCGGAACCAGCGGTTCGCCGTGGGTGGCGTACGAGGTGCCGGCCGCGGTGAATGCCGCCACGGCACCGGCCTCGTTGATGCCCGGGTGGATCAGCTGGCCGGCCGGGGACTCCTTGTACGCGAGCACAAGGTCGCGGTCCACGGACAGGTAGTTCTGGCCCTTCGGGTTATAGATCTTCGCCGTCGGGAAGAAGGCGTCCATGCCGAAGGTGCGGGATTCGTCCGGAACCACCGGGACGAAGCGCGCGCCGAAGTTCTTGTCGCGCATGAGGTCCTTGAGCAGGCGCACGAAGGCCATGGTGGTGGCCGCCTGCTGCTTGCCCGAACCACGCTTGGCAACCTCGTAGGACTTGGCGTCCGGCAGGGTGACCTCGCTGTGCTTGGAACGGCGCTCCGGAAGGAAACCGCCCAGCTCCGCACGGCGCTCCATGAGGTACTTGATCTCCGGAGCGTCCATGCCCGGGTGGTAGTACGGGGGACGGTACGGGTCGGCTTCGAGCTGCTCGTCCGTGATCGGGATGCGCAGGTAGTCGCGGAAGGCCTTCAGGTCCTCGAGCGTCAGCTTCTTCATCTGGTGGGTCGCGTTGCGGCCCTCGAAGTGCGGACCCAGGCCGTAGCCCTTGACGGTCTTGGCGAGGATGACCGTGGGCTTGCCCTTGAACTCGGTTGCAGCCTTGTAGGCGGCGTAAACCTTGCGGTAGTCGTGCCCACCCCGCTTGAGCTGCCAGATCTGCTCGTCCGAGAAGTCGGCAACCATGTCCTTCGTGGCCGGCGTCTTGCCGAAGAAGTGCTCGCGGACGAATCCGCCGGACTCGGCCTTGTAGGTCTGGTAGTCGCCGTCGAGGGTCTCGTTCATGATGTTCACGAGGGAACCGTCGGAGTCCTGGGCGAGCAGATCGTCCCACTCACGGCCCCAGACGACCTTGATCACGTTCCAGCCGGCACCGCGGAAGAACGCCTCGAGTTCCTGCATGATCTTGCCGTTGCCGCGGACGGGTCCGTCCAGGCGCTGCAGGTTGCAGTTGATGACGAAGTTCAGGTTGTCCAGGTTCTCGTTGGCGGCGAGCTGGAGCAGGCCGCGCGATTCGGGCTCGTCCATCTCGCCGTCGCCCAGAAAAGCCCAGACCTGCTGCTCGGAGGTGTCCTTGATACCACGGCCCTGCAGGTAGCGGTTGGCCTGTGCCTGGTAGATGGCGTTCATGGGGCCGATGCCCATGGAGACCGTGGGGAACTCCCAGAAGGTCGGCATCAGGCGCGGGTGCGGGTAGGAGGACAGCGCATGGCCCTCCTTGGACTTCTCCTGGCGGAAACCGTCGAGGTCTTCTTCGCTCAGGCGTCCTTCCATGAAGGCGCGGGCATACATGCCGGGGGAAGCGTGTCCCTGGAAGAACACCTGATCGCCGCCGGACGGGTGGTCCTTGCCGCGGAAGAAGTGGTTGAAACCGACTTCGTACAATGTGGCGGCGCCGGCATAAGTGGAAATGTGTCCGCCCACGCCGATGTCCGAGCGCTGTGCGCGGTGCACCATCACTGCTGCATTCCAGCGCATGTACGCCCGGTACCGGCGTTCGAATTCTTCGTTGCCCGGGAACTGCGCTTCCTGGTCAGCCGGGATGGTGTTTACATAGTCCGTCGTCGTGACCATGGGTACTCCCACGGACTGCGCGCCGGCGCGCTGCAACAGGCTGCGCATGATGTACTGCGCGCGTTCGGTTCCCTGCTCCTTGATCAAGGTGTCCAGGGACTCAATCCATTCCGCGGTCTCTTCCGGATCACGATCAGGCAGCTGGGCAGTCAACCCGCTGAGGATGTGTGAGGTCTCTTCTCCTGCAGCCACGTCCAACCTCTCTTTTGGCGCACGTAGCGGCGCCTCAAGTCCGGCAGGGTAACTGCCTGTCATGAACGCGTCGTGTGCGACATCTCGGTTACAACAGCCCGGTCAGGTATGCCGGGCAGGTTCTCTTGAGCAACGGCTGCGCATTCACGGGGCGGTTGCCCTGCAGCCGAAGTGCTCACTGGCCACTGTAGCTTTGTCGATGCTGGGATGCGTAGCCGCGCGGGCCCTTTAAGCGTGATGTGACCGAGGATTCGCCCTGCTTTTGCCGCAGTGGCGGTGACACGGAATCGGGTTCCTCGGGCGATAATGGCTTGAAGCAGGCACACAAAGGGTGTTGGCTGGTAGTAATCGAAATCACTTCAGAGGAGGAAAACGTGAGCGAGGCCGACGCCGCCACATCGGTAAATGTGGCGGAAAGATTGGGTTTCAAGGACGGGGATCTGATTCAAGAGTTCGGTTACGACGATGATGTCGACTTCGACTTGCGTGACGATATTGAGGAGCTGACAGGCTCCGAACTCCTCGACGAGGACGACCACGAAGTCGTGGATGCCGTGATCTTCTGGTGGCGCGACGGCGACGGCGATCTCGTTGATGCCCTGGTGGACTCCCAGACGACCCTGAGCGAGGGTGGCGTGGTGTGGGTCCTTACCCCCAAGTCCGGCCGTCCGAACCACGTTTCCCCTTCCGAGATCCAGGACGCCGCGCCCACTGCCGGCTTGCACTGCACCACCTCTGCGGGAGTTTCCAAGGACTGGAGCGCCACCCGCCTCGTCGCCCGGAAGAAGAACAAGTGACGCTCTCCCGGGCCGGCCGGGCGGATTTGTTTCAGGGTGTTCCAGGAGTCGGTGAGGAAGCCCCCGATTTTGAGCTCGTCAATCAATACGGCGAACCGGTGCGGCTCTCGAGTCTCCGCGGACGCAACGTCGTCGTCGTCTTCTACCCGTTCGCCTTCTCCGGAATCTGCACCGGCGAGCTCTGCGAGATCCGGGACAACCTGGCCGTATTCGAGGACGCCAACGCGACAGTCCTGGGCGTTTCGGTGGACAGCAAGTTTGCCCAGCGCGCCTACGCGGAGAAGGAAGGCTACAGTTTCGAACTGCTTGCCGATTTCTGGCCGCACGGCGATGTCGCGCGGAAATATGGAGTGTTCGACGGCGGCACAGGCATGGCCCTGCGCGGCACTTTCATCATCGATGGCGCAGGCATCATCCGCTATGTCGTGGTGAATCCCCGGGGGCAGGCGCGGGACCTGGCCGAATACCGCGCGGCCCTTGCCGGACTCGGCACTGCCTGAGAACGCGCGGACTGAAAGCGATGGACGGACACCGCCCCGGGATCGGAACAACCGGACTGGCCAGCCTGGCTCCGGCCGGAACGGCTCCCTTGGCGGCGGAAGACCTTCCGGCGGTGCGGCAGGCCGCTGAAATCCTCGGCCGGAAACGCCTGGCTGTGCTCACCGGGGCGGGCCTGAGCACGGATTCGGGCATTCCTGACTACCGCGGCCCGGGGGCTGCGCCCCGCAAGCCCATGACGTACCAGGAATTCGTCGGCAGCGCGGACAACCGCCGGCGTTATTGGGCGCGCAACCACATCGGCTGGTCCCGGCTCCGGCACGCCGACCCGAATGCCGGCCATTTCGCCGTCGCCCGCTTGGAAGAACGCGGCCTCATTACCGGGCTGATCACACAGAACGTGGACCGGCTGCACGAAGACGCCGGCAGCCGGAACGTGGTGGACCTCCACGGCCGCTATGACCGAGTGGTGTGCCTGGACCGCGGCCACGCCTTCAGCCGGAAGCTGCTCGCCGGAATCCTTGAGGAGATCAACCCCGGGTTCATGGAGGCTGCGGAAGCCGCCGGTGCCATTGAGACAGCGCCGGACGCCGACGCCGTCGTTGAAGATGCGGAGCTGATCCGCAGTTTCGTTGTTGCTGTGTGCCCGGTGTGCGGAGGGGTGCTGAAGCCGGACTTCGTCTATTTCGGCGAGAACGTGCCCAAGGACCGGGTGGAACGCGCGTATGCGATGGTCGATGACGCCGGGGCCCTGCTGGTGGCGGGCTCGTCGCTGACAGTCATGAGCGGGTTGCGCTTTGTACGCCACGCGGCCAAGGCGGGCAAGCCCGTGGTGATCATCAACAGGGGAACGACCCGCGGGGATGGCATGGCCGAGCTGAAAATCGACGCCGGGGTCAGCGCCGCCCTGTCGTGGCTCGCCGAAGAACTGCCGGATCCTGCCTGAGCGCACGCAGCCCCGGCGCTTTCCGAACGGGGCGGCGATTCGCTTTCCGAACGGGGCGGCGATTCGCTTTCCGGCAGCCGGATCGGGTAGAGTCTATGTTCGTTGGTTCGGCGGGGGAAGCCCGGCCGGAGCGCACTTTGGGTCTTTAGCTCAGCTGGTAGAGCGCCACGTTTACACCGTGGATGTCATCGGTTCGATCCCGGTAGGACCCACCAAGGAAAGCCCGTCATTCACGCCGCTGCGGCAGGAATGGCGGGCTTCTTTCATGCCCGGATTCTTGGCCGGACACCGTCCTCAAAATGGAAGAGCTCTCCACCGCGACTATTGGGGGATGCCGCGGTGGAGAGCTCGAAAATGAATATACAGTGAATTCCTTGGATTGGGAAGCGTCCCGTTTTCCAGCCGACCCGGAGCGTATCGGCCGTGAAGCCACTATGATGGGACGTGTTCACTGGACTGAACAAGCTCGTCACGAGGCAGGCTCGTCGCGGGTTTCGTTCATTCCGGACCAGTCACCGTCAAGGAGAGTCATGGCCGATTCCCGCGCTTCCCGTTCCGCCGAGAGCCCGGGGGGTTCCTCGCCGGCTCCCGCGGTGACCCGGGCGGCCGCCGTGCTGGACGCCTTGGCTGCGGCGCCGTCGGGCCGACTGACGCTTAGTGACCTGGCACGCGAACTGGGCATACCGAAGTCATCCACCTCCAATCTCCTGCTGGCACTCGAGGAAGCCCGCCTGATCACGCGCGAGGGCGCCGACTTCTCGCTCGGCCGCAAGCTCGTAGAGCTGGGCGCCGCCTACTTGAGCCGGCTTGATGAGGTCCAGGAGTTCTACAAGTATTGCGAGCAGGCGCCGACGCTCTCCGGCGAGACCGTGCGCATCGCCATGCGCGACGGCGACCACGTCATCTATCTGGCCCGCTACGAGGGCCACCCGGCCGTCCGGCTGACGTCAAACATCGGCGACAAGATGCCGCTTTCACTGTGCGCCGTGGGCAAGGCCCTGCTGGCCCAGTTGCACGACCACGACATTGAGGCAATGTTCCCGGACGACCTTGAGCTCCCGGTCATGACGCCGAAGTCCTTGCGTTCCGCGGCCGAACTGAAGGCCCAGGTGGCCGAGATCCGCCGCCGAGGCTTCGCCTTCGAGGACGAGGAATCCACCCTTGGCGTGGTCTGCCTCGCCGTGCCGGTGCCGACCCATGGCGCGCACGGCCCCAGTCTCGGCCTCTCCGTGACATCCCTCAAGGCGACGTATTCCGAAGAGCAGGGTGACCTGATGGTCAAGGAACTCAAGGAGCTTGCCCATTCCCTGGGCAACCCCATGGGCTGATCCGAAAATAAATCAGATTACACCTCTTGAACATTGTTCAACTTGCTGTACGCTGTTCAGTATAGTGATTCGCGCCACGGTTGCTGACGCTATGCCCAGGCCAACGGGGGCCTGGATGTTCCTGAGGGAGTGCTTGTGACCATTCGTACTAAGACAGTGCTTGCCGGTCCGGATGACGCGGTCGTCGATCCGGGCCAGCTACGGAAAGCCACGCTTGCCAGTTCCGTGGGCTCCGCCCTGGAGTACTACGACTTCTACATTTACGGCCTGGCTTCGGCCTTGATCTTCGGGCCGCTGTTCTTCAAGCCGCTGGGCGACACGGGCGCATTGATCGCCTCCTTCGCCACCTATGGCGTCGGCTTCGCGGCCCGACCGTTCGGCGGCATCATCTTCGGCTACATCGGCGACCGCTTCGGCCGCAAGATGGTGCTCCTGCTGACCATCGGCATGATGGGCCTGGCCAGTTTCGCCATCGGCCTCCTGCCCACCTTCGAGCAGGCGGGCATGCTCGGCGCTGTCCTGCTGGTCACCCTGCGCATCGTGCAGGGCCTCGGCGCCGGCGCGGAGCAGGCCGGCGCAACCACCTTGATCTCGGAAGTGGCCCCGCGCCGCCGTCGTGGTTTCTTTGCGTCCCTGCCGTTCGTCGGCATCCAGCTGGGCACCCTGCTCGGTGCGGGAACGTTCGCGTTGATCGCGCTTGCGGACAAGGCGGTCCTCGAGGGCTGGCTGTGGCGCGTGCCGTTCCTGGCCAGCGTCATCTTGATCGTCGTGGCCGTCTTCATCCGGCTCAAGCTCAAGGAGACCCCGGTCTTCCAGGAGCTGGAGAAGCACAAGAACGTGGTCAAGAACCCGGTGGGCGAGCTCTGGAAGCATTCCAAGAAGAACGTGCTGGTCGGCATCGGCCTGCGCATGGGCGAGAACGGAAACTCCTCGATCTACTCGGCCCTGCTCATTGCGTTCCTGTCGGCCAAGGAAGGCATCTTCCCGGGCGACAAGTTCATCGGCCCGGTCGGGCTGCTGATCGCCGCAGGTTTCGCCGCCGTCATGGTGGTCACCTTCGGTGCGCTCTCCGACCGCTTCGGCCGCGTGCGGGTCTACCGTTACGGCGCCCTGTTCCAGGCGGTCATCGCCCTGCCAGCCTTCTACCTGGTGACGCTCGGCAACCCGACGCTCGTCTGGGCGGTCATGGTGGTCGGCATCGCCCTGGGCGTGCAGTCCATGCTCGGTCCGCAGTGCCCGCTGCTGCCCGAACTCTTCGGTGCCCGCTACCGCTTCACAGGGGTCGCCCTGAGCCGCGAGATTTCCGCCGTGATTGCCGGCGGCCTGGTGCCGCTGATCGGCGCCTCGCTCCTCGCGGCCACCGGATTCTCCTGGCTGGTGCTGGCCATCTACTCCCTGGTCCTGGCGCTGATCTCCTTCGCCGCCACTTTCTTCACCCCCGAGACGGCGGGCCGCGACCTGCTCGTCCTGGAGGATGCCAGCTGAGCGGACCCAGCTGCAGGCACGTCGAAGCGGCGGCCCCCTTTGCGGGGGCCGCCGCTTCGCTGTGTGCGGACATCCTTGTGTGCGGGCATCCTTTCAACGCGCTTGATGCAAGGATGCCGAGGCGACATCGTCCGGAAAGCAGAACGGCCCCGGCGGATCTCCGCCGGGGCCGTTCCGTATGGAGCAGGTTTAGTAGAAATGCACCGTATCCACGAGGTGCGGCATTTCGCCGCCCTCCAGGAAGATCCGCAGGTTGCTGCAGAAGCGCTCGGCGATCAGCCGGTTCTCAGCCGCGCTCAGGGCCGAGGTGTGCGGCGAGACCATCACCTTCGGGTGGTTCCAGAGGGGGCTGTCCTGGGGGAGGGGCTCCACCGCGAAGACGTCCAGGCACGCGTAGGAGACTTGTCCGTTCTCCAGTGCTTCGAGCAGGGCCTCTTCGTCCACGACCGTGCCGCGTCCCACGTTCACGAACACCGTGCCCGGCTTCATGGCAGCGAAGACCTCGCGGTCGAACAGCTTCTCCGTGTACGGCGTACCCGGGAGGGTGTTGACGACGGCGTCGGCGGTGGCGAGCAGCCCGGCAAGGCCGTCGTTCGTGGCGACTTCCTCGATGCCGTCGATGGCCTCGACGTTCCGCTTGGTCCCGCTGACATGCATGCCGAGTGCCCGGGCGACGCGCGCCGTCTCCATGCCGATCTCGCCGAGACCGGTGATGACCAGTTTTGAACCGTTCACCAGCTTGGTAGGGATCCTGAGCTCGGGCCAGACCTTGGCTGCCTGGTCCTGCGCCAGTTCTGCGCTGCGCTTGAAGCCATTGAGGATGCCCAGCGCGGCGAACTCGGCCAACGGCAGGGCATGCACTCCGGCGGAGGTGGTGACCTTGAACTTGTCCAGGGTTGCAGTGTCGAGCCCGGAGGCCTTCACGGCGCCGCCGGCGCCGGCGGCCATGGCGTGGATCCACTGCAGGTGCGGGTTGCTCCGGGCGATGCGGGCCAGCCCGGCCGGGTTTTCATTGGGGAAACCATAGAGGACCTGCGCCTTGTTGAGCATGGTCCAGTACCGCTCTTCCTGTTCCGGAGTGCGCTTGAATGCGGGGTCTCCGGAGTGATCCGCCGGGAACCTTTCTGGTGGAAGCAGCTCCGGTTCGTAGAGAACCGTGATGGCGGGATCGATTGCGCGGATCTGTTCCACATACTCAGCTTCGAGCGGGACGGCGATCGCGATGGTGAGTTCATCAGTCGTCATGCTGTTCATCATACTGAATTGAGGCTAGGATATTGAACAGTTTTTACGTGGAAATGCAGCTGGAACGACACAAAGAAGTGAGGCAACGCGAGTATGACAGCCGAAAAAGCAGGCTTCGTCGGCCTGGGGCTCATGGGTTTCCCCATGGCCGCCAATCTCCTTGCCGCCGGGTGGGAGGTGACGGGCTGGAACCGCTCGGAGGCCGCGGTCAGCAGCCTGGTGGCCCTTGGCGGACACCGCGCCGAGTCGGTCGAGGCGCTGCGCGGGCAGCCGGTCATCGTCTTCATGCTTCCGGACCTGTCGTACATCCGGGACGCAGCGGCTCCCTTGCTCGAGTCCTGGCGCGCGGAACCGCCCGCCCCCGGGACCGCCGTCGTCGTCATGAGCAGCGTCTCGCCGACGGCGGTACGCGAGTTCGGCGCGCTGGTGCACGAAGCAAGCGCGGGCAACGCCGTGGTGATTGACGCGCCGGTCAGCGGCGGCACCAAGGGCGCCGAGGACGGCACGCTCGCTATCATGGCCGGCGCAAGCGAAGCGGACTTCGAACGCCTGCTGCCCCTGTTCAGTGCTATGGGGACCACCGTCCGCCGCATGGGCGGGCTCGGCGCCGGTTCGCTCGCGAAGGCGTGCAACCAGCTGATCGTCGGAACCACGACGGCGGCGCTCGCCGAAGCGGCCGAGCTCGCCGAGCGTGCCGGCATGGACGCCGCGGCGCTGTTCGAGGTGCTCTCCGGCGGCTTGGCCGGAAGCCGGGTCCTGGATATCGTCGGACCCCGGCTTGCTGCGAAGGACTACGTTCCCACGGGCCCGGCCAAGTTCATGCACAAGGACCTCAACTTCGTGCTCGAAAGCGCCGCCGCCACCGGCTCCGCGGTACCCATGGCCTCGGCCGGCGTTGGCCTCTACCGCGAACTGATCGAGCAGGGCCTCGGCGACCAGGACCTCGCAGTGGTCCGCCAGGCCATCTCAAACCTCAGCGACTCCCGCGCAACCACCACCACAAAAGAAGGACAGCAATGAGTGGACTCTTCGACCTCACCGGGCGCGTAGCCCTGGTGACGGGCTCCAGCCGCGGAATCGGCAACGCCCTTGCCCGCGGCCTGGCCGACGCCGGCGCCACCGTGGTGCTCAATGGCATCAACCCGGACCGCCTCAAGGCAGCGGAGGCCGCGCTTGCAGCGGACTTCGCCCCCGGGCGCATCCACAGCTGCGCATTCGACGTCACCAGTGATGTCGAAGCGGCACGCGGTGTTGCCTGGGTGGAGGAAAACGTCGGCCCGCTGGACATCCTGGTCAACAACGCCGGCATCCAGCACCGGGTCCCGATGCTCGATCTCGACGTCAAGGACTGGGAGCGCGTCCTCACCACCGACCTCACCAGCGCCTTCCTGGTGGGCCGCGAGGCTGCCCGCCACATGGTTCCCCGCGGCCGCGGCAAGATCATCAACATCTGCTCGGTGCAGACCGACCTCGCCCGTCCCACGATCGCCCCTTACGTCGCGGCCAAGGGCGGATTGCGGAACCTCACCCGAGCCATGACCGCCGAATGGGCAGCCTCGGGCCTGCAGATCAACGGCATCGCCCCGGGCTACATCCACACCGAAATGACCCAGAACCTCGTGGACGATCCCGAATTCAACTCCTGGATCCTCGGCCGGACTCCGGCGCACCGCTGGGGGACCGTGGCGGACCTCGCCGGGCCGGCCGTGTGGCTGGCCTCCGACGCTTCCAACTTCGTCAACGGCCAGACGATCTTCGTCGACGGCGGAATGACGGTGGTGGTCTGATGTCCGGCTTCGAACTTCCCCAGTCCGGCCTGGCCGTTGTTGCCCACGCTGCCGGCGACCTCCGCATCGAAGAGGTGCCCCTGAAGGCCCCGGCAGCGGATGAAACCGTCGTCGAAATCGCTTTCGGCGGTATCTGCGGCTCCGACCTGCACTACTGGCTGCACGGCGCGGCCGGCGAATCCATCCTCAAGGCGCCCATGGTCCTGGGCCACGAAATCGTCGGCACCGTGGTGCGGCAGGCCGCGGACGGCAGCGGCCCGGCCGCCGGCACGCCGGTCGCCGTGCACCCCGCGACTCCCGGCCCGGGCGAGGCAAAGTACCCCGAGGACCGGCCCAACCTTTCCCCGGGCTGCACCTACCTCGGCAGCGCGGCCCGCTTCCCGCACACCGACGGCGCGTTCAGCCGTTACGCCACCCTCCCTTCACGCATGCTGCGTGCGCTTCCCGAAAGCCTGCCGCTGCGCACGGCCGCCCTGGTGGAACCGGCCAGCGTGGCCTGGCACGCGGTTGCCCGTGCCGGCGACGTCGCGGGCAGGACGGCGATGGTCATCGGCAGCGGCCCGATCGGCGCCCTGGCGGTCGCCGTGCTCAAGCGGGCCGGGGCAGGCAGGATCGTGGCCGTCGACATGCACGACAAGCCCCTGGAAATCGCCCGCGCCGTGGGCGCCGACGAAGTCCTCAAGGGCGACGACGCCGAGGCAATCGCCGCGGTGGAGGCCGACGTCGTCATCGAATCCTCGGGCAGCCACTTCGGGCTGGCCTCGGCGATCAAGGGCACCGTACGCGGCGGCAAGGTGGTCATGGTCGGCCTGCTGCCCACCGGACCGCAACCGGTGTTCATCTCCCTGGCCATCACCCGGGAACTGGAACTGCTGGGTTCCTTCCGCTTCAACGATGAAATCGATGAGGTCATCGCGGCACTGGCGGACGGTTCTTTGCAGGTTGATCCCGTGGTGACTCACGAATACACCCTGGACCGCGGCCTGGAAGCCTTCGAAGTGGCGAAGAATTCGGCACAGTCGGGAAAGGTCCTGCTGGACTTCGCCCCTGTCTCTTGACACGGCTTCGTAGCGGGAAGTTACTTCCGTTCCACGGGGACGAATACCCGAGGCTGGTCTTCCCAACTTGGCGAAAGGTCCGCAATGGTCTCGCGCATGATGCTCGAGGCCGCCTCGCGGGCCTTTTCGCCATCCCCGTCCGCGATGGCCCGGGCGACGTCCATGTGCCACTGCAGGGCCGCTTCTTCCGGGTGGGCCGGCATCAAACCGTGGACGGTACGGCCGGTCAGGGTCTCGGAGACCTGGCCGATCAGGTTCGCGAACATTTCATTGCCGGAGCCGGACAGGACCAGTGCGTGGAAACGGATGTCCAGTTCCAGGAAGGCGGGCATGTCCCCGGCGTGCCCGGCGTCGCGCATGGCCAGGGAAATGTCGACCAGTTCACTGCGCAGCTTCTGGGGGGCGTTCCGGGCGGCGAGCTCGGCGGCGGCAGGCTCGACGGCGGACCGCAGCTCGGCGAGCGAGCGCAACTGCGCCCCGCGGCCTTCGCCGGCAAGCCGCCACCGGATGACGAGCGGATCGAAGGGGTTCCAGCGGTGCGCCGGGAGGACCCGGATGCCCACCCGTTTGATCGTCTCCACCAGCCCGAGCGACTGAAGCACGCGGACCGCCTCCCGGACCACCGAACGGGAGACTTTGAGTTCCTCTTCAAGCTGCTCGGCCAGCATGACGTGGCCGGCGGGAAGGACCCCGCCGACAATCCTGGCGCCCAGATGCTCGACGGCGCGGTGGTGGAGACTGGTTGACATAGTCGTAAGCATAGTGGCGACGGCAGGGGCTCCTTTGTTACTTCCGCCGGGAGGCGGCCGGGGCGCGTGCATCATAGACTCTTTTGTGACGCGGACGTTTCCGGATCCTCTGCGGAAACTTTCGCGAAGGCCGTCAAATACGTATGGTTTATTGCAGCGATTGCGCTAGAAAACGTTTCCTGCGCCCCGGGCAGGACTCACTGCACAAGAAGAATTGGAGTTTTGATGTCAGCACACATCGGTGTCACCGGCCTTGCGGTGATGGGCGCCAATCTGGCCCGCAACCTGGCCCGCAACGGCTTCACTGTTGCCCTCCACAACCGCTCCGTCGAGAAGACCGACGCCCTTCTTGCAAAGCACGGCTCCGAAGGCGATTTCGTCCGCACCGAGACCCTGCAGGAACTCGTTGACTCCCTGGAGAAGCCGCGCCGCGTCCTCATCATGGTGAAGGCCGGCAAGCCGGTCGACGCCGTCATCGACCAGCTTGTGCCGCTGCTTGAAGAAGGCGACATCGTCATCGACGCCGGCAACTCGCACTACGAGGACACCCGCCGCCGCGAAGCTGCCCTCGCCGAAAAGGGCCTCCACTTCGTGGGCGTCGGTGTTTCCGGCGGTGAGGAAGGTGCCCTCAACGGCCCGTCCATCATGCCCGGCGGCTCCAAGGAATCCTACAAGGCCCTCGGCCCGCTGCTGGAAAAGATCTCCGCCAAGGTCGACGGCGAGCCCTGCTGTGCCTGGATCGGCACCGACGGCGCCGGCCACTTCGTCAAGATGGTCCACAACGGCATCGAGTACGCCGACATGCAGGTCATTGGCGAAGCCTTCGACCTCCTGCGTTCGGGCGCAGGCATCGAGCCGGCAGAACAGTCCAAGATCTTCGCCGAATGGAACACGGGCGAGCTGTCCTCCTTCCTGATCGAAATCTCCGCCGAGGTCCTCGGCCACGTCGACGCCAAGACCGGGAAGCCGTTCGTCGACGTCGTCGTGGACGCCGCAGGCCAGAAGGGCACCGGCCGCTGGACGGTCATTTCTGCCCTCGAACTCGGTTCGCCGATCTCCGGCATCGCCGAATCAGTCTTCGCCCGCGGGCTCTCCTCGCAGAGCGAGCAGCGCAAGCTCGGCCAGGAACTGCTGGCCGGCGAGGAAGCCTCGGTCGAAATCCCGGCAACCTTCGTGGAGGACGTCCGCCAGGCGCTGTACGCCTCCAAGCTGGTCTCCTACGCCCAGGGCCTGGACATGCTGACCTCCGCCGCGAAGGAATACGGCTGGGAGCTCAAGCTGGACGAGATCGCCTCGCTGTGGCGCGCAGGCTGCATCATCCGTGCAGAACTGCTCAAGGACATCACCAAGGCCTACGCAGCCGAGGAGAAGCCGGCCAACCTGCTGTTCGCCCCGGCCTTCACCAAGGCCATCGCCGAGGCTCTTCCGGCCTGGCGCCGCGTGGTCGCCACTGCCGTGCAGCTGGGTATCCCGGTTCCGGTCTTCTCGTCCTCCCTGGCTTACTACGACGGCCTGCGCCGCAAGCGCGTCGCAGCAGCCCTGATCCAGGGCCAGCGTGACCTCTTCGGTGCCCACACCTACGGCCGCGTCGACGCCGAGGGTACCTTCCACACCCTGTGGGGCGAGGACAAGTCCGAGGTCGAGGCCGTGGACACCCACTAGCCTGCTGCCCCGCTCTGCTCCTGACAAGGGCCGGCCGTTCCCCGATACTGGGGAGGGCCGGCCTTTGCCGTGCCGCCACCGCAGCCGCCGCGGGCCTGCCCGCGGCCTGAGTCGAGGAGCTTCCATGGTGCCAGGAGTCGTGTTCGTGACCGGAGCATCCACCGGGATCGGCCACGAGGCCGCCATCCTCCTGGCCCGGTCCGGCTTCACGGTCTACGCCGGTGCCCGCCGGACTGGCAGGATGGAACCGCTCAAGGCCCACGGAATCCGGGTCCTCGCCCTCGACGTCACGGACGATGCGTCCATGACGGCCGCCGTATCGGAGGTCGAGGCCGCGCACGGCCGGGTGGATGTCCTGGTCAACAATGCCGGCTACGGGTCCTACGGCTCGCTCGAGGAAGTCCCGCTGGACGAAGGACGGCGCCAGTTCGAGGTCAACCTCTTCGGGATGGCGCGGATGACGCAGCTGGTCGTTCCGGGGATGCGGCAGGCCGGAAAGGGCAGGATCATCAACATCTCTTCGATCGGTGGCCGCATCTACGAACCGCTTGGCTCCTGGTACCACGCCACGAAGTTCGCCGTCGAGGGTCTGAGTGATTCCCTGCGCCTGGAACTCGCGCCGCACGGCATTTCGGTGTCGATCATCCAGCCCTCCGGCACTGCCTCGGAATGGGGCCGGATCGCAGGGGAGTACCTCCTGGCTTCCTCCGGGCAAGGGCCCTATGCCGGCCAGGCGCGGATGATGGCTGCCGCGCTGGCAAGTACCGAGGGGACGATGCTGGCCTCTTCGCCGCGGGCCGCCGCCCGTGCGATCCTCCGCGCGGCAAGTTCCGGAAAACCGAAAACCCGCTACCCGGCGGGCCGGGGAGCGGGTTCCATTTTGGCGCTGAGGCGGATCCTGCCGGACCGCGCCTTCGATGCCCTGCTAAGGGGCATCTATGGCAGGTTTCCGGTCTAGATCCGGTACTCGATGTAGTACTCGGCCGGATCCACGGCAGGCTTGGTCTCGGACTTGGCATCGCGGTGCCGCCATGTGGCCGGGATGCCTGTAATGATCGACTCGGGCGGTGCGTCCTTCACGACGACGGCGTTCGCGCCCACTGCGCTGTCGGCACCGATCGTGATGGGTCCAAGGACCTTCGCACCGGCCCCGATTGTCACCCGGTCCCCGATGGTCGGGTGGCGCTTGACCTTCGCGAGGGAGCGGCCGCCGAGCGTCACACCGTGGTAGATCATGACGTCCTCGCCGATCTCCGCGGTCTCGCCGATCACAACGCCCATGCCGTGGTCGATGAAGAACCTGCGCCCGATGGTTGCACCGGGATGGATCTCGATGCCGGTCAGGAAACGGGCCAGCTGCGAAATCAGCCGGGCAGGGAAACGCAGCCCCGGCCGCTGCCACAACTTGTGGGTCAGCCGGTGCGCCCAGATGGCATGCAGGCCGGAGTATGCAAAAAAGTTCTCGAAAGAACCTCGGGCCGCCGGGTCGTGTGACCGGGCGGCCTCGAGGTCTTCCTTGAGTCTTGCGAAAAAGCTCACAAAGACCTTTCTACAGGAAGCGTGCTGAATCAGCCGCGGATGTCGTCAAAGAGCACGGTGGAGATGTAACGCTCACCGAAGTCGGGAACAATCGCGACGATCAGCTTGCCCTTGTTCTCCGGGCGTTTTGCGAGCTCCAGGGCGCCCCAGACAGCGGCGCCGGCGGAGATACCGCCGAGGATGCCTTCCTGGGTGCCGAGCGCGCGGGCGGTGGCGACGGCGTCCTCGAGGGAGGCGTCAAGGACCTCGTCGTACACGTTGGTGTCCAGCACCTCCGGGACGAAGTTGGCGCCAAGACCCTGGATCTTGTGCGGGCCGGGGGCACCGCCGTTCAGGATCGGGGAGTCCTTGGGCTCAACTGCCACGATCTGGACTTCCGGCTTGCGTTCCTTCAGGACCTGGCCGACGCCGGTGATGGTGCCGCCGGTGCCTACGCCGCCGACAAAGATGTCGATCTGGCCGTCGGTGTCCGCCCAGATTTCCTCGGCGGTGGTGTTGCGGTGGATCTCAGGGTTGGCTTCGTTGGCGAACTGCTGGGCCCAGATGGAGTTCTCGGTGTTGGCCACGATTTCCTGGGCCTTCTCCACTGCGCCGCGCATGCCCTCGGAACCCGGGGTCAGCACGATTTCGGCGCCGTAGGCACGCAGCATGACGCGGCGTTCGGTGGACATGGTCTCGGGCATGGTCAGGATGACCTTGTAGCCGCGGGCCGCACCGACAAGGGCCAGGGCGATGCCGGTGTTGCCGGAGGTGCCCTCGACGATGGTTCCACCGGGCTTGAGGGCACCGGACTTCTCGGCGGCGTCGATGATGGCGACACCAATGCGGTCCTTGACGCTGTTGGCGGGGTTGTAGAACTCCAGCTTCACCGCCACCGTGGCCTCGAGGTCCTTGCTGAGCCGGTTGAGGCGGACCAGGGGGGTCCCGCCGATCAGCTGGGTGACGTCGTCGTAGATCCGTGCCATGTATTCATGCCTGTTCTCTGAAGAGGGAAATGCTGTGGCCAGCCTAACCAGCGTTACGAAGCCCTGCTACGCGCGGAGCCACGAAGAGTAATATTTCCGGGCCTTCGCGAGCTTCGGATTGATGATCACCTGGCAGTAGCCCTGTTCAGGGAACTTCGCGTAGTAGTTCTGGTGGATCGCTTCGGCCTCATGGAACTCCGGAAGCCTGCTGACCTCCGTCACGATTTCCTTCGACCACAGCGGCTGGTTCCGCGCGATCGCCTTCTCGAACTGGTCCTTCTCCTCCTGCGTCGCATAGAACATGACCGAGCGGTACTGGGTTCCGACGTCGTATCCCTGCCGGTTCAGGGTGGTCGGGTCATGGAGCGCAAAGAACATGTCCAGGATGATCTCTTCCGGGACCACGTTCTCATCGAAGGTCACAGCCACGACTTCTGCATGGCCTGTAATGCCCGAACAGACCTCGTAGTAGCCCGGGTTCCGGACGTGGCCGCCCGCGTAGCCCGAAACAACCGATGAGACGCCCTGGGTCTTCTGGTAGACGGCATCCAGGCACCAGAAGCAGCCGCCGCCAAGTACGAAAGTTTTCATGTCCTGTTCAATGGCCGGGAGCCGCGGAAGATTCCCGCAGGAGCCTTACGGAAGTGTGACGGCGCAGGATGCGCAAGAATATTGCCCATGGAAGCTGTGAACACCGCTGTTGCAGAAGACGTTGTGGCGGACAAGGAATCCGACGGTGGCCCGGGAACTCCCACCCTTGGCGAATTGCTGCTCGCGGTCGAAGAGCTTTGGCCGGAATCCCTGGCCGAGAACTGGGACGAAGTGGGCCTTGTGGCGGGGCGCCCCGGCGCCCCGGTCAGCAAGGTGATGCTGGCGGTGGACCCTACCCTGGAAACCATCGAGGAAGCCATCGCCTGGGGAGCGCAGTTGCTGGTCACCCACCATCCCCTGCTGCTCAAGGGGGTCAATTCCGTCGCCGCGACCACTGCCAAGGGCCTGGCTGTCCACCGGTTGATCGAGTCGGGCACGGCACTGCTTACAGTGCACACCAACGGCGATTCCGCCGTCGGGGGCGTCTCGGACGTGCTGGCCGACGCCTTCGGACTGGACAACGTGGTTCCGCTGACTCCCGCGGCGCAGGGCCTGCCCGAGGAAGGGATCGGCCGCGTCGGTGAACTTCCCGAACTGATGACGCTGGGCGATTTTGCCGCCCGCGTCTTCGAGGTCCTTCCTGCCGTCGCCGGCGGCGTCAGGGTTTCCGGGGAACGGGACGCGCTGATCCGCAAGGTCGCCGTCTGCGGCGGTGCGGGCGACAGCCTGTTCGACGCCGTCCGCGCAAGCCAGGCGGATGTCTACGTGACGGCAGACCTCCGGCACCACCCGGCGTCGGAAGCTCGCGAATCTGCCATCAACGGCCGCCCGTACCTGATCGATGTTTCGCATTTCGCCAGCGAATGGCTGTGGCTGCCGGCCGCGGCCGAAGCCCTCGGCAACGTGCTCGCCGACCAGGGGTACGACGTCGAAATCCGTGTAGCCGACACCAACAGCGATCCCTGGGACTTCATTCTCACTCCCGGCTGAGCCTGCGGACCGGTGGAGCCGGCAGGGACGGCGGGCAGGATAGGCGCTAGAGTCGGTTGAAGGACGGGCCCCGGGCCCGGCCGGATCCCGAAGGGATGCGGCACGATCAAGCGGAGGTGGACGTGGCCAAGGCAGCGCCGGCGGAACAAATGAAGTTGCTCGACTTGCAGGCACTGGACGCCAAGCTCAAGGCCCTGGCCAAGCGTCGCGGGATCCTCGAGAACGATCCCCGCATCACCGACCTCCAGGACGCCCTGGGCGTGGCCAACGGTGAGCTGGGGACCGCGAAGCTCGCCGTGCACGACGCCGAGGCAGAACTCCGCCGGGCCGAAGCCGATGTGGAGCAGGTGGCCGGGCGCATCGAACGGGACGAGGCCAGGCTCAACAGCGGCACCGGCCTTTCCAAGGACCTCATGGCCCTGCAAAGCGATATCGCTTCCTTGAACCGGCGCCGCTCCGATCTGGAAGATGTGGAACTGGAAATCCTCGAGCGTCTGGACGGGCTCCGCGAAAAGCAGGCCGCCCAGCAGCAGATCGTGGACGACATCCAGGGCTCCTTTGCGGGCATCCGTGCCGAACTGGATGCCGCGATCGCCGAAGTAGCCGGTGAAGAGGATGAGGTCCGCTCCGAGCGGAACGCCTTTGCCGCCGGTGTGGACGCCGGCGCCCTGGCCATCTACGAGAAGACGCTGGCTAAGCGCGGAGTCGGGGCGGCCAGGTTGTTCCACGGTAAGTCCGAAGGCTCGGGAATGACCCTGAGCCCCGGCGACCTCGCCGAGGTCAAGGCGGCCGCCGAGGACGATATCGTCTTCTGCCCCGACTCGGGCTGCATCCTGGTGCGCTCCGCGGAATGGAACTAAGCCGGACGAGCGGTCGCTAGCCGGGCAGGATGATGTTCAGGGCGTGCGCCTTTCGCGCGGTGCCCTCGACGAGTTCGGCGCTCCAGCTTTCCTGTGTTGCCTTGAGCAGCTCTTCGGGGGTCGCAGGCGCCTTGCCCCGGCGGCTGAGCAGGTGGCGCGCCAGTTCCCCGCGTGTGTGCTTGGCGAAGTGGCTGACCACCGTGCGCTTGCCGTTCGCCTCGGTGAATACGTTTACCGTGACGGTCTGCGCCGGCGGTGGAGTCCAGGCCGCGGCATAGGTGCTTGAGCGGCAGTCCACCAGCAGCTCGCCTTCCGCCCGCCCGGCGAGTGCCTGCGTGAGCTGCGGCTTCCAGAAGGAAGCCAGCCGCCCGACGTCGGGCAATGCGGTTCCCATTGACAGCCGGTAGGCGGGTACCCGGTCGCCGAAGCCGAGCGCGCCCCACAGCGCGGAGATGACAAGGACCGATTCGGCTGCCTTGCGGCGCTGCGCGGGGGTCAGGGTCTTGTAGCCGAGGGCGTCGTACAGCACGCCCGAATACAGTTCGTACGCCGGCGAGGCCGGTTCGGCATGCAGCCGGGTGTTCCGCTCAACGTCGTCCCTCAGCGATGCGCCGACACCCAGCAGGGCAAGGGCGTCCTCGTGTGCGCTGACCAAGCCCAGGGCGTCGAGCACTTTGGCCCGGTAGCTGTTGAGCTCGGGGAAGCTCAGTGCTTCCCAGTCGACGGCGGGGCCTTTGGCCGCGGGGGTCTTGCCTTCGGAGGGCGGGAGGAGAATCAGCACCCGTCGATATTACCGGTGGCTGGGGGCCTCTCCGGCGCCGGTAGACTGTACTGCGGACGGGGCAGCCAGGCGGCCGCGCGCCACGCAAGTGGCTCGAGGAACGTCCGGGCTCCAAAGGGCAGGGTGGTGGGTAACGCCCACTCGGGGTAACCCGCAGGCTAGTGCCACAGAAAACAGACCGCCGCTTCCGTGCTCTGCACGGGTTGCAGGTAAGGGTGAAACGGTGGTGTAAGAGACCACCAGCTTCCCGGGTGACCGGGAAGGCTAGGTAAACCCCACCCGGAGCAAGGCCAGACAGGACACGTTTGAGGGCTGCCCGCCCGAGTGTCCGGGTAGGCCGCTGGAGGGCGCCGGCAACGGCGTTCGTAGATGGATGGTCGCCACTTCCTCGCCGGCAACGGCCTGGAATGACAGAACCCGGCGTACAAGCTGCCCCGTCCCCCGCACTGCCTGGATGATGCCTGCCCGGGCGATTAGTAGTAGTAGCTTGTCTGCAACGCGTTCGCGAAGGACACGAACCAGAAAAATCCCCCGACACCGATGCCGATCCAGGCCCATACCTGGGCTTTCTTTGAAGCGTCAAAGGCGCCGGCGTGGTTTCCTGCGTTCCAGCGCCCCGGAACCTGGGTCGAAAAGTAGAGTGCCACCGCTCCGAGCGGGATGCACAGCAGCAAGGCGATGATCGAAAGCGCCAATCGTTGCGGCGGTGTCGGCTGCTGGATGTACCGGAAGTCCGGTGGCTGCTGGAAGCCTTGCTGCTGTTGCGCGATCGGCGGGCCTGTGTACACGCGGTTCATAGCCGCCTGCGGAGGCCCGGCCTGCGGATTGCCGGCCCGCGGATTGCCGGCCCGCGGTTCGGCGAATCGCTTGGCGGGAGCGGGTTCAGGCCCCGCTGCCAGGCCGGGCGCGGTGCCCTGCCCGGAGACGAACTCCGGTGCCGGTTTCTGCGCCGTCGCTGGCGCCGTCGCGGAAGGGCCTCCGGCTGTGGGTAGTGGCCCTGCCGCCTGCTGGGCTACTGGTGACGGGCCCGATTTCGCGACGGTTGCCTCCGCGCGGTTGCCGCCGGACCGAAGGACATCGTCCTGCCGCACCCGCTCGATGTCCTTGGCCACCTGGTGAAGGAGGTCGCGACGGCCCTCCAGCACCTCCAGGAGCTCCGCGGCTGCGTCATGTTCACGGGGGCGTTCCAGTGAGGCCCGGAGCTTCGCAAGGATGGAGAACTGCTCGTCTGCGCTAAGCAGATCCCGTCGCAGGACGGCGGCCAGGTCGCCCAGATAGGACACGGGGACGGCCGGCGGGTCAGGGAGGGGATCGGGCAGCGCTGCGTCCGGCGGAATGGAGAAAAGGGCATTCGCGAGCTGGGCGCCGGTGAGGGGAGTCCTGTTGGTGTAGTCGATGAATTGCAGTGTCGCGATGTCCGGCGGGAGCAAGTCCGAGCGGACGGCTTTGACGACGAGCGGTATCAGTGGTTTGCGAAGCCTGCGCGCGTAGTCCCGTTCCCTGGTTGCTGCCTCGGAGTCGATCAGGCTGGGGGACACCACCAGTATCATGGCGTCACAAGAGCGGATCTGTTCGAGGATGACGTCCCACCATGCCTGGCCGCCGTCCAGGTTGCTGTCCACCCAAGCCTCATGGTGCAGGGCCGAAATGCCTGCCCGGATGTCGTTGAGCGCGTCCTGGTCTTCCCGGGCGTAGGAGATGAAAACCCGCCTGCCGGAGCGGCCAGGCGACGGAGAAGCTGCTGTTCCGCTCATGGGATCCTGGTCTCGCCTGAACGAATAAATACAATGATTGGTGAAATAAAGGATACGCGTCCGGCGTGACCGTCGCTAGCCCCCGCGCGAAGCGAGCCACATGGTGTGCTCGCGGCTGATTGCGTCCTCGGCGTCGGAAACCGCTGTTCCCCAGGATGCCTCATCGGCATCCTGCAGGAGCGATTCCTGCAGGGCGAGTTCCCGGCTCGTCAGGCTGTAGGCGGCGGCAAGCTGGGCGTGCTGCTTGAGAGCCAGCCAGGCGGCGCTGGCGCCGATGACGGAGCCAAGGACCCCGCCGAGGTCTATCTCCGAGACGCCGGCGAACTTCAACGTTGCCAATGCCACGGCAAGGATCTCTGCAGAGACCAGCACGGTCCGCCACACCTCGGCCCGCCGCTTGTTAGCGGCGGCTTTGGACGCGTACCACTGGCGCTGGGCGAGCGTCCGCTGCCTGAGGTAGGCGGACTTCCGCTCCTCGAAGCTGCTGTGCCGCAAGGCGGTCATGGAGTCGGTGACCAACGGGCTGTCCGTGGCAATCGCCACCCGGTCGCCGCCCTTCTGGGTCAGTTGTTCGGCCCTCTCCCGCAGAATCTTGCGTGCGCCGGCGTCGCTGAGTTCGGTCCCGAACGGGGCGCCGTGGACGGAGTAGCGCCAAGCCATGGTTTTCATGGATTCCGCAAGGGCCCTGCCCGCGTACCAGTCACGCTCCGGCTGGACGTAGGAGAGGATGAGCTCGCAGATGAGTGCCATCAGGAAGGCTGCGAGCACCACGAGCGAAGAGAGGCCGAGGTTCCCGACCGCCAAGGGGACCGCGGCGCCTACCGCGCCGGCAATGGTGCTGCCGAGGCGTAACCGGTTCAGGAACAGGTACTTCCGCTGGCCTTTCAATGACGCAGAGTCGGCATCCTTGAAGTACCCCGGCAGCTCGAGGATTTCACTCACGACAGGACTTCCGTTCGCCCGGCGGGACCGGCGCACCGGCAACCGATGATTGGATTGTAGGGCCAGCCATAAGCGGCGGCCAGAGTCCGAGCCGGCCCGCTGCCCGGCCC
This sequence comes from Arthrobacter sp. R-11, assembly GCF_049913155.1. Lineage (GTDB taxonomy): Bacteria > Actinomycetota > Actinomycetes > Actinomycetales > Micrococcaceae > Arthrobacter. Next base: position 2,594,911 of record NZ_CP183979.1, on the reverse strand, counting down.
GTGTGAGTGAATTCACTGTTCCGGACGACCTGCGCGTGCTTCCCAGACCCTAGAATGGATGGTGAACGCTGAAGTTCCCCGCCGATACTGCGTTCGCAGCCGGCGGTTTTTCTTTGCGATCGTCGTGGCGTCCGGGGCGGACCGAAGCCCCAGCGAGGCCAGTGCCGCAGGATTACTCCGGGCGGCCGCCATCTGCGTACGAGGACGTGCGCGGTTGACCCTAGGAAGGTAGTTCTGTGACCCAGTCGTCTGATTCTTGTCTTGATTCGTGGATGGGCCGCGAGGCGCTCGCCGAGGCCATGATCCCGGTGATCGGCCGTTTGTACCGTGAAAACAATGTGGTGACCAGCATTCACGGGCGCAGCCTGATCAACAAGTCCTCCATGAACATCCTGAAGGCACACCGTTTCGCCCGCCGGATGAGCAACGCAGAGCTCCGGCTGGAAGAAACCGCTCCGCTGCTCGATGCCCTTGCCGGACTCGAGCTCGGCGCAGCAGCCATCGACATCGCCCTGCTTAACGAAAAGTTCAAGGCCCAGGCCCCCGGAACGTCCTTGGAGGGCTTCCTCCGCGAAGAGCTGGCCGCCATCGTGGGCCGTCGGGGCGCCGACGACCGCACCAGCACCGACGTCGTGCTTTACGGCTTCGGCCGCATCGGCCGCCTGCTGGCCCGCCTCCTGATCGAAAAGGCCGGCGGCGGGCACGGCCTGCGCCTGCGCGCCATCGTCGTCCGCAAGGGCGCGGAAAACGACCTCGCCAAGCGCGCCAGCCTGCTGCGTCGCGACTCCGTGCACGGTTCCTTCGAGGGGACCATCCGCGTGGACGAGGAAGCCAACACCATCACCGCCAATGGCGTGCAGATCCAGGTGATTTACTCGGACAATCCCTCCACCGTGGACTACACGGCCTACGGCATCAAGGACGCCCTGGTGGTGGACAACACCGGCCGCTGGCGCGACGCCGAAGGCCTGTCCCAGCACCTGCAGAGCAAGGGCGTGGCACGCGTGCTCCTGACCGCACCGGGCAAGGGCGAGCTGAAGAACATCGTGCACGGCATCAACCACAGCTCCATCGAGGACAGCGACACGATCGTCACGGCCGCGTCCTGCACCACCAACGCCATCACCCCGGTCCTGAAGGCTCTCAACGACAAGTTCGGGGTCGTCCACGGCCATGTCGAGACCGTGCACTCCTTCACCAACGACCAGAACCTGATCGACAACTTCCACAAGGGCGACCGTCGTGGACGTTCGGCGGCGCTGAACATGGTCATCACCGAAACCGGTGCGGCCAAGGCTGTGGCCAAGGCCCTTCCGGAACTGCAGGGCAAGCTGACGGGCAACGCCATCCGCGTTCCCACCCCGGACGTCTCCATGGCCATCCTGAACCTCAACCTTGAGACGGGCACCACGAAGGACGAGGTCAACAACTACCTGCGCGAGATGTCCCTGCACTCCTCGCTGCGCAAGCAGATCGACTACATCGACTCGCCCGAAGTTGTCTCCACCGACTTCGTCGGCTCCCGCCGTGCAGGCATCGTCGACGGCCTCGCCACTATCGCCAACGACAAGAACCTCGTGGTCTACGTCTGGTACGACAACGAATTCGGCTACAGCTGCCAGGTGGTCCGCGTGATGGAGGAAATGGCCGGCGTGAACCCGCCGTTCTTCCCGGCACCGGAAGCGCCCGCCGCCGCTGAACCGGCCCTGGAAGCGGTAACCGTCTGATCCTGATTTCAGGAAGTTCGGCTTTCCCGGCCGGTTCTCTGGAATCGGCCGGGAAAGCTGCGCAAAATGGACCCATGGAACGCGAAGAGACCCTGGACCACGACACCACGCTGGAGCACGCACTCGACGTAGCCCGGGCAAACCAGAAGGAAGCCAAGAGGCTCCTGGAGAGCGCCCGTGCCGCCCACCAGGCCGGAGATGTCACCGCCGAGCGTGTCTCGCAGCTTGAATCGCTGCTGGCGATTGCCGACGAAGACCTCAAACGGGTCGCCCGGGAGCAATAGCTTCCACTATTACTTGATGGCCTGCGGGGCCGGTGTGTCCTCCTCCACACTGTGGAATGCGCCGATAATGTCTGGCGCCTGGCCTAGGCTCAAGGGATTGAAACCACAGTGAAAGGACTTTCCCTTGAGTACCACCTGGACCGCCTTCCGGCGTGCCCGACGCCGATCCCGCCAAGCCTGGGCCGTGTTGGCCGTCGTCGTGGCAGCAGCTGTGGGCGGCGTTGCATGGTTCTTTAGCAGCGGCCAGTTTGCGGTGGCGGAAGGTCCGGCCGGCGGGCCCGCTACGGCACGGGTGCTGGACTACAGCTGGATGAAGCCGGTCCCTTCGGTGACCCCTGTTCCGCTTGGGACAGCGGCCGACGCTCTTGAGTCCCTTCCCGTCAAAGGCCGTGCAGGCAAGGATGACTACGACCGCGCGGAGTTCGGCCAGGCATGGCTGGACGTGGACCACAACGGCTGCGATACCCGGAACGACATCCTCCGACGTGACCTAAGCTCCGTGCGGTTCAGTGACGGTTCGAAATGCAAAGTGGCCGGTGGCGGGCTTGCCGAGCCGTATGTCGGAAAAGCGCTCGAATTCCGGCGCGGACCGGAAAGCAGCAAGGCGGTACAGATCGACCATGTCGTGGCGCTCGGGGACGCCTGGCAGAAGGGTGCCAAACAGCTCACGCCGAAGCAGCGCAGCAGCTTTGCCAACGATCCGCTGAACCTGATTGCCGTCGATGGGCCGGCCAATGTGAAGAAGGGAGCCGGCGACGCCGCGACCTGGCTTCCTGCCAACAAAAACTTCCGATGCCATTACGTTGCCCGGCAGATCTCGGTCAAAGCGGCCTACCGGCTCTGGGTCACCGCCGCCGAAAAGGACGCCATGAAGCGCGTGCTCGCCGGATGCCCGGGGCAGCAGACCATCCGGCCCTAGACCAGGAGCGGCCGCGCGCCGCGCCGGGCTACCGTCAGGGTGCCGCTGGCAGCTCCAGGTGACCGTGCCCGAGCTGCCAGCTGCCGCCGTCGTCGATCCGCTCAAGCACCACGCGCTGCAGCGAAGTGTCCCGGGGCAGTTGTGCCAGGTTCTCCATGTCCCTGGTACGGAAGGTGAAGTAGACGGCATCGCTGGGAGCGTCCGAGCACCGGTCCACGGTGAAGCGGCGGGCAAAGGAGGCGATGTTGCTCTCAGGAAGCCGTTCGGCCAGGTAAGGGTCCAGCATCCAGGAGTCGCACGTGGCCAGCCGGACCGGTTTGTCCGGGAAATGGCGGTCCAGGAAGGCCCGCGCCAGGACCAGGCTCTCGTCGACCACGGCAGGGGAGAGGCCGCCGTCCTCGGGAATGTGCAGGCCGACGATCCATTCGCCTTCATGTGCCGGTGACGGGCCGCCACCGCTGCGAACCAGGTGGTACTGCAGGCGGCCGAGCCGGAACATGTTTCCGGCCATGTGCAATGTGAGCCATGCCCAGGTGTCCAGGCCGAAGCGCCCGTGGACGCGGCGGTTGATTCGCAGGTTCAAGCCGACGTCGGCCAGGATGGCGGCCGAAAGCCCGGCCGCGATCCCGCGTGAGCGGTGGTACGACGCTGTGGCGGGGGCGAAGCGGAGGAGCGCCTCGATCCAGTCGCGTTCGGTGCAGCCCGCCGCGGACGCAGCCTCGGTAGGGAAAGTGCCAAGCCGCGCTTCCAACGCCGACAGGGCCGAAAGGACCTGTTTGCCCGGAGGTGTCGACAGGAGGGCCGCACATTCGCGTGCGTCGTCGTCCCGGATGTCCAGGAGTTCAAACAATGCCGTGTTGTCCACCGCGAAGGTCCGATCGCTCGAAGTCGGGTCAGCTCAATGTCGAGGGCCGCGGCCGGCTCAGTGCCCGAAGGGATCGGCGTCGACGCCGGGCATCCAGGTCAGTCCCGGGACGCCCCAGCCGTGCTTCTTGGCCTGTTTCATGGCCTTTTTGGAATAGCGGTCCACGAGGCGGTTCACGTAGAGCTTTCCGTCCAGATGGTCGAATTCGTGCTGCATGACCCGGGCGAACCAGCCCGTGGCCACGAAATCGACGGGCTTGCCGTCGCCGTCGAAACCCTGCACGCGGGCCCACTCGGCCCGCTGCAAAGGGTAGTGCTCGCCGGGGAAGGAGAGGCAGCCCTCGATATGTTCGTCCGGATCGGGCAGCGCGCCGGACACCTTGGACAGGGTCAGGACCGGGTTGACCAGGACGCCTTCATCCGGTGCGTCGTCGTCATTGGCGTACTTGAAGATGAAGACCCGCTTGCCCACGCCCACCTGGGGTGCGGCAAGGCCGACGCCGTTCGCCGCTTCATTGGTTTCGATCATGTCCGCGATCAAGGTGCGCAACTCGTCGTCGAAGACTTCTACTTCGCTGGCCCGGCGGTGCAGTACGGGCTCGCCCCAGATGGTGATGGGCAGGACGGTCATGGCGGCTGGTTCCTTGCTGCGTGACGGTTGCGGAGAAAAGCAAAGGCCGCACTGGAAACCAGTGCGGCCTTTGGCTGACCGGTACCAACTACCAGCCTTATGCGGGTGAGCGACGGGGGTTGAACCCGCGACCTCCTGGACCACAACCAGGCGCTCTGCCAACTGAGCTACGCCCACCATGCGCCTTGTGAGCAGCGGAATGACCCGCCGCCTGCGAAGGCAACGACAAAAACTATACCTCGTGTTTCACGGCCGCAACGCCACTTTTTGCCGTTTCAGGGAAAATTCCGGAAAAGGTAACGCAGATCACACTGCGGTGCTGTCTTCGACGCTCTCCGAGATGCGCTTGGAGACCTTCTGTGCGGTGGCGGTGTCCGGTCCGGGGGCGGGGACGAAGACGGCTTCGCGGTAGTAGCGGAGCTCGTCGATCGAATCCTTGATGTCGCCAAGTGCCCGGTGGCCGCCGTGCTTGGCGGGCGCCTGGAAGTAGGCCCGCGGGAACCAGCGGCGGGAGAGTTCCTTGATGGTGCTGACATCGATCACCCGGTAGTGGAGGTGCTCGATGACGTTGGGCATGTCCCGTACGAGGAAGGTGCGGTCCGTGCCGACCGAGTTTCCGCCCAGCGGGGCCTTCTTCGGGTCCGGAACCCAGGCTTCGATGTACTCCAGGATGAGCGCTTCGGCCTCCGCCATCGTCTTGCCGTGGGGCAGTTCGTCAAGCAGCTTGGACCGGGTATGCATGTCCCGGACGAAGTCGTTCATCTGCTCGAGCGCTGCGTCATCAGGCTTGATGACAACATCCACGCCCTCGCCTAGGATATTCAGCTCGGAGTCGGTGACCAGGGCGGCCACTTCGATGAGGGCGTCCTTTTCAAGATCCAGGCCGGTCATTTCGCAGTCGATCCAGACGATGCGTTCATTAGTAATAGGCACCCGCCCAGCCTACAGTTCGGCTGCCCGATGCCGCTCCGGTGATACGATTTCGAGCATGGCAGAGGCTGGTTTCCGCCCTGCTTTTTCCCTGTACGGGCTGCCCGCGGGGCACGTCCGGAACCTGCTCGGCAAACGATTGGATATTTCTGACAATGAGGGCGCCTGTACCTGCCGCCAGCAAGGACGACGGGACGCCGTCGGCCGCAGGAACGTCGGCGGAAGTGGACAATCCCCGCTCGCCCCTGATTGCCGGCTTCATCGGATCGATGTTCCTGGTCTTCGGGTCCCTCGGAGTTGGGTGGCTTGCCCCCGTGTCCGAACTCCGCCGCTTGCCGCTGTTCATCTGGATGCGCACGGAGGCCGCGGGCGTCGCGCTGTCCATCGTGTTGCTGTCGGTCGGCGGAATGCTCTTGGTACGGGCGTGGCTTCGCCTGGGCCAGCGTGTGCGGGTCTGGGGCCAGGAAGCCCGCAAGGCGACCCTCCAGGCGATCCTCGCCTGGGGCCTGCCGATGATGTTCACCGTCCCCCTGTTCAGCCGTGACGTCTATGCCTACATCGGCCAGGGGAGGCTGATGGTCGAAGGCATCAATCCCTACGAGAACGGCATCTCGGCCCTGCCGAACTACTTCCAGCTGGGCGCGGACAAGATGTGGACCGAAGCCCCGGTTCCCTATGGCCAGCTGTTCCTTTGGATCGAGCAATTCGTCGTGTGGGCGACCAATGTCCAGCCGGAAGCCTGCATCATGCTCTTTAGGGTGGCGGCCGCCGTCGGGATTGTGCTTTGTGTCATCTACGTTCCCAAGCTCGCCGAACTCCACGGCGTCAATCCGCACCGTGCCCTGTGGCTTTCCGCAGCCAATCCGCTCTTCCTTACCAACTTCATCGCCAGCGTCCACAATGACGCCCTGATGATCGGCCTGGCCCTCGCCGGGCTTTATTACTGCGCCACCCGCCGGGTGGTCCTGGGCATCGTCCTCGTGACCCTTTCCATTTCGGTCAAACCGATCACCGTGGTGTTCCTGCCGTTCATCGGCCTCCTTTGGGCGGGCAAGGGTGCCAGCTGGCCGCGCAAGTTCCTGTTCTGGGCCCTGACCGCCGGCCTGTCCCTGGCGCTCCTCTACGCCTTGGGCGCCGTCAACGGCTTCGGCTTCGGCTGGATCAAGGGACTGTCGGCACCGGGCAGTGTGTGGATCTGGTACGCCCCCGTGGGGCTGCTCGGCCTGATCGTCGCCTCGATCGTGAATGTGTTCGGCCTTGACGGCTGGGGCCTTGCGAAGTGGGTGTACGACGCCGGGAAGGTCCTTGCGCTGGGAATCGTCGCCTGGCAGGTCTTCCGCGGCAACCATGACCGGGTCATGCGCCGCCTGACGCTTGCCTTCGCTGCGATCGTGTTGCTGTCGCCCATGATCCAGTCCTGGTACGTCGTGTGGCTGATTCCGCTGTTCGCGGTGACGGGCATCCGGAACGACTGGCAGGTGAAGACCCTCTACTTCGTGGTCTCCTTCTTCATGGTCTATGCGATCTCCGACCAGCTGGAGGTCTTCCCGTACCTCCAAAGCGGGGATGTCGGCCTGGCTTTGGTGCTCGCCCGGAACGCGGCCGCCATCATCGCCCTGCTGTTCGCCCTCTACCTGATTTTCCTTGACCCGCGCACCAAGCACCTCTTCAGCCGCCGGGACCAGCCGCTCAGCCACACCGTCATTTAGCGTCGCTGCCGCCGGACGGCGGCAGGCGGCGCACGGCTTCACGGTAGGACAGGGCGCTCAGCCGTTCCTTGTGTTCGGCAACGAACCCCGCCACCCAGTCCGGATCGCTTTTGCCGTACTCGCGCAGGGCCCAACCGATCGCCTTTCGGATGAAGAACTCGCTGTCTCCCAGGTTTGGCAGGATCACCGCCGCCAGCAGCGTCCTGTTCGTCCGGTCCTTGGCCCCCACCTGGGAAGTGATCGCCGCGCGCCGGACCCACATGTCGCCGTCGGCCGCCCAATGCAGCATCAGCTCCGCCATCACGTCCGGATGCGCGAGCAGCAGCTCGCGGATCCGTGGCGACACGCCGTCCACTAGGTCCCACCAGGCGCCGCTGCGGATGAACTCCTCATATACAGGAACCATCTCCAGCTCGGCGGCGACGAGCCTCGCAGCCGTGAGATCGATCGCCGCATACCGTTCCTCGCGGACGCCGGCATGGCGCCACAAGCGGAGCACGGTGTCGCGCAGTTCGGCACCTGAGGTGAACGGTGATGCCTTCGCAGCGGCCTTCACCATCCCGCGCACTTCGGGAACAGGCACGCCGAGCGATGGCATGTCGGACTTCATGTACGCCTGCACCGACCGGGCGCGTTCCGGATCGCCGGCGTCCCTGAGCGATGCCCGGATAGCTACGATGAGCTCGTGCTTGTGCATGGCTCCACTGTAGGCGGGGCAGATTCCCTGCGGGGCAGGGGCGGTCGCTAGGGGGCGGCGTCCGGGCGCCGCAGCCGCATGACCGCCCTTCCGGGAACCGAAGTGGGGACCGCCTCGAACCCGGCACGGGTGAACAGGGATACCGTCCCGTGGTAAAGGTCCGCTGCGCCGGCCTTCGGCCGCAGGGCAGGATCCACTGGATAGCCTTCGATGATCCGTGCACCGTGCGCAAAAGCGTGCCCGACGGCGGCAGCCAGCAGATCGCTTGCGATGCCTCCGCGCCGGTGCCCGGGGGCGACGACGAAACAACTCACCGACCAGACGCCGTCGCCATCGGCGGCGGCAGCGCCGGCCGAGCGCAGGATCTGCGAGCGCTCGATCCGGGGATAGCAGTGCCTGGGTTCGACGGCGCACCATCCCACGGGGACGCTGTCCTTGACTGCGATGACACCGGGTTCGGGCCCGGCATCGAACGCCGCTTTCAACTGCTCGCGAAGGCCTTCCGCGGGAGTTTCCTGCCAGGCTTTGCCGGGAATCGAAAACCACCGGCACCAGCACCGGCCGGGTTCGCCCTTGCCGCTGAAAAGTTCGTCCACCTCGGCCCACTGTGCGGGACGGGTCAGGATTCCTGCGGAGTTCTGCTCCATGGCAGGGAGTCTAACCCGGTGTACCGGACGGTGGCAGCCCTCATGACCCGGCCGCTCCAGCAACGGATGCTCCGATCAATGCTGAGAGTGACCCCTCCGGGATTCGAGGAAGGCAGCACCATCCCGCGAGGAGCCACCGACGGCCGGCCCGGGGTTCTTCCGAGCCCGAAGACGCCGCTGGAAACCGGCGAACCGCAGGCCTATCCCTAGTAGTGCCGCGTCCTCGCCACCGCACTCCGCCACCGCGGGTAACCGGAACCGTTGCGCAGGGTAAACTCGTGATGTCGCCGCCGGGAAGGACCGGCAGGCGCCCGCCCCGGTAGCTCAGAGGATAGAGCAGGAGCCTTCTAATCTCTTGGTCGGGGGTTCGATTCCCTCCCGGGGCGCTTACGTGATGCGGGATCACATCCCTGACACCCCCGGTCTGCGGACCGGGGGTGTTTTTTTGTTGGCCGTTGGCCGTCGCCCGGGTCCAGGCCGGGTCCAAGCCGCCTACTGCCCCTCCACAGCCTCAATTTCACTGAAGTATCCACATACGCGCAGCGGGGCCTGCCCGCGGCGATGCGCCGGCGTGATGCTGGGAGGGCCGGACAGGCAAGCCAACCACGTTAGGACGCATCATGAACGACATCATCACTGTCCGCGGCTTCGTTGCCTCGGAGGTCAAAAGTTCCACCACGCCGGGCGGCATTGCCACCGCCTCCTTCAGGATCGGGTCCACCGAGCGTCGCTTTGACCGCACCAACAACGTTTGGATCGACGGAAACACCAACTGGTTCACCGTTCAGAGCTTCAGGCATCTGGCGGGGCATGTCGGCTGCAGCATCAAGAAGGGCCAGCGTGTCATCGTCCTTGGCAAACTCAGGCTCCGCCAATGGGAGCGCGACGGCCGCATCTACCATGTCGCAGAAATCGACGCCGAGTCCGTGGGCCATGACCTCATGTGGGGTTCGGCGAACTTCACCCGGATGGCAAGCAACTCCGCCCAACAGGCGCCGGCGCAAGCCGGTCCGGGCCAAGCGGCCGATGCGCCGTGGCCCGAAGGCAGCGGAGACAACGAGGCCCCTCTTCCGGAGGACGATGAGGAAGGCGACGGAGGCGACCCCGGTTCCAGCCTGGAGATCCCGGTGGGGGATGACGACGGCGACACCGCCCTCGTGGACACCGCGACCGGGGAACTCCTGGACGCCTCCGCGTGAGCCGGCACCAGGACGCCTTCACCCGTCCGCCCTCCCGGCGCCCTGGCTGCAGGGGATCCGGGAGGCGGCCGGATTCGCGTGGCAGAATGACCCGGTGAAGCACAGCGGTAGGCACTCAAAGGCCATCGCACGGCGATGCAGTTCAGGGACCCTGGCACCTGAAAATGCGTTGTTCCGCGGGATGTTGCTTTCCGGAGCCTTCATATTTGCGATTTCAGCCTGCTCAGCGCCTGCACCGGGCCTAGGCGCCGGCACCTACGGCACTCCGAGGAACAGAACCCCGGGGAACGCGGCCCCGGCTGCGGAATCCGCGGTGGCGCCCGGGACGGCCCGCCTGGCGCGGATCATGGAAACCACCCTGAAGGCTGCCGGCACCAAGCCTGGGCAGGAAGCATTGCGGTCCCGGCTGGTCGCTCCGGGCATCGCTTCCGACGCCGTGGAGGTGTCCGTGAGCAAGACTCCCACGGGCCTGGACGTGGACGCGGTCGAGGCCGCAGTCAGCTCCGGCGTCGAATGCGTCATCGGCGAAGTCCGGGACGGCCGCATCGTGGTGACCGTGCAGCCTTTGCTGACCGACGGCAAATGCTTTGTGGGCGACGCCCGCTAGGCCCGCTGCGCCTGATCCGAATGTGAGATCTGCCTTGCCACCCATTAGATTTAACGGCATGGCGGAATTCATTTACACGATGACCAAGGCCCGAAAGGCCGTTGGTGACAAACTTATCCTGGACGATGTCAGCATGTCGTTCTTCCCCGGTGCGAAGATCGGCGTCGTTGGCCCCAACGGCGCCGGTAAGTCCACGATCCTGAAGATCATGGCGGGGCTCGACACCCCGTCCAATGGCGAGGCCCGACTCAGCCCCGGCTACTCCGTGGGCATCCTCCTGCAGGAGCCGCCCCTGAACGAGGAAAAGACAGTCCTGGGCAACGTCCAGGAAGGCGTCGGCGAGATCTACGGCAAGATCCAGCGCTTCAACGAAATCTCCGAAGAGATGGCCAACCCCGATGCGGACTACGACACCCTGCTCGACGAGATGGGCAAGCTCCAGGAGGCCATTGACGCCGCCGACGCGTGGGACATCGACTCCCAGCTGGAGCAGGCCATGGACGCCCTGCGCTGCCCCCCGGGCGACGCCGACGTCACGGTGCTTTCCGGCGGTGAGCGCCGCCGTGTGGCCCTCTGCAAGCTCCTGCTGCAGAAACCGGACCTGCTGCTGCTCGACGAACCGACCAACCACCTCGACGCTGAAAGCGTGCTCTGGCTCGAACAGCACCTCTCCAGCTACCCGGGCGCCGTTCTCGCCATCACCCACGACCGGTACTTCCTAGACCATGTCGCGGAATGGATCTGTGAAGTGGACCGCGGCCGGCTGTACCCGTACGAAGGCAACTACTCCACCTATCTGGAGAAGAAGCGCGCCCGCCTGGAAATCCAGGGCAAGAAGGACGCCAAGCAGGCCAAGCGCCTGAGCGAGGAACTCGAGTGGGTCCGCTCCAACGCAAAGGGCCGCCAGACCAAGTCCAAGGCGCGTCTGGCACGCTACGAAGAAATGGCAGCCGAAGCCGAGCGCACACGCAAGCTCGACTTCGAAGAGATCCAGATCCCGCCGGGACCGCGCCTCGGTAGCCTGGTCATCGAAGCCACCGACCTCAAGAAGGGCTTCGACGACCGTGTCCTGATCGAGGACCTGTCCTTCTCCCTGCCCCGCAACGGCATCGTCGGCGTCATCGGCCCCAACGGCGTGGGCAAGTCCACACTCTTCAAGACCATCGTCGGCATCGAACCGCTGGACGGTGGCGACCTCAAGATCGGCGAATCCGTCAAGATCTCCTACGTGGACCAGTCCCGTGGTGGCATCGACCCGAACAAGACCCTGTGGGAGGTCGTGTCCGACGGCCTGGACCACATCCAGGTCGGCCAGGTGGAAATGCCCTCACGTGCCTACGTTTCGGCTTTCGGCTTCAAGGGCCCGGACCAGCAGAAGAAGGCCGGCGTGCTCTCCGGTGGTGAGCGCAACCGACTTAACCTCGCGCTGACCCTCAAGCAGGGCGGCAACCTGCTGCTCCTCGACGAACCCACCAACGACCTCGACGTCGAAACCCTGAGCAGCCTGGAAAACGCGCTGCTCGACTTCCCGGGCTGCGCCGTCGTGGTCTCCCACGACCGTTGGTTCCTGGACCGTGTGGCGACCCATATCCTCGCCTACGAAGGTGACGACGAGAACCCCTCGAAGTGGTACTGGTTCGAAGGCAACTTCGAATCCTACGAGGAGAACAAGGTCGAGCGGCTCGGACCGGACGCCGCCAAGCCGCACCGGGTCACGCACCGCAAGCTGACCCGCGACTAACAGCACTGAACAAACGGAAGGCCGGCCCCGCACGGGGCCGGCCTTCCGTTTGTTCGTCCTGTGCCTACTCCGGGAGCCGGAGCATGCCCTCCTGCGCCACCGTGGCGACGTGGGTGCCGTCGCGGCTGAAGATCTTCCCGGTGGACAGGCCGCGCGCGCCCTGTGCGCTGGGGGATTCCTGGATGTAGAGCAGCCATTCATCCACACGGGCTGGCCGATGCCACCACATCGCGTGGTCCAGGCTCGCCACACTCATTCCGGGAGTCATCCAACTCAGTCCACTGCGGCGCAGGATGGGTTCCAGGATCGTGTAGTCGCTGGCGTAGGCGAGGGCTGCCCGGTGGAAGTCGGGGTCGTGTGGCATCGGGCCCAAAGTCTTCATCCAGACGGCGTTCCTGGCCACGTGCTCCTTGGGAGCCTCCACGTACAGGGCGGAGTCGACGTGCCGCACGTCGAAGGGGCGTTCGAAGGACATGTGGCGGGCCAGCGGATGGTCGTACTTCCGGAGCAGGTCCGCGGTGCTCGGCAGGCTCTCCGGGTCCGGGATGCCTTCGGGCATGGCGGACTGGTGTTCAACGCCGTCGGCTTCCGTCTGGAAGGACGCGATCATGGACAGGATCGGCTGCCCGTTCTGGTAGGCGTGCACGCGGCGCGCGGAGAAGGAGCGGCCGTCCCGCAGGCGCTGCACGCCGAAGGTGATCGGCTGGTTGGCGTCGCCAGGGCGCAGGAAGTATCCGTGCATCGAGTGGACCACGCGGTCGTCGTCCACGGTCCGCATCCCGGCGATGAGGGACTGTGCCAGAACCTGCCCGCCGAACACCCGGTGCCGGGGCTGCTTCTGCGAGGGACCGAGGAAAATGTCCTCGTCGGTCCTGGCGCCGTCGAAATCGGCCAGCGAAAGCAGCTCGATGAGGGTGGCGGTGGGATCCTCGGGGACGGCTTGGTCTACCAGGCCGGTGTGCGCGTCAGTCATGGTTCGACTCTAGTCCCCGCCGGCTCCCGAATCCCGCTCCGCGAAATCCGGGTTCCTCGCCGACGTGGGCCCACCCGCCGGCTCCCGAATCCCGCTCCGCGAAATCCGGGTTCCTCGCCGACGTGGGCCCACCCGCCGGCTCCCGAATCCCGCTCCGCGAAATCCGGGTTCCTCGCCGACGTGGGCCCACCCGCCGGCTCCCGAATCCCGCTCCGCGAAATCCGGGTCCCTCGCCGACGTGGGCCCACACCTGGGCACCTCAAACGCCGGGCATGCCGGTAGAGCGGGTAGAGCCGGTAGAGTCGATGCTGTGGCTGATGTCTTGACCCGTTCCCTCCGCTTCGCCGATCCCCGGGATCTGGCGGATCTGCGCACCTATGTCACGCGTGCCAAGAGCATCGAAGATGGCGCGGTCCGCCTCCAGGCTGCGGGCACTGTCCTCGCGGCCTACGTGTGCGTCCTTCGCCCGCGGACCCTCGGCGACGCGACCCCCACCATCCTCGGCCTGCGCACCAGCGCCCTCGCCGAAGAAGCGGAAGCGGACGTGACTGTCACCCTCGCCTCCGTACTCGACCGGCTGGCCCGTTCTGGTGCGGACGACGTCGAGCTGCCGCTGCCGCCGTCGACCGTTTCGGAGTCCTGGGCCGGAATCGGGGCGCCGCGGGGCGGCTGGGAACCGCTGGGAGAAGTGCCCGACGCCGAACTGAAGTCCGTTGCCGAGGCAGGCATTGCGGAGGTGGCCGGGGTTGTCCCCGAGCAGGCAGGCGCGCACATGGTGGCCGCCGCCCGTGCGTCCGTGTGGGGCCGGGAGATGCCCGGACGCCAAGGTGTACCCGCCGGCGCGGCCTTCGGGGCCTTCGCCCTCGGCTTCCTCGGAGGCGGCGTACACCGGCTGTTCCGCAACGGGCGCTGGTACCGGCTCAGCGGAAGCCGCGGCCACATCTTGGTCCGTGCCGGCGCGGGCCTCGGACTGAACGTCGGCCCCGCCCGGTAGATCCGCTAGGCCAGGCTTAGCCTTAGGGCTGTGCGGGGGAGGGGCTGTTCACCATGGTCAGCGCGGCCCGCTCCATGTAGTCCCACAACGTTCCCTCATACAAGGCTGGAAGCTGGAGGGCATCCACGGCCGCCCGCATGTGGAACAGCCAACGGTCCTTCGCCTCCGGCGTCACCCGGAACGGCATGTGCCGCATCCGCAGGCGCGGGTGACCGCGTTCCTGGCTGTACGTCGTCGGACCGCCCCAGTACTGTTCCAGGAACATCAGGAAACGGCGCTTCGCCGGGCCGAGGTCTTCCTCCGGATACATCGGACGCAAGAGCGGATCTCCGGCTACGCCGTCGTAGAAGACATCGATCAGTTTCACGAAGGTCTCGTGCCCGCCCACGGCGTCATAGAAGCTGTCCGTGTAGGCAGGCTGGCTGAAGGGGTCGTTGCGCATCAGCTGCGGCCGTTCGCCGGCCGGAGGCGCTGCGTTGACCTGGGTGCTGGGGGACTGCTGCCCGTTTGCCGTGTCACTCACTGGACCTCTCCTCCGCGGAAACGCCGCTGCCGTTGTCTTTGTCTTTGTCTTTGTCTTCAACCGGGACGTAATCGCCCTGGGACCGGTTGCCCACACGCAGGATTTCGCCGTTGCGCAGGTACCAGATGGCGCCGTCTTCAGCGCGGAGCCGGGTGATCCTCAGCCCCACGGATTCAACCGTACCAACCACTTCGGCGGTGACGATCACGTCACCGATCCCGTACTGGTCTTCGATGGTGATGAAGATTCCTGCAAGGAAGTCGCGGATGAGCTGCTGTGCGCCGAAACCGATTACTACGCCGAGGATACCCACGCTGGTCAGCAGCGGAGCGATGTCCACATTGAGGAACTTGAGCACGTAAATGATCACGATCCCCGCGACCACCACGCTCAACAGGCTTGTCAGCAGCGAACCAATGGTGTGTGCCCGTTGCGAGCGCCGCTCATGGTCCAGGGCGCGGAAGGCGGGCTGGACCCATTTGAAGGGGGCGTTCCTGAAGAAGCTGCTGCCTTTGGCGACCCGCCTGGTGATGCGCAGGATGATGAAGCGCAGCACGATCCAGATGACCACGCCGACTCCAAGAGTCACGAGTATGGCCACTAGGTCGATCTTCGCGGCTTCTTCTGCTGCATCCTGGATCGTGGGCGTGCTGGCGTTCATTGGCAGGGCTGCTCCTCAAAAGATCTGATGGGTACACCCGGAAGCTGTTCGCCGGGCGCTGAACACTCTGTCCGTCATCAACCCTATCGCCGTAGCGTGGCGGCATGCGCATCCTTATCCTTGGCGGCACAGCGTTCCTATCGGCCGAGATTGCCCGTCAGGCCGTTGACGCCGGACACGACGTCACGTGCCTGGCACGCGGCACTGCCGCGGAACCGCCGCCGGGCGTCAACTGGGTCCGTGCGGACCGAGCCGCCGGGGCTGGCGCCTATGCCGGGCTCGACGGCGGGTGGGACGCCGTCGTCGACGTCTCCCGTGATCCCGCGCACGCCCGCGCGGCGCTTGAGGCGCTGTCCGCAGGGAGCGGGCACTGGACCTTCGTGTCCAGTTGCTCTGCGTACGAGCGCCACGACCAGCCGGGCGCAGACGAGGCAGCGGCGCTGCTTCCTCCGCTGCCACGGGGCACGGAAGCTGGTCCGGAAAACTACGGGGAGTCGAAGTCAGCCATCGAAGCATCCACCGTGGAAGCGGCAGGGGTGAAGGCGCACATCGTACGGGCCGGACTGATCGGCGGACCGGGGGACAGCAGCGACCGCTATGGCTACTGGCCGGCCCGTCTTGCATCGGGCGGTGATGCGGTCCTCGTTCCGGACATTTTCGGGGAACCCGTCCAGGCCATCGACGTCCGCGACCTCGCCGCCTGGATCCTGTCGGCAGCCGAACGCGGCCTGGCCGGCACGTTCAACGCCGTCGGCGAGGTGACGAGCTTCGGAGACTACATCGAGGCGTGCCGGGAACTGGCGGGCACGTCCCCGAAGACCTTTGCGGTCGAACCCGGCTGGCTGGAAGCGCAGGGAGTGCAACCGTGGTCGGGAGAGGACACGCTGCCGCTGTGGCTGCCACCGGGGCACGAGGGCTTCATGGCGCGGTCGAACGCCGCCGCTCTGGCACAGGGCCTGCGTCTGCGGCCCTGGCGGGAAACTCTGCGCGACACCTTGGCGGACGAGCGTGCCAGGGGCCTGCAGCGGCCACGGAAAGCCGGGCTGCGGAGCGAGCGGGAGAAGGAACTCCTGGCTAGCCTTCCGCCTGCGTGACCGGCTCGTGGTGCACGGGGAAGTTCACGCTCCGTGCGATGAAGCAGAGCTGGTTCGCCTTATGGTGGAGTTCGGCCATCAGGGGCAGGTGGTCCTGGTTGGCCACCGTCACCTGCGGCTTGAGCGTGACACTTTCGAATTGGCCGCTGCCGTCCCGGTTGCTCCGCATCAGTCCTTCGGCGTTGTCGACGTAGCGGGTCACCACCACACCATTCATGACGGCCACGTGCAGGAAGGACAGCATGTGGCACTGCGAAAGCGCCGCGAGCAGCAACTGTTCCGGATTGTATCGGGCGGGGTCGCCGCGGAAGGTGGGATCCGAGGAACCCTTGAGCACGGGGAGCCCCGGGATTTCGACGTCGTGGTCGCGCGAGTAGGCCCGGTAGCCTGACGTGCCTTCGCCGAGGTTTCCGGTCCAGCGGACGGTGAGGGCGTAGCGGTGTTCATCCAGGCTCATGCGCACAGTCTAAACGGCCGCGCCTCCTGTCCGGCCGGATAGGCCGGACAGGAGGCGCGAGGAAATCCGCCAGGCTCTAGACGTCGGCCGCGCGTGCACGCAGGGCGCGGGCAACGCCGTCGCGGTTCTCCAGCATCATGCGGCGCAGTGCCGCGCTTTCGTCCGGCAGGGAGGCGAGGAACGCATCGGTCCGGTCCACGGTGTCCTGTGTGGTCAACTGCGCCGGGTACAGTCCCACGATGATCTGCTGGGCCAGGGCGTGCGTGCGCTTGGCAAAGATCTCCGGGACAGCTTCGAAATACTTCTCAGCGAACGGTTCCAGCAGGCCGGTGTCCAGCACCCGCGTGAAGCCGGCGACGGCGGATCCCTGCAGGGCGTTGGACAGTTCGCCCGTGACCACGATCTTCTCCCAGGCCGCGGCTTTTGCCTCGGGCGTCGGCAATGCGGCGGCCGCCAGGGCTGCCGCGTTCTGGCCGTTGGAGGTGTGGTCGCGCTCGAGTTCGGTATCGATGCGTGCCTGGTCCGCGCGGCCGCCGGCCACCAGGGAGGTGAGCAATTCCCAGCGCAGGTCCTGGTCCACGGTGAGGCCCCTCAGGGAGCGGGTGCCGTCCAGCAAGGCCTGGATTGTGTCCAATTGGCTTCCACCGCGGGCCAATAGCGCGAAGGATTTCACGAACTGCAACTGGGCATCGGACCCGGCTGCCACCGTGGACGCCAGTTCCCAGAGCCTGTCCGCGGCGGCTTCGGTGGTGGCGTCCTTGTGTTCGGCAGCCACGTAAAAGTTCAGGGTGGTGGCGAGCTGTCGCAGCTGCACCTGGATCACCGAGGAGTCCGATTCGGATGCGATGTTGGCCAGGATCAGCTCCACGTAGCCGCGGGCCGGTGTTTCGCCGTCACGTGCGGCATCCCAGGCCGAGTCCCACACCAGGGTCCGCGGCAGGCTGGACGCGAAATCCTTCAGGTGCGCCTTTGCACTGGCAAGCGACACCGGGTCGAGGCGGACCTTGGCGTAGGCAAGATCGTCGTCGTTGAGCAGGATCAGCGCGGGCCGCTTCTTCCCGAGCAGGGCCGGGACCTCCGTGGCGGGGCCGTCGACGTCGAGCTCTTCACGGTGCACCCGCTCGAGCTTGCCGGCGTCGGAAAGGTCGTAGAAACCGACGGCGAGGCGGTGCGGCCGCAGCACAGGCTGCTCGGCGATGGCGGTCTGGCGGATGGCGAACGCGGTGATGACCCCGTCGTCGTCCACGTCAATCTCGGGGGAGAGGGTGTTGACGCCTGCCGTTTCGAGCCAGAGCTTGCCCCACTGGTCCAGTTCCCGGCCGCTGGCGGCCTCGAGTTCCACCATGAGGTCGGACAGTTCGGTGTTCTTCCAGGCGTGCTTCCTGAAGTATTCGCGGACGCCTGCCATGAACTGCTCCGGACCTACCCAGGCCACCAGCTGGCGGAGCACCGAGGCCCCCTTGGCGTAGGTGATGCCGTCGAAGTTGACCTCCACGTCCTGCAGGTCGTTGATCTCGGCGAAGATCGGGTGCGTGGTGGGCAGCTGGTCCTGCCGGTACGCCCAGGACTTCTCCACCGAAGCGAAGGTGGTCCAGGCATGGTCGAAGGCGGTGTTCTCGACGGCAGCCAGGTGGGACATGTACTCGGCGAAGGATTCGTTGAGCCAAAGGTCGTTCCACCAGCGCATTGTCACGAGGTCGCCGAACCACATGTGTGCCAGCTCGTGCAGGACCGTAATGGCGCGGCGCTCCACCTGCGCTTCGGCCACCTTTCCGCGGAAGACGTAGCCCTCCAGGATGGTGACGGCGCCGGCGTTCTCCATGGCGCCGGCGTTGAATTCCGGAACGAACAGTTGGTCGTACTTTTCGAACGGGTAGGGGAAGCCGAACTGGGCCTCGAAGAACTCAAAGCCCTGGCGGGTGAGTTCGAAGATGTTCTCAGCATCGAGGTACTGCATGAGGGACTTGCGGGCAAACACGCCGAGCGGGACAACCCTGCCATCGGCGCTGGTGACCTCACTGCGCACGGACTGGTACGGGCCGGCGATCAGCGCCGTGACATAGGACGACAGCCGCGCAGTGGCCGCGAACGTCCAGACCGAGCGGGCCTCGCCGTTTTCCCCGGGCGTCGTTTCCGTGGGTCCCGGCGTGGGGGAGTTGGAGATGACGTCCCAGTGCGAAGGTGCCGTGACGGTGAAGCTGAAGGTGGCTTTGAGGTCCGGCTGTTCGAAGACGGCGAACATCCGGCGGGAATCCGGGACTTCGAACTGCGTGTAGAGATACACCTCGCCGTCCACCGGATCCACGAAGCGGTGCAGGCCCTCGCCGGTGTTCATGTAGGGGGCATCCGCCACCACCGTGAGTTCATTCTCCGCGGCGAGGTCCGGCAGCTGGATGCGCACGCCGTCGGACACATCGGCCGGATCCAGTTCCTTGCCGTTCAGGGTGACGCTGTGCACTTTGTCCGTGATGGCGTCGATGAAAGTGGACGATCCGGCTGCGGCAGTGAACTTCACGGTGGTCGTCGATCCGAAGACCGTGCCGCCCCTCGTCAGGTCGAGGGCGACGTCATAGGACTCGACGGCGAGCAGTTCCGCGCGTTCCGCGGCTTCGGCGCGGGTGAGGTTCAGGCCTGGCAAAGGGTGCCTCCAAGAAGTGGTGTGCAGATAAGCCGGACGGGCTCACCCGGCGCCGGCGCTGTGAAGTCATTCTTTCAGTTCCTCCCCGCTTGGCAAGGCACAACACAAAGTGTCGCCGCCCGGGAGTAGCGTTAAGCCATGGGCAAGCTGCGCGATTCTCTCGATTTCCGGGCACTGCGCTTTGCAGTGGCGTTCCCTCTCCTCCTCGCGGCAGCTTTTGTGGCCTGCGCCTTCATGCTCCGTCCGGAGCTTCCGGACCCCCTTGCTGTTACTTGGAACTCCGACGGCGGCAGCAGCTTTGCGCCATTCGCTGCCTACGTGGCGGGCGGGGCTTCCCTGATGGTCCTGGCCGGTTGGCTGGTGTTCGTCCAGGCCGTGCCTATTTCCCGGCCCGCCATCATGCGGCGGCTCATGATGGGTCTCGGCCTGATGGTGAGCCTGTTCGTCACCGCTGTGCTCGCGGCCGGGCTCGTGGGCCAGGCCGGCTTGGCAGATGCCCGGGCCTCCCATGTCGATGCCACGGTGCTGGCGCTGGGCGCGGGCGCGGCACTGTCGCTGGGCGTCGTAATGGTATTCGCCTTCAAGCCCGACCCGCGGTGGACGCCGGAGGACGATGCTGCCCTCGAAGCCGAACGCATCCTCAAGGAAGATCCCGGGCTGGCCGACGATTCCTTGAAACTCTGGGTCCATGCGCGCAGCTCGGTATTCGTCATGATCTGCGTGGCCGCGGTGTTTCCGGCGATGCTGATTTCCGTCGCTGTCCCCTGGCTAGGGGCCTTGCTGTTCGGGGCCGCCATCCTCGGGGCCTGCTTCCTCTTCGTCCGTGTCAAGGCCGATCGCGGCGGTCTGGAAGTGTTCCTTGCCGGGGTACTCCGGGTGTTGAAGGTGCCGGCGGTGGACATTGCCGCCGCCACACCTGCGGAAGTCAAGGCGGCAGACTTCGGCGGCTGGGGCCTGCGGCACCACGGCGGTGCCACGGCGATGCTCGTCAGCAGCGGGCCCGCCGTCGTCGTGCGGCAACTCAACGGAAGGCGCGTGGCCCTGAGCGCCGGCAGCCTGGCGAGTGCGGACCGGCTTGCCGGGCTGCTGAACAGGGTGGCTGACCGGGCGCACGGGCAATGAGCACCGCGACTCAAAGCGCATCGGTGGCAGGTCCCTAGTACCCTAGTACCGCATCCCCTCACCGCCGCGGCCCGGCCCATGCCGTCCCGCGCCCCAGATCGAACGGACTTCCAGTGACCATACCCCGCGTCCACATTGCAACGGATCATGCCGGCATGGAGCTCAGCGCCCACCTTGTCCGCCACCTCACGGCCAAGGGCTACGAGGTTGTTGACCACGGTCCCAAGGTGTACGACGCCCTGGATGACTACCCCTCCTTCTGCATCAACGCCGCCCTCGCCGTCGTGGCCGACCAGAAAGCGGGCGTGCACGCCCTCGGCATCGTCCTGGGCGGTTCCGGCAACGGCGAGCAGATCGCCGCGAACAAGGTCAAGGGCGTGCGCGCGGCCCTGGCATGGAACGAATCCACCGCCAAGCTGGCCCGCGAACACAACGATGCCAACGTCATTGCCGTCGGCGGCCGCCAGCACAGCGTGGAGGAAGCCACCAAGTTGATCGAGTTCTTCCTCGAAGAGCCGTTCAGCAACGACGAACGGCACGTGCGCCGCATCGGCAAGATCGCCACGTACGAAACCAGCGGCGAAATCGTCGAATAGTGCCTGAGGGGCATTCCGTCCACCGGCTGGCGCGCCAGTTCCAGGACGTCTTCGGCGGCAGCGTCCTGCGGGTCTCCAGCCCGCAGGGCCGTTTTGCCGCGGGTGCGGCGCTGCTTGATGGCCAGCGCATGCTTGGGGCCACCGCGCACGGGAAGCAGCTCTTCCTGCGTTTCGCGAACGGGCTGTACCTGCATGTCCACCTTGGCCTCTACGGCGCCTGGGACTTCGGCGGCGACGAAACCTTCCGCGGCGCTTCCAGCATCGGCGCGCCGCGCAGGATCGGCGAACGCGAGTCCCGAGCAGAGGACGACGCCGCAACGTATGCAGGCCCGCCCGAGCCAGTGGGCGCGGTGCGGGTGCGCCTCGTTTCCGGGCACGGCTGGGCGGACCTGCGGGGCGCCAGCACCTGCGCGGCCATCACCGGGGAGGAAGCCCGCGCCGCACGTGCGAAGCTGGGCCCGGACCCGCTGCACCAGGCCCCGGGGGACCGGGCGGAATTCGTTGCCCGGCTGCTGCGCCGCAAGACCGCCGTCGGGCTGTTGCTCATGGACCAGTCCGTGCTGGCGGGCGTCGGCAACATCTACCGGGCCGAGGTCCTGTTCCGGCAGGGCATCGATCCGTGGACCCCCGGGAACGCGCTCAGCGCGGAGTCGGCAGGTCTCCTGTGGGACGACACAGTCGCCGCGATGTCCGACGGCGTCCGGGACGGGCGGATCATCACCACGCCCGCCGCGCTGTGGAGCGGGGGAGCTGCAGGACCGCTCGACGGCGAAGCCCACTATGTCTACCAGCGCGCCGGGCAGGACTGCCGGCGTTGCGGCACCCCGGTTGCGCTGACCGAGATCGGCGCGCGCAAGCTCTATTGGTGCCCCGGCTGCCAGAACTAGCTTCTTCGCAAAAACTCCGGCTCAGCAGTCAGTCGACGAAGCGCGGGCGCAAGCCGAGGAGCAGCCGGTCCGGGAAACACGCCAGGCATGGTCCGGCTACTTCAACAGGCGCACCTTCTCTTGTCCTCATGCCGTAACAGGGGTTCCTCCTCGCGGCCATGGCACTGATGCTTTGTCATCTCCGGGCTGATCGTGCCCTGATCCGCGCAGGGGCGCGGCACCGTGGGGCGCGAACCGACGTCGAAGACAAGAAGGGCCCCTCGCTGAGGGGCCCTTCTTGTGGATATGGAGGGGACGACGGGAATCGAACCCGCGTAATCAGTTTGGAAGACTGAGGCTCTACCATTGAGCTACGTCCCCGGAGTAGTGCAGGATTGATACATCCGTGCAATTCCCGGCGGCTGTTCAAGCCGGATATAACTAAACCCAATTCAGGTGCCAAGTGTCAAATGTGCAAACTGGCGATCCTTGGCCGTAGACTGTCCTGTGCACTCACGGGGTGTAGCTCAGCTTGGCTAGAGCGCCTGCTTTGGGAGCAGGAAGTCGCAGGTTCAAATCCTGTCACCCCGACTCTGTGAGCCTGTTCCGATCCGGGAACGCGGCAGAAACCCATCCCACAAAACCAGGAGTACTTAGACTGTGAAGAGCGCTGTCGAGAACCTCACCGCAACGCGGGTCAAGCTCAATGTTGAGGTTCCCTTTGAAGAACTGAAGCCGAGCATCGATGCCGCTTACAAGACCGTTGCTTCGCAGATCCAGGTTCCCGGATTCCGCAAGGGCAAGGTTCCGTCCAAGCTCATCGACCAGCGCGTCGGCCGCGGCTACGTCCTGGAAACCGCCATCAACGATGGCCTCAACGGCTGGTACCAGGCTGCCGTGCAGGAAACCGGCGTCCGCCCGCTGAGCCGTCCCGAGGTCGAGATCACCGAGGTTCCGGACCCCTCTTCCACCGACGGCGAACTGAAGTTCCAGGTCGAGGTTGACGTCCGCCCCGAGGTTGAGCTCCCGGACTACGCCGGCATCAAGGTCGAGGTTGCCGCTGCTGAGTCTTCCGACGCCGACGTCGACAAGGCCCTCGACGAACTCCGCGGCCGCTTCGGCACGCTGAAGTCCGTTGACCGCCCGGCCAAGAACGACGACTTCCTGACCATCGACATCACTGCCCTCATCGACGGCGCCGAGGTCGACTCCGCTTCCGGCCTTTCCTACCAGGTCGGCGCGGGCACCATGCTCGAAGGCCTGGACGAGGCTGTTGCCGGGCTGTCCACCGAGGAAGAGGCGATCTTCGACACCACGCTGGTCGGCGGCGAGCACGCCGGCGAGGCAGCCCAGGTGAAGGTCGTCGTCAAGGCCGTCAAGGAGCGCGAGCTGCCGGAAGCCAACGATGACTTCGCTCAGCTGGCTTCCGAGTTCGACACCCTCGCCGAACTGCGCGAAGACCTCGCCAAGCAGGCCGCCGAGTCCAAGGTTGTCGGCCAGGGCGTCGAAGCCCGCGACAAGGTCCTGGACAAGCTCGTTGAGCTGATCGAGGTTCCCGTTCCGGACTCCGTCATCGAAGAGCAGCTCGAGCAGCACTTCAGCCCGGAGAACTCCCACGGTGAAGGCGAGCACGACACCGAGGAGCACCGCGAAGAGGTCAAGGCCAACACCGCCCGCGCCTTCCAGAACGAAATCATCCTCGACGCCATCGCCGACAAGGAAGAGGTCGGTGTCAGCCAGAGCGAGCTGATTGACTACATCGTCAGCACCGCCAGCCAGTACGGCATGGACCCGAACCAGTTCGCCCAGATCATTGACCAGAGCGGCCAGGTTCCGATGATGGTTTCCGAGGTGCGCCGCCGCAAGGCACTGGCCGTCGTCCTGGGCCAGGCTGAGGTTGTCGACTCCGAAGGCAACAAGGTCGACCTGAGCGACTTCGTCCGCCCCGCGGGTGAAGTTGCCGAGGCTCCCGCGGCCGAAGAGGCCGAGGAAGCCGCAGCGACCGTCCCCAGCGACGATCCTGCAGCAGTGAAGTTCTAATCACCCTTCAGAGCACCCCCGGATCCAAGGATCCGGGGGTGCTCTTTTTAAGCCCGGTTTGCTGCGGAATGCCGCCCGCGCGGCAGTCGTGCGCCGTCAGCGAACAGTGCGATTCCGGAGAACAAAACGGCTTCGAAACCGGTTAGTGTCCAAGTAGTGAAGATCAGGGATGGCAACTTCAGCAACGGCCCTGTCACCAGCGAGAGGTAAGTACTTATGTCACAGCATGCAGAGGCGCCCCGGATGGCAACTGTCGATCCGGCAGCCCAGGACAACTACATCTACAACCGCCTGCTGAAAGAGCGCATCATCTGGCTCGGCTCCGAGGTCCGTGACGAGAACGCCAACGCGATCTGCTCCCAGCTTCTCCTGCTCTCCGCCGAGGACCCGGAAAAGGACATCTACCTCTACATCAACTCCCCGGGCGGTTCGGTGACGGCCGGCATGGCTATCTACGACACCATGCAGTTCATCCCGAACGACGTCGTCACCGTTGCCACAGGCCTGGCGGCCTCAATGGGCCAGTTCCTGCTTTCCTCGGGCACCAAGGGCAAGCGCTACGCCACCCCCAACGCCCGCATCCTGATGCACCAGCCCTCGGGCGGCATCGGCGGCACCGCCTCGGACATCAAGATCCAGGCGGAGCTCATCCTGCACATGAAGAAGGTCATGGCGGAGCTGACCGCGGAACAGACCGGCCAGACCGTGGAGACCATCCTCAAGGACAACGACCGTGACAAGTGGTTCACGGCCACCGAGGCACTCGACTACGGCTTCTTCGACAAGATTTCCGCGCACGCGGGATCTGTGGCTGGCGGGGGCGGAACCCAGAACGCCTCCAACTCCGAGAAGTAACCGGCAGCAAGACCCACTGAACACCAGGAGCAATGAAATGAACTACAACTTCGGATGGTCTGCCGGTAATCTCCCGTCCAGCCGCTACGTCCTCCCGCAGTTCGAGGAGCGGACCCCGTACGGTTTCAAGCGCCAGGACCCGTACACCAAGCTTTTCGAGGACCGTATCATCTTCCTCGGCGTGCAGGTGGACGATGCTTCGGCCGATGACATCATGGCCCAGCTGCTGGTCCTTGAGTCCACCGACCCGGACCGCGACATCACCTTGTACATCAACTCCCCGGGTGGCTCGTTCACGGCCATGACCGCGATCTACGACACCATGCAGTACATCCGCCCGGAGATCCAGACCGTCTGCCTAGGCCAGGCGGCCAGCGCTGCAGCAGTCCTGCTTGCGGCCGGCACGCCCGGCAAGCGCCTCGCCCTGCCGAACGCCCGTGTGCTGATCCACCAGCCGGCCTTGTCCGGCGGCCAGGGCGGCCAGGCTTCGGACCTTGAGATCCAGGCGGCCGAAGTGATGCGCATGCGGACCTGGCTGGAAGACACGCTGGCCCACCACTCGGGCCGGACGTCCGAGCAGGTCAACAACGACATCGAGCGCGACAAGATCCTCACCGCCGCCGAGGCCCAGAGCTACGGCCTGATCGACCAGGTACTCGACTCGCGGAAGATCAAGCCGCAGGCAATCGCCCGCTAGCCAGCAACACCAGGACGCCGGTGTGGTCCAAGGAAATATGGACCGCACCGGCGTCCTGTTTCAACCCAAGCAGCCCATTGTGTCCTACAGTGGAAGTTGTCATGGTGGCGCCCGCTGCGACTCCTCACGCAGGAGCTGGGCAGCGAGGGCACCGCCCGCAAGAAACGAAGGGATTCCCACATGGCCCGGATTGGCGAGAGCACGGATCTGCTGAAGTGTTCTTTCTGTGGAAAGAGCCAGAAGCAGGTCCGGAAGCTGATTGCCGGGCCCGGCGTCTACATTTGCGACGAGTGCATCGAACTCTGCAACGAGATCATCGAAGAGGAACTCGCCGAGGTGTCGGATCTGGGCAGCTTTGAGTTGCCCAAGCCCCGGGAGATCTTCGATTTCCTGCAGGAATACGTCATTGGCCAGGAACCCGCCAAGCGTTCGCTCGCCGTCGCGGTCTACAACCATTACAAGCGCATCCAGGCCGGGCATGCCCCGAAGGGCGGGCTCGGCGAGGGCGGCCACCACGACGACGTGGAGATCGCCAAGTCCAACATCCTGCTGATCGGCCCCACAGGTTGCGGCAAGACCTACTTGGCGCAGACTTTGGCCCGGCGGCTGAACGTGCCCTTCGCCGTCGCGGACGCCACCGCCCTGACCGAGGCCGGCTACGTCGGCGAGGATGTGGAGAATATCCTCCTGAAGCTCATCCAGGCCGCGGACTACGACGTCAAGAAGGCCGAACAGGGCATCATCTACATCGATGAGATCGACAAGATCTCACGCAAGAGCGAAAACCCCTCGATCACGCGGGACGTGTCCGGCGAGGGCGTCCAGCAGGCCCTGCTCAAGATCCTCGAAGGAACCGTGGCTTCCGTGCCGCCGCAGGGCGGGCGCAAGCACCCGCATCAGGAATTCATCCAGATCGACACCACCAATGTGCTCTTCATTGTGGCCGGCGCCTTCGCGGGCCTCGAAGACATCATCGGCTCCCGCTCGGGACGCAAGGGAATCGGCTTCGGAGCCCCGCTGAACGAGGTCAAGGACAACGTCGACAGCTACGGCGACGTTATGCCGGAAGACCTGCTCAAATTTGGCCTGATCCCCGAATTCATCGGCCGCTTGCCTGTGATCACTACGGTGTCCAATCTTGACCGGCCGGCACTGATCCAGATCCTTTCCAAGCCGAAGAACGCCCTGATCAAGCAGTACCAGAAGATGTTCCAGCTCGACGGCGTGGAACTGCTGTTCGACGACGAAGCCCTGGATGCGATCGCTGACCAGGCTTTGGAACGGGGCACCGGAGCCCGCGGCCTGCGCGCCATCATGGAGGAAGTCCTGCTTCCGGTCATGTTCGACCTTCCCAGCCGGGACGACATCGCCAGCGTCGTCATTACCGCCGACGCCGTCGCCAAGAAGGCGCCGCCCACCATGATCGCCCACGAAGTGGTGGCCAAGCGGCGGAACAAGTCCGCCTGAACTGTTCCCTGAATCACCATCCAAGGAGTACCCCTGTGCCCGAACAGTCCGTCAACAAGGTAGATTTCTGGTTCGATCCGATCTGCCCCTTTGCATGGGTAACATCCCGCTGGATCGGTGAAGTCGAGGCTGTGCGCGACATCGAAACCACCTGGAACGTCATGAGCCTCTCGGTTCTCAACGACGGCCGCGACCTTCCCGCGGACTACCGGGCCATGATGGATGACTCCTGGGGACCCGTCCGTGTCATCATCGCGGCGAAGGAACTGCACGGCAGCGAGTTCATCAAGCCCCTCTACGACGCCATGGGCGAGGAATTCCACCACGAGGGCAACAAGGACCGGGCATCAGTCATCGAAAAGGCGCTGGCCCAGACCGGGCTGCCCGCAGAGCTCGCCCGTTTCGCCACCAGCACTGAGTTCGACGAGCAACTGCGCAGAAGCCATGAGGCGGGGATTTCGCTGGTGGGCCAGGACGTCGGCACGCCGGTGGTATCCGTGAACGGTACAGCGTTCTTCGGCCCGGTGCTGACCCGGATCCCGCGCGGCGAGGAGGCCGGCCGCATCTGGGACGCTTCGGTGACCCTTGCCGGGTACCCGCATTTCTTCGAACTCAAGCGGAGCCGCACCGAGAGCCCGGAGTTCAATTAGCAGATCCCGCCGGAGGAAAGGCCTCCGAACTGTCCGGGCCTTTCCGCCGGCGGACAGCTCAAATGATTTCGACGGCTTCTCCGCGCACGACGATCCCGCCGAGCTGCGGAATATCAACCGTGAGTCTGCTCGGGCGGCCGACGTGACTCCCTTGGAGCAGTACCACCCGGCTGGGCGGTTCCACAAGCGAGAGCAGCCGGAGGTATCCGCCGAAAGCAGCGGCGGCCGAACCCGTCGCCGGATCTTCAGTGATAGCGCCCACCGGGAAGAGATTGCGCGAGTCAAACTCGCCCGGTCCGATCTCGCATAGCGTCGTTACGGTACCTGCCCAGTTTTGGGCGTCCATCAGCGCTCGCATGGGATCCGGGTCGAATACGAATGAGTCAAAGGTCCTGCGTTCGGCGAAGACCAGTATTGGATGCCAGTTTCCGGCAAAGGCGAGCAGCGGAGGATAGGCAGGGTGCAACTCGTCCCGACCCACGCCGAGCAACCCGAGCAGCGTGTCCAGGACACCTGGCGCAAACCCGGTGATGCGAGGCTCCACGCTCGTGAATGATGCCATCAGGGCAGCACCCTGGCCGACGGAATCGATCGCGACTGGCCCCACTGGGGTATCGAACGTAAAGGTTCCCGTACCGTGTACCCTCGACAGCGCGACAGCCAGGGCAATTGTGGCATGACCGCAAAACGGCACCTCGGCGATCGGGGAGAAGTACCGCACGCGGTTCCGACGTGAGTCTCCGTCAATCGCGGCCCTGGTGATAAACACCGTTTCCGCATATCCGATATCGGCCGCGATGACCTGCATCTGTGCGGCGTCGAGACGGGTTGCGTCCATTACCACGCCCGCCGGATTGCCTCCGCCAGGGGACGCGGCAAAGGCGGCATAACGAAGCACGTCGGGAGTCTGATTCATTGCTACATCCTCGGTGTGTTGTGAAAATACGGGTGTGACGAAGACAGGCGAAGCGAAAGGCGGCTGCAGCACTAGTCCTGTACGGCTCTGCCCGCGATGGCGAGGGAGACGTTTCGGGGGAGGCGCTGGGCGATGCCGGCAAGCATCCGGTTTCCCAGGCCTGAGACGACGCTTACCGGCGTCGTGCGGCGGTCCAGGGCACGCAGGGCGGTATCGATCACCGCGCTGGCGCTCTGCATCCGGCCGACGGCTGCAGCCTGGGTCCCGAGCACATCGAAAAACTCGGTGCGGGTAGCACCCGGACAGAGAGCGAGCACACGAAGCCCGGAGTCTTTTGTCTCGTGAGCGACGGCTTCGGTGAAGCTCAGGACAAATGCCTTGGTGGCGCCGTAAACTGCCATCCCAGGTACCGGCTGAAAAGCCGCAGTGCTGGCGACGTTGATGAGTGCCCCCCGACCGGCGGCGAGCATCTCGGGGAGGAATGCCCGCGTGGTCTCGACGAGAGAGGCCACGTTCAGGGAGATCTCGGAGGCGATGACCGCGGGGTCTTCCGTGACCAAAGGGCCGCTCGTGGCAAAGCCCGCGTTGTTGATCAGCGTGTCGATGCGGATGTCTTGCCGGGCCAGCTCGTTTCGGATCTCTGTTCCTGCTCCTGCACGGCTCAGGTCTTTCGCGAGCGTAGTCACGGAAACGCCATGTGCCTCCCGCAGCGTGCGGGCCAACTCCTCGAGCCTGTCGGTCCGTCGGGCAACCAGCACAAGGTTGGCCCCGCGCGCAGCGAACCTTGCGGCGAACTCGGAGCCGAGCCCGGAGCTCGCTCCAGTGATGAGTACAGTGGTTCCGGTGTAGATCATGGTCATGTCGAATCCGTTCCGTGTCGCGGCCACTTATGTAGCCATTGTCAACATAGTAGCCGCATGCGTGCTCATGTTGTCAATGACTACATAGTGGCTAAACTGATCTCATGACTAATTTGCCCTACCATCACGGCAGGCTCCGCGAGGCATTGCTCGCCCGCGCCACGGCAGTCATCGAAGAAGCAGGAGTCGAGGGACTTTCGCTGAGGCAACTCGCGCGTGATTTGGGCGTGAGTCACGCGGCACCAGGCAGGCATTTCCGTGACAAGCAGGCGCTTCTCGATGCCCTTGCCCTTGACGGCTTCCGCAGCATGAATGCCAGGATAGTGGGAGCGTCTGAAACGGCCGGAGACCATCGCTCACGCTTTGCCCGGATCGCCAAGGCCTACGTGGACTTCGCGGTCACCCACCCGGCCCTGTTGGCCGTGATGCACTCCACCAAGCATGCTCCTGATGCCAGCGATGAACTGCGCAGCATCGGCGAAGACGGCATCAGGGTCGCTCGGGCCATCATCGCTGAAGCCCAGGACGCCGGGGAATTGGCACCGGGGGACCGCGAGGAATTAGCGCTCGTTTGCTTCGCAAGCCTGCACGGGGCCGCTGTGCTGGCGGCGGGCAACCTCCTGGACGGAACGTCCACCGACGCTCTGACCGTTGCGACTACCGAACTGCTGTGGGCGGGAATGGTCGTAGGCATGTCCGCGTCCCGGAGGGCATAGGGAATCGGCGCATAAGCCATTCCTTGAGATCACCCCGGCGCCATGAAGCCGTCTGCACATCTATTTCAGGAACTTCGACGTCCGGCGGTCCGCGAGGATCTTCCCGTTCGTCTGGCAGCCTGGGCAATATTGCAGGGCCGTGTCCGCAAAGGAAACCTCCCGGACGCTGTCCCCGCACACAGGGCACGTTTGTCCGGTGCGGCCGTGCACCCGCATCGAGTTGCGCTTGCTGTCCTTGAGCTCGCCCGGGGCTTTGCCGACGGCGGACTCCACGGCTTCGCCAAGCACCTCCCCGATCGCGGCGAACAATCGGTCCTTGCTGCCGTCGTCGAGGGTTTTGGCTATCGCGAACGGGGAGATCTTCGCCGCGTGGAGGATCTCGTCGCTGTAGGCGTTCCCGATGCCGGCCACCACGCTCTGACTGCGCAGCAGTCCCTTGATCTGTTGAGAAGCCGAAAGAACGCCGTCGAAGACTTCCCTGGTGAATTCCGGGGTGAGGGGATCGGGACCCAGGGAAGCGATGCCGGGGACTTCCTGCGGGTCCCGGACAACGTAGACGGCAAGGCTCTTCTTGTGCCCTGCCTCGGTGAGATCGAAAGCCGTCTTCGATGCTGCGCCGTCGGCGGCCGCCGACGGCGCAGCAGTGAACGCAAGGCGTGCCGCGATAGGTCCGGAACCGGGTCGGAGCGGAGCCGGCGAAGGATTCTCCGTGAAGCGCAGCCAGCCGGCCTTGGCCAGATGGAAGAGGAAGTGCACGCCGTCCAAGTCAAGATCGAGGAACTTCCCGAAGCGCCGTACCCCGACGACGGTCCGTCCTTCCAGGACAGAGTACGGCGGGTCGGCAGTCTTCAGCACCGCGAAGGACGTGATCTGTACCTTCGTCAGGACGGCTCCGCGCAGCTTCGCGTCGAGGAAGGCGCGCAACCCGGCGACCTCTGGAAGTTCCGGCATGGCTTTACTGTGCCACACCCTGCGGCGAACCCGGACCCCACGGTGACAATGCTCCCGGGGCCCAAAACGGGGCAGCGGAATTACAGGCTAGTAGTTCCCGCCGAGGCCTTGCGCTGCCCTTGGGGCGGGTCAAGAATAGTACTTACCCACTTCGAAAGAAGCGGGACGCGGAAACCAAAGATTCAGTGATATGCATCTGACGCAGCCTTCGGCAAAGTCAGAAGCGAGCTAGCTGTGACGAGCTAGGAAGACCTGAAATTCCGAGGATTCCGCCAGACTGTCAAGTCGTCACCAGACAGCCGAAAAGTCGAAGCCCCACCAACGGCAAAACGCTGATGGGGCTTCCCCTTTGCCCGGAAACAAGTCCCGGATCTGTTTAGCTCTGTGCTTCCTCGGCGGGTGCCAGGACCACGTCGCTGACCGCGAGTTCGCCGTCAGCGGCTACGAGCGAGATCTCCCGCGCGTTCGCCGCAGCCTTCAAGTCGCCCAGCCCGGCCTTAAGCTGTGCCACGAAGGACTCGTTGGCCGAGATCGCGGCGGAGAGCACTTCGGTGCGCTGCTTGACCTTCGCCTCGGACTTGGCCTTGCGGATGCCGCTGAGGGCCAGGCCCACGGTGCCGAGCATCGTGGTGTCGCCGTCAGCGATTTCCAGCGTGGCAGGCCACGCGGCACGGTGAACGGAACCTGCACGCCACCAGCTCCAGACCTCTTCGGTGGCGAAGGGCAGGAACGGGGCGAACAGGCGGAGCAGGGAGTCCAGCGTCGTGGCCAGGGCCGCGAGCACCGAGGCCTGCTCGGCTTCGCCGGCGGCACCGTAGGCGCGGTCCTTGATCAGCTCGACGTAGTCGTCGGTGAACTGCCAGAAGAACGTCTCAGCGATCTGCAGGGCCCGGGCGTGGTCGTAGCTCTCGAAGGCCTTGGTGGCCTGCGTGACGACGTCGGCCAACTGGGCGAGCAGCGCACGGTCCAGCGGGTTGCTGAGCACGGACAGGTCGCCGGAGAGCACGGAGTTCTCGGTGGCGCCCAGGTTCAGCACGAACTTCGAGGCGTTGAGCAGCTTAATGGCCAGGCGGCGGCCGATCTTCATCTGCGCGATCTCATAGGCGGTGTCCGCACCGAGCTTCGCCGACGCAGCCCAGTAGCGCACGGCGTCGGAGCCGAACTCGTTGAGCACATCGGTGGGAACCACCACGTTGCCCTTGGACTTGGACATCTTCTTGCGGTCCGGGTCCAGGATCCAGCCCGAAATCGCGGCATGCTTCCAAGGGGCGATGTCCTGCAGGGCATCGGCGCGCACGGCCGAGGAGAACAGCCAGGTGCGGATGATGTCGTGGCCCTGGGGACGCAGGTCGAAGGGGAAGACCTTGCCGAAGAGTTCCTCGTCCCGGCTCCAGCCGCCCACGATCTGCGGCGTCAGCGAGGACGTGGCCCAGGTGTCCAGGACGTCGGCGTCGCCGGTGAAGCCGCCCGGCTGTTCGCGCTGCGACTCGTCGTAGCCCGGAGCGGCATCCGCGGCCGGGTCGACGGGGAGCATCTCGTCCGAGGGCAGGACCGGGTTTTCGTAGTCCGGGTTGCCCTCGCCGTCCAGCGGGTACCAGACCGGGATTGGCACACCGAAGAAGCGCTGGCGGGAGACCAGCCAGTCACCGTTCAGGCCGGAGATCCAGTTCTCGTAGCGCGAACGCATGAAGGACGGGTGGAAGTCGATGTCGCGGCCGCGTCCGATCAGCCGTTCCCGGCGGTCCTCGTCGCGTCCGCCGTTGCGGATGTACCACTGGCGGGAGGTGACAACTTCCAGGGGCTTGTCGCCCTTCTCGAAGAAGTTCACCGGGTGCATGATCTTCTTCGGCTCGCCGTCCAGCAGGCCGGCCTCGCCGAGCAGCTCCACCACGGCTTCCTTGGCGCTGAACACCGTCTTTCCGGCGATCGCGGCGTAGGCTTCGCGGCCGGCGTCGGTGGTGATCCAGTCCGGGGTGTCGGCCACGATGCGGCCGTCGCGGCCCACGATGGCGCGGGTGGGCAGCTGCAGCTCGCGCCACCAGGTGACGTCGGTGAGGTCACCGAAGGTGCAGACCATGGCGATGCCGGAACCCTTGTCCGCCTTGGCGAGCGGGTGGGCCTTGACCTCAAGCTCGACGCCGAACAGGGGGGACGTGACGGTCTTGCCGAACAGCGGCTGGTAGCGCTCGTCGTCGGGGTTCGCGACCAGCGCGGCACAGGCCGCCAGCAGTTCCGGGCGGGTGGTTTCGATGAAGATCTTCTCGCCCTCGGCGGTGAAGAACGGGTAGCGGTAGTAGGCCCCGGGCATCTCCCGGTCCTCCAGTTCGGCCTGCGCGACGGCGGTGCGGAACGTCACATCCCAGAGCGTCGGCGCCTCGGCCATGTACGCGTCGCCGGAGGCCAGGTTCGCCAGGAAGGCGCGCTGGGAGACGGCACGAGAGGTGTCGTCGATGGTGCGGTAGGTCAGGTTCCAGTCCACGGAGAGGCCGAGGGTCTGGAACAGGTTCTCGAAGACCTTCTCGTCCTCGACCGCGAGCTCTTCGCAGAGTTCGATGAAGTTCCGGCGGGAGATCACATCGAAGTCGCGCTGGTTCTTCGCCGGGGTTGCCGGAGGGCGGTAGTCGGCGTTGTAGGGGATGGCCGGATCGCAGCGGACGCCGTAGTAGTTCTGGACGCGGCGCTCGGTGGGGAGGCCGTTGTCGTCCCAGCCCATGGGGTAGAAGACGTTCTTGCCGCGCATGCGCTGGTAGCGGGCGACGACGTCCGTGTGGGTGAAGGAGAACATGTGGCCCACGTGAAGGGAACCCGACGCGGTGGGCGGGGGAGTGTCGATCGAATAGACCGCTTCACGGGTGGTGTCCGGGTTGAACTTGTAGGTGCCGTCCTGGAGCCAGCGCTGCGTGAGGGCCGTTTCCAGGCCTTCCAATGCCGGCTTGTCCGGGACGTTGATGGGGGTGGGAGCGGGCGTGTCTGTACCCTGCGTTGATTCAGCCATGGGGTCAATTGTTTCATGGTCTTTCGGTGTGTTTCGGCAGTAGCATCCGCCTATGGCAGATCAGCACATGCAATTGGTGACCAAACGCATCTACGAGGAGCCATCCGACGACGACGGCTGCCGGGTTTTGGTGGACCGCCTCTGGCCGCGCGGGGTGAGCAAGGAACGGGCGGGTTTGGACCTCTGGCTCAAGGAGATCGCCCCCTCGCCGCCCCTGCGCACGGAGTTCGCCCACATGCAGGAACGCTTCGCTGATTTCCGGAAGGCATACCTGGCCGAACTGGAACAGAACCCGGCGGTGGACACCCTCCTTGAACTGGCCCGGAAGCATTCCAGGGTGACCCTGCTGTACGCCGCCCGGGATCCGGAGGTCAACCATGCCCGGGTGCTGCTGGAGTTCATGGCGCCGCTGTTGGAACGCCACCGTCACGGAAGGAAATGACAGGGAGGATGCCCCGATACAGTGGTGCCATGACTGAGGGAACAGTGAAGAAGACCGCCGTAGTGACCGGGGCGAGCACGGGCATCGGGGAAGCAACCGTGCGTGCGCTGACCGCCGACGGCTGGAAGGTCTACGCCGTGGCGCGCCGTGCGGACCGGCTCTCCGCACTGGCCGATGAAACCGGTGCAGTCGCCGTCCCGGCAGACATCAGCAAGGACGAAGACATCGAGATCCTGCTGCGGCTGGTGGAGCGGCACGGCGGGGTGGACACCCTGATCAACATCGCCGGCGGGGCTCGGGGCGCCGACACCCTTGCCAACGCGCAAACCGACGACTGGGAATGGATGTACCAGGTCAACGTGCTGGGCACCATGAAGATGATCCGGGCCTTCCTGCCCATGCTCCGCAGCAACGGCGAGGGCACCGTCCTGAACCTGACCTCGACCGCGGCCCTGGCGGCCTACGAAGGCGGCGGCGGCTACAACGCAGCCAAGTACGCCCAGCACGCGCTCACCGGTGCCCTCCGCTTGGAGGAAGCCGAAAACAATGTCCGGGTGATAGAGGTGGCCCCCGGCCTGGTGTACACCGAGGAATTCGCCCTGAACCGCCTCGGCAGTGCCGAAGCTGCGGCGAAGGTGTACGCGGGCGTGGAGAAGCCCCTGCTCGCCGAAGACGTGGCCGAGGTGGTCCGCTACGCGGTGTCCGTCCCGCACCACATCAACCTTGACCACATCACCGTGCGGCCCGTGGCGCAGGCGGCCAACCACAAGCTCATCCGAAAGGGCTAGCGCGTCGCCGCTGCCCCAGGCTCGCTGCGCTCGCCCGGGGCCCCGCGCGGCTAGCGCGTCGCCGCTGCCCCAGGCTCGCTGCGCTCGCCCGGGGCCCCGCGCGGCTAGCTGCCGGAAATGCGGTGAACGGAGTAGCCCGTCGCGCTGATCTCCGGAGTGGTGACGATATGGTCCAGGGTGACGCCGGGCAGCGTCATCCCTTCCATAGGCCAGGTGGGAATCAGCCGGCTGTTGTTTGCGATCCCGGCATCGACCAGCTTGCGCCCGTCCGTGCCGCCGGCAAGGGGCCTGTCCAGGAGCTGCCGGAACTCGAGGTGGTCGTACCCGGCGTTGAAGTCGCCCATCATTACGCGGTGGCCGGCCCTGGAGCCAACGTGCCCGACGGCCCCGAGGTCGTGCCGCCACTGGGCGATCCGGGAGTCCACGGGCGGCAGGGTGTGCACATTCGTCAGATCGAAGGTGGCCGAAAGGCCGGCGGCCTTGGCTGCGACCCGGATGGTCGGCATCTGGAACGGCGTATCCGGAAGCAGGCCCACGGCCTCAAGCGGATAGGCGGAGTACACGGCGCTGCCGGCCGCGTCGTCCGTCGGGCTACTGATCCTGTGCGGCAAAAGCCCTTCCAGGCCGGCCCGTTCCAGCGCAGCTTCGAGGGAGGCTGAGTGCTCCTGGACCGCCAAGAGCTTCACGCCGTTCTCCCGGACCAGGCGGACCACCTCCGCCGCGTCAGCCTGCCCGTATTCGGAGTTGACGCTCATCACCGGCAGTTCCACTTCATCCGCCGCGCGCGGCAAGGACCGGCCGAAATCCAAAGGGAAGAGCCAGAAGAGCTGGATCAAGAGCAGGAGGGCCGTGACAACGGCGAGCCACCGCCGTCGGCTGAACAGGGCCAGCCCGGCCGCGAGGGCTGCCGGCAGCACCACCCACGGCGTGAACGCCAGCAACTGGACCACCGGCGCCGGCCATTCCACCGGCAGGGCCCGGAAAAGCGACAGCACCGCCACCGGAAGAGCCGCCAGAAGGGCCAAGGCAAATGCGGTGCGGCGACGTGCGCGAGGCTTCCCGCTTGCGGTAAGGGTCATGAGCCCGAGTCTAGGCAGCCGCCGCATGCGACACCTCATACCAAGGGTGGACCCGCCGTGTGGAGGCAGGCGTCCTGCTGCCGCTAGACTTGAGCCACAAGCACTGACCCGGCCATCACCGGTGAGCTTCCGGAAGAACACTCCCGCCCGCGGGGGCCAGTAGAACCGGACGGGTAAGCCCGTCACAGCAGCAATGAGCGGCCGACGCCGGTCCCTCCGCAGGAGGGCAGGTGCCGGTAAGTGAGGTGGTACCGCGGTACCGGTGCAGCGCAAGCGGCACGGGCGCCGTCCTCGCATCCTGACAGACAAACAGTCCCACCAGCTCAGACCAGGATTCGAGATGACCTTTTATCCCAAGGCCACAACGGCCGCTTCCGGCGACGGCACTGCCGCGTCCTCTGGCACGAACAGCGTTTCCGCTTCCGTGAAGTTCCCGGAAATCGAAGAGCGCATCCTCAAGTACTGGGATGAGGACGGGACCTTCCAGGCCAGCATCGACCAGCGCGACGCCGGAACTGACGGCAGCAACGAGTTCGTCTTCTACGACGGCCCGCCCTTCGCCAACGGCCTGCCGCACTACGGCCACCTGCTCACCGGCTACGCCAAGGACCTGGTGGGTCGCTACCAGACCCAGCGCGGCAAGCGCGTGGAGCGCCGCTTCGGCTGGGACACCCACGGCCTGCCCGCCGAACTGGAAGCCATGAAGCAGCTGGGCATGACGGACAAGACCCAGATCGAAGCCATGGGCATCGACAAGTTCAACGCTGCCTGCCGCGCCTCCGTCATGAAGTACGCCAACGAATGGAAGGCCTACGTCACCCGCCAGGCCCGCTGGGTGGACTTCGAGAACGACTACAAGACGCTCAACGTCGAGTACATGGAGTCGGTGCTTTGGGCCTTCAAGCAGCTGCACGAAAAGGGCCTCACGTACAACGGCTACCGCGTGCTTCCATACTGCTGGAAGGACGAGACGCCGCTGTCCAACCACGAGCTGCGCATGGACGACGACGTCTACAAGAACCGTCAGGACCAGACCGTCACGGTCACCTTCCCGGTCAAAGCGGGGGAGTCGGAGCTCTCCAAGGCCCTCGCAGGGGTCCAGGCGCTCGCCTGGACCACCACGCCCTGGACGCTGCCCACGAACCTGGCGCTCGCCGTCGGGCCGGAGATCTCCTACGCCGTGGTGCCCGCCGGACCGAACGGCGTGAAGGCCGCCTCCGAGGAGGCCCCGGTCACCGGACGCTTCCTGCTGGCCGCCGATCTGCTCGGTTCCTACGCCAAGGACCTCGGGTACGGTGATGGTGCCGCTGGCGCGGCTGCCGCCACCGCCGCGGTTGAAGCTACGTACACGGGCGCCGAGCTTGCCGGGTTGGAGTACGAGCCGCTGTGGAACGACTTCGCCGACGCCGAGAAGTTCGGCACGCAGAACGCCTGGCGGTTCCTGGTGGCCGACTACGTCACCACCAGCGACGGCACCGGCATCGTCCACCAGGCCCCGGCCTACGGTGAAGACGACCAGAAGGTCTGTGAAGACGCCGGCATCCCGGTGGTCCTCTCCGTGGACGAGGGCGCCAAGTTCCTGCCCCTGTTCTCCCACGGCGAGCTGCACGACATCGTGGGGCTGCAGGTCTTCGAGGCCAACAAGCCCATCACCCAGGTGCTTCGCGCACAGGGACGTCTCGTCCGCCAGGCCAGCTACGAGCACAGCTACCCGCACTGCTGGCGCTGCCGCAACCCGTTGATCTACCGCGCTGTCTCCTCCTGGTACGTGGAGGTCACCAAGTTCAAGGACCGGATGTCCGAGCTGAACCAGGAGATCAACTGGATCCCCGGCAACGTCAAGGACGGCCAGTTCGGCAAGTGGCTGGAAAACGCCCGTGACTGGTCGATCAGCCGCAACCGCTACTGGGGTTCCCCGATCCCCGTCTGGCAGTCGGACGATCCCGAGTACCCGCGCACCGACGTCTACGGTTCGCTTGCCGAGCTGGAGGCCGACTTCGGCCGACTGCCGGTGAACAACGACGGCCAGGTGGACCTGCACCGTCCGTTCATCGATGACCTGACGCGCCCGAACCCGGACGACCCCACGGGCAAGTCCACCATGCGCCGCGTCGAAGACGTGCTCGACGTCTGGTTCGACTCCGGCTCCATGCCCTACGGCCAGGTGCACTACCCGTTCGAGAACGGCGACTGGTTCGACACCCACAACCCGGCCGACTTCATCGTGGAGTACATCGGGCAGACACGCGGCTGGTTCTA
Source organism: Arthrobacter sp. R-11 (assembly GCF_049913155.1). Classification (GTDB taxonomy): domain Bacteria; phylum Actinomycetota; class Actinomycetes; order Actinomycetales; family Micrococcaceae; genus Arthrobacter. The sequence goes on along the minus strand of NZ_CP183979.1, from coordinate 2,556,317 downwards.
CATGCTGCACATCCTGTCCACCGCGCTGTTTGACCGGCCGGCCTTCCGCAACGTGATCAGCCACGGCATCGTGCTCGGCTCCGACGGCCAGAAGATGTCCAAGTCCCTGCGCAACTACCCGGACGTCTCCGAGGTCCTGGACCGTGACGGTTCCGACGCCATGCGCTGGTTCCTGATGTCCAGCCCCATCCTGCGCGGCGGCAACCTGATCGTCACCGAACAGGGCATCCGCGACGGCGTCCGCCAGGTGATCCTGCCGCTGTGGAACGTGTACAGCTTCTTCACGCTGTACACGAATGCCGCGAACGGCGGCGCCGGCTACGACGCCAAGCTGCGCTACGACGGCTACTCCGACGAGCTGGACCAGTACCTGCTGGCCAACACGGGCGAGCTGGTACGTTCGGTGACCGCAAACCTGGACAGCTACGACATTTCCGGTGCCTGCGACGAACTGCGCAGCTACCTGGACATGCTCACCAACTGGTACGTCCGCCGCAGCCGCCAGCGCTTCTTCGATGAGAACACCGACGCCTTCGACGCCCTCTACACGGCCCTCGAAGCCGTGTGCCGCGTGGCCGCCTCGCTGCTGCCCCTGGTCACCGAGGAAATCTGGCGCGGCCTCACCGGCGGCCGCTCCGTGCACCTGGCAGACTGGCCGGACGCCGCGCTGTTCCCGGCCAAGCCGGAGCTCGTGGCCGCGATGGACCGTGTGCAGCAGATCTGCTCCACCGGTTCGTCACTGCGCAAGGCCTCCAAGCTGCGTGTCCGCCTGCCGCTGCAGGAACTGACCGTCGTGGCACCCGGCGCGGATGCGCTGGAAGGCTTTGCCGCCGTCGTCGCCGATGAACTGAACCTGCGTTCGGTCCGGCTGCTCGACGCCGCGGCGGCCTCGCCGGAGGAGTTCGGCATCGAGCAGAAGCTCGTGGTCAACGCCCGGGCCGCCGGCCCGCGCCTGGGCAAGAACGTCCAGCAGGCCATCAAGGGCTCCAAGTCCGGCGACTGGTCCGTCAGCGACGCCGGAGTGGTCACCGCCGGTGGGCTCGAGCTTGAGCCGCAGGAATACACCCTGGAAACCGTGGTGGCGGAATCGGCCGACGGCGGTACCGCCGCCAGCAAGGCCGTGGCGATGCTGCCCGGTGGCGGCTTCGTGGTGCTCAACACCGAGGTCACCCCCGAGCTGGAGGCCGAAGGCCTGGCCCGCGACATGGTCCGCGCCATCCAGCAGGCCCGCAAGGACGCCGGACTGAACGTCAGCGACCGGATCCGCACCACTGTGGAGGCAGGCCAGGACGTGCTGGACGCCTTGGCGGCCAACGCGGACCTGGTAAAGGGCGAAACACTGTCCCTGGAACTGGAAACCGTGCTCGCCGCCGGTTCCACGGAACCGGCCGTAACTGTAGCGAAGGTGGAAGCATGAGCGACGAATTCTCGGTGGAAAGCGTCTACGCTGAACTCCTGGGCCGTGCCCCTGAGAACAAGATGGAACCGCGGCTGGCGCCGCTGTTCCGTGCCATGGACGTACTGGGGGAGCCCAACAAGGCGTTCCCGATCATCCACATCACCGGGACCAACGGCAAGACCTCCACGGCGCGCATGATCGAGCGCGGGCTCATCGCCCACGGGCTGAGCACCGGCCGCTACACCAGCCCGCATCTGTCCAAGGTGACCGAGCGCATCAGCATCAACGGCGAACCGGTGGACGACGCCACTTTCGTGCGCATCTGGGACGAAATCCGGCCATACCTGGAGATCGTGGACAAAGAACTCGTGGCGGAGGGCCAGCCCCGGCTGACCTACTTCGAATGCCTCACGATCCTGGGCTTCGCGGTCTTCGCCGACCAGCCCGTGGACGTGGCTGTCTTCGAAGTAGGCCTTGGCGGCATCACCGACGCCACCAATGTGGGCGACGGCCAGGTTTCCGTGGTCACCCCGATTTCGCTGGACCACACCGACCTACTGGGCGACACGACGGCGGACATCGCCCGTGAGAAGTCCGGCATCATCAAGCCCGGCGGCTTCCTTGTCAGTGCCGTCCAGCCCGTGGATGCCGCCCAGGTGCTCCTCGACAAGGCCCGTGAGCTGGAGGTGCCGTTCCGCTTCGAAGGAGTGGAGTTCGGCGTCGAATCCCGCAGTGTCGCCGTCGGTGGCCAGGTGCTGACCATCCAGGGCCTCGCCGGCCGCTACGAGGACATCCTGCTGCCGCTGCACGGCGAGCACCAGGCCGAGAACGCCGCCGTCGCGGTCGCGGCCCTGGAGGCGTTCTTCGGCGGGGGAGAGAAGGAGCTCGACGGCGAGGTGTTGCGTGAGGCGTTCGGCAACGTCACGTCCCCGGGCCGCCTGGAAGTGGTGCGCACGGCGCCCACCATCATCGTCGACGCCGGTCACAACCCGGACGGCATCCGCGTCTCCGCCGAAGCCATCCACGAGGCCTTCAACTTCAGCAAGCTCGTCGTCGTGATCGGCGTGCTGCGGGAAAAGGACGCCGGGGAAATCCTGCGCCAGCTCAAGGAATCCCTGGGCGACCTCGCCGAGGAATTCTGCTTCACGCAATCGAACTCGCCGCGCGCCATCCCGGCCGCGGAACTGGCAGAGCTCGCTGTGGACCTTGGCTTCGGCGAAGAGAACGTACACATCGCAGAGAGCCTTGACGACGCCATTGAATGGGCGGTCGAACGCTCCGAAGCCAATGACGACCTGGCCGGAGGTGTCCTCATCACCGGTTCCATCACGGTAGTGGCCGAAGCCCGGATCCTCCTCGGAAAGGCCGGTGCCTGAGATGGCGAAACTCACCAAGGCCCAGCGCGAATGGCGCCCGGGCATGCCGAAGAAGCGGCGCTCCACGAAGGTGATGTTCGCCTCCACGGTGCTGCTGCTTGAAGCCTTCGTGGCGTTCTTCGCCACCCTGGCGGTCTTCGGGCTCAAGCGTGGCGAAGTGCCGCCGGCCCTGATCCTGGGCTTCGGCATCGCCCTGAGCGTGGTGCTGGTCCTTGCCTGCGCCGTGCTCAGCAAGCCCTGGGGCATCGGGCTCGGCTGGGCCCTGCAGATCGTGCTTATCCTCACCGGTTTCGCCGAGCCGATGATGTTCATCGTCGGCGTGCTCTTCGCGGCCTGCTGGTGGTACGGCATCCGTGCGGGGATCCGGATCGACCGGGAGAACATCCAGCGGGACCGGGAACAGGCGGCGTGGGAGGCCGAGCACGGCAAGGACGGCGAACAGCCGTAAGCGTCGTCCCGAGGGACCCGACGCGAGCTTGCGAGTGTTGGGAAGGGACTTACGCGCTAGGGCTGCCTCCGAAGACCGTAAACTGGCAAGGAAACCCACCACCACCGCATTGGAGCAATTGTGAGCATCGAGCGCACCCTCGTCCTGATCAAGCCCGACGGCGTCGCCCGCAACCTCAGCGGCAGCATCCTGGCCCGCGTCGAAGCCAAGGGCTACACCCTGGCCGAGCTGAAGAAGGTCAACGCCAGCCGCGAACTGCTGGAGCAGCACTACGAAGAGCACGTCGGCAAGCCCTTCTACGAGCCCCTGGTCGAGTTCATGCTCTCGGGCCCGGTGGTCGCCGCGATCTTCGAAGGCCACCGCGTGATCGAAGGCTTCCGTTCGCTGGCCGGCACCACGGACCCGACGACGGCGGCCCCCGGCACCATCCGTGGTGACTTCGGCCGCGACTGGGGTCTGGCCGTTCAGCAGAACCTTGTCCACGGCTCCGACTCCATCGAATCCGCCGAACGCGAGATTAAGATCTGGTTCCAGGACTAGCAGCCGCCGGCGCTGCCCTATAACAGCGCGAGCGTACAGTTGAGGCCCCCGTTTCAGGCGAAACGGGGGCCTCAACTGTACGCTCGCGGGGATGCTCCGGCCCGGGGCCGGGTTCAGTACGCCGGGCTCAGTAGCCCGAGGTGCCGATGAAGACGTTGATGAACGCGAAGAAGATGCTCGCGACCACGGCCACGTACAGCAGCGCCACGATGATCCAGCCGTAGTCGCCCAGCACCTTCACCAGTCTTGCCGGTGCCGGGATGACCCCGTGCACCACGTTGCGGACGGTCACGAAAACGAACAACGGGATCATGCAGGCCCAGACCACCATGCAGAACGGGCACAGGATGTGGATGACGTAGAGCGCCTGCGACCACAGCCAGACGATGAAGACGAAGCCCAGGGTAACGCCGGCCTGCAGGCCGATCCAGTACCAGCGCGCCAGTTTGGCGCCCGCGAACAGGGCCATCGCCGTCGTGATGATCACAGCGAACGCCACGATCCCGATGAACATGTTGGGGAAGCCGAACACCGAACTCTGGGGGGTCTTCATCACGTCGCCGCAGGAAATCCATGGATTGATGTCGCAGACCGTCGCGTGGTTGGGGTCGGCCAAGACCTGGAGTTTTTCCAGAACCAGGGCGCCGGATGCAAGCCAGGCGATGGCGCCCGTCAGCAGCAGGAGCCAAGCGAACGGAATGTCCCGGGCCATCCGCGGCAGCTGCACCTGCGCCCGGGACGGTCCGCCCGTGGAGGCGCTTGCGGGGGCCAGGTTGTCGCTGGCGGGGCTTGGCATGGGTGTTGTCCCTTTCTGGTTGCCGCGGCTGCCGGTGCTGATCGGCTCCGTGCCGCTCTCTGGGAGGATTGTAGCGCCGCTGCCTTGGCGCAACGTCCAGACAGAAGCACGCAGTTCCGTCCATCGCGGCGGGGGTGTGAGAGAATGAACGTGGTCGGAGCCCGTTCCACATGCGGAATCCGGTCCGGCATCTTGCTCCCAAGACCGCCAGCCCTGAGCAGGGCATGCCCGGAACACGGATTCCCGGCACGCCCGCCATGGTATGGGACGGCACCTGGTTGTGGTACTAGAACAACGGGTTCGCAGCAACGCCGGCTTTCCGCGTTTGCCGCACCCCCACGCTGGTGCGAACCGGAAAGACAACAGACGACTTCTGTCAACGCCTGCGGGTTTTGACAATATGTGCCCCACTGGGCGCCGGATGTGGCGGTCGCACAAGGGCAGGAGTGTTGCCACTTATGGATAATGATCAAGCAGTACCCGCCGCGGAGGATGCGGCAACGGTAGTCGAAGAGGCGCCGAAGAAGGCCACCAGGACCCGCCGCAAGGCAGCTCCGAAAACCGAAACAACGAGCGAAGCCGACGACGCCGGCGCCCCTGCCGAAACCGCAGGCAGTGAACCGGTGGCCGCGCCGGAAACGCCGGCCGAGGCACCGAAGGCCCCCGTGCGCCGTACCAGGGCCCGGAAGAAGGTCGATACCGAACCCCTTCCGGCCTTTGCCGAAGCAGCTCCGGAAGCCGTAACCGAAGCGGAAGGCGGCGCAGCCGCGGCGGACATCCCAGCGGAAGCGGAAGCAACCCCCGAAAAGCCGGTCCGCCGTCGCCGCACGAGCAAGGCCAAGGCCGCCGTCGAGGAAACGGCCGAAGCGCCGGCAGCGCCCGCGGACGTCGAAGCTCCTGAGCCCGCAGCGGAAGAAACCGCTCCGGAAGCGGTCACAGAGGAAGCTCCGGAAGCCCAGGAAGCTCCGGAAGAAGCCGTCAGCCCGGTCGCATCGCTTTTCCTGGAGCCGGCATCCGTCACCTCGGTGATTTTCCAGGCACCGGACCTGAGCACAATCGCCCGCCCGGCGCCCGTGGCCGAGGAGGAAAACGGTGACGACGACGGCGACGAAGACAGCGAACTCGACGAAGGCGGCAACCGCCGCCGTCGCCGCAGCCGTGGCCGGCGTGGCCGCCGCAGCGTCGAACGTGAGGACGGAAGCGAAGAGGACGCCGCCGGGGACGAGGGCGAGGCCGAGGCAGGCGAGGCCCTCGAAGAAGGCGTCACATCGCGCCGCCGTCGCCGCCGTCGCCGCGGCGACCAGGACCTCGAGCTGAGCGGCGGCGGGGAAGACGACCCGCCCAACACCGTGACCCGGGTCCGTGCCCCGCGCACCCACGCCGAAAGCGCCGGACCTGACCGCGTCACCAGCGTCAAGGGCTCCACCCGACTGGAGGCCAAGAAGCAGCGCCGCCGCGAATCCCGCGAAACCGGACGCCGGCGCCAGGTCATCACCGAGGCCGAGTTCCTGGCCCGCCGCGAGTCCGTGGACCGCCAGATGATCGTGCGCCAGCGCGACGACAGGATCCAGATCGGCGTCCTGGAGGACGGCGTGCTGGCCGAGCACTTCGTGTCCAAGACGCAGCAGGATTCCCTGATCGGCAACGTCTACCTGGGCAAGGTCCAGAACGTGCTGCCGTCCATGGAAGCGGCGTTCGTCGACATCGGACGTGGCCGCAACGCCGTGCTGTACGCCGGCGAAGTCAACTGGGACGCCGTCACGCTTGAAGGCAAGCCGCGCCGCATCGAGAACGCCCTCAAGTCCGGGGACTCGGTGCTGGTGCAGGTCACCAAGGACCCGGTGGGCCACAAGGGTGCCCGCCTGACCAGCCAGATTTCCCTTCCGGGCCGGTACCTCGTGTACGTGCCCGGCGGTTCCATGACCGGCATCTCCCGCAAGCTGCCCGACGTCGAACGCAACCGGCTCAAGCGGATCCTCAAGGACCGCCTCCCGGAGAACGCCGGCGTGATCGTCCGCACCGCGGCCGAAGGTGCTTCCGAGGAAGAGCTGACGCACGACATCAACCGCCTGCGGGCCCAGTGGGAAGGCATCGAGAGCCAGTCCACGTCCACCAAGATCCTGGCCCCGGAGCTGCTCTACGGCGAACCGGACTTGACCATCAAGGTTGTCCGCGACGTCTTCAACGAAGACTTCTCCAAGCTGATCGTCTCCGGCGAAGAGGCCTGGGACACCATCGAGGCCTATGTCACCTATGTGGCGCCGGACCTGGTGGGCCGCTTGGAAAAGTGGACTTCGGACCAGGACATCTTCGCCGCCTGGCGCGTGGACGAGCAGATCCACAAGGCCCTAGAGCGCAAGGTCTTCCTGCCCTCCGGCGGTTCCCTGGTGATCGACCGGACCGAAGCCATGACCGTGGTGGACGTCAACACGGGCAAGTTCACCGGCAGCGGCGGCAACCTCGAAGAGACCGTCACGAAGAACAACCTGGAAGCGGCCGAAGAGGTGGTACGCCAGCTGCGCCTGCGCGACATCGGCGGCATCATCGTGATCGACTTCATCGACATGGTGCTCGAATCCAACCGTGACCTCGTGCTGCGCCGCCTGGTGGAATGCCTGGGCCGTGACCGTACCAAGCACCAGGTGGCGGAAGTGACGTCCCTGGGCTTGGTCCAGATGACCCGCAAACGGATGGGCACAGGCCTGCTCGAGGTCTTCGGCGAACAATGTGAAGCCTGTGCCGGCCGCGGCGTGGTCACCCACGACGAACCGGTCGAGCACCGCCGCGCCAACGTGGTGGCTGCTGAACACCACCGGCCGCACACGGAGGCCCAGCAGCCTGCCCGCACCGAGCGCAAGCGCCGCCGCGGCAAGGGCGGGGGACAGGCCGCCGTCGAGGCGCCGGCCGTACCGCCCGCACCGGAGGCTGCAGACGCACAGCGCCAGGCCAAGGCCGATGCGACCCGCGCCGCCTTGGCCAACATCGCCGCCGCCGCGCACGCCGCGCACCTGCACGACGAGGAACTCCAGCACGCGGCCGAAGCCTTGGTTTCGGCCGCCGCCCCGGAAGCCCCCGACGCCGCAGCATCGGCAGGACCTGCCGACGCCGGAACTCCTGCGGCTTCCGGTGCACCGGTTCAGCCGGTCCTGCGGTTCGGCGGCGAAGAAGTAGCGCTGCCTCTTGCGCTCCATCACGAGGAGCCCGTGCGGAACGAGCCTCCGATGAGCCTTGACCTGCTGGCCCAGGCTTTCGCAGGCCTCGGCCGGGATGCTGCCGGCGAAACTGCGGACGCCGTTTCCGCGGCGACACCGGCTGGCGGCGACGCCGAAGACCGTGCCCGCGGGCGCCGGAGCCGCCGCAGCAGGAGCGCGAGCCGGGCCCAGGGCGCAGCCAACGCCACGACGGTGGAACAGCACGCGACCACCGCGGCCAGCGGCGGCACCGCCCACGAGGCCAAGGCCCCTGCGAAGCTGCCGGAAAAGACGGCTGCGGCCGATGAACCGATCATCCTCGGCGTGGGCGTTCCCAAGTCCGAACTCTAGGAATCATTGAAGGCCCCGGTGCCCTCCGCTTGACTGCGGAGGCGCCGGGGCCTTTTCCGTTCCGGCGGCCTGCTGCCTGCGAGGGCGTGGAAGCCGTCTAGAATTGGAGGCCTGACACGGGGTGCCGCGCACCGATGCCGGCTGAGACCAGACCCGTTGAACCTGCCCGGTTAGTACCGGCGAAGGGATGTCCGCTTCATGGCACTCGCACCACTCACTCCCGTCTACCCTGTTGACGCCGCTGCAGCGCGGCCGCCCCGTGTGCTGAGCATCGCAGGTTCCGATCCGTCCGGCGGCGCCGGAATCCAGGCGGACCTCAAAAGCATCGCGGCCAACGGCGGATACGGCATGGCCGCCATCACCGCCCTGACGGCACAGAACACCAAGGGCGTGCGCTCCGTCCATGTCCCGCCGGTCGAATTCCTGCGCGAACAATTGGACGCGATCAGCGACGACATCGAGGTCGACGCCGTTAAGATCGGCATGCTGGGTGGCGCAGAGGTGATCGAGGAAGTCCGGCGTTGGCTCGGCAAGGCACGGCCCGCCGTCGTCGTCCTCGACCCGGTGATGATCGCGACCAGCTGCGACCGGCTGTTGGAAACCTCGGCGGAGGAGGCCCTCCGCCGCCTGCTCCCGCTGGCGGACCTGATCACGCCGAACCTGCCCGAACTGGCCATGCTGCTGGGCGAACCCGAAGCCCGGGACTGGGCCTCGGCGCTTGACCAGGGCAAGCGCCTCGCCGCCTCCACCGGGAGCACCGTGCTGGTCAAGGGAGGACACCTGGCCGGCGAAGACTGCCCCGACGCCCTGGTGAACACCACCGGCCTGCTCAGCCAGGATGTGGTGGAGGTTTCCGGGCCGCGTGTCGACACAAGCAACAGCCACGGCACCGGGTGTTCGCTCTCTTCCGCGATGGCCACCGCCAAGGCGCGCCTGGGCAGCTGGGAGGAGGCCCTGCGCGAGGTGAAGCCCTGGCTGCAGGAAGCACTCGCCTGCTCGGGGGTGCTCGATGTAGGCAAGGGCAACGGTCCCGTCCACCATTTCCATGGACAGGTACAGCTGCGGCCGGGCGGCTTCGCTGCGCAACTCTGGGATGCCGCTGAACTGGAACTCGCCGAGATCCATGCCTTGGAGTTCATCGGCGGCCTGCAGTCCGGAGCGCTGTCGAAGGCACACTTCGGCTACTACCTGGCCCAGGACGCCCTCTACCTGAACGGCTACTCGAGGGTCCTGGCCCGGGCCGGGGCGCTGGCGCCGAGCGAAGACGAGCAGCTGTTTTGGGCGAAGGGCTCCCAGCAGTGCCTGGAAGTCGAGTCGGAGCTGCACCGGAACTGGCTCGGCGGCCGGATGGCCACGGAGGCTGGCCCCGTCACGAAGGCCTATGTGGACCACCTGCTCGCGGCATCCGCGTCCGGAAGCTACGGGGTCCTGGTCGCGGCCATCCTGCCGTGTTACTGGCTTTACGCTGAAGTCGGCCAGCGCCTGCACCATGAATTCGTTGCCGCCGGGGAGCCTTCCGGCCACCCCTACGCCGACTGGCTGCGGACCTACGCGGATGAAGCCTTCGCCGAGTCCACCCGGAAGGCGATCGACGTCGTCGACGGTGCTGCCCGCGCGGCGTCCGCCGCCGAACGCGCCGCAATGCACGAGGCCTTTGTCCAGTCCTGCCGTTACGAGACGGCGTTCTTCGACGCCCCAAGACTGCACGCCTGAGCGTGTCGGAGGGCGCCTGCACGGCACGGGCGTCCGGAAACGGTAAGCTTGACGGGCACGGTACCGGATGCCGCCTTGGCTGCTGTGGCAGCCATCACGCGGCACGCTCCGGACCCGGCCTCATTTGCAGCCGAAGGCGAAACTAGCGTAATCTAGATCTTCGGTGCTTACGCCAACACTTGGGTTATGCCCCCTGGATCTGTTCAGGGATGACTCACGGGCTTCTTTCTGGAGTTCACGGCGTTGAGGCACAGCGTGAATCAGGACCACAATGGCTCCGGGGTTCCGCACGCAAATTTTTGTAAGAAACGTCGAGAGAAGTGAGTGCCCAAGTGGTGTACGCGATTGTCCGCGCAGGCGGCCGCCAAGAAAAGGTTTCCGTTGGAGACTACGTAACCCTCAACCGCGTCCCCGGTGAAGTCGGAAGCACCCTCGAGCTGCCCGCACTGCTCCTGGTAGACGGCGACAAGGTCACCTCCGCTGCTGCGGACCTGGCCAAGGTCAAGGTTACGGCTGAGATCCTCGAAGACCTCCGTGGTCCGAAGATCGTCATCCAGAAGTTCAAGAACAAGACCGGCTACAAGAAGCGCCAGGGTCACCGTCAGGAACTGACCAAGATCAAGATCACCGGCATCAAGTAACCACTGGTTGCTTTCCGGGTTTCACCAGATTTCCCAAGAACCTTAAAGGCAGGCATTTCAAATGGCACATAAAAAGGGCGCGAGCTCCACTCGCAACGGTCGTGACTCCAACGCACAGCGCCTCGGCGTGAAGCGCTTCGGCGGTCAGGTTGTTTCCGCCGGCGAGATCATCGTCCGCCAGCGCGGCACCCACTTCCACCCGGGCGCCGGTGTCGGCCGCGGTGGCGACGACACCCTGTTCGCTCTGCAGGCCGGCGCTGTCGAATTCGGCACCCGTCGCGGCCGCCGTGTCGTGAACATCGTTGCTGCTGCAGCTGCAGAGTAACAACACATTCTGAACGGGTGGAGCGGGCCAGGCGGCCCGCTCCACTTGTTTTTTAACAGCATTAGAATCTTTTAGAGTTTTTGCATACACAGAGGAGAAAAACGTGGCCACCTTCGTAGACCGGGTAGTACTTCACGTATCCGGCGGAACAGGCGGCCACGGCTGTGTATCGGTCAAGCGGGAGAAGTTCAAGCCGCTCGGCGGCCCGGACGGTGGCAACGGTGGCAACGGCGGCGACGTCATCCTGCGCGTCGACGGCCAGACCACCACCTTGCTTGACTACCACCACGCCCCGCACCGGCACGCCACCAACGGAGGCCCCGGCATGGGCGACTGGCGTGGCGGCAAGAACGGCGAAACCCTTGTGCTCCCCGTTCCGGACGGCACTGTGGTCAAGAGCAAGGACGGCACCGTGCTGGCCGACCTCGTCGGCATCGGGGCCGAATACCTTGCTGCTGCAGGCGGCATCGGCGGCCTCGGCAACGCCTCCCTGTCTTCCCAGAAGCGCAAAGCCCCCGGGTTCGCGCTCCTTGGCATCGAAGGCGAAGCCAGGGACATCGTTCTGGAACTGAAGTCCATTGCCGACATCGCCCTCGTTGGCTTCCCCTCGGCCGGCAAGTCCAGCCTCATTGCTGCCATGTCCGCCGCCCGGCCCAAGATTGCCGACTACCCGTTCACCACCCTGGTGCCGAACCTCGGCGTGGTGCAGGCTGGCGATGTCCGCTTCACCATTGCCGACGTTCCCGGCCTGATCGAAGGCGCCAGCGAAGGCAAGGGACTGGGCCACAACTTCCTGCGCCACGTCGAGCGTTGCGCCGCCTTGGTCCACGTGCTTGACTGCGGAACCCTGGAATCCGACCGTGATCCGCTGTCCGACCTCGCCATCATCGAGGCCGAACTCGAGAAGTACGCAGTGGACATGAGCTACGCCGGCGCTGACGGCGAAGTGGTTCCGCTGAACGAGCGCCCCAAACTGGTGGTGCTGAACAAGGTTGACCTGCCCGACGGCAAGGACATGGCCGAGTTCGTGCGCCCGGACCTCGAGGCCCGCGGCTACCGCGTCTTTGAAGTCTCCGCCACCAGCCACGAAGGCCTGCGCCCCCTGAGCTTCGCGATGGCCGGAATCGTCCAGGCCGCCCGCGACGCCGTCCAGGCAGCTCCGCCGAAGGTTGCCGCCCCCGTGCTGCGCCCGCGTGCCGTCAACGAAACCGGCTTCACCATCCGCCGCGAGGAGAAGAACCTCGAGCCGCTCTTCCGCGTGCTCGGCGAGAAGCCCGTGCGTTGGGTCAAGCAGACCGACTTCACCAACGAAGAAGCCATCGGCTACCTGGCGGACCGTCTGGCAAAACTCGGTATCGAAACCGAGCTGTTCAAGATGGGTGCCAAGCCCGGCGATACCGTGGTGATCGGCGGCGAAGACGGCGTGGTGTTCGACTGGGAGCCCACAATGATGGCCGGCGCCGAACTGCTTGCCACCCCGCGCGGTACCGACATCCGCATCGCGGACATCGGCGACCGCCCCACCCGTTCCCAGAAGCGCGAAGAACAGATCGAACGCCGCGAAGCCAAGGCTGCCGCCCGCGCCGAACTCGAGGCCGAGCGCAAGGCGGGCATCTGGACGGAATCCGTCAGCCGCCGTCGTGCTGCCCGTCCGGTGACCGAAAGCGGCCTGGAAGACGGCAATGACGACTAGCACGGATGCAGTGTCCACCCCTGCGGACACCGCCGAACGCGAAGCCCTCGCCACGGCCAGGCGGATCGTGGTCAAGGTCGGTTCCTCCTCGCTCACCAGCATCAAGGGCGGCATCTCGGAACGCTCCCTGACCGCCCTCGTCGACGCCCTCGCGCGCAAGCGCAATGCGGGCAGCGAAATCATCCTGGTTTCCTCGGGGGCGATCGCCGCCGGGCTCGCGCCGCTGGGCCTGGCCAAGCGGCCCAAGGACCTGGCCACCCAACAGGCAGCGGCCAGCGTGGGGCAGGGACTGCTGATGGCCCGCTACACGCAGGCGTTCTCCGCCCACGGCGTGACCGTCAGCCAGGTGCTGCTCACGGCAGATGACCTCATGCGGCGCACCCAGCACAGCAACGCCTACCGCGCCCTGGACCGGCTGCTCAACCTGGGCGTGGTGCCGGTGGTGAACGAAAACGACACCGTGGCCACGCACGAGATCCGCTTCGGCGACAACGACCGGCTGGCCGCCCTCGTGGCGCACCTGGTGCGCGCGGACGCGCTCGTGCTGCTGTCCGACGTCGACGCCCTCTATGACGGCCCGCCCGCCAAGGGGGCCAAGCGCATCCCGCTGGTCACCGGCCCCGCGGACCTCGAAGGGGTGACCATCGGCAAGGCCGGCAAGGCCGGCGTCGGGACCGGCGGCATGATGACCAAGGTCGAGGCGGCCAGCATCGCAGCCGGTTCCGGTATCCACGCCCTTGTCACCTCCACCGCCAACGCCGCCGCGGCGCTGGCGGGGGAGGACGTCGGCACCTGGTTTGCCGTGAACGCCGGGCGGAAACCCGTCCGGCTGCTGTGGCTGGCGCATCTGGCCTCCGTGCGCGGACGCCTGGTGCTCGACGACGGCGCGGTGCGGGCTGTGCGCGACCGCCACACTTCGCTGCTGCCCGCCGGTATTTCTTCCGTTACCGGGGCTTTCGAGGCCGGCGACCCCGTGGAAATGGTGGCCGGCGACGGAACCGTGATCGCGCGGGGCCTGGTCAACTACTCCGCGGAGGAGCTTCCGCGCATGCTGGGCCGTTCCACGAAGGAACTCGCCAAGGAACTCGGCAGCGGATATGACCGCGTTGTTGTCCATGTTGACGACCTCGTTCTGGTCCCGTCGGCGGGCTCCACTAAACTTGGAGCATGACTGAAGCACTGACTCCCCAGGCCGTTTCCGACGCAGCAACCACCGGAGCCCTTTCCGGTGCCGTTCCGCCTGCGGAAACCCCGGAGTCGCTGGCGCCCCGGGAACTCGATGCCCAGGAACTCGAGGCGGCCGTCCACGCCATCGCCGACCGCTCCCGCAAAGCCGCCCGCCGCATGGCGCAGGCCAACCGGGCCTGGAAGGACCGCGCATTGCGGGCAATCGCCGAAGCTCTGGTCGATCGCCAGGCAACCGTCCTCGCGGCCAACGCCAAGGACGTCGAAGCCGGCCGCAGCAATGGCACCTCCAAAGCCCTGCTGGACCGGCTCACCCTGACCCCGGCCCGCATCGAAGGCCTCGTGGCCGCGCTCGAAAACCTCGCGGGCCTGCCCGATCCCGTGGGCAACGTGGTCCGTGGCCAGACGCTTCCCAACGGCCTTCGCCTGCGCCAGGTCAACGTACCCATGGGGGTTGTCGCGGCGATCTACGAAGCCCGCCCCAACGTCACCGTGGACATCGCCGGCCTGGCCCTGAAGAGCGGCAACGCCGTGATCCTGCGCGGCGGTTCGGCCGCTGCGCACACCAATGCTGCCCTCGTGGTGATCCTGCGGGAGGCGTTGGAATCGGTCGGCCTGCCTGCCGACGCCGTGCAGACCGTGGACCAGTTCGGGCGCGAAGGCGCCAACGTACTGATGCGTGCCCGGGGACGGGTCGACGTGCTTATTCCGCGCGGCGGCCGTGACCTCATCCAGACGGTGGTGAACAACTCCTCGGTGCCTGTGATTGAGACCGGTGAAGGCAACGTGCACATCTTCATCGACGAGTCCGCCGGCGAGGAAATGGCCGTGGAGATCCTGCTCAACGCCAAGACCCAGCGGCCCAGCGTCTGCAACACGGTGGAGACCCTGCTGGTCCACTCCGGCTCCGCGGTGCTGCCCGCCGTCGCCGCCGCACTGCGGGCTGCCGGTGTCACGCTGCATGTCGATGACCGTGTGGCCCAGGCCCTCGCGGGCAAGGTGGAGACCGTGCCGGCCGACGATGACGACTGGGCCACCGAATACATGGACCTGGACCTTGCCGTGGCCATGGTGGACAACCTCGACGCCGCCGTCAGCCACATCCGCAAGTGGACCACCGGCCACACCGAGGCGATCCTGACGAACAACCTCGCCAACGCCGAGAAGTTCATTGCCGAGATCGACTCCGCGGCCGTGATCGTCAATGCCTCCACCCGTTTCACCGACGGCGGCGAACTTGGCCTGGGCGCCGAGGTGGGCATCTCCACCCAGAAGCTGCACGCCCGTGGCCCGATGGGCCTGACGGAACTGACCACCACCAAGTGGATCGTCCAGGGCGAAGGCCAGGTACGGGCCTGAGCCCACTGCCGGTGGCGGGGCATTGCCCCAACGCCAACGCTGTAACATAGAACAGAAGTCCGGAGCGGCGGGAGGATCCGCCGTCGAAATCCTTTGAACCATTAGGGGAGAGCATGCAGTTTCAACAGATCGCCGTTTCCATTGCCGCACAGGGCGGCGAAGGTGGCCATGAGGAACTCGCTCCGCTGTGGGTTGAGCCGTGGGTCTTCGGCGTCTCGATGTTTGCCATCCTGTGCGTGCTGATGTTCGTGACCCTGTCCTACACCAACCTGGGCAACCGCCACGAGCCCGTCGACGAGCACTCGGATCCGCACCGCCAGCACCCGGCCAAGCACTCAGGGTTTGGCCACTAAGATTTCCGCTGCAAAACCCTTCGAGGACACGGGGCGCAGGATCCGCCTTGGCGTGATGGGTGGGACGTTCGATCCCATCCATCACGGCCACCTGGTTGCCGCGAGCGAGGTCGCCGCCAAGTTCCATCTGGACGAGGTCGTCTTCGTGCCCACGGGCCAGCCTTGGCAGAAGTCCAGCAGGCAGGTCAGCGAGCCCGAACACCGTTACCTCATGACGGTGATCGCCACCGCGTCGAACCCGAACTTCACGGTCAGCCGCGTAGACGTGGACCGTCCCGGTCCTACCTTCACCATCGACACCCTGCGTGACCTGCGCGCCCAGCGCCCAGACGCGGACCTTTTCTTCATCACGGGCGCCGATGCCCTGGCCCAGATCCTGTCCTGGAAGGACGTGGATGAGCTCTGGAAGCTGGCGCATTTCGTGGGCGTCACCAGGCCCGGCCACGTGCTCGATGACATGGGCAGGGAGGACGTCAGCCTCCTCGAGGTCCCGGCCATGGCGATTTCCTCGACCGATTGCCGCGCCCGTGTGGCCGTCGGAAACCCTGTGTGGTACCTCGTTCCCGACGGCGTGGTGCAGTACATCGCAAAGTACGGCCTCTACGCGGACAAACGGCCCGCAGCGTCCATGCCGTCATTGACCGGATCAGACCGCCGAGCACTTACTGAGTGAGTTTTTGAATGAGCCAGGAACAGCCCCCTATCCGCAGCCGGCGTGAGCTTCGTCGAGCCCGGGAACAGCACCTGGAACACATGCCGCTGGAACACGTGGCAGGCTCCGGCACGGACGAGGCGCCCACGAAATCCGGTCCCGAAACCAGGCGCGTCCGGCGGGTCGCCGATGCGCCGGTGGACGCGGCGTCCAGCGCTGAACGTTCCTCCCAAATCCGGGCCCGGGACCGCGCCGCGCTGAGAGCCATCAAGGAACTCGCTGACAAGGAAGGGCAGCTGTCCAAGGGCGGCCCTCCGACGCGCCGGCAGCTCCGGCTCCAGCAGCTCCAGGAGGAACTGGCCCCGGGCACGTCCATGCTGCCGCTGGTCGCACCGGCAGCAGCGGCGCCGTCCGGCGATGCGCCGGCGTCGGCGATCCCGGTCGTTCCGGCGCCCGCCCCGGCCGACGGCGATGTGGCCGGCAAGCCTGCGCAGGCCGGTCCGTACCGCGCCGCTCCCGACGGCGCCATCAGGGTTACTGCCGGGCCTCCCGCTTCCGCTCCGGAGCCTTCCGGGGAACGGCCGGAGATGTCCGTGGAACAGGCACTCGCGGCCAGGGAGCTGTTGACTGCCCAGACCCCCAACCAGGCCAACAAGCTCGGACATATTGCGGCCCTGGAGAGCGCATCCCAAGGAACCACTGAAGCGCAGATGGCCGAGGAAGCCCCCGAGGACCCGCAGGCCCTTGCCCGGCAGATCGCCGAGGCCGAACGGGAAGCCATCCTCAACAAGCGCGCCGAGGCCAAACAGAAGCTCGCCGAACAGACCCTCCGTCCGCCCGTCGTCAAGACCGGCCCGGCGACGGCGAACAATCTGGCCATGGTGACGCCGCTTGAATTCGTGAAGGTTCCGGGCTCCGACCGGCCCATGATGAAGGCACCGGCAACCAGCTTTGTCCCCCTGGTGACCTCCGCCGGACCGAAACTGAGCAAGGAACAGGCAACAGCGGCAAAGCAGCGCAGCAAGCGCGGCCGCGCGGCCGTCCTGGCCCGGGCGGAGGCCGCAGCGACGGCGGCCCGCAAGCGGACCGCGGGGGATGCCGTCGTCGACTCCGAAGGAACGTCGCCGGCAGCGCCTGTCGCTGCGCGCACCGCCTATGGGCTTGAACCGCTCGACGCCGCGACCGCCGGGCTGGCCCGTGCGCGCCGCCAGCAATTGCTCATCCTGTGCCTGGCCGTGATTGCTGTAGCCGCCGTCATTGCAGGCATCGTGTTCTTTGCCAGCGGAAACACCCGCTGAGCCCCCAGACATCGGCAGGTATTTGGCCTGCACCGGAAAAATCACCACATACAAGGAGTCCCGTGACTGCACATGAATCATCCATCGTCCTGGCCCGCCATGCCGCCCGCGCGGCAGCGGACAAGCTCGCCGAGGATATCGTCGCCCTGGACGTAAGCGACCGTTTGGCCCTCACTGACGTCTTCCTGATCGCCTCCGCTCCCACGGAGCGCCAGGTCAATGCCATCGTCGACGGCATCGAAGAGGAACTGCTCAAGCAGGACCTGCGCCCCGTGCGCCGTGAAGGCCGCTCCGAAGGCCGCTGGGTCCTGCTGGACTACGCGGACATCGTGGTGCACGTCCAGCACAGCGAGGACCGGGTGTTTTACGCCCTGGAGCGGCTTTGGAAGGACTGCCCGGTGGTGGACCTCGAGCTCAACGGCAAGGACCACGGTTCGCCCGCGATCCAGGAAGGCGCCTGAGCCGAAACCCCGGATTGGCGGGGCAGGACAGCCAAAGTATGCCCGATTTGGAATTTTCGGAAAGGCTGTTCTAAGATATTGGAGTTGCTTCGCCGCAAGGCAAGGCGGGAGGGACTTTCCCAAGTCTTTCCACGCTTGTGAAGCAACGAAAATACGGGGGTATGGCGCAGTTGGTAGCGCGTCTGCATGGCATGCAGAAGGTCAGGGGTTCGAATCCCCTTACCTCCACCACATTGAATCCCGCGGATCGGATCCGCGGGATTTTTTGGTTTCCGGAGATTTTTTGGTTCCGGAGATTTTTTGGTTTCCGGAGGCGGGGCCGAATGGGGACCCGACGGCGGCGACTTCCGCGGAACAGTTTGCAATGGCGTGGACCTGCTACAAACGCTCGAACACCATCGTTGCCTGGATGCGGTCACCTCCGCCGATCCCTTTGCTTCCCGATGACGCCGTGGTGATGGTGTGGAGCCGGTAGCCGAGGGCAGCCTGGGCATTGAGCGCCTTCTCCAACTCGGTGAGGTTTCCGGAACCGGTTCCCCAGATTTTTTCCTTGAGGATGACCTGCAGCACAACGTAGTTCATGCCTCTTGCGGCGGGACGCGGGTTGGCTCCCGCGGTGGCCTCCGCCTCGATGCGGCCGATCACTCCGCCGATTCCGCTCATCGGCGCCGGCGGCTGCACTTGCTCGGTCCAATTCTGTCCATCCCACCAACGCGTGGTGCCCGTTCCATCGTCGTACCATCCCGCTGTAGTCCCCATCGGTCCTCTTCTCCATGGTTTGTGCCGGTCCGCTCGTGGATCACGTGCGTGCGGACCAGTCTATGGACATGAGTTAGGGCTGGGTCACTTAACGAGTACGAGCCCCGTCCTTCGGGACGGGGCTCGTACTCGTAACAGTGCGGACTTGCTGCGTCCGTCGGTGCGCGTTAGCGGTAGGCCCGCCGCTAAGCGATCGGTGTGGGTGGTTGTTCGCCGCGGAGCACGGCGAGGGTGTTGTCGGCGGCGAGAACGGCCATGGCCGTGCGCGTCTCGACGGTGGCCGAGCCGAGGTGCGGCACGAGAACGACGTTTTCCAGGTCCAGCAGTTCCGGGTAAACCTGGGGTTCCTTCTCGAAGACGTCCAGGCCTGCGCCGGCAATGACGCCGGTGCGCAGGGCGGTGGCAAGGGCGGCTTCGTCGATGATCGGTCCGCGGGCGGTGTTCACCAGGTAGGCCGTGCTCTTCATCGCCGAGAGCTCTTCGGCGCCGATGAGGTGGTGCGTGGCGGGCCCGTAGGGGCAGTGCAAGGACACGACGTCGGAAACGGCCAGCAGTTCGTCCAGCTCGACCCGCCGGGCGCCCAGTTCGGCCGCGACCGCGGGATCGATCTCGCTGCGGGACTGGTACACGATGTCCATGCCGAAGGCCTTGGCCCGGCGCGCGGTCGCCTGGCCGATGCCGCCCATGCCGACGACGCCGAGGGTCTTGCCCTGCAGGCTGGACCCGAGCAGGAAGAACATGCCCCACTTCCACGCCTGTCCGGCGCGGATGAGCCGTTCGCCCTCACCAAGCCGGCGGGTCGCCATGAGGATCAACCCGAACGCGATGTCCGCGGTCGCCTCGGTGAGCACGCCGGGGGTGTTCGTGGCGGTGATGCCCCGCGCGGTGCAGGCCGGCACGTCGATGTTGTCATAGCCGACGGCGACGTTGGAGACGACCTTGAGCTGAGGGCCGGCGGCGTCGAGGAGTTCGCCGTCGATGCGTTCGGTGAGCAGGCTGACGATGGCGTCGGCGCCGGCCACGCGGGCCAGGAGCTCCTCGCGGCCGATGGATTCCGTGCCGGTCCAGGCGTCGACCTCGTGTTCGGCGCGGAGATTTTCGAGCGCGGCTTCGGGGATCCGCCCCGTGACGACGACGCGGCTCATGCGGACACGATCCATTCGCGCAGGCGTCCGAGGCCGTCACGGATGTCTGCCGCCTCGATGCCGGAGTAGGCCAGGCGGATGTACTGCCGCTCCTCACCGGGCAGGCGCCGACCGAAGTGTTCACGGGTGCAGAAGGACACGCCCGTCTTGTACAGGGCGTCGGTGGCGAAGTCGCCCACCGCCGTGTAACCCATGCGCTCCATGGCCTCGGTGACGTCCGGGAACAGGTAGAACGTGGACTGCGGCACGGCGACGTGCATTCCGGGGATGGAATTCACGAGCTCGCAGGCGGTGTCGCGGCGCTTCTGCAGGACGTCGAGCATCTGCTGCACGGAGTCCTGGGGGCCGCGGAGCGCTTCGATGCCGGCCCACTGCACGTAGTGCGTGGTGCAGGATTCATCGTTGGTGTTCAGCGTGCTGAGCACCTGGGCGATTTCGCGCGGGGCGACGGCGCAGCCCAGGCGTGAGCCGGTCATGGCGAACTTCTTGCTGAAGGTGTAGAGGATGACCGTACGTTCGGCCATGCCGGGAATCGATGCGATCGAGCTCGAGACCCCTTCGTAGCGGGTCTCGAAGTAGGCCTCGTCCGAAAGCACCCAGAGGTCGTGTTCGATCGCGATCTGTGCGATGGCCTCGCGCTCGGCGGCGGTCGACTCGGCCGAGATCGGGTTCTGCAGGTCGTTGTAGATGATCGCGGCGGTGTTCGGGGTAATCGAGGCGCGGATCTGGTCCAGGTCGATCGCGAACCCGGTGCTCGTGGGAACGTAACGGTAGGGCACGGCCGTGCCGCCAAGGTACTCGATCTGCGATTCGTAGATCGGGAAGCCCGGGTTGGGGTAGAGCACTTCCTGACCGGGGTTCATGACCGCCTGCAGGAACTTCGTGATGACGGGCTTGCCGCCGGTCATCACGACCACGTTCTCGGGGGTGAACTCGATGCCGCGGCGGGAGCCGAGGTCCTCGGCAAGGGCCTCGCGCAGCTGCGGGATGCCGGGGCCGGGGCAGTAGCCCGTGTAGCCGTCAGCGATTGCACGGTTCATAGCCTCCACGATGTTCGGAGCGGTGGGGATGTTGATGTCGCCCAGATGGAAGGGGTACACGAGGTTCCCCTTCGCCTTCCAAGCGGCGGCGGCCTGGGCGACGCTGAACGCGGTTTCGGTGCCCAGGCGTTCGAGCCGGTGCGCGAGTTTCTGCATGTGCTGTTTCACTCCTCATCGAGTTGACGATCGATCCTCCGGCGGAATCCGGTCTAGTATATGATTGATATATCAGATCGCAAAGTGTGATCTTCATCTCATTGGAACTATGTCGGGAATCGCGATCCCCGCGGACGGGCATACCTCCGCCAGTCCTGCGGGGGAGGGTCCTTCCGCCGTCGGCTACCTGAAGTCCCGCGACTTGGGCGCTGCCGGCAGGCCCAGGGCTTCCAGCCTGTCCGCCACCAGGTTGGTGACGCCGTCCGGCGAGCGCTCCAGGAATCCGCGCACGACAAGGGCCACAGCTTCCCGTGCCACCCGGCGGTGCCGTTTCCAAAGCCCCACGCTGCAGATCACGTTGAGGATGCCGCTTTCATCTTCCAGATTGACGAAGGTGATGCCCTGCGCGGTCTGTGGCCTCTGCCGGTGCGTGACGAGCCCGGCGGCTTCGATACGCGTGCCGGAGGCAACCCCGGAAAGACTGTCGATCCGCAGCACCCCGCGTTGCTCAAGGCTGCCGCGCACATGCCGCATGGGATGGTCATCCGTGCTGACCCCGGTGGACCAGAGATCCTGGATGACGCTCTCCTGCGGCGAGAGTTCCGGCAACAGCGGCAACTGGACAGGCAACTGCGTTCCCGGCAACTGTCCCTGCCGCTCCAAAGCCGCGCTGCCCGCCTGCCACAACGCTTCGCGGCGGCTCAACCCCAGGGAATCGAGGGCACCGGAGGAGGCGAGCGCTTCCAATTGTTCGGAGCTGAGATCCGCCCGGCGGGAGAGGTCCGCCATGTCCCGGTAGGGGCCGTTCTCCTCGCGCTCTGCAACGATCCGTTTCGCCACTTCGGTTCCGATGTTCGTCACCCCGTCCAGGCCGAGGCGCACCGCATGGGAGCCGTCCCTGCGGTGCAGGTGGTCTTCTGCCGGCAGTTCCGGGCGGAACGGTCCGGGCTCGGGCTGCTCGGGGAGCAGGCAGGAGTCCAGGCCGCCGCTACGGGAGGCGGCCGGGGCACCCGCCGCCCGGCCGGCGTCGTACTCCTCCAACAGCTCGAGCGTCGCTTCGGCCCGGGAACGGAGGATGTCGGGCCGGAGCACCTTGACCCCGTGCCGGCGGGCATCGGCCACCAGGCTCTGCGGGGAGTAGAAGCCCATGGGCTGGGCACGGAGCAGCGCCGCGAGGAACGCCCCGGGATAGTGCAGCTTCAGCCAGGAACTCGCATAGACCAGCACCGCGAAACTGAGCGAGTGCGATTCGGCGAAACCGAAGTTGGCGAAGGCTTCGATCTTGGCGTAGATCTGGTCGGCGTCGTCCTTGCTGATCCCGTTGGCTGCCATCCCGTCGTACAGTTTGGCCTTGAGGGATTCGATCCTTTCCACGCCGCGCTTGGAGCCCATCGCCCGGCGGAGCAAATCCGCGTCCTCCGCACTGCAGCCGCCCACGGCGACGGCCATCTGCATCAGTTGTTCCTGGAACAAGGGGACGCCAAGGGTCCGTTCCAGCACGGGCTCCAGCAGCGGGTGGAGGTAGGTGACCTTCTCTTCTCCGGAGCGGCGGCGGATGTAGGGATGCACGGCGCCGCCCTGCACGGGGCCGGGGCGGATGAGGGCAATCTCCACCACGAGGTCGTAGTATCTCCGTGGTTTCAGGCGGGGCAGGGTGCTGATCTGGGCGCGGGATTCCACCTGGAACACCCCGATCGAATCGGCGCGGCAGAGCATGTCGTACACCGCGGGTTCTTCCTTGGGGATGGTCTCTATTTTCCAGTGCTCCCCGAAGTTGTCCGCGATCAGGTCGAAGCAGTACTGCAGGGCCGCGAGCATCCCCAGGCCCAGGAGGTCGAACTTGACCAGGCCCATCCATTCGCAGTCGTCCTTGTCCCACTGCAGCACCGTGCGGTCCTCCATCCGGGCGTGCTCGA